>NZ_JBVHQF010000002.1:164330-725209 GCF_055567555.1 Streptomyces sp. NPDC026522
CGGGCCGGTGCGAAGGCTGTTGACGGTGGTTCGGCCGGCCCCGCGGCCGGCGGTGACGGCACGCCGCGCGATGCCGAGCCGGTGGCTGCGAAGGCGAAGGGTGCGCCAGCTTCGGCTGACGAGGCCGCCGCTGCCGAGCCGAAGGGCGCGAAGGCGGACTTGCGCAAGGCGGCGCCTGGGCGGGCCGGTGCGAAGGCTGTTGACGGTGGTTCGGCCGGCCCCGCGGCCGGCGGTGACGGCACGCCGCGCGATGCCGAGCCGGTGGCTGCGAAGGCAGACGGCCGGCCCGCGGACGCCAAGTCCGCAGCCGCGAAGCCGGCCGACGCCAAGACCCGTGGGGCCGAGACCGCGGATGGGGACGCGGCGGACCGGGGGCGGTTGCTGGCCGGGCGGTACCGGCTGGGGGCCGTGCTCGGCAAGGGCGGCATGGGCACCGTCTGGCGCGCCGGGGACGAGGTCCTCGGCCGGACGGTCGCCGTCAAGGAACTCCGCTTCGGCAACGGGGTCGACGAGGACGAGAAGCGCCGGCTCATCACCCGCACTCTCCGCGAGGCCAAGGCCATCGCACGCATCCGCAGCGGCGGCGCCGTCACCGTCTACGACGTCGTCGACGAGGACGCCCGCCCGTGGATCGTCATGGAGCTCATCGAGGGGCCTTCGCTCGCGGAGTACATCCGCGAGCACGGCGCCCTGACCCCCCGTCGGGCGGCCGAGGTCGGTCTCGCCGTGCTCGACGTACTGAGCGCCGCGCACCGCCAGGGCATCCTGCACCGCGACGTGAAGCCGTCCAACGTCCTCATAGCCGACAGCGGCCGGGTCGTCCTCACCGACTTCGGCATCGCCCAGGTCGAGGGCGACCCCTCCATCACCTCCACCGGCATGCTCGTCGGCGCCCCCTCCTACATCTCCCCGGAGCGCGCACGCGGCTACAAGCCCGGCCCGCCCGCCGACATGTGGTCGCTCGGCGGGCTGCTGTACGCCTGCGTCGAGGGAGTGCCCCCGTACGACAAGGGCTCCGCGCTCGCCACCCTCACCGCCGTGATGACCGAGCAGGTGGACCCGCCGAAGAACGCCGGGCCGCTGACCGAGGTGATCTACGGACTGCTGGCCAAGGACCCCGCCCAGCGGCTCGACGAGGCGCGGGCGCGGGCCATGCTCACCGCCGTCATCAACGCCCCCGAACCCGAGCCCGCCCCGGAGGTGTTGCCCCCGGCGGTGGAGCAGACCCGGGCCATATCCCTGGCCGACGCCCAGGCGGCGGCGGACAAGGCCGACGCCGAGAAGGCGGAGAAGGCGGCCCGAGCGGCGGAGGTCGCCGCGGCGAAGGCGGAGAAGAAGGAACGCGAGCGGCGCGAGAAGGAGCAGCGCGAGCGCGCCCGCGCCGCGCTGAAGTCCGCCCGCAAGGCCGCCGCGGCGGCAGCCGCCGCCTCGGCCGCCGAGGCCCCGCCGGCCCGGCCCGCGAAGGCCGTGGCTCCGCTCACCGACGTGATGGCGCGCCGCACCATAGTCCTGGCGATAGCCGGGGTGGTGGTCGCGCTGGCACTGGTCGGCTCCCTGATCGCCTACGCGTTCAGCGGGGACGACACGGACTCCCGCAAGAACGAGGGCAAGGGCGGCCCGCAGCCGTCCGCGTCCCGGCCCCCCAGCCCCCGCCCGTCCACGGGAGGTTCGACGGCCTCCACCCCCACCCCGACCCCGAGCGCGTCCCCGGGCGGCGCGGCCAACGGCGCGGGAGCGAGCCCCGGTCAAGGCCAGGGGCAGACGCAGGGGCAGGGAGCCACCCCCGGCTCCCCGGGCGGCACCTTTCCGGCGGGCTACGCGCAGGTGACGGACGTCCGGTTCCACTTCTCCATGGCCATGCCCGCCGGTTTCCACCAGACGGGCACGGCGGGCGACAACTCCGGCGCCATATACAGCCGCGACGGCGGGTTCCCGCGCATCCAGGTCGACTTCACCCAAAGCCCGGGCAAGGACGCCCGCGCCGCCTGGGCCGAGCTGGCCCCGGCCGTCGCGTCCAGCAGCAGCGGCTACCACCTGCTCCGGCTGGACACCGTCGACTACCGCGGCTACCCGACCGTCGCCGACTGGGAGTTCGAGCGCGAGCAGCAGGGCACCAAGGTCCGGGTGCTCAACCGGGGTTTCCGGGCCGACGCCAAACACGGCTACGCCATCATGATCAGCTGCGCCGCCGACCAGTGGGACGCCCCGGAGTGCGCCCAGCTGCGCGACACCGCGTTCCAGACCTTCCAGATCCTGGGCTGACCCCCCGGGGGTCCCCCGACTGGGGCGGGGGACTCGTCAGGCCCGGGACGCGGGCGCCCCGGGCGACGTATCGTGTCCGCGGGGACCAAAGGGGCCCGGCGCACTCGGGGGAGGCGGAGTGGAGGACTACGCGGGGCGGATCCTGGCGGACCGCTACCGTCTGCCGCTGCCGCCGTCGGACGAGTACGAGCTCGTCGAGACGCGGGCCTTCGACACGCGCAGCGGACAGGAAGTCCTCGTTCGGCAGGTGCCGTTGCCGGAGGTCGTGGACGCGGAGCTGCTGGACGGGTCGCGCGGGCCGGTGGCCGGGCGGCGCTGGGCCGGGGAACTCCCTGCGGTGCGCCGGGCGATCGCCGCGGCGCAGGCGGCGGCTTCGGTGCCGGACCATCCGCGGCTGGACCAGGTCTTCGACGTGTTCGCGGAGGACGGGTCGCTGTGGATAGTGAGCGAACTGGTCCCGGCGAGACCGCTGGCCGCGCTGATCGCCGATGAGCCGCTGAGCCCGTACCGGGCGGCGGAGGTGGCCTCCGACGTGCTGACCGCGTTGCGGGTGCTGCACGCCCACGGCTGGACGCACCGGAACATCACGGTCCGGACCGTGTTGATATGCGAGGACGGGCGGGTCGTCCTGACGGGTCTGGCGGCGGGCGCCGCCGAGGAGGCCCTGTGCGGGTACGACCCGGTGCCTGATGGTTCCGACGGCGGTGGCGGCGGGGCGGGGTGGGACACCCCCGCCCCCGGGGCCCGCGCGGACGAGCGGTACGCCCCCGGTCCCGGGGCAGAGCCGTTCCCGCCTGCGGCTGAGGCGGGGACGTACGGTTCTGGTCCCCGGGCGGAGGCGTTCGAGCGGGCCTCCGAGACGGGTTCGCGCGCTCCCGGTCCGGGCGCGGAGGCGTTCCCGCCTGCGGCCGAGGTGGAGCCGTACGCCTCCGGTCCGGGGGAGGAGGCCTTCGGAGCCGGCTCCGGGGTGGAGCCGTATGCCTCCGGCGGGGGTCCCACCTTCGAGGCGGGACCGTACGCTTCCGGTTCGGCCGGGGAGGCGTTCCCGCCTGCGGCCGAGGTGGAGCCGTACGCCTCCGGTCCGGGGGCGGAGGCCTTCGGAGCCGGCTCCGGGGTGGAGCCGTGTGCCTCCGGCGGGGGTCCCGCCTTCGAGGCGGGACCGTACGCTTCCGGTTCGGCCGGGGAGGCGTTCCCGCCTGCGGCCGAGGTGGAGCCGTACGCCTCCGGTCCGGGGGCAGAGGGCTTCGGGGCGGGCTCCGAGGCGGGGACGCACGCTTCCAATCCCGGGGCGGAGGTGCATGCCTCCGGTTCCGGCGCGCAGCCGTACGTGCCCGTGTACGCGCCGCTCGTCGCGCCCGGGTACGACACCGGGCCCCGGTACTCCGACCACGTTCGGCCCGACGCGCGCCCGGAGCCCGGGGCGCAGGACGACGGGCCCGACCGGCAGGCCGCCGCCCGCGCCGGGGCCATCGCCGCCTACCGGGCCGGGGCGCGGGCCGCGGCCGCCGGCCTGCCGGAGCCCCGGCCCGGGGGTTCGAACCTGCCGCAGGGGTACGAGTACCCCTACGGGGGCCCGGACACCGCCGGGCCCGCGCCCTGGCACGGCGCCACCCCGCGCCGCCGTCCGGACTCCGGGCCCGAGCAGCCGGCGGAGCCCCAGCCGGGGCCCGCCGAGCTGTCCCCGGGCCGGCCCGCACTGCCCGCCCAACTCGCCCTGCCCCAGGGCTACCGCCAGGCCGAAGCCCCCGGTCCCGCACCGGAGCCCGCGCCCGAGCCCGCACCCGTCCCCGCCCCCGGCCGCACCGGCGGCCCGCGCACCGGCCTCGACGCCGAGCGCGCGCGGCAGACCCGGATGGCCGTCGTCGGGGCCGTCACCGAGCGGTGGGCGCCCGAACAGGCCGGCCCCGTCCACGGCCACTGGCAGCTGGCCCCGCCCGTCGGCCCCGCCACCGACCTGTGGGCGCTCGGCGCGCTGCTGTACCGCGCCGTCCAGGGCCACGCCCCGTACCCCGAGGACAGCGTCGCCGAGCTGGTCGAGATGGTGTGCGCGGAGCCGCCCGCCTTCGCCGAGGAGTGCGGCCCGCTGCGCCCGGTCGTGGAGTCGCTGCTGCGCCAGGACCCGACCGAGCGGCCCGACTTCGAGGAGCTCCGCGGCTGGCTGCGGTCCCTGATCCGCTCCGCGCCCGAGCCGGACGCCGGTTTCGGGATGCTGCCGATGCCGGAGCCGGACCCGGCGCGGCTGCCCGTCGTGCGCAGGCGCGGTGAGGTGCACGGCCGCCACCGCAGCGCGGACACCGCCCGGGCCCCGCGTTCCCTGGGCCGGACCCTGCTGGTCGGCATCCTCGCCGTACTCGCCGCGGCGGTGGCGTACGCGGTGCTGTTCATGCCCCGGTCCGCCGACCCGGGGACGGCGAAGCCCCCGCAGTCCGCCCCGGGCGCGCCCACGACGCCCGCGCCGGGCCGGACACCGCCCACGGCGAGCGCCGGGACGCCCTCCGGGAGCCCCGAGTCCAAGCCCGCCCCGCAGACCAACGCCCCGGCGCCGCCCGGGTACACGACGCAGCAGGACCCCGAGCACTTCGAGATCGCCGTCCCCGAGGGCTGGGAGCGGCGCGGCATCAACGAGGCGGGCCAGGTCCGGTACACCGACGGTCAGTTCACGCTGACCGTCGTACCGGGCCGGGACAAGGTCGAGGGCAGCCCCGACCCTGCGACGTACCAGAAGGACAAGGAGCCGGAACTGTCCCCGTACCGCTCCTCCACCTGGGCGAGCGGCGGCGACGTGCGGACCACCAAGGTCGGCAACCAGCTGCGGGCCACCGGCCGGTACACGTGGATCGACTCCGCCGGACGGTCCGTCGTCGCGCGCAATTTCGTCGTCGCGCTCGGCGGCAGCTACCACGTGGTGCTCGTGACGGGTCCGCAGGACGAAGAGGGCAAGGTGACCGAGGTCTTCGACAAGGCCACGGCCAGTTACCGAACCGGGGGTTGACCGGCTGCTGACGGTCGGTCAGTGCGCCGATTCCGTCACAGTGCGGTCTCACCGGCCCCGCGCGGTGGGAGCATCGCCCGGGGCTCCGTAATCTGACCCGGAGTGCACAGAGTGGCGGGGTTTCGTGGAACAGCAGACAGGCGCGGGCGCGGTGCTCGCGAGCCGGTACCGGCTCGTCGAGCCGATCGGCAGCGGCGGCATGGGCAAGGTGTGGCGCGCGCACGACGAGTTGCTGCACCGGACGGTGGCCGTCAAGGAACTGACGGCGGGTCTGTACGTCGCGCAGGCGGACCGGGACGTCCTGCACGCCCGGACGCAGAAGGAGGCCCGGGCCGCCGCCCGGATCCAGCACCCCGCCGTGGTCACCGTCCACGACGTACTGGAGCACGACGACCGGCCCTGGATCGTCATGGAGTACATCGACGGCCCCTCGCTCGCCGAGGCGGCCAAGGCGGCCGGCCGGATCGAGCCGCGCGAGGCGGCCCGGATCGGTCTGCACGTGCTGGGTGCGCTGCGCGCGGCGCACGCGGTCGGCGTCCTGCACCGGGACGTGAAGCCGGGCAACGTGCTGCTCGCCAAGGACGGCCGGGTCCTGCTCACCGACTTCGGGATCGCGGCGATCGAGGGGGACACCTCGATCACCCGCACCGGCGAACTGGTCGGCTCCATCGACTACCTGGCCCCCGAGCGGGTCACGGGAGGGGCGCCCGACCCGGCCTCCGACCTGTGGTCGCTGGGCGCCACCCTGTACACCGCCGTCGAGGCCCGCTCGCCCTTCCGCCGGACGTCGCCGATCTCCAGCCTCCAGGCCGTGGTCAACGACGAGCCGCCCGCGCTGCGCCAGTCCGGCGCGCTGGGTCCCGTCATCACCGCCCTGCTGCGCAAGGACCCCGCCGAGCGGCCGTCGGCGCAGGAGGCCGAGCGGATGCTGCTGGAGGCGATGGAGGGCCGGGCGCCGAAGGCGGCGCAGGCGTACGTACCCACGCGCGCGGTGACGCCCGGTGAACTCGCCCCCGCGCGGGAGGCGCAGGCGGAGCGGGCGCCCGAGCCGCGGACGGCCCACCTCGCCGAGCAGCAGCAGCAGCAGCCGCCGCAGCCGCCGACGCGGCCCGGGCCGGAGCCGCTGCCCGGCAGCCCGGCGCCGGGCCGGATCCGGCGGGCCGCGATCGTCGCCCTGGTGGCGGCGCTGATCGGCGGCGGCGGGGTCTTCGGCGTGCTCAAGTACACGCAGGACAACAGCGACGGGGGCGGCGGCTCCGACAAGAACGCGAGCGCCCCCGACGGGCAGCAGGGCGACGGCGACAACGATGCCGTCGCCCCGCCGGCCGGCTGGAAGAAGGTCGTCGACCCGGCCGGGTTCTCGCTGTTCGTCCCGAACGACTGGGTGCGCCGGATGGACGGCGACCAGATCGACTACACGCCGGACGGCGGGAAGCACTTCATCCGGATCGCCGTCGACAAGAGCCCGGACTGGCCGAACCCGTACACGCACCTGCTCGACCTGGAGAAGCAGCTGCGCGAGCGGACCGACTACAAGCGCCACGACCTGCACGGGAACACCTTCCGGGGCACCACCCGGGCGGCCCTGTGGGACTTCAGCTGGACCGAGAAGGGTGCCCAGGCCGGACCGCGCCGGGCCGTCGAGCAGATGTACGTGACGCCGGACGAGGTCGAGTACGCGGTGTACATGTCTGGGCCGGCCGCAGACTGGGCGACGACCCGCCAGCAGTTCGACACGGTGCTCAGCGGCTGGCAGCCCGCCCCCAAGGCGGGCTGAACCGGCGCCGGCCGGTCATCCTGCCAGCAGACACTGGCGGAAATGGCAAAATCCGGTTACCCACGGGTACCCAAAGGCCCCGGGGCGGCATACGCTCACCGCCATGACGGACTCGCAGGCCCCCGCCGCCCCCCTCCGCTCCGCTCCGCAGCCCACCAACCCGGTAGCCGCCGCCCCGGCCGGCGCCCGTACCGCGGCCGACGTGGTGACCCCCGACCTG
This sequence comes from Streptomyces sp. NPDC026522, assembly GCF_055567555.1. NCBI lineage: Bacteria > Bacillati > Actinomycetota > Actinomycetes > Kitasatosporales > Streptomycetaceae > Streptomyces > Streptomyces sp. NPDC026522. The sequence continues at coordinate 171,582 of NZ_JBVHQF010000002.1, forward strand.
GTCGCCCGGCTGACCCGCGGAGTGATCGGCTCGGGCCGCACCGCCAACCACACGCCCTTCACCGGGGCCGAGCTGGCGGACCTGCCCGAGGCCACCCCCGAGGACGTGGCCACCGCCTTCGGGCGTGCCCGGGCGGCCCAGAGCGCCTGGGCCGCCGTTCCCGTACGGCGGCGCGCGGCCGTCCTGCTCCGCTTCCACGACCTCGTCCTGGAGCGGCAGGCCGAGGTGCTCGACCTGATCCAGCTGGAGACCGGCAAGGCCCGCCTGCACGCCCACGAAGAGGTCCAGGCCGTCGCCGTCGGCGCCCGCCACTACGGCCGCAAGGCCGCGTCCTACCTGCGGCCCAAGGGCCACACCGGGGCGATGCCCACCCTGACCAAGGTCACCGAGCTGCGCCAGCCGCGCGGCGTCGTCGGCCAGATCGCCCCGTGGAACTACCCGCTCGAACTGTCTGTCGGCGACGCGCTGCCCGCCTTCGTGGCGGGCAACGCGGTCGTCATGAAGCCCGACACGGAGACCGCGCTCACCGCTCTGTGGGCCCGTGACCTGCTGATCGAGGCGGGGCTGCCCGCCGAGGTGTTCCAGATCGTGCTGGGCGAGGGTCCCGTCATCGGCCCCGAGGTGGTCCGGCACGCCGACTACGTCTCCTTCACCGGCTCCACCCGTACCGGCCGCGAGGTCGCCCAGGGCGCGGCCGCCCGCCTGGTCGGTGTCAGCCTGGAGCTCGGCGGCAAGAACGCGATGCTCGTCCTGCACGACGCCGACGTGGAGAAGGCCGCCGCGGGCGCCGTCCGCGCCTGCTTCTCCTCCGCGGGCCAGCTGTGCATCTCCATCGAGCGGCTCTACGTCCACGCCTCGGTCGCGGACGCGTTCGTCGAGCGCTTCGCCGCCCGCACCAAGGCGATGCGGCTCGGCAACTCCCTCGCGTACGGCGCCGACATGGGCTCGCTCGTCGGCGAACGGCAGCTGGAGACCGTACGGCGGCACGTGGACGAGGCCGTCGCCAAGGGCGCCACCCTGGTCGCGGGCGGCGTCGCCCGCCCCGACATCGGCCCGCTCTTCTACGAGCCGACCATCCTCGACGGCGTCGACGCCCCTATGGCGGTGTGCGGGGAGGAGACCTTCGGCCCGGTCGTCTCGATCTACCGGTTCACCGACGAGGACGAGGCCGTCGCGCTGGCCAACGCGACCCCGTACGGGCTCAACTCCAGCGTCTGGACCAAGGACGCCCGCCGCGGCCACGCCGTCGCCGCCCGCCTGCGCACCGGCACCGTCAACATCAACGAGGGCTACGCCCCCGCCTACGGCAGCGCCCAGTCGCCGATGGGCGGCATGAAGGATTCCGGCCTCGGCCGCCGGCACGGCTCCGAGGGCATCCTCAAGTACACCGAGGCGCAGACCGTCGCCCACCAGCGGCTGCTGCCGATGGCGCCCTCGCTGGGCATGGACGACGAGAAGTACGCCGAGTTCATGACCCGCAGCCTCAAGATCATGAAGGCCCTCCGCCTGCGCTAGCACGACCGACTGGGAGGCACGGCAGTGTCGTACGACTACGACGTCATCGTCATCGGATCGGGCTTCGGGGGGTCGGTCTCGGCACTGCGGCTCACCGAGAAGGGGTACCGGGTCGGCGTCCTGGAGGCAGGACGCCGCTTCACCCGCGAGAGCCTGCCCCGCACCAGCTGGGACCTGCGCAACTACCTGTGGGCCCCGGCCCTCGGGCTGTACGGGATCCAGCGCATCCACCTGCTCGGCAACGTCATGGTGCTCGCGGGCGCCGGGGTGGGCGGCGGCTCCCTCAACTACGCCAACACCCTCTACGTGCCGCCCACCGCCTTCTTCGAAGACCGGCAGTGGGCGTCGATCACCGACTGGCGCGAGGAACTCGCCCCGTACTACGACCAGGCCAAGCGGATGCTCGGCGTACGGCTCAACCCGACGATGACCCCCTCGGACGTCCACCTCAAGGCGGTCGCCGAGAAGATGGGCGTCGGGGACTCCTTCCACATGGCCCCGGTCGGCGTCTTCTTCGGCGACGGCGACGACGCCGGCGGGCACGCCAGGGTCCGGCCGGGCGAGGAGGTGCCCGACCCGTACTTCGGCGGCGCGGGGCCCGCCCGCACGGCCTGCACCGAATGCGGCGAGTGCATGACCGGCTGCCGGCACGGGGCGAAGAACACCCTCACCGAGAACTACCTCCACCTCGCGGAACGCGCGGGCGCCGTCATCCACCCCATGACCACCGTCACCGCGCTCTCCGAACACCCCGACGGCGGCCACCGCGTACGCACGGTGCCCACCGACAACCGGCGCCGGGGCCGGGCCAAGGTGCTGCGCGCCCGGTACGTGGTCGTCGCGGCGGGCACGTACGGCACCCAGACCCTGCTGCACGCGATGAAGGACCGCGGTGAACTGCCCGGCATCTCCGACCGGCTCGGCGACCTGACCCGGACCAACTCCGAGGGCCTGGTCGGCGCCCAGACCGACGACCGCCGCTACCGCAGGCGCCACGGCGGGGCCGTCCGGGCCGACTTCACCAAGGGCGTCGCCATCACCTCGTCGGTGCACCCCAACGCGGACACCCACATCGAGCCCGTCCGCTACGGCAAGGGCTCCAACGCCATGGGGTTCATGACCATCCTCCAGGTGCCGCACCACAAGCACCGGGTACGGGCCTGGTTCACCCGGACCGCCACCCACCCCGTACAGCTGCTGCGTTCGCTGTCCAACCGCCGCTGGTCGGAGCGGACCATCATCGGCCTGGTCATGCAGTCCCTGGACAACTCCCTGACCACGTACCGCAAGCCCGGCGGCCTGGGCAAGGGCCTGCTGACGGCCCGCCAGGGCCACGGCGCCCCCAACCCGGTACAGATCGCGGAAGCCACCGAAGCCGCGACCCTGCTGGCCGAGGAGATCAACGGCTTCCCCGGCAGCAACGTCGGCGAACTGATGGGCACCCCGCTGACCGCCCACTTCCTCGGCGGCTGCCCGATCGGCGCGTCCCGCGAGGAAGGCGTCGTGGACCCCTACCACCGGCTGTACGGGCACCCGGGCATCTCGGTGGTCGACGGCGCCGCGGTCTGCGCGAACCTCGGCGTCAATCCGTCGCTGACGATCACTGCGCAGGCGGAGCGGGCGATGTCGTACTGGCCCAACAAGGGCGAGCCGGACCCGCGCCCCGCGCAGGGCGCCGGATACGTCCGGCTGGCCGCCGTGGAACCGGTCGCCCCGGCCGTTCCGAAAGAGGCGTTCGGCGCGCTGCGGCTGCCGTTCCTGGCGGTGCCGGAGATTCCCCCGAGGCAAACGGAATCCGGACGCTGACCGCACCCGGCACCGGGTACGACAACGGCGGGCACCGCGCTCCCCCTCCGAGCGCGGTGCCCGCCGTACACACATGAGTGACCGGCGGCCGCCGTAGAAGGTTGTAGCGGAATCCCCGCGACCGGGCTGTGGCGTCCATCACACAGCGGCGCGGGCAACTGCGCCTCGCGTTCGGGGGTCAAGGGGGGCATGAGAAAGCGCATCTCCTTGCTGGCCGCGTGCGGCCTGGTGGCCCTGGGCACGGCCGCCGTCCCCGCGAACGCCGCGGATCCCGTCTTTCCGCTCGTCGGCCCCTCCGCCCTGGACCTCCCGCTGCCCGTCGGCGGCGGGAGCGCCAGGGAGCAGCGGCTGAGCATCAGCCTGGACCACCCCGCCACCGGGACGCCTTTCGCCGGCCTGTTCACCGTCGACCTGCGCAAGGTCGCCGGGGTCGCCACGGTGCGGGAGCACGCGAGTGACCCGATGCACCAGTGCATCGAGAGGGAAGGTGAACTGGTCTGCGCCTACCGCGGCCTGCCGGTCAGCCTCGAACTGGACGTCGCCGCCGCCAAGGGGGCCGCGAACGGGGCGACGGGCGAGATCACGGTGACGGGCAAGGTACCCGGAGCCAGCGTCACCCCCGTCACCACCAAGGTCAGCGTCGGTGGCCCCGACCTGGTGATGCGGGAGATGAAGCTCAAGAAGGAGCTCAAGCCGGGCGAGAGCCAGGCCATGCCGCTGGTGTTCGCCAACGAGGGCACGCAGGCGGCGAAGGGCGTGGTCCTGGAGCTGGGCACCACGCGCGGCATGGAGCTCGTGGAGACGTACGACAACTGCCGCTCCCGTACCGCGGGCGACCTGGCCACCGTGCTCTGCACCGTCGAGGGCGACTTCGTCCCCGGCGCGTCCTACGAGCTGGCCGGCGACAGCCCGCTGCACGTCAAAGCCACCGCGCACGCCTACGACGACACCCTGGTCTACGGCATCCACCCGGCCGGCGACGAGCCGAAGGCCGCGTCGTGGAGCAGCAAGGCGGCGACCGGCCGGAAGCTGACCGCGACCCCCGTGAAGGGCACCCCGGCCGCGCCCGCGCTGCGCGCCGCGGACCTGAACCCGGGGGACAACCGCCGCGAGTTCACCTTCCGCACCGAGAACACCGCCGACTTCGCGACGAACCCGGTGTCCCTCAAGGGCAAGGCGGGCGACACCCTGAAGACGGCGTTCGTGTTCGAGAACAAGGGCCCGGCCTGGATCCGTGCCGCGCGCCCGGCGGACTCGCTGGCCCGCACGGTCGTCGTGGTCCCCGAGGGCGCGAAGGTCACCCGCAAGCCGGAGGAGTGCCTGGCCGTGGACGCGGACGGCACCAAGCGCGCCGAGCAGCTCGGCGCGCCGCGCTACGAGTGCGCGCTCGGAAACCGGGTGGGCGAGAGCGAGAAGGTGGTCTACCCCTTCGACCTGAAGCTGGAGAAGGTGGTGGAGGACGCGAAGGGCTCCGTCACCGTCGGCGACTGGGGCACGGCCGCCCCGCGGCCGCACGCGTTCGACCCGAAAGCGGCGGACAACACCGCCACCGTCGTCATCAACGCCAAGGACGGTTCGGGCACCGGCCCGACCCCGGGCCCGTCGACGAGCGGCAGCCCGTCCCCGTCCCCGTCGCCGTCCACGTCCGCGAGCGCGAGCGCGTCGGCGAGCGCCTCGCCCACGGTCAAGGTGTCCGGCGCCGGTACGGGAACCACCGCGCAGGGCGGCAACCTGGCCTCCACCGGCAGCACGGCCGGGCCGCTCGCGGTCGGCGCCGCGGCGCTGGTCGCGGCGGGCGGCGCGCTGTACGTGGCCGTCCGCCGGCGGGGTGCGCCCGGCCGGCGCGGCCAGTAGCGCGGGACGGGAACGGCCGGCCCGGGGCGTCCCCCCGGCCGGCCGTCCCTTAGGGGTGACCGGGCTGCTGTCCCCTGCCGTCCGGTCACGCGCGGGAGCGAGGTCCCACGACGCACACCCGTCGGGCGGTACGTCTCACGCTCCCGTGGAGCCACGCGTGGTGGTGCCGACCCGCGCCTGGCTGGCGCGGACACCGGCATCAACGAGGGCTTGCGGGGCCGGTCACGCTCCGGACGGGTGACGAACAGCCGCCCGTCGGCGCCGGTGTCGCCGCGGCCTCAGACGCGACCGCGGCACAGCTCCAGCAGGGTCATGGCGAGCGAAGTACCGGACTTGCCGAGAGCATCGCTCCAATGTGAGAGCACCTCCATCTCGCGCGACAGGTGCACCCGGCGGCCGCCGGAGCCGATCCGGGCCTCCTGGATGACCGTCGAGACGGCCATCCGCTCCTGGATCAGGCCGATGATCCGGTCGTCGATCGCGTCGATGCGCGCGCGGGAGTCGGCGATCAGCTGCTCGGGGGTGGTGGTGATCGTGGTCATGGCGGTTCTCCTGTGGTTCGTGCCGACAGGAGCGGAAACGCAGAGCGCCCCGGTCCTGTCGGACCGGGGCGCTCTGGGAAGTCAGCGGCTCAAGCGAGCATCACGATGACCCATGGCGACCGGACCGGCCGGTGCCATAGGTAAAGAGGAAGCTCAGCTGCTTGCGCATGGAAGGGATTATTACCATCCCTCCCCTTCCCGGCCAACCCCGCCCGGATCGTGAGACGGCCGGGCGGTCGTGCGGGTGACGCGCGCGTGGTCGGTGAACACCCGGCGGAACAGGTCGTGGCCGGTCAGCCCGGTGTGCCGCAGGGCCCAGTCCTGCGCGGCTTCCTGCGCGTCCTGCGGCCCGGAGTCGGCCCCGCAGCGGGGGGCCGTGCAGAACGCCTCGTAGGTGATCCCGCCCTCGGGCGCGTGCCGGATGGTGTGCGCGACGTACCCGTACACCGGCCGCCTCAGCACCCGTCCCGCCCGCGGTGGGCGACGATCTCCACGTTGCAGTCCGACACCGCCGAGCGGTCGCCGTTCCGGTGCGCCTCCGACCGCTGCCTGGCGAGCGCGGCGCACACATCGCACCCGGCTGCGGGTCTGGGCGCGCCGGCGGGCAGGGAGAGGTGGACCGGGGGACTCATGGTGGTCTGCGTTGCCATGAAATGGACGGTAGGGATGGCGACTTGAGGTGGTGAGGCCGTGTTCTCGTTTGTGCTCACCCACGGCGCGAATGTTCTCGGATGTTCCCTCATGGTCTTGGGTATGACCTACCGCGGCGTCCGGGATCCGTGGATGCTGGGCGTGGAAGTTCCCGACGGAAGGGGCGAGTTCATGGCACGGCGACTGCGTTTCAACGGCACGGGTTCGGTCGGCGGCGGTTGTCCCGCCGTGCATCAGGATCTGGACAGCGGGGAAATCGTCGTTCAGGGAAGGCCACTCACGGACCCGGAGGACATCGAGCAGCTCCAGCATCTCGGTGAGGGTGAGGTCCCGGTCGTGGTCCCGAGGGAGCTGCTGGTGGACTTCGGCCCCAAGGAGGCGGAGCGGGTTCCGCACATCATCGACCTCGAAGCCTTCGGTCGGCTCTTCGAGAACTTCGAGCACACGGCCTGGCGGTTGGAGACCAGGCGGCGCTTCGCGTCCGACGAGGCTGCCGAGACCTATGACCAGTTCGTGGCCGGTGAGCCCGTGCAATGGGACTACGACGACGCATGGTCCCGTACCGTCCGGGGGCAGACGGATCAGGGCAAACGCTTCGAGCGGGTGCGGATCGTCGACAACCCGCCGTCTGTGGGGCAGCTCTACCTGCTCGACAACGCCAAGCGGAACTGCGCCGTGGGTGAGGACATCCGCAACCTCTGGCGGGAAGAGGCGGATCGCCTGCGGCTGCCCGCCGAAGACTTCTGGATCTTCGACTCCCGGTTCGTGGCCCTGCTCAACTTCGATGACGCTGACAACCTCGTCGACGTGGAGCTGATCACCGAGCCGGTGGCCGTCAACCGCTACGCCCAGGTCCGGGACGCGGCATGGCACTACGCGGTGCGCTACGAGGCGTTCGCGGCGGGCCTGGCCACCTAGGCGGGCCGTAAGTAGCGTGTGACCGGTGAGCACAGACTTTCAGAAGGCGCGGGCCGCGCTCGGGGCCAGGCTCCGGGACCTGCGGGTATCGGGCCCTGCGGGTCGGCTCACCGGTACACAGCTGGCGGAGCTGCTCGGCTGGACGCACTCCAAGGTCTACAAGCCGGAGAACGGGCGGCAGACCGCGACGGCCGACGACCTGCGGGCCTGGGCGGAAGCGACCGGCAGCCCGGACGCCACCGATGAACTGCACGCGCGGCTGAAGGGCTTCGAATCCCACATCCGCTCCTGGCGCCGCCAACTGGCCTCCGGACACCGAGCGGTGCAGGACGCCATCACCGCCGAGCACGCCCGCACCACCACCTTGCGCATCTGGGAGAACTGCATCGTCGCGGGCATGCTCCAGACGGCCGACTACGCCCGGGCCGTCTTCACCCGGCACGCCGAACTCATGCAGTCGCCGCGCGACACGGAGGCCGCGGTGCGGGCGCGGGTACGCCGCCAGGAAGCGCTGTACGACTCCGGCAAACGGCACCACATCATGATGTGGGAAGGGGCGCTGCACGCCCTCGTCTGTCCCCCCGCGGTCCTCGCGGCGCAGCTCGACAGGCTGCTGAGCGTCATCGGCCTCGACACGGTCGAGCTGGGCATCGTTCCGTTCTCGAACCCTTTGAAGATCCACCCGGGCAACGGTTTCTGGATCTACGACGAGCGGTTAGTGATCGTGGAGGACTGGCACGCCGAGCTGTGGCTCGACGACGCAGACAGCGTCGCGACGTACGACCGCGTCTGGAACACGCTCCGCGAGTCCGCCGTCTACGGCGCCGACGCGCAGCGGGTGATCGGGGACGCGCGGCGCGCGCTGTAACTGGTGCGTCGCGGTGCGTCACGGGCCGCGGTCCTCGGACGGTACGACGAAGCAGGGGGTGCCGTCGCCGTTAGAATCGACAAAACAGCCACCTTTTCTCCGCCGGAAGGCCGCCCCCGTGCCAGAAGCACCCTCCGCCGCCCACGACAGCGCCCCGGACACGGTTCTCGTCGTCGACTTCGGCGCCCAGTACGCCCAGCTCATCGCCCGCCGCGTCCGCGAGGCACGGGTCTACAGCGAGATCGTGCCCAGCACCATGCCCGTGGCCGAGATGCTGGCCAAGGACCCCAAGGCGATCATCCTCTCCGGCGGCCCGTCCTCCGTCTACGAAGAAGGCGCCCCGCAGCTCGACCGCGCGATCTTCGAGGCCGGGGTCCCCGTCTTCGGCATGTGCTACGGCTTCCAGCTGATGGCGACCACCCTCGGCGGCCAGGTCGACAACACCGGCGCCCGCGAGTACGGCCGTACCCCGCTCGCCGTCTCCAAGGCCGGCTCCACCCTCTTCGAGGGCACCCCGGAGAACCAGTCGGTGTGGATGTCGCACGGCGACGCCTGCTCCGCCGCCCCGGAGGGCTTCTCCGTCACCGCCTCGACCGACGTCGTGCCCGTCGCCGCGTTCGAGAACGACGAGAAGAAGCTGTACGGCGTGCAGTACCACCCCGAGGTCATGCACTCCACGCACGGCCAGCAGGTCCTGGAGCACTTCCTCTACCGCGGCGCCGGCCTCAAGCCCACCTGGACCACCGGCAACATCGTCGAGGAGCAGGTCGCGGCCATCCGCGAGCAGGTCGGCGACAAGCGCGCCATCTGCGGCCTCTCCGGCGGCGTGGACTCCGCCGTCGCCGCAGCCCTCGTACAGAAGGCCATCGGCTCCCAGCTGACCTGCGTGTACGTCGACCACGGCCTGATGCGCAAGGGCGAGACCGAGCAGGTCGAGAAGGACTTCGTCAACGCGACCGGCGTCCAGCTCAAGGTCGTCGACGCGCAGGAGCGCTTCCTGAACGCGCTCGCCGGCGTCTCCGACCCGGAGACCAAGCGGAAGATCATCGGCCGCGAGTTCATCCGCGTCTTCGAGCAGGCCCAGGCCGAGATCATCGCCGAGGCCGAGGGCGGCCCGGCCGTGGCCTTCCTGGTCCAGGGCACCCTGTACCCGGACGTGGTCGAGTCCGGCGGCGGCACCGGCACCGCCAACATCAAGTCCCACCACAACGTGGGCGGCCTCCCCGACGACATCGAGTTCGAGCTCGTCGAGCCGCTGCGCCAGCTGTTCAAGGACGAGGTCCGGATGGTCGGCCAGGAACTCGGCCTGCCGGACGAGATCGTCCACCGCCAGCCCTTCCCCGGCCCCGGCCTCGGCATCCGCATCGTCGGCGAGGTCACCAAGGAGCGCCTGGACCTGCTGCGCGAGGCCGACGCCATCGCCCGCGAGGAGCTCACCGCGGCCGGCCTGGACCGGGAGATCTGGCAGTGCCCGGTCGTCCTGCTCGCCGACGTGCGCAGCGTGGGCGTCCAGGGCGACGGCCGCACCTACGGCCACCCGATCGTGCTGCGCCCCGTCTCCTCCGAGGACGCGATGACCGCGGACTGGACGCGCATGCCGTACGAGGTGCTCGCCCGGATCTCGACCCGCATCACCAACGAGGTGCCGGACGTGAACCGCGTGGTCCTGGACTGCACCAGCAAGCCGCCGGGCACCATCGAGTGGGAGTGATCCCCGCCCCTACCCGCTGACGAAGCCGCCGTTCCCACCCGGGAGCGGCGGCTTCGCCGTGCGTATGGCCTCTTCGGGCGCCCGCCGGTACCTTGCGCCGCGACCGGAGCCGCGACGAAGGAGGGGCCATGGCCGAGCGACCCGCACCCGTGCCCCCGGGGCGGCTGGGCTTCGAGCTGCCGCCCGGGCACACCGACCCGGCGCGCGAGCGCGCCCACCGCAAGGAACGGCTCGCCGGCGCGCTGCGGCTCTTCGCGCGGCTCGGCTTCGAGGACGGGGTCGGCGGGCACATCACCGCCCGCGACCCCGAGTTCGAGGACTGCTACTGGGTGAACCCCTTCGGCCGGGCCTTCGCCGCCCTGACCCCCGCCGATCTGCTGCTGGCCGACGGGGACGGCCAGGTGCTCCAAGGGGCCCGGCGGGTCAACCAGCTGGCCTTCGCCGCGCACGCCGCCGTGCACCGGGCCCGCCCCGACGTGGTGGCGGTGGTCCGCGCGCAGGCCCCGTACGGCAGGGCGCTCGCCGCGCTCGGCGAGCTGCTGGCGCCCGTCACCCGGGAGGCCTGCGTCTTCTTCGAGGACCACGCGCTGCTGGACGAGTACGCCGAGCCGCAGGACCCCGTGCGGATCGCCCGGGCGCTCGGCCCGTACAAGGCGCTGATCCTGCGCAACGACGGGCTGCTGACGGTCGGCGGCTCCGTGGACGCGGCCGCCTGGTGGTTCATCGCCGCCGAGCGGGCGGCGCGGGTGCAGCTGACCGCGCGGGCGGCCGGCAAGCCGGTGCCGGTCGACCGCCGGGCCGCGGTGGCGACGCGGGAGCGCTTCGGGACGGATCTGGCCGCCTGGGTGAGCTACCAGCCGCTGTGGCAGACGGTGGCGGACGGGCCCCGCGCGCGGGCCGCCGAGGACGGCCGGCCGGGTGACGTCAACATCATGAACGGTTAATCACCTGCTCTGACATCGTGCGCAATCCGGAGCACTGCCGCAGTGGTGCACAATTCGCTGGCATCGCACCGGAGTTCAGAGAGGCGGCATGCACGTGGCTGTCCAAGAGATCCCCCGAAGTACCCACGGCGGCACCTGCACCTGCGACGACTGCCCGCACGGCGCCCGGGAGGGCCACCGCCGCGCGGTCGCCGCGTTCCTGGAGAAGCGGGAGGAGTTCGCCGCCGGACAGGGCCTGCCCGCCGCCGTCGCCCGCTCCGCCGGGGCGTCGCGGCAGTGGGTCTCCGACGAGCTGACGCTGTCCGCGCGCACCGTCGCCGACCGGGGCCGGGAGGCCGGCCACTCCTGGCTGTACCTGCTCTCCCGGCGGGCCGTCCTCACCCTGTGGATCGCCGCCGGAGTGCTGCTGCTGGTCCAGATCGGCACCGCGCTCGGCACCGGCTGGTCCACCGCCCGCACCGCCGGCCTGCTGGCGGCGCTGGTGCTGGCCGGGCTGCTGACCGTCGCCGCCCGGGCCCAGTCGCTGCGCGGCGGCCTGCTGGCCCCGCTGGTCGGCGAGGACAACCGGCTGTCCACCTCCAAGGCCGTGCCGGTCGCCTGGCTGGTACTGACCGCCTTCGCCGCGCTGCTGCCCGCCCTGCGGCTGGCCGCCTCCGCGCCCGGACCGGAACGCGCGGCCCTGTACGAGGGGCTGGCGCTCGCGCGGGCGCTGCCGCTGCTGGCGGTGCTCGCACTGACCTCCGGGGTGGCGGTGCTGGTGCGCCGGGTGGTCTCCGTACGGATCATGGGCCAGCGGCTGCAGAAGCTGCCCGCGGACCACCCCAGCGGCGCCGACCTGCTCACCGACGACGCCGGGCGGGGCAGCTTCCCCGACGCCCAGTACGTCCTGGTCTCCACGGTGGTGCTGGCGTACGCGGCGGTGTCCCTGGCCCGCTTCCCGGACCGGCTGCCGCGGCTCCCGTGGGCGCTGACCCTGCTGGTGGCGCTGTCGGCGGCGGTGTACCTCGGGGCGAAGTACGCGGAGGGCAGCCGCCCGCTGGTGCTGTCGGTGGTGCGCAGACGGGAGCCCGGGGACCTGGACGCGGCCGTCCGCCCCGGCGACGACATCGAGGTCCGGGGCGTCGGGTTCGTGCCGCCCGGGGCGCAGACGCCGGAGATGCTGGCCCGGCTGGTGGTGCGGATCGGGGCGGTACACGTCCACGTGCCGCTGGTGCCGGTGACGGGCGGCTTCACCAACCCGTCGGACACTGTGCTGACCGTGCCCGTGCCGGCGGAAGTGGAACCGGGCCGGGTCGAGATCCAGGTCGTCACGGCCGCTGGGGTGGAATCCAACCGCTGTGCCATCGACGTGGCCGAATGATGGGGGTAGACATGGGGCGTGACCCGAACTGATGTCTCCGCGGCCGCCGTCCCTCCCGAGGCCGGCTCCGGCCTGCGGGACCGCGCCGCCCGGTACGCGCTCCTCCCACTGCGGATCTTCCTCGGCGTGACCTTCGTCTACGCGGGTCTGGACAAACTCACCGACTCCGCGTTCCTGTCCGCCTCCGGCCCCGGTTCCATCGGCGAGCTGATGCACGGCGTACGGGACACCTCGGCCGTGCCCGCCCTGGTCGACCTGGCCCTCAGGGCCCCCGTCGGCTTCGCCGTGGCCCTCGCCATCGGTGAACTGCTCGTCGGCCTCGGCGTCCTCGCGGGCCTGCTGACCCGCCTCGCGGCCACCGGCGGCGCACTGATCTCGCTCAGCCTGTGGCTCACGGTCTCCTGGGCGGTCTCCCCGTACTACTACGGGAACGACCTGGCCTACCTGATGGCCTGGCTGCCGCTGGTGCTCGCCGGAGCGCCCTATCTGTCGCTGGACGCGCTGCTGCGCTCGCGCCGGTCGCGGCGCACCGCGTAGGTCACCAGCCCGGCCAGGGCCGCGAGGACGAAGCCGCCGATCGTCATCGGGACGACGGCGTACCAGGGCGCGTCGGCCTCGCCGGTCGCGTCGAGCAGGTAGAGCACGCCCCCCGCGAGCAGGACCAGGCCCGCGATCAGCCGTCCCGGCTGGAACTCATGACGCTGCACGGGCCACCTCCACCTGTCCCACACCCGCGTCCAGGTGCAGCTCGATCGTCCCGCCGGCCTCGGTGCCGGCGGCCGGGGGCAGGGTCGCCTGCCGGGTTTCGCCGCCGCTCTTGATCCGCACGTCCCGGCTCCCCTCGCCGGGCAGCTGGATGTCGCCCACCCGGATCGAGACGTCGGTCCTCGCGGTGACCTCGCGGGGCACGACCACTTTCAGCCGGCCCGCTTCGATCGACGCCCGGACGGTCAGCGTGCTGCCCTTCGGCACGTCCAGGCGGCTCAGGTCCAAGGTGGCGAGCCCGGTCCCCGAGGAGTACAGCGGCCGTACGTCGGCCACCGCGGCCGGCCGCCACCGCACGTCGTGCCAGTCCGTACCGATGTCGCGGGGCAGTACGGCCGCCCCCGCCAGCAGCCCGGCGGTGATCAGCGACAGCAGGATGGTGCCGAAGCCGGTACGGCCCTTGACGGAGCTGACCGCGAGGCCCAGCCCGAAGACGGCCAGCGCCGCCGCCAGCCCGACCTGGAGGGCGTGCGAGAGGGTGCTGCCCTGCCACACCGCCGCACAGGCGCCGCCGCCCGCCAGCAACGCGAGGACGAACACCCTGCCGCCGATCCCGCTGCCCGAGCGCACCGCCCGGGCGGCGGGCGCCGGAGCCGCCGGGGTGGCCGGGCCGCCCGCGGCGGCGCTGTCGTCCGGCCCCCACAGGTAGCCCGTCGAGCCCACCGGGCCGGTCGTGCCGTCCTTGACCAGCGGATCCCGCCACCACGACGGGCTGCCCGGCACCGGCGGCGCCTGCGTCTCGGGCGGCGGCACCGGCCGGTGCGCCGCACCCCGCTGGGCCTCGGGCGAAGCCGGCTCCGGCGGGGCCGCGGCGCGGTGGCGCCGGGACCAGTACGCGGCCCCGCCGAGCGCCAGGACGACCAGGACGGAGAAGATCCCCAGGCCGCCGTTGTCCAGCATCGACAGGAACAGCGCGCAGCCCACCAGCGCCGCGAACAGCGCCGCCAGCGTCGCCCCCTCCACCCGGCCCGTGAGCAGCCTCTTCGCCTCGGAGTCCTCCTCGCCGTCCAGCGGGAGCAGCAGCCAGGCGAACCCGTAGAAGATCAGACCGACGCCTCCGGTGACCGCGAGGACACCGAGCACGATGCGGAAGACCACCGGATCCAGGTCGAAATACCGGCCGAGACCGCCGCACACGCCCGCGAGGACCTTGTCGCGCTTGCTGCGGCGCAGCGCAGGGCGCCCGTCCGGGGCGGGGGCCCCGGCGTCGGCGTCCTTCGGTGGGGAGTCGTGCACTTCGGTCATGGGTCCATGGTGACGGGCCGCCCGGGCCGGGGGAATCCGGCCCGACCCTGGGACAACCCTGATATCCCCCGGGTTGAACTGGGGGAACGCCCTGATGACCCCGGCCCGCCCGGCATGTGACCATCGGTGGCATGCCCGTAGCCGCCGCCCCCCGGATCCCGAACGCGCCGAAGGACCCCGAGGACACCCCGCACCGCAAGCTCTACCGCAGCGCCGACGGGCGGATGCTCGGGGGAGTCGCGCGCGGACTCGCCGGGCACCTCGGGCTGCCCGTGATCTGGGTCCGGCTCGTGTTCCTCGCGATGTTCATGTGGGGGGACGGCCTCGGCGTGCTGCTGTACGCCGCGTTCTGGGTCTTCGTACCGCTCGGCGTGGGCGGCCGCACCGGCCACCGCTCCTACTTCGAGACCCTGGCGGACGGCACCCGACGGCTGCGCAAGCCGGACAAGGGGCAGCTCACCGCCCTGGTCGCGCTGTGCGTCGGCGCCGCCATCTACTTCTCCCAGCTCCGGGTCGGCGGCTCCAACGGCCGCTACGTATGGCCGACGCTGCTGGTCGGCGCCGGAGTCGTCCTGGTGTGGCGGCAGGCCGACAACGCGCGCCGCGCGCACTGGAGCGCCGCCGCGGGACGCCAGAAGCGCCTGCTCCAGGTCGGCCGGGCGCTCGCCGGCGTCGTACTGGTCGGCGTAGGCCTGACCGTCTTCATCGTGGTGCGGGGCTCCGCCGCCCAGCTGGGCAACGTACTCACCGCCACCCTCGCCGTCCTCGTCGGCGTCGCCCTGCTCGCCGGGCCCTGGCTGATCCGGATGACCCAGGACCTCTCCGAGGAACGCCTGATGCGCATCCGGGCCCAGGAACGGGCCGAAGTGGCCGCCCACGTCCACGACTCGGTGCTGCACACCCTCACCCTGATCCAGCGCAACGCCGAGGACGTCGGCGAGGTGCGCCGCCTCGCGCGCGCCCAGGAGCGCGAGCTGCGCAACTGGCTGTACAAGCCCGAGGGCACCGGCAAGGACGAGGCCGAGGAACCCGCCACCCTCGCGGAGGCCGTGAAGCAGACCGCCGCCCACGTGGAGGACCACCACGGAGTGCCCATCGAGGTCGTCGTCGTCGGCGACTGCCCCCTCGACGAGAAGCTGGCCGCCCAGATCCAGGCCGCGCGCGAGGCGATGGTCAACGCCGCCAAGTACGGTGGCGACGGCGGACCCGTACAGGTCTACGCGGAAGTCGAGGGCCGCACGGTGTTCGTGTCGGTACGGGACCGGGGCCCGGGCTTCGACGTCGACGCGGTACCGGACGACCGCATGGGCGTACGAGAATCGATCATCGGCCGGATGCGGCGCAACGGCGGGACCGCACGGCTGCGGTCCGCGCCCGGCGGCGGCACGGAAGTCGAGCTGGAGATGGAGAGGGCGGCATGACCGAGGACAGCGGGGCGCAGGAGACCAGGAACGTCCGGGTGGTGCTCGTCGACGACCACCGGATGTTCCGCACCGGCGTACAGGCCGAGATCGGCGACACCGCCCGGACCGGCGTCGAGGTCGTCGGCGAGGCGGCCGACGTGGACCAGGCCGTCACCGTCATCACCGCCACCCGGCCCGAGGTGGTGCTCCTGGACGTGCACCTGCCCGGCGGCGGCGGTGTGGAGGTGCTGCGGCGCTGCGCCCCGCTGATGGCGGCGGCCGAGAACCCGGTGCGGTTCCTGGCGCTGTCGGTGTCGGACGCGGCCGAGGACGTCATCGGGGTCATCCGCGGCGGTGCCCGCGGCTACGTCACCAAGACCATCACCGGCACCGACCTGGTCGACTCCGTCTTCCGGGTGCAGGACGGGGACGCGGTCTTCTCGCCCCGCCTGGCGGGCTTCGTGCTCGACGCGTTCGCCTCGACGGACGCGCCGCCGGTGGACGAGGACCTGGACCGGCTCACCCAGCGCGAGCGCGAGGTGCTGCGGCTGATCGCGCGCGGTTACGCGTACAAGGAGATCGCCAAGCAGCTGTTCATCTCCGTCAAGACGGTCGAGTCGCACGTCTCCGCCGTGCTGCGCAAGCTCCAGCTCTCCAACCGGCACGAACTGACCCGCTGGGCGACGGCCCGCCGCCTGGTGTGAGGGGCTGCGCGCCGGGCCGGCTGTGATCCACGACGCACCGGGGAACGGGAACCCCGGTGCGGGTGCCGGGCCTCTTGGCAGACGTGATGAGCTTGACCGGCACCCCCCTGTTCGCCACGGCGATCGCCCTGACCGTGCTCGCCGTACTGCTGCCGCTGCTGCTGTGGGGCAGGGCGCGCGGGCCGGTCGTCGTACGCGTCGCCACGCGCTGCCTGATGGTGGCCTTCGCTCAGGTCACGGCCGTCGCGCTGGTGTTCGTCGCGGTGAACCGGCAGGAGACCTTCTACGCCTCCTGGGGCGATCTGCTCGGCACCGGCAGCTACGTCACCGCCGCCCCCGACCTCGGGCCGGACGGGCTCGGCGGGAAGAAGACCGAGGCCGAGCCGAAGGTGCACCAGGACTTCCAGCCGGTCGAGGGACTCGGTGGCCGCGTCAAGAAGACCGAACTCGACGGCAAGGTCTCGGGCGTCAAGGGCGACGTGATGGTGTGGCTGCCGCCCCAGTACGACGAACCGGCCTACAAGGACAAGAAGTTCCCCGTGGTCGAGCTGATCCCGGGCATACCCGGAACCGGCAAGTCCTGGTTCCAGGGCGTGAAGGCGCACGAGGTGCTGGAACCGCTGATGAAGAGCGGCAAGGTGCAGCCGTTCGTCCTGGTCTCGCCGCGCGCCATGCTGCTCGGCAACGCCGACACCGGCTGCGCGAACATCCCCGGCAAGGTCAACGCCGACAGCTGGTTCAGCGTCGACGTCCGCAAGATGGTCACCGACAACTTCCGGGTTTCGGCGGAGGCCCGCACCTGGGGGGTGGCCGGGTACTCGGCCGGCGCGTACTGCGCCGCCAAGCTGGCGATGGTCCACCCCGACCGGTACAGCGCGGCCGTCTCCCTGTCCGGCTACAACGACCCGGGCCAGGAGCCCTCGTCGCTGGTCGCCAAGGACCCGGAGCTGCGCCGCACGCACAACCTCAAGAACGTGCTGACGGCGGCGCCCGTGCCGCCCGCGGTCTCGCTGTGGATGTCGGGGGCCGAGCAGGACGGCTACCTGTCCGGCATGGACCTCAAGGCGATCGCGAAGAGCCCGACCGCGGTGCACGCGGAGAAGGTGACCGGGGGCCACAACCTCGACTCGTGGTCCAAGCAGCTCCCGCAGACCTTCGACTGGCTGAGCAAGACGGTCAAGGCGCCGTAGCGCCCCAGGCGGGGCGGGGCGGCCTCACGCGGGGCGGGCCGCGCCGGCCCAGGGCATCGAGTCGATCGGGGCGATGCGGACCGGCGCCCCGGGGTGCGGGGCGTGGATCATCTTCCCGTCGCCGATGTAGAGCCCCACGTGCGTCACCCCGGAGTAGAAGAACACCAGGTCGCCGGGGGCCAGCCGGTCGCGGGAGACGCGCTGTCCGGCGTTGATCTGGGTGTAGGTGGTGCGGGGCAGCGAGACCCCGGCCGCGCCCCAGGCAGCCTGGGTGAGGCCGGAGCAGTCGAAGCCCCCCGGTCCGGTGGCGCCCCACACGTACGGCTTGCCGAGCGCCCCGTACGCGAACGCCACCGCGCGGGCGGCGCGGCTGCCGTCCCCGACCGGGGCGGACAGCGTGGTCTGCGGGCCGGCGGGCGCGGACTGCGCCTCGTACGCCGCCCGTTCCTCGGCGGTGAGCCTGTTCAGCAGCTGCCGGGCGGCGTTCAGCTTGCCCTCGACGGTGGCCTTGGCGGCGGCGAGTTCGTCCTGCCGCGCGCGCAGGTCCGCGAGCCGCGCGGCCGCCTCGTCCCGCAGCCGGCCGGACTCGTCGAGCCCGCGGCGTACGGCGGCCACCTGGGCGGCGGTGCGGTCGCCGGCCCGGGTCAGCAGCGCGGCCCGGTCCAGGTACTCCTGCGGGTTGCCGGACATCGCCAGCTGGACGGTGGGCCCCAGGCCCCCGCTGCGGTACTGGCCCGCCGCGAGCGCTCCGAGCGCGCTGCGGGCCGCGCCCAGGCGGTCGGCCTTGCGGGCGGCCTCGTCGCGCAGGCCGGACAGCGCGCGCTCGGCCTCGTCGGCCTTCTCCTTCGCCCCGTTGTACTGCTCGGTGGCCGCTTCGGCGTCCTGGTAGAGCCGGTCGACCTCGGCCTTGACCTGGGTGGGGGTCTGACGGGGGTCGGCCTGCGAGGTGCCTTCGAAGGCGGTGGCGGTGGCAGCGCCCGCGAGGGCGAGGGTGGTGGCGGCGGTCCGTACGGGGCCGCCGGAGAGCGGGCGCTGCCTGGGCTTTCGATGACTCGCCACGGGGGCCTCACGTCCTTCCGTTGGTCTTGGGGGAGGACGCTAAACCTGGAGGTAACGGGGAGATGAGGAGATGCTCCGAACTGACCGTTGTTGAACGGTCAGTGCCAGAGGACGGCGATAAAGATATTGGCCATGGTCAGGCCGCCGACCGCGCCGAACAGCGCCTTGTCCACCTGCTCCTCGTCGCGCTTGACGTAGACGAGCGCCAGGACGACGAAGAGGACCGCGAGCTTCACGCCGATCTTGATGTTGTTGACGGTGCCGCCGTCCATCTCGCGGAAGCCCACCAGCAGCACGCCGGTGACCAGCATCGTCAGCGCGCCGTGCAGCATCGCGGGGACGAACCGGGCGGTGCCCGCGCCCATCGCCTTCATCTGGGTGAGGAAGCCGCCGAGGAGCGAGGCTATGCCGATGATGTGCAGGCCGAGGAAAACGCTGATCAGTACGTCCATGGCGTCGAGCGTACGGGGCGGCCGGCGGCGCCCCGTGGCCAGGTCGGGCGCCGAGCAGACGCCGGCCTCGCGCCGGCCTCGCGTCAGCCGAGGAAGCGGAGCAGCTCCTCGGTGACGGCCTCCGGCTGTTCCTCGGGGAGGTAGTGGCCGCTGCTGTCGACGCGGACCACCCGGGTGTCGGTGCCCAGCGGCGGCACCGCGCCCGTCAGCAGTTCGTAGTTGCTGAACTCACCGCCCAGCGCGAGCAGCAGGGCGGTCACCGGGGCGTAGCCGGCGAGGTCCTCGATGTCCTGGGGGAAGGCGCGGTACCAGTCGTTGGACGCCCGGACCGCCTCGGGGGAGTCGTAGGCGCGGGCGTAGACCGCGCGGGAGTGGGCGTCGATGGCGGCGGGGTCGGCGGCGGCGTGCGTGAAGAGCCACTCCAGGAGGTGGTGGTAGCGGCCGGCGAGCAGCTGCTCGGGGAGGCCCTGCACCTGGTTGAAGGCGAACCACCACTTGTGGATCCGGCCCGGCCGGGGGAGGAGGGTGCCCTCGTACCACTGCGGGTCGGGGTGCGAGACGTCGAGCAGGGCGACCCGGTCGGTGGCCTCGGGGTGGTTGGCGGCGTGGGCGTAGGCGACCATCGCCCCGATGTCGTGGCCCACGAGGTGGGCGCGCCCGATCCCGAGGTGGGAGAGGAGGGCGCGGACGTCGGCGGCCAGCGTCTTCTTGTCGTAGCCGCCCTCGGGCTTGGCGGAGCCGCCCATGCCGCGCAGGTCCACCGCGATGACCCGGTGCGTGCGGGCGAGGGCGGGCATCACCTTGTGCCACTGCCACCAGGTCTGCGGCCAGCCGCCGAGGAGTACGAGCGGGCGGCCGGCGCCGCCGTCGACGTAGTGCAGCCGGGTGCCGTTGACGTCGGCGTGGTGGCTGGTGAAGCCGCCGTCGAGGGAGGCGGCGAGCGCGGCGTCGTCCAGGGGTGCGGTGGTGGTCATGGGGGAGTCCTCCGGTCGGGGCGAGATCGTACGAATATTTCGTACGGTTGTCATGCCGGAAACCGTACGGGATCTTCGTACGGTGGCGCAACGTCCATACGGGATTTGCGTACAGTGGGGGCATGGCCGCAGCCGAGCTCACCCACCCCGACGCCGACGCCCTCGACCTCGCCGAGGTGCTCGCGGCGCTCGGCCACCCCGCGCGGCTGGAGATCGTCCGCAAGCTCGCCTCGGGCGCGGAAGCCTTCTGCGGGGAGGTCGTCCCCGACCTGCCCCGCTCCTCCGTCACGCACCACCTGCGGACCCTGCGCGAGAGCGGCGTGATCTGCCAGCGCCCCGAGGGCCGCAGGCAGTACCTCGCGCTGCGCCGCGACGACCTCGAACGGCGCTTCCCCGGGCTGCTGGAACTGGTCCTGCGCTGAGGCGGCCCGCCTCCCCCGGGGCGCAGCCGGGTCTGTGAGATTTCCCGGGACGGGACCGGCTGTCGGTCCCGCCCCCTAGACTCGGAAAGCGATGAGCAGCCTCTTTGACGACAGTTTCCTGGCGGACCTCTCCCCCTCCGACGAGGTCCCCCCGCCGCCCGAGGACCACGCCGCCCCGGAGCCGGGCGCGGACGACCTCTTCGGGGGCCGGTTCGACGTGCCCATGACCGGGGACGCCTACTACCGCAACGGGGCGCCCAAGCCCGTCATCGACCCGGCGGCGCTCCTGGAGGGGCTCAACGCGGAACAGCGCGCCGCCGTGGTGCACGCGGGCTCCCCGCTGCTCATCGTGGCCGGCGCCGGCTCCGGCAAGACCCGGGTGCTGACCCACCGCATCGGGCACCTGCTGGGCGCGCGCGGCGTCCACCCCGGCCAGATCCTGGCGATCACCTTCACCAACAAGGCCGCCGGCGAGATGAAGGAGCGCGTCGAAGGCCTCGTCGGCCCGCGCGCGAACGCCATGTGGGTCTCCACCTTCCACAGCGCGTGCGTACGGATCCTGCGCCGCGAGTCGAAGCGGCTCGGGTTCACCTCCTCGTTCTCGATCTACGACGCGGCCGACTCGAAGCGCCTGATGGCGCTCGTCTGCCGGGACCTGGACCTCGACCCGAAGAAGTTCCCGCCGAAGGCCTTCAACGCCAAGATCTCGAACCTGAAGAACGAGCTCATCGACGAAGAGGCATTCGCGGACCAGGCGGTCGACGGTTTCGAGAAGACCCTCGCCCAGGCGTACGCCATGTACCAGGGCCGGCTGCGCGAGGCCAACGCGCTGGACTTCGACGACATCATCATGACCACCGTCCACCTGCTCCAGGCGTTCCCGGACGTCGCCGAGCACTACCGGCGCCGCTTCCGGCACGTGCTGGTGGACGAGTACCAGGACACCAACCACGCCCAGTACACGCTGGTGCGCGAGCTGGTCGGCACCGGATACCCGGACCTGCCGCCCGCCGAGCTGTGCGTCGTCGGCGACGCCGACCAGTCGATCTACGCGTTCCGCGGCGCGACCATCCGCAACATCCTCCAGTTCGAGGAGGACTACCCGAACGCGACGACGATCCTGCTGGAGCAGAACTACCGCTCCACCCAGACGATCCTCTCCGCCGCCAACGCGGTCATCGAGCGCAACGAGAACCGCCGCGCCAAGAACCTGTGGACCGAGGCCGGTACCGGCGCCGTGATCACCGGCTACGTCGCGGACACCGAGCACGACGAGGCCCAGTTCGTCGCCGACGAGATCGACCGGCTGACGGACGCGGGCGACGCCAAGGCGGGCGACGTCGCGATCTTCTACCGGACCAACGCGCAGTCCCGTGTGTTCGAGGAGATCTTCATCCGCGTCGGCCTCCCCTACAAGGTCGTCGGTGGCGTCCGCTTCTACGAGCGCAAGGAGGTCCGCGACGTCCTCGCGTACCTGCGCGTCCTGGCGAACCCCGAGGACAACGTCCCGCTCCGACGCATCCTCAACGTCCCCAAGCGCGGCATCGGCGAGCGGGCGGAGGCGATGATCGACGCCCTCGCGATGCGCGAGAAGATCACCTTCCCGCAGGCGCTGCGCCGGGTGGACGAGGCCTTCGGCATGGCCGCCCGTTCCACCAACGCCGTCAAGCGGTTCAACGCGCTGATGGAGGAACTGCGCACGATCGTCGAATCCGGGGCGGGCCCCGCCGTGGTGCTGGAAGCGGTGCTGGAGCGCACGGGCTACCTCGCCGAACTGCAGGCGTCGACCGACCCGCAGGACGAGACGCGGATCGAGAACCTCCAGGAACTCGCCGCGGTGGCACTCGAATTCGAGCAGGCCCGGGCCGACGAGGCAGACGCACCGTCGGCCGGTGCGTCGACGGGCGGCACCCTGGCGGAGTTCCTGGAACAGGTCGCGCTCGTCGCCGACTCCGACCAGATCCCCGACGAGGACACCGAGGGCACCGGGGTCATCACGCTGATGACCCTGCACACGGCGAAGGGCCTGGAGTTCCCCGTGGTCTTCCTGACCGGCATGGAGGACGGGGTCTTCCCGCACATGCGCGCGCTCGGCCAGACCAAGGAACTGGAGGAGGAGCGGCGCCTCGCGTACGTCGGCATCACCCGCGCTCGCGAGCGGCTCTACCTGACCCGCTCGTCGATGCGCAGCGCGTGGGGCACCCCCTCGTACAACCCGCCGTCACGCTTCCTGGAGGAGATCCCGGCGGAGTACCTGCAGTGGAAGCGGACGGGCGCCTCCCAGAAGCCGGCCGGTCCCATGCGCGGTTCGGGCGGCGGCAAGGCATCGTTCGGGACCTCGCCCGAGGCGTTCCTGTCCTCGTCGCGCACCAAGTCGGGCCCCTCCGGCTTCGCCACGCGCCGGGCCGCCGAGAAGCCGGTCGTCGCCCTGACCGTCGGCGACCGGGTCACGCACGACCAGTTCGGCCTGGGCACCGTCATGGAGGTCCGCGGGGCGGGCGCGGACGCGCAGGCCACCATCGACTTCGGGGACGACAAGCCGAAGCGGCTGCTCCTGCGCTACGCGCCGGTGCAGAAGCTGTAGCCGAGCGCCCGCGGCACGGCCCGGCGTAGGGCCGGAAGGCCTACGTCGGGTCGAGGCCGTGGTTGCGCAGCCACGCCTGCGGGTCGATCGGGGAACCGGCTCCGGGGCGGACCTCGAAGTGCAGGTGCGGGCCGGTGGAGTTGCCGGAGTTGCCGGAGTAGGCGATGACGTCACCGGCCTTGACCTTGCCGGAGCGGATCTTGGTGCTGCTGAGGTGGCAGTACCAGGTCTCGGTGCCGTCGGGGGAGGTCACTATGGCCATGTTGCCGTAGGCGCTGTTCCACTGCGTGCGCACGGTGCCGTCGGTGGCGGCCATGACCGGGGTGCCGTAGGAGACCGGGAAGTCGATGCCGGTGTGCACGGACATCCACATGCCGCCGGCCTGTCCGAACCCGGCGCTCAGGCCGTGCTGGGAGACGGGGAGGGCGAACTTGGGGCGGGCGGCCTCCTTGGCCGCGGCCTCCTCGGCCCGCTTCTTCTTCTCCTCTTCCTGACGCTGCTTCAGGTCCAGGCGTTCCTGCGTGCGGCTCGCGCGGTCCGCGAAGTCGCCGGCGTCCGCGCTGAGGGCGGTGAGCTGGGTGTCGAGCTTGTTGTTCGCCGCGACGGGCTTCACCGAGGCCGGGTCGGCCGCGGCCATCGTGGTGGTGTCCTGGGCGGGCTTGTCGGTGCCGGTGAGCCCGCCGACCGAGGCGGCGGCGACGCCCGCGACCCCCATGACGCAGGCGGACGGCACGGCGACGGTCAGGAGGGCGGAACGCTTCGCCGGGGTACGGCGCCGGCTGTTGCCGACGGCGGCAGCGGCCTTGGCGTTGCCCGCCTTGGCGCCGGTCGTCTTGGAGTTGCTCGATTTGGAGCCGCTCGTCTTGCTGCCGGCCCGGCGCGAGGCGCGCGGCTCGGCCGTCGTCGGACCGGGCGTGACCGGCATCGTCTGGGTGGCCATCGCGTGCACGGTGGCCGGGGGCTGCGGCTCGTCGTCGGCGGAGAGGGTCTCGAAGACGGCGGTCTCGGCGGCGTGGAGGTCGGCGGCGTGGAGGTCGGCGGTGTGGCCGTCGGTGGCGTGGCTGTCCGGGGCCTGCGCGGGGTCGTCCATCGGCATGACCGTCGGGATGACGCTGGTCGCCTCGTAGCCGTAGGACCCGTAGCCGTTGTGCGCGGTGCCGTGGTGCTGCGTGCCGTCGTGCTGCGTGCCGTCGTGTGCGGCGGGGTCGTAGGAGCCGTTGCCGTGGCCGGTGTTCCAGGCGGTGGCGTCGTACGCGCCGGTGTCCTGTTGCCCGTACGCGGGGAACGTGTTCCACTGCGCGGTCTGTTCGGCCGCCTGCTCCGCGCCCGACGGGTCGTAGCCGAAGGAAGTCGGCTGGTATGCGGCGGTGTTCGCGTCGGCCCAGGCGCTCGCGTCCCACTGGCCCGTGGTGTCCTCGGGCACCCCCTGGCTGGGCACGGAGGAGAGGTAACTCTCCTGTCCCGTCCAGGCGGTGGTGTCGTAGCTGCCGGTCGACTGGTACGAGCCGTAGGCCTCGTACCCGGTGGAATCAGCGTAGTTGTAGCCGTGGCCCTGCGTTTCGTAGGAAACGTAGGCCGGGTCACCAGCGAAAGTGGTGGTGGAGAGGCCGTCGTACCCGTTTTCGGGGTACTGGCCCGACGAGGGGCGGTCGTTCACCAACTTCTCTTTCGCCTCGGCAGTGGGGGCCTGGGTGGCCGGGGAACGAGAGGTTCCCCGGAGGAGAGCAGTGGCGCGACTGTACCCGGCGGTTACTGGAGACGACAATCTTCGGCGGGTTTCGGCATCAGGGGAACCGGGCATTCGGCTGTCTTTCGGTCGCATGAAGACCGAGCCTTGGCCCTGAGTTCGAAATCCGTTCGACTGTGGGCCGTTCGGTGTTTCCCCTACCTCGGATGCCTCGGATGCCTCGGATGTCTCAGATACCTCAGATGGCGATGCGGCGCACTTCGGTTCCGTCGGCGCTGGAGGAAGAACGGGCCTGAGGTCCGTCCAGGGCGTGCCGGATCGCGCTGATCACGGTGGGGTGGACCGGGAGCGCCAAGTGGCCGATACCGGTGACCAGCACGTTCTCGGCGGTCAGGTCGGGGTGGTCGAGGCGGGCCGTCCCCGGGGGCGTCATCAGCGCGTCGAACTCGCTCCAGAACGCCACGCAGCGGGTCCGGCAGCCCGGAGCCGGGGCGTCCAGTTCCGCCATGACCTCGGAGCCCGGCCGCATCTGCCTGACCAGCGGGTGGGCGTCCATGAAGGGTGCCACGGTGGTGCCGGAGTGCGGGGTGCCGAGCGTGACCAGGGTGCGTACGCGGGCGTCGCCGCCGAGCCGCTGGATGTAGTACCGGGCCACCAGCCCGCCGAGGCTGTGTCCGACCAGGTCGATCCGCTCCTGGCCGCTGCGCTCGCACAGCTCCTCCACGCGGCGCGCCAGATGCCCGGCGGTGGCGCGCAGGTCGCGGGTGAACGGAGAGTAGTTGTACGACTCCACCCGCCGCAGGCCGCCTGCGGCCAGCGCGCGGCGCAGCAGGACGAAGACCGAGCGGTTGTCGGTGAAGCCGTGCAGCAGCAGCACCGGGGGCCGCTGGTCGGCAGCCTCGCCGGCCGGGTCGGCGGCGAGCCGTTCGGCGAGCACCCCAGTGGGGTACAGGACCAGGTGCCCGGTCAGTACCACCGCCTCCAGGACGGCTGCCCGAAGGGCCGCCGCCGACTGGGAGACGGAGAGCGGTAAGGGTGTGGATATCGGCGTGATCGACAGCCCCATGGCGGCCTCCGGGCCTCTTGGGAATGCGGCCGTACAGCCGACGTGCCCCGCCTCCGTGCCGTGCGGCTGTCGGCACGGTGGCGGGACGACTCGGTGCGGCTCCCCCGTGAGTCACTGGCGGGGGCGCTGAACCAGTGGCGGTGGTTCCACGCTCCCACGTGTGATTTCCCCCTCCTGCTTGACCGCGAAACGGGCTGGTGCGCGATGCTGTACTTAACGTTCGTTCACTCGGGAGGCAGTGCGATGGGTGTGACCGGTCCGATCCGTGTGGTGGTGGCCAAGCCGGGTCTCGACGGCCACGACCGCGGGGCCAAGGTGATCGCGCGGGCGCTGCGGGACGCGGGCATGGAGGTCATCTACACCGGCCTGCACCAGACCCCCGAGCAGATCGTGGACACCGCGATCCAGGAGGACGCGGACGCGATCGGCCTCTCCATCCTCTCGGGTGCCCACAACACGCTGTTCGTGCGGGTGCTGGAGCTGCTGAAGGAACGGGACGCGGAGGACATCAAGGTCTTCGGCGGCGGCATCATCCCGGAGGACGACATCGCCCCGCTGAAGGAGAAGGGCGTGGCGGAGATCTTCACCCCGGGCGCCACTACGACGTCGATCGTGGACTGGGTCAACGCGAACGTCCGCCAGTCCTGACCGGTCCTGACCGGTCCTGACCAGGGCGGGGCCGCCGGCCCGGTCCCGGCGGGGCGGACCCCGGCTCAGTCGGCCGGGGCCAGTTCCGCGAGCATGGCCGCGCGCAGGTGCAGGGTGGAGGCCAGCCGCTGGAAGGCCTCCTCCCAGTAGGCCGCCGCGCCCGCCGACGGCTCGGCGGGGGCCGCCGGGGCCCTGGTCAGGGCTTCCAGGTGGGCGGCGTCCGCAGGGTCGAGGCAGCGCTCCGCCAGGCCCATCACCCCGCTGAAGCTCCACGGGTAGCCGCCCGCCCGCCGGGCCGCGTCCAGTGCGTCCACCACCGCCCGGCCCAGCGCCCCCGCCCACGGCACCACACACACCCCGAGCAGCTGGAACGCCTCCGACAGCCCGTGCGCCCGGACGAACTCCGCCACCCACTCGGCCCGCTCCCCGTCCGGCAGCACCGACAGCAGCTTCGCCCGTTCCGCCAGTGACGCCGTGCCCGGGCCGGCCGCCGGCGGGGCGGACGCCGAGCCGAGCAGCGCCTTCGACCACTGCGCGTCACGCTGGCGCACCGCCGCCCGGCACCACGCCGCGTGCAGTTCCTCCGCCCAGCCGTCACCGACCGGCAGGGCCACTATCTCCGCCGGGGTGAGCCCCCCGAACCGCTCCCGCCAGCGGGACAGCGGAGCCGCCTCCACGAGCTGGCCCAGCCACCAGGCCCGCTCCCCGCGTCCCGCGGGCGGCCGCTTGACCACGCCGTCCCGCAGCATCCCGGCATCGCACTCCGCCGGCGGGTCGATCCCCTCCGGACCCACGCAGGCCAGCGCCCGCTGCGCCATTCGCCCCGCCAGCGCCGAACCCGTCAGCGCCGACAGCAGCTCGGCCGCCGTCGCCCGGACGTTGCGGCTGCGGTCGCCCAGGGCCGCCTCCAGGAACGGCTCGTCCCGGTCGGACAGCCCCACCCGCAGCGAGTCCAGGAACATCAGCCGGTCCTCGGCCCGTTCGGCGGACCAGGTGGTGGCCAGCAGCCGGATCGCGGCGGCCGGGTCGTGCGCCCGTACGGCGCCCAGCAGCGCCACCCGTTCGGCGAACAGGCCCTCCTGCCAGAGCTGTTCGACCCCCTCGTGGTCCTCGGGACGGGGCAGCTCCAGCGCGCCGCCCGCCCCGCCGCGCAGCGCGAACCGCCAGTCCGGGTTCAGCCGGGCCAGCCACAGCCCGCGGCTCCCGGCCAGGGCCAGCGCGTGCGGCCGCAGGTCGGTGCGGGCCTTGGCGGCGTCCAGCAGCGCCGGGACCAGCGCCACCGGAGCGCGGTAGCCGTGCCGGACCGCGGCGGCCAGCCACTGCGGCAGCAGCTCCGTCAGATCCGGGGCGGCCCCCCGCCGGCCGCCGGAGCCGCCCGCACCGCCGCGGCCCGCGAGCAGCTGCGCGAGCCGCCGCCGGGCCGCTTCCGGCGGCTGGGGGCGCGGATCGCCCGGCGCCGGCGCGGGACGCTCCCGCGCCCGGGCCGGCCGCAGCCCGGCCCGGCGCCGCAGCGTCTGTACGGCCGCCTCGCCCAACAGGGCCTCAGGCGAGCCGCCCCGGCGCCGCTCGGTGCCGAGCAGCGCCGCGGCGACCAGCCCGTCCCAGTCGGCGTACGCCTCCCGGCCCTCGTCTCCCGCGTGCGCCGTCCCTCCGGCGCGCGCCGCCCCAGCCGTCTCCATCGGACCCCTCCCTCGTCGTGTCCCGTGCCGTGATTGCCGTGCTTGCCGTGCCGTGCTCCGGTCCCGCCCCCTCCGCGGGACCGGAGCAGTATGGTGAAATGTCGGCTCAAACAGTGCGTCAGCTGGCGTGGTTGTCGTTCATCAAAGCCCCCCGGCTTTCTCGGTACCGCACGACGGCGCCCCCGCGCCGCCGGTCCCTCCCCAGCGCCGGCGCTCCCCCGCGCCGATCGCCTCTTGCTGTTCCGCCGCCGCCTCCCGGCGCGGCGGCCCCGCCCGTCAGACCAGAGCCACCGGTTCCGGTGCGTCCGGCTGCCAGGCCGTCAGGGGGGTGAACCCCCGGTGGCCGACCTCCCCGAACACCGTCACCGGACCCCCGCCCGACAGCGCGGCGAGCTGCCACAGCCCCGACCGGGATCCGCTCCCCGGCCCGGCGAGCGGCACCGGCAGCGCCGACGCCCCCTCCAGGTCCGCCAGTTGCCAGCCCAGCTCACCCGGTACGGGAACCACCGGACCCAGCACCACCGGCCAAGACTCCAGCCAGGGGTCCTCCCGCAGCGCGGCCCCGTACGCCTCCAGAGCCGCCTGCGGACTCACCCCGGCCGGCACCCGGCCGCCCGGCACCGCGGCCGAGTACCGTTCCCCGAGGTCCGCCCGCAGTCCCGCCGAACCGGGCCGGAAGCGGGCTTCCGCCTCCAGTACCAGTCCGACCGGCAGCGCCAGCCCCGGAGGCCGCCCGGGCGGCCCGAAGTCCAGCACCAGGGCCGGCCGCCCGCTCGCCAGCCCGCGCAGCCATATCCGGCGGGTGGTGAGCCGGCCGTCCGGGGACGCCGAGTCGTACTGGGCCAGCACGAGCCAGTGGTCCCGTACGGCTGCGCCCTCCGCCGAAGACGGAAGTCCCACCCGGGTCCGGACCGTCGCGGCCAGCTGCTCCGGCAGTCCGGACACCCCCAGCCAGGCCCGGTCGAGCAGGTGCAGCAGCGCGAACTCCTCAAGCATCCGGGCGGGCCAGTCGGAGCCGCAACCGGGTATTGTCCCCAACTCCCGCACCCTGGAGGCCAGTCCCGGCGCCTGGGCGTCGACCATCCGGGCCGCCGTCTCCTCCCACGGCCCGTACCCCGCCTGCTCCTGGCCGGCCAGTCCGCCGCGCAGCAGGTCCACGAGCCGCTGCTCCAGCTCGCCGACCCCCGCCCCGATCCGGGCCGCCCGCCGCTCGGCCCGCTTCCTGGCCGCCTCCTCGTCCACCGGCTTCGCCGCCGCCGGCCGGGCCGTCTTCGCCGCCCGCTCCGCCAGCCACTCCCCGGCCCACTCCGGCGCCCGTCCCTGATCCCCCACCCCCTCCGTCGCCCAGAGCAGCAGCAGCCCCAGCGCGTGCTTGCACGGGAACTTCCGGCTCGGGCAGGAGCACTTGTACGCCGGGCCCGTCAGGTCCACGACCGTCCGGTACGGCGTCCTGCCGCTGCCCTTGCACAGACCCCACACCGCACCGGAAGCGGAACCTCCGGTCTGGGACCACGGTCCCGCCCCACCCAGCTTGCCCCCCGCCTTCCGCGACGCATCGTCAGGAGCCAGAGCCAGTACCTGTTCCGCTGTCCAGCGGACCCCCTGCTCAGTCATGTGTCCCACCGTAGAGACCCCCACTGACAATCGCTCTGACCTGCAACGACGCCTCGAACAAGGGGCGTTGTCAGTGGTGTGGTGCACCGTGGTTCCAGCAGTCGGGAGCGGCTGCCGAGCATTGGAGGGGGACCATGAGCACGCCCGGAACCGAACACCGCGCAGAAGCACTGCGACCGCACGCCGAGGACGCCTTCGCGGAGGAACTGAAAGCCCTGGCGGCCGCCGACGACCGGCCCCGCCCGACCCGCTGGAAGCTCTCCCCTTGGGCCGTCGCCACGTACCTGCTCGGCGGCACCCTGGACGACGGGACCGTGATCACACCCAAGTACGTCGGCCCGCGCCGCATCGTCGAAGTGGCCGTCACCACGCTGGCCACCGACCGCGCGCTGCTGCTGCTCGGAGTCCCCGGCACCGCCAAGACCTGGGTGTCCGAACACCTGGCCGCCGCCGTCAGCGGGGACTCCACCCTGCTCGTCCAGGGCACCGCCGGCACCCCGGAGGAAGCCATCCGCTACGGCTGGAACTACGCCCGCCTCCTGGCCCACGGCCCGAGCCGCGAAGCCCTCGTCCCCAGCCCCGTCATGCGGGCCATGGCCGACGGCATGACCGCCCGGGTCGAGGAACTCACCCGCATCCCGGCCGACGTCCAGGACACCCTCATCACCGTCCTGTCCGAGAAGACGCTCCCCATACCGGAGCTCGGGCAGGAGGTGCAGGCCGTGCGCGGCTTCAACCTCATCGCCACCGCCAACGACCGCGACCGCGGGGTCAACGAGCTCTCCAGCGCGCTGCGCCGCCGCTTCAACACCGTGGTGCTGCCCCTGCCCGCCACCGCCGACGCCGAGGTCGACATCGTCGCCCGCCGCGTCGACCAGATGGGCCGCGCCCTGGACCTGCCGGCGGCGCCCGAGGGCCTGGAGGAGATCCGCCGCGTCGTCACCGTCTTCCGCGAGCTGCGCGACGGGGTCACCGGCGACGGTCGCACCAAGGTCAAGTCGCCCAGCGGCACCCTGTCCACCGCCGAGGCCATCTCCGTGGTCACCGGCGGCCTGGCGCTGGCCGCCCACTTCGGGGACGGCGTCCTGCGCCCCTCCGACGTGGCCGCCGGAATCCTCGGCGCCGTCGTCCGCGACCCGGCCGCCGACCGGGTGGTCTGGCAGGAGTACCTCGAAGCCGTCGTCCGCGAGCGGGACGGCTGGAAGGACTTCTACCGCGCCTGCCGGGAGGTGACGGCATGACCCGGCGGACCGAGGGCCCCCTCCTGCTGGGGGTCCGGCACCACGGTCCGGGCTCCGCCCGGGCCGTGCGGGCCGCGCTGGACGAAGCGCAGCCGTCGGCGGTGCTCATCGAAGGGCCGCCGGAAGGGGACGCGCTGCTGCCGCTCGCCGCCGACCCGCAGATGCGGCCGCCCGTCGCCCTGCTCGCCCACGCGGCGGACGATCCGGGCCGGGCCGCGTTCTGGCCGCTGGCCGGGTTCTCCCCGGAGTGGGCCGCCATCCGCTGGGCCCTGCAGCGGGACGTACCCGTCCGGTTCATCGACCTCCCCGCCGCCCACTCGCTGGCCGCGGCGCAGGACCAGGAGGAGGACGCCGACTCCGTACGGATCGACCCCCTCGCGGTGCTGGCCGAGAGCGCCGGGTACGACGACCCCGAGCGATGGTGGGAGGACGTCGTCGAGCACCGGGACGCCGGACGGGAAGACCCCCTGGCGGCGTTCGAGGCCCTCGGCGAGGCCATGGGCGCGCTGCGCGAGGCGTACGGGGCTGGCGGCGGGCGCGACTTGGTGCGGGAGGCGTACATGCGCCAGCGGATGCGGGCCGCGCGCCGGGAGTTCGGCGACGGCTACGCAGTGGTCTGCGGGGCCTGGCACGTCCCGGCCCTGCGCGCCCCGGCCACGGCCACCGCCGACAGGGCACTGCTCAGCGGACTGCCCAAGATCAAGGTCGAGACCACCTGGGTGCCCTGGACCCACCGCCGGCTCGCCCGGGCCGGGGGATACGGGGCCGGCATCAGCTCGCCCGGCTGGTACGCGCACCTCTTCACCGCCCGGGACCGGCCCGTCGAGCGCTGGCTGACGAAGGTCGCGGGCCTGCTCCGGGAAGAGGACCGGCAGGTCTCCTCCGCCCACGTCATCGAGGCGGTCCGGCTGGCGCAGACCCTCGCCGCAGTCCGGGGCCGGCCGGTGCCCGGCCTGACCGAGACCCTGGAGGCGGCCCGGGCGGTCATGTGCGACGGCTCCGACATACCGCTCGCCCTCATCGAGGACCGTCTGGTGGTCGGGGACGTACTGGGCGAAGTCCCCGACGCGGCGCCCGTCGTACCGCTCCAGCGCGACCTCACCCGCAGTCAGCGCACCCTGCGCCTCAAAGCGGAGGCGCAGGACCGCGAGCTGGAACTGGACCTGCGCAAGGACACCGACGCCGGCAAGTCGCTGCTCCTGCACCGGCTGCGGCTGCTCGGCATCGACTGGGGGACACCCACCGCCTCCCGCGGCAGCACCGGCACCTTCCGGGAGACCTGGCGGCTGCGCTGGGAGCCCGAGCTGTCGGTACGGGTCGCGGAGGCGGGCATCTGGGGCACGACCGTCCTGGGGGCGGCCACCGCCCGGGCCGAAGCGCTCGCGGCGGACGCGGCCGAACTGGCCGAAGTCACCGCCCTGGCCGAACGGTGCCTGCTGGCCGGGCTGTCCGAGGCACTGCCCGCCGTGCTGCGGGCCCTCGCGGACCGGGCCGCGCTCGACACCGATGTGGCACGCCTCGCCAAGGCGTTGCCCGCGCTGGCCCGCGCGCTGCGGTACGGGGACGTACGGGGCACCGACGCGCAGGCGCTCGGCACCGTCGCCGCCGGACTCGCGGAGCGGATATGCGTGGCCCTGCCGCCCGCCTGCGCGGCCGGACTGGACGCCGACGGCGCGGCGGAGCTGCGCGGGCACGTCGACGCCGTGCACGCGGCGATCGCCCTGCTGGCCGACGCCGACGAGGGGCTGCGGGAGCGCTGGTCGGCGGTGCTGCGGACGCTGGCCGGCCGGGACACCGTGCCCGGGCTGATCCGGGGCCGGGCCGCGCGGCTGCTCCTGGACGACGGCCGGCTCCCGCCCGAGGAGACGGCGCGGCTGATGGGCCTCGCGCTCTCCCCGGCGACCGCCCCGGCCGACGCGGCGGGCTGGATCGAGGGATTCGCCGGAGGCGGCGCGGGCGGCGGCACCCTGCTGGTCCACGACGAGCGGCTGCTCGGCCTGATCGACACCTGGCTGGTGTCGGTTCCGGCGGCCGCCTTCGTCGACGTACTGCCCCTGCTGCGGCGGACGTTCGGGGCGTACGAGCCGGGAGTGAAGCGGGCCCTGGGCGAACTGGTCCGGCGCGGACCGTCCGGCCGGGCGCGCACTGCGGGCCCCGGCTCGGCTCCCGAGGGCTTCGCCCCGGAGCTGGACCCCGTCCGCGCGGACGCGGTGGTGGACCTGGTCCGCCTGCTGCTCGCCGGGGCGGAGGGAGCGCGGGGCGCGGCGGCGGGCGCGCGCTGACGCCCGGGCGCCGCGGGACGAGGCAGACGCCGCCGACGAGAGCGGGCGGGCCGGGAAGCGGGATCAGCAAGGCGGGATCAGGAACAGGGACGAGGGGGACGGACAGATGGAGACCAGTACGGGACGGCCGGCGGACGCGGGGGAGCGACTGCGGCGGTGGCGGATGGTGCTCGGCGGTGGCGAGGGCGAGGGCACCGGCTGCGCCCTCTCCGGGCGGGACGCGCAGATGGACGCTGCGCTCACGGCGCTGTACGGCCGGAGCGCGGGCGCCGGTTCGCGCAAGCGGCAGGGGGAGCGGTCGGCCGGGCTCGGCGGGTCCGCGCCGCAGGTGGCCCGCTGGCTCGGGGACATCAGGACGTACTTCCCCAGTTCCGTGGTGCAGGTGATGCAGCGCGACGCCATCGAACGGCTCGGCCTGTCCTCCCTGCTGCTGGAGCCGGAGATGCTGGAGGCACTGGAGCCCGACGTCCACCTCGTCGGCACCCTGCTCTCGCTCAACAAGGCCATGCCCGAGACGACCCGCGAGACCGCCCGCGCGGTGGTGGCCAAGGTCGTCGAACAGTTGGAGAAGCGCCTCGCCGCCCGGACCCGCGCCACCCTCACCGGCGCCCTCGACCGCTCCGCCCGCACCAGCCGCCCCCGCCACCGGGACATCGACTGGGACCGGACGATCCGCGCCAACCTCAAGAACTACCTGCCCGAGTACCGCACCGTCGTCCCGGAGCGGCTGATCGGGTACGGCCGGGCGGCGCAGTCCGTGAAGAAGGAGGTCATCCTCTGCATCGACCAGTCGGGTTCGATGGCGGCGTCCGTCGTCTACGCCTCGGTCTTCGGGGCGGTGCTCGCCTCGATGCGGACGATCGCCACCCGGCTGGTGGTGTTCGACACGGCGGTCGTGGACCTCACGGACCAGCTCGACGACCCGGTCGACGTGCTCTTCGGCACCCAGCTCGGCGGCGGCACCGACATCAACCGGGCCCTCGGCTACTGCCAGTCGAAGATCACCCGGCCGGCCGACACCGTCGTCGTCCTGATCAGTGATCTCTACGAGGGCGGCATACGCGACGGGATGCTCAAGCGGGTCGCGGCGATGAAGGCCGCCGGAGTGGAGTTCGTGACCCTGCTCGCCCTGTCGGACGAAGGCGCGCCCGCCTACGACCGCGAGCACGCGGCGGCCCTGGCAGCGCTCGGCACGCCCGCCTTCGCCTGCACTCCCGACCTCTTCCCCGACGTGATGGCCGCCGCCCTGGAGAAGCGGCCGCTGCCCGTGCCGTGAGCGTCCGCCGCCCCCGGCCGGCGGTCGGCGGATCGTACGAACGCGCAGCTCAACCATGAGGGGATCTGTGACAGGTATCACCGCTCAGGTGCGACCTGTGATTTAGGGACGCACGTCCCGCGGGGATAACCTGCGAGACGGACATGCCGCGTCCACGGTCACCGTGTGCGCCTTCCTTGTGACAGCGCCGTCACGTTGCCCTCCGCGGCACGCCCACGCAGATAGCAGACAACCGCGAATCACTGCGAATCTTTGAAGACAAGGGACGGACGCGCGTGGACCTGTTCGAGTACCAGGCGAGGGACCTCTTCGCCAAGCACGGTGTACCGGTGCTGGCCGGTGAAGTGATCGACACGCCTGAGGCGGCTCGCGAGGCCACCGAGCGGCTGGGCGGCAAGTCGGTCGTCAAGGCGCAGGTGAAGGTCGGCGGCCGCGGCAAGGCCGGCGGCGTCAAGCTCGCCGCCACCCCGGACGAGGCAGTCGCCCGGGCGACGGACATCCTCGGCATGGACATCAAGGGCCACACGGTCCACAAGGTGATGATCGCCGAGACCGCTCCCGAGATCCTCGAGGAGTACTACGTCTCGTACCTCCTCGACCGCACCAACCGCACCTTCCTGGCCATGGCCTCGGTGCAGGGCGGCATGGACATCGAGGAGGTCGCGGAGAAGACCCCCGAGGCCCTCGCGAAGGTCCCGGTCAACGCCAACGAGGGCGTCACCATCGAGAAGGCCCGCGAGATCGTCGCGCAGGCGAAGTTCCCGGCCGAGGTCGCCGAGAAGGTCGCCGAGGTCCTCGTGACCCTGTGGCAGACCTTCATCGCCGAGGACGCGCTCCTCGTCGAGGTCAATCCGCTCGCGAAGGTCGCCAACGGCGACGTCATCGCGCTCGACGGCAAGGTCTCGCTCGACGAGAACGCCGAGTTCCGCCAGCCGGGCCACGAGGAGTTCGTGGACCACGCGGCCGCGAACCCGCTGGAGGCCGCCGCCAAGGCGAAGAACCTCAACTACGTCAAGCTCGACGGTGAGGTCGGCATCATCGGCAACGGCGCGGGTCTCGTCATGAGCACCCTTGACGTCGTCGCCTACGCCGGCGAGAACCATGGCGGCGTCAAGCCCGCCAACTTCCTGGACATCGGCGGTGGCGCCTCCGCCGCCGTCATGGCCAACGGTCTCGAGATCATCCTCGGCGACCCGGACGTCAAGTCCGTCTTCGTCAACGTCTTCGGTGGCATCACCGCCTGTGACGAGGTCGCCAACGGCATCGTCCAGGCGCTGGCCCTGCTGGAGGAGAAGGGCGAGGCGGTCACCAAGCCGCTCGTCGTCCGTCTCGACGGCAACAACGCCGAGCTGGGTCGCAAGATCCTCTCGGACGCCAACCACCCGCTGGTGCAGCGCGTGGACACCATGGACGGCGCGGCCGACAAGGCCGCCGAGCTCGCGGCTGCGAAGTAAGGGCAGAGGTCACAGACTCACATGGCTATCTTCCTCAACAAGGACAGCAAGGTCATCGTCCAGGGCATGACCGGTGCCACGGGCATGAAGCACACCAAGCTGATGCTGGCTGACGGCACCAACATCGTCGGCGGCGTGAACCCGCGCAAGGCCGGCACCACCGTCGACTTCGACGGCACCGAGGTCCCGGTCTTCGGCTCGGTCGCCGAGGCGATGGAGAAGACGGGCGCCAA
This sequence comes from Streptomyces sp. NPDC026522, assembly GCF_055567555.1. Lineage (NCBI taxonomy): Bacteria > Bacillati > Actinomycetota > Actinomycetes > Kitasatosporales > Streptomycetaceae > Streptomyces > Streptomyces sp. NPDC026522. The sequence goes on from NZ_JBVHQF010000002.1 coordinate 207,729, forward strand.
CGTCTCCGTCCTCTTCGTCCCGCCGGCCTTCGCCAAGGCCGCCGTCGTCGAGGCCATCGACGCCGAGATCCCGCTGGCCGTCGTCATCACCGAGGGCATCGCGGTGCACGACTCCGCCGCCTTCTGGGCGTACGCGACCGCCAAGGGCAACAAGACCCGCATCATCGGCCCGAACTGCCCGGGCCTGATCACCCCCGGCCAGTCCAACGCCGGCATCATCCCGGGCGACATCACCAAGCCCGGCCGGATCGGTCTCGTGTCGAAGTCCGGCACGCTGACCTACCAGATGATGTACGAGCTCCGTGACATCGGCTTCTCCTCCGCCGTCGGCATCGGTGGCGACCCGGTCATCGGCACCACGCACATCGACGCCCTCGCGGCGTTCGAGGCGGACCCCGAGACCGACCTCATCGTCATGATCGGCGAGATCGGCGGCGACGCCGAGGAGCGTGCGGCGGACTTCATCGCGAAGAACGTCACCAAGCCGGTCGTCGGTTACGTCGCGGGCTTCACCGCCCCCGAGGGCAAGACCATGGGCCACGCCGGCGCCATCGTCTCCGGTTCTTCTGGCACCGCACAGGCCAAGAAGGAGGCCCTTGAGGCCGCGGGCGTGAAGGTCGGCAAGACGCCGACCGAGACGGCCAAGCTGGCGCGCGAGATCCTGAACGCCGCTCAGTAAGCAGCAGCCGTACGTGCGTACGGGCGTGGCCCGCACCCTCCGGGGTGCGGGCCACGCCCGTTTCCGGGTCCGTCGGGTGCCGCGCTACTCGACCTTCGGCGCGAGGCGGGCCGGACCGGCCGCCGGGTCGGAGCGGAGCCGGTCGTGCAGCTCCTTGCTCTGCTGGGTGAACCGCTGGGGCCCGCTGAGCGGGGGGACCCCGGAGACGCTCGTACCGGGTGCGATCGCGGGGATGTACTGGGTCGGCGCCGTGGTCGCCGTGTACGCAGTCGCGACCGCGATCACCGCCGTCAGGCCGAGCGCCGCCCGGCTCAGCGCCCGGGAGCGGCGCTCGCAGGAGGTGCGCACGGAGGCCGCCGGGCGCGGTTCGAGGGAGACGGCGGGGCGGACCGAGCCCATGCGTTCGCGCAGCCGGGCGGACCGCTGCGCGGGCGGCAGGCCGGCCAGCTCGGGCAGCCGGGCGGTGAGCTCGGCGTGCGCGTTCAGCAGGCGCAGACCCGTGGTCGGGGTCGACGCCTCGATCTCCGCGGCCGTGTCGGGGAGATCGAGGCCGACGCCGTCGTAGAGCAGGACGGCCCGGCGGTACGCGGTGGGCAGTGCGAGCAGCGCGTCCATCGTGATCCGGTCGGCGGGTTCGGCCGGGGCCTTGTCGGGGTGGCGGAAGGCCCGGCGGAACCGGTGCCAGGGGGAGAGGGCGTACTCGTACGAGACCGCGCGCACCCACCCCACCGGGTCCGGGTCGGTGGCGACCTCGGGCCAGCGGGCCCACGCCTGGAGGAACGCCTTGTCGACGGCCTCCAGGGCGAGGGAGCGGCGGCCGGTGAGCAGGTACGCCTGGCGGACGAGGGCCGGGGCGGCGTAGGTGTACAGGGCGTCGAAGGCCCGAGCGGGGGTCAGGGGGCCGGGATCGACGGGGGGTTCGGGCTCGGCGGTGGCCTCGGCTGCCGGCTCGGCTTCGGCTTCGGCCTCGGCCTCGACGGTCGGCGTGTCGGGTTCGGGCGCGGGGCCGGTCCGGGTCTCGGGTGCGGGCTGCGGCTGCGGCTGCGGCTGCGGCTGCGGCTGCGGCTGCGGCTCGGGCCCGGGTTCCGGGGGGAGGGCGGGGTCGGCGGGGGTCCGGGGCTCGTGGCGCGGGGAGTTGGCCGGGGGCTTCGCGGCCCGCTTCGCCGCCACCTTGGGCCGCTTGCGGGAGCCGGCCGGCCGGGCGGGGGCCGGGGAGACCCGTACGGCGCCGGGTCCGGCGGCCTTCGCGGGCTCGGACTCGGACTCGGATTCGAGCTCTGACTCGGGCTCGGGCCCGGCGGCGGAGCCGGACGCCGCGAGACGGGTGAGGAACCGGGCGTACGCCTTGCGCTTCCGGCCGCGCGGCTGCGTCCGGCCCGACTCCCACGAGCGGACCGTGGCCGGGTTGACCCCGACGGCCGCCGCCACCTCACCGTGCGTCAGTTCCGCGGATTCGCGCAGCCTTCGGCGTTCCTGGGGGGAAGGGAGGTCGGCCTCCCCCGAGGCGGAGGTCGTTCCGACGCCTTGTGTCATGCCACTCTCCCCGCGACCCGGCAGCTCTGCGCGAAAAAGTACATAAACGTATATTGAGCGACACCACGGACATTCGCCTGTTACCCGCCCATAGCGCGTGTCGTTGGCACCATGGCGGGGTGACCCAAGTGACCGAACGCGGTACCTCGTTGCCGACGGCCCCCCGGGCCGCCGTACGGCGCCGTTCGCCGGCGGCCGCCGCGTGCGTGCTCGGCGGCGCCGTCGCCGCAGGACTGGGGCTCGGCTTCCTGGCCGTGCTCGTGATCGTGCTGTGGATCAGCTCCCCCTATCCCGACAGCGGCCCCGGCGGGGCGCTGCACCTCGCGGCCGGGCTGTGGCTGCTCGCCCACGGCACCGAACTCATCCGCTACGAGACCCTGTCGGGCGTGCCCGCGCCCGTCGGGGTGACGCCGCTGCTGCTGGTGGCGCTGCCGGTGCTGCTGATGCGGCGGGCCGCGCGGCTGGGCAGCGCCTCGGGCGACGGCCAGGGGGACGACGAGGTGCTGCCGGCCAGTGTCGTGTTCTCGGCGGTGACCTGCGGGTACCTCGGCGTCGGGGCGCTGGCGACGGTGTACGCGGCGGGCGGTCCCATGCCGGCCGATCCGCTGAGCGCGGCGTGGCACCTGCCGCTGGTGGCCGTACTGGCCGCGGCGGGCGGGGTGTGGGCGGCGCGGGGCAGGCCGCTCGGCGACCTCCCGGGCTGGGTGCCGGAGTGGATGGCGGGGGGCGTACGGAGGGCCATCGCGCGCCCCCGGTACGAGCTGGCGCTGCGCTCGGGCGTGGCCGGAGCGCTGGTGCTGCTGGGCGGCGGCGTGCTGCTGGTCGGGGCGTCGCTGGTGTGGCACGGGGCGGACGTGCGGGGCTCGTTCCTGGGGCTGACCGGGGTGTGGTCGGGCCGGTTCGCGGTGCTGCTGCTGGCGGTGACGCTGGTTCCGAACGCGATGGTGTGGGGCGCGGCGTACGGTCTGGGGCCGGGCTTCGCACTGGGCGCGGGGGCGACGGTGACACCGCTCGGCTCCGTCGGATCGCACGCGGCGCTGCCGAGGTTCCCGCTGCTGGCGGCCCTGCCGGGTGTGGGGGCGGGGACTCCGCTGACGTGGGCGGCGCTCGCCGTGCCGGTGGCGGCGGGGCTGGCGGTGGGGTGGTTCGCGGTGCGGCGGGCGCGGGAGGTCTCCTACGGCGAGACGGCGTGGACGGCGGTGCTGGGTGCGGTGGTGTGCGGGGTACTGATGGCGGGGCTCGCGGCGGTGGCGGCGGGGCCGCTGGGGACGCGGGAGCTGGTCCGGTTCGGGCCGGTGTGGTGGCAGGTGGGGGGCGCTGCGGTGGTGTGGGCGGTGGTGCTGGCGGTGCCGGTGGCCGTGGTGGTGCACGGGTGGCGGGTGCGGCCGGTGAGGGGGGCGGCGGGGATGGTGGACGCGGTGGACGCGGTGGACGCGGTGGACGCGGCGGACGAGTGGCACGACTCGGGCGTGCGGGAGTTGCGGTGGGCGGTGTTGCGGGAGGCGGCCGTGCCGATGGTGGCTGCGCCGGGGGTGGCGCCGGTGGTTGAGGCGGGGCCGGAGCCGGTGGCGGTTGCTGACCCACCGTCGGGGTTGGTTCCGGGGGTGTCCGGGGCGCGGGTGCTGTCGCGCAGGCCGACCGTCTGACGGGCCGGACCGACGGTCGCACGCCGGGTGCGGCGCCGTTGCCGGGGGCCAGCCCCCGGACCCCCGCGCCTCAATCGCCGGCGGGGCGGTGCGGCGGCGCGGGCTTTGCGGGGGCCACCCCGGATCCCCGCGCCTCAATCGCCGGCGGGGCTGGAAGGGGTGGCTGCGCGGGCTTTGCGGGGGCCACCCCGGACCCCCGCACCTCAATCGCCGGCGGGGCTGGATCGGCTCAGCGTTGGACCTTGAGGATCTGGCCCACCAGGTTGTCCGGGAGGAGGGTGTTGCATTCGAGTTCGGCCGTCTTCGTCAGGGCGTCGTCGCGGCAGACGTAGAAGTCCTTGTACGCCAGCTGCAACGCGTACGAGCTCGCCGCCAGCAGCAGGGCGAGTGACGCCGTCACCAGGCCGCTGACCGCCGCCGTGCGTTGCGGGCGGGCCGCCGGGCCGAGGGAAGCGACGCCGCCGCGGAGGGCGCTGACGCCCCAGTACAGCGCGAGCGCGCCCAGCAGGAGGCCGACCGAGGGGATCCCGAAGATGCCGAAGAAGAACCCCCACATGCCCGCGAGCAGCGCGTAGCGGGCCCGGCGCTGGAGCGGGTCCGTCGGGTCCCAGCGGGCCGGGCCCTCGGGGGACGGGTCCTTGCCGTCCGGACCGGGGCCGGCGGGGCCGCGGTCGCCGCCGCGCGGCTGCCACGGCTGGTCGGGCTTGCCCTCGGGAGGCGCCGCGAAGGGGTTGTCGTCGGTCGAGGAGTCGGGCTGACGGCGGTCCGGCATCGAGTGCGTTACTTCCCCTGTGTCGTGGACGTGGCATGGGCGTGGCGTTGGCGTGGACACGTTGCGTCGCGCGGTTCGCGGCTTCCACGCCGCACGCTACCCCCAGGCCGTCCCCCCGTCCCTCGGGGGCGGTCCCGTGTGCCGGTATCGTTGCAGGCGGTCCGCCGCTTCGTATGGTTCCCCGTATATCGGGGACCCGGAGTTTCGTATGACCGTACAAGTGCAAGCGATGCCCCCCAAGAAAGGGCCGCCCATGGCCGCCTCTCGCCTGGTCGTGCTGGTTTCCGGCTCCGGCACCAACCTCCAGGCCCTGCTCGACGCCATCGACGCCCACCCCGAGGGTCCCGAGGGCTTCGGCGCCCGGGTCGTCGCGGTCGGCGCCGACCGCGACGGCATCGTCGGCCTGGAGCGCGCCGAGAAGGCCGGGATCCCCACCTTCGTGTGCCCGGTCAAGGCGTACGACACCCGCGCCGAGTGGGACGCCGCGCTCACCGAAGCCACCGCCGCCCACGAGCCGGACCTGGTGGTCTCCGCCGGGTTCATGAAGATCGTCGGGCCGGAGTTCCTGGCTCGCTTCGGCGGCCGGTTCATCAACACCCACCCCGCCCTGCTGCCCGCCTTCCCGGGCGCGCACGGCGTCCGCGACGCCCTCGCCTACGGGGCCAAGGTCACCGGCTGCACCGTCCACTTCGTGGACGGCGGCGTGGACACCGGCCCCATCATCGCCCAGGGTGTCGTCGAGATCCGGGACGGGGAGGACGAAGCCGCTCTCCATGAGCGCATCAAGGAAGTCGAGCGCACGCTGCTCGTCGACGTCGTGGGGCGCCTGGCCCGGCACGGCTACCGCATTGAGGGACGAAAGGTAACAATCCAGTGACCGCCGTAGAGACCGCAGACAGCAGCAACGACCCGACCACGACCCAGCGGCCGATCCGTCGTGCGCTCATCAGCGTCTACGACAAGACGGGACTGGAAGAGCTGGCCCGCGGCCTGCACGAGGCGGGCGTCGCGCTCGTCTCCACCGGCTCCACCGCTTCCAAGATCGCCGCGGCCGGCGTGCCCGTCACCAAGGTCGAGGAGCTCACCGGCTTCCCCGAGTGCCTGGACGGCCGGGTCAAGACCCTGCACCCGCGCGTACACGCCGGCATCCTCGCCGACCTGCGCCTGGACAGCCACCGCGAGCAGCTCCAGGAGCTCGGCGTCGAGCCCTTCGACCTGGTGGTCGTCAACCTGTACCCGTTCCTCGCCACCGTCCAGTCCGGTGCCACGGCCGACGAGTGCGTCGAGCAGATCGACATCGGCGGCCCCTCGATGGTCCGCGCCGCCGCCAAGAACCACCCCTCGGTCGCCGTCGTGACCAGCCCCGAGCGGTACGCCGACGTCCTCACCGCCGCCAGCGGCGGCGGCTTCGACCTGACCGCCCGCAAGCGGCTCGCCGCCGAGGCCTTCCAGCACACCGCCGCGTACGACGTGGCCGTCGCCTCCTGGTTCACCAACGCGTACGCCCCCGAGCCCGGGGCCGTCCTGCCCGAGTTCCTGGCCGGCGCCTGGGAGCGCAAGTCCACCCTCCGCTACGGCGAGAACCCCCACCAGGCCGCCGCCCTCTACACGGACGGGCAGCCGGGCGGGCTCGCCAACGCCGAACAGCTGCACGGCAAGGAGATGTCCTTCAACAACTACGTGGACACCGAGGCGGCCCGCCGCGCAGCCTACGACCACGAAGAGCCCTGTGTCGCGATCATCAAGCACGCCAACCCGTGCGGCATCGCCGTGGGCGACGACGTCGCCGCCGCCCACCGCAAGGCCCACGCCTGCGACCCGCTCTCCGCGTTCGGCGGCGTCATCGCCGTCAACCGTCCGGTGACGGTCGAGCTCGCCGAGCAGGTCGCGGAGATCTTCACCGAGGTCATCGCCGCCCCCGGCTACGAGGACGGCGCGGTCGAGGTCCTCGCCAAGAAGAAGAACATCCGCGTCCTGAAGGTGGACGGTACCCCGCACCAGCCGGGCGACCTCAAGCCGATCTCGGGCGGCGTGCTGCTCCAGCAGTCGGACGTGTTCCAGGCCGAGGGCGACGACCCGCAGAACTGGACCCTCGCCACCGGCGAGGCCCTCTCGGCCGCCGAGCTCGCCGAGCTGGCCTTCGCCTGGAAGGCCTGCCGGGCCGTGAAGTCGAACGCGATCCTGCTCGCCAAGGACGGCGCCTCGGTCGGTGTCGGCATGGGCCAGGTCAACCGGGTCGACTCGGCGAAGCTCGCGGTCGAGCGGGCCGGCGCCGAGCGCGCGCAGGGCTCGTACGCCGCCTCCGACGCCTTCTTCCCCTTCCCGGACGGGCTGGAGATCCTCACGGCGGCCGGCATCAAGGCCGTGGTCCAGCCGGGCGGTTCGGTCCGTGACGAGCTGGTCATCGAGGCCGCGAAGAAGGCCGGCGTGACGATGTACTTCACCGGTACCCGGCACTTCTTCCACTGAGCGGATCCCGCACACGGCGAAGGCCGCGCCCCCCTCTGCGGGGGCGCGGCCTTCGCCGTACTGCGGCGGATCGGGGCCGACGGGCGGTCAGAGCGCCCGCCGGCCCGTCAGGACCTGCTACTTCTTCACGACGATCGTGCCGGCGGCACGGTCGTGCCAGCCCTGCAGCTTGCCGGAGTTGTCGAAGAAGGGGGAGAGGTAGGTCAGGATCTGGCCGATGCCGCAGAGCAGCGCGCCGACCATCGGGATGATCCAGCGGATGAAGCCGCCGCCGATGCCCGGGACCTGGCCCGTGTTCTCCTTGACGACCTTCACGCCCAGCGCCATCTTGCCGACCGTCGCGCCCACGAACGCGATCATCAGCCATTCGTAGAGCAGGGTGGCGATGAAGAAGATGAGGATGAAGCCGAAGAACGTGGCGATGATGCCGCCCGCGGCCGCGGCCTGGTCGTTCACGCAGGACTGGTAGGCGGAGGACGCGTAGTCCATGCCCGTGCAGTCCTGGATGCTCTTCGACGCGCCGAAGACGCTCGCGAGACCGATCGAGCTGAGGATGGCGTACAGGACACCGATGACCAGACCGTCGATCACACGGGCGCCGAAGCGGCGGCCCATGGTGGCGACCTCGACGGTGCCGAGCCCGGCCACGTTGATGTAGCCGTTGTTCGCCTGGAGCGTGCCGGGGGCGGGGGGCATCGCACCGTACGGCGGCTGCCCCGGCTGCTGCGGGTAGCCGTAGCCGGGCTGCCCCTGCGGGGGGATGCCCTGCGGGGCCTGCTGCGGGTAGCCGTAGCCGGGCTGGCCCTGAGGAGGCTGCGGGGGCTGCTGCTGTCCGTACGGGTTGTTCGGGTCGCCGAAACTCATCTTGGGGTTGTTCCTCCGTGGAAGTGCGGGGACGCACGGCACTTTCGGAGGAAACACGGCGTGATTGCGGTCCACCCCCCGGCACTGCCCGCGGCACTCATTGCCCGTCATCGTGGTCCCGCCGCAGGGGGATTGTCCAGCCGGTTCACGCACCGGCCGGGACTTGTTGTGCAAGTGCAATGAAATGACCAAGGCGGTTTCCGGGCCGCGGGGCGGCTGCGCGGGCGCCTTGAGTGGAAGCGGGACCGCTCCATCCGGGAGGATGGGGGGTATGACCGCCCAGATTCTCGATGGCAAGGCCACCGCAGCCGCGATCAAGTCCGAACTGACCGCCCGCGTGGCGGCGCTGAAGGCCCGGGGCATCACCCCCGGCCTCGGCACCCTGCTGGTCGGAGACGATCCGGGCAGCCGCTGGTACGTCAACGGCAAGCACAAGGACTGCGCGGAGGTCGGCATCGCCTCCATCCAGCGCGAACTTCCGGCCACCGCCTCCCAGGAGGACATCGAGGCGGTCGTCCGGGAACTCAACGAGAACCCGGAGTGCACGGGCTACATCGTGCAACTCCCCCTCCCCAAGGGCATCGACACCAACCGCGTCCTGGAGCTGATGGACCCGCTCAAGGATGCCGACGGACTGCACCCCATGTCCCTCGGGCGGCTGGTGCTCAACGAGCCCGGCCCGCTGCCCTGCACCCCGTACGGGATCGTGGCCCTGCTGCGCCACCACGGCGTGGAGATCAACGGGGCGCACGTCGTCGTCCTGGGCCGCGGCGTCACCGTCGGGCGCTCCATCGGCCTGCTGCTGACCCGCAAGTCGGAGAACGCGACCGTGACCCTGTGCCACACCGGTACGCGGGACCTCTCGCGGCTGCTGCGGCAGGCGGACGTCATCGTCGCGGCCGCCGGGGTTCCGCACCTGGTCAAGCCGGAGGACGTGAAGCCGGGCGCGGCCGTGCTCGACGTCGGCGTCAGCCGCGACGAGAGCGGGAAGATCGTCGGCGACGTGCACCCGGGGGTCGCCGAGGTCGCGGGCTGGCTGTCCCCGAACCCCGGCGGTGTGGGGCCGATGACCCGAGCCCAGCTGCTCGTCAATGTCGTCGAGGCGGCGGAACGGACCACCAGTGCGGGTTGAACACACCACCGGCCCGGCCGCCGGGGGCGAGGATTCGCCGGAGCCCCCGAAGTCCCGCCGGTTCCCCTCCGTCACCCGGGACACCGCCCGCCCCGAGGGCGGTGGCCGGGCCGCGCCCGGGGACGCCCCCGCGCCCGCCCGGCAGTGGCCGATGCTCAGCGTCCTGGCCGCCACGGCGGCCGGGCTGCTGACGACGGCCACGGGCCACCCCCGGGTGGGCTGCCTGATCATCGGCATCGCGTTGATGGCGGCCGCCGTGATGCGGCGCGTACTGCCTTCGGTGGGGATGCTCGCGGTCCGCTCCCGCTTCACGGACCTGGTGACGTACGGGGTGCTGGGCGTGGCCATCACGCTGCTCGCGCTGGTGATGGAACCCAAGCCCTTGCTGCACATCCCGTTCCTGGAGACGGCGGTCCGCTTCACCGTCCGCTGAGTCGGCGGGCCGCCGGTCCCGGGCGGAACGAGGGCGCGGGCAGCCGGTCGCCTTCGAACATCCGGGTGCGTGTGCCGCGCACCACACGGGCCTGGGGGTTAGCCACCCCCGGGGTCGGATAGCCTGACCGCGGATGTCTCTTCACGTCAAGATTTAGAGGACAGCGAAGCGGCGTCCTCCAGCACATGGGGCAGGGACGCCCCACCGCCAGCTGTCTAACGGAGAAGGCCATGACCCGCACTCCCGTGAATGTCACCGTCACCGGCGCCGCCGGCCAGATCGGCTACGCGCTGCTCTTCCGCATCGCGTCCGGTCACCTCCTCGGCGCGGACGTGCCGGTCAAGCTCCGGCTCCTCGAGATCCCCCAGGGCATGAAGGCCGCTGAGGGCACCGCCATGGAGCTCGACGACTGCGCCTTCCCGCTGCTCCGCGGCATCGACATCTTCGACGACCCGAACAAGGGCTTCGAGGGTGCCAACGTCGCGCTGCTCGTCGGCGCCCGCCCGCGCACCAAGGGCATGGAGCGCGGTGACCTGCTCTCCGCCAACGGCGGCATCTTCAAGCCGCAGGGCGCCGCGATCAACGCGCACGCCGCGGACGACATCAAGGTCCTGGTCGTGGGCAACCCGGCCAACACCAACGCGCTCATCGCGCAGGCCGCCGCTCCGGACGTACCGGCCGAGCGCTTCACCGCGATGACCCGCCTGGACCACAACCGCGCGATCTCGCAGCTGGCCGCCCGGACCGGTGCCGCCGTCTCCGACATCAAGCGCCTCACCATCTGGGGCAACCACTCGGCGACCCAGTACCCGGACATCTTCCACGCGGAGATCGCCGGCAAGAACGCCGCCGAGGTCGTCAACGACGAGCAGTGGCTGGCCGACACCTTCATCCCGACCGTCGCCAAGCGCGGCGCCGCGATCATCGAGGCCCGTGGCGCGTCCTCGGCCGCCTCCGCCGCCAACGCCGCCCTCGACCACGTCCACACCTGGGTCAACGGCACCGCCGCCGGCGACTGGACCTCGATGGGTGTCCCGTCGGACGGCTCCTACGGCGTCCCCGAGGGCATCATCTCCTCGTTCCCCGTCACCACCAAGGACGGTAAGTACGAGATCGTCCAGGGCCTGGACATCAACGAGTTCTCCCGTACGCGCATCGACGCGTCCGTGGCGGAGCTGGTCGAGGAGCGCGACGCGGTGCGCGAGCTCGGCCTGATCTGATCCGAACGGATCCGACCCGAACGGATCCGATCCGACCCGAACGGATCCGTTCGAACCAGTACGAACGACGGAGCGCCCCGGCCAAACCAGGCCGGGGCGCTTTGGCGTGATTCGGCCTGTCGCCTGATGTAGGGGGAACCTAAGGTCGGGCGGTGACCGAGACCCCGATCCCCCACCAGCCGACCGGTCCGGCCGACGGGGGCGATCCACGTGCCGGGCGCCCGCCGGTACACCCCTCGCTCAGCGAGGCCGGCCGGTTCCTCTGCTCGGGCACCTACCTCGACGCCGCGTTCCGCGACCGGGTCATCGACGAGCTCTACGTGCACGAAGAGCGCATCGTCGCCCCTTCCTACGGCTACGACGCCTCCCGGGTGCTCGCCCACGCGCTGCGCGCCCGCCGCACCGAGCTCGGCTGGGCGGCCGGGGTGCTCGGCGCCTGGTTCGTCGGCTCCCTGCTCACCGGTGGCGCCCTCATGGTGCTGGTCCTGCCCTTCCTCCTGCTGAGCCTCGCCGACTGGCTGCGCCGCCGGAACACACCGCTGGTGCGGGCGCTGGCCGTGATCCTGCGCGTCTACGTCTTCGTGACGCTCGCCGTCACCCTGCTCCTCCTCGTCTTCGGCGGCTACCTCCTGATGAGCGAGCTCGGCGGCTCCGGCGGACCCGGCGCCCTGCTCCTCGCCCCGTCCTTCGGGGACACCGCCGCGGCCACCGCCGTCCTCTGGTGGGTGCCCGTCGTCTTCGCCGCCGTGGTCACCGTCGTCGGCCTCCAGCACGGCCACGTCTACCGGACCATCACCACCGACCTCAACGAGCGCCGCTACGCCGACCACGCCGGAGACCCCGCCGAAGCGGCTCCCGGCGTGCGCTTCCAGCGCGTGCGCGCCCGGATCCGGGCCGAACAGCACGCGCCGGTGGTCATGTACGACATCAACGACCCGTTCTGCGGCGCGGGCGACCCCTACCGGCCCTGGCAGCTCTCCGTCGAGCTGCGCCCGCGCGAGGATCTGGGCCCCGACCGCAAGCCGACGCCGGTCACCAACGCCCACCTCGTCTCCCGGATCGTCCCCCTGCTGGAGCGCCTGCGGGTGCCGTCGCCGCACGGCTCGGCGCAGGCCATGGCCGCCGTCGGCGACCGGATGCGCGAACTGGTCGTCGACGAATGCGTGTTCCTGCCCGCCAACGGGCTGCCGCACCGGGACGCCGCGCAGGCCATCCACGGCCAGTACGCGCAGCAGCGGGCCGCCGCCATCGAGGAGGGCGGCGAGCGCCGCCGGCACTTCCTGCGCGTGCGGGTGGGCGGCTGGGACGAGAACCTCGTCGTCACCGTCTTCGTACGGGTCCACACGCAGGGCGGCATGATGATGCTGGAGGTGGCGCCGCACGTGCTGCTCCCGGTGGACGTCGCCTTCCACAACGCGGACGCCGACGCCCAGCGCTACCGCAACAACAACGCCTTCGGCAAGGCCGTCTGGGCCCTGCGCCGGACCCCCGGCTCCATCGCGGCCTCCGTCACCACCCTGGCCCGCGGCCTGGCCAGCTGGTGGCGGATCGTGACGGGCGGCCACGGCGGCGCCCGGCCCGCGGGCCCGCGCCTGTCGGTGCGCGAACTCGCCTCCGAGGACAACGGGTCGCTGTTCCACCTCATGGACCTGGACCGGTTCCTGAAAACCGTTCAGGACCGGGTGGTCGGCGGCATTATCGTCGCCTTGCACGAAGCGGGCTGGCACACCGAGGAGTTCGCGGCGCGCGCCGTCAACGTCGCCGAAGGCGGGGTGTTCATCCAGTCGGTGAACGGCAGCGCTTTCAGCGTCGGCGGCAGCAACAACACCAATACCGGGCACCACAACAGCGGCAAGGGCAGGGGGAGCAGCGGTGGCAACTGACGGGAGCGACGCGGGCACGACGGGCCCGGCGGAGCCGTCCGTACGGCTCGGCGACGTCAACGGCAGCGCGTTCAGCATCGGCGGCAGCAACAACACCAACACCGTCCACGCCGGGGACGCGGCGGCCGGGGCCGCCACGCCGCAGGTGCTGCTCGATGCGGTACTGGAGCTGCGCGCCGCCCTCGTACGGGTACCGCGGGGCGCGGACCGGTCGGCGCTGGACGCCGAACTGGACGGGGTCGCCGAGGAGCTGGAGACGGCGCGGGAGATCCGGCCCGGACTCGCCGCCCGGCTGCGCGCGGCGCTGACACGCTGGGCGCCGCTGGTCGAGACGGTCAGCGCGGCGACCGCGCTGGGCGAGTTGCTGACCTCACTGGGAGGCTGAGCCGTGGCCCCGCAGCCGCAGGGCGCGCCCCGCTGGGACGCGCGCACGCAGCGCTGGGTCTGGGACGCCCCCGCCGACGCCCCGGACCCCGCCGCACCGCCGCAGGCCCACCCGTCGCAGACATCCGCGCCGTACGACCCGCTCGCGCCGACCGCGCCGCAGGCCTACGACCCGCTCGCGCCGCAGGCCCACGACCCGGGCCGGCCGCCGGTGCCGTCCGGGTACGAGGGGAACCTGCCGCCGCTGCCGCCGGCGTACGACCCGCAGCTGCCGCCACCGCCGCCCGTACCCTCGGGGCCCCCGCGCCCCGGGGGGCCGGGCGGGCGGTGGCTGACGCCGACCACGGCCGGCATCGCGGTGGCCGCCCTGGCGATCGGGGCGGCCGCCGTCTGGTTCGTCGAGCGGAACCCGGCGCAGCCGCCCGCGCACGCGGGGGCGACCGCGTCGAGCGGCCCGAGCAGCGGCGACGCGTCCCGTTCGCGGCCGCCGCTCAGCTCGTCACCCGCCGGGAGCCCCTCCGCCGGCACCGGCCCCACCGCGGACGGCGCCCACGAGACGGTCCGGGACCCCAGGGGGTTCACCGTCGCGGTGCCCGCGGGCTGGCTCCGGGAAGAGGCCGACAGCGGCGTCTTCTACCGCTCGCCCGACCGGACGTCCCTGCTCCAGGTCTTCCGGGTCAGCGAAGCGGAACTCAGCCCGCTGCAGGCCGTCCAGGGCGCCTCCGCCGACCTGCGGGCCCGCACCTCGGGCTACGAGGAGATCCGGGTCGGCCAGGTCGCGGGGGCCGATGACGCCGCCGAACTGGTCTACGAGTACGACAGCGCGGAATCCCACGGCCGGCGCCGGGGCGTGGAGCGGGTCTCCCGCACCCCGGACGGCGGCAAGTGGGCCGTCCTGACCGCCGGCCCGGCCGCCGAGTGGGCGGTCACCCGGCAGCACCACGCGGCGGCGCTGGAGGCCTTCCGGCCCGGCGGCTGAGGCGGCGGACGCCGGTGCCCCGGCGCCGTCGCCCGGCCGCCGGTGGATCAGTGGCCCAGCATGCCCGGCGTGTAGTGCCCCGGGACCAGACGGCAGCTGACGCCGAACCGGTTCCAGGCGTTGATCGTCGTGATCACGGCGATCAGCCGGGCCAGTTCGGCCTCCTCGAAGTGCTCGGCGGCGGTCGCGTAGACCTCGTCCGGAACGAACCCGTCCGTCAGCACGGTCACCGACTCCGTCAGCGCGAGCGCGGCCAGCTCCTTCTCGGTGTAGAAGTGCCGGGACTCGCGCCAGGCCGAGAGCTGCACGAGCCGTTCGACGCTCTCGCCCGCCGCCAGGGCGTCCTTGGTGTGCATGTCCAGGCAGAAGGCACAGTTGTTGAGCTGCGAGGCGCGGGTCTTGACCAGCTCGACCAGCACCGGGTCCAGGCCCTTCTTGGAGGCGATCTCCAAGGCCACCATGGCCTGGTAGACCTCGGGCACGTGCTTGTACCAGTTCAGGCGGGCCGGTTCTTCGGGGGCGTGCTGCGCGGCTGCGGTCGTCGTCATGCCCCCACCGTATGAGGGAGGCAGCCCGCCGATATGGTCCACATCCATGACGGAATCCTGGGCCACTTTCGGCGCCGACCTGCACCTCGACCTGGCCGCCGGACGCGGGCTGCGGGCCGGGCTGACCGAGGCCATCCGCGAGGCCGCGCGCAGCGGGCGGCTGGCACCCGGGACCCGGCTGCCGTCCTCGCGGTCCCTCGCGGCGGACCTGGCCATCGCCCGGAACACGGTCGCGGAGGCGTACGCGGAACTCGTCGCCGAGGGCTGGCTGACGGCCCGCCAGGGCTCGGGCACCCGGGTCGCGGAACGGGCCAGGCCGCGCCGGTCCGCGCCGGTGGCCGCCGCCCGGGTGCGTCCCCCCGCGCGCCGGGGGCCCGCGTACAGCCTCGTCTCCGGCACCCCGGACCTGGGCAGCTTCCCGCGCGCGGGCTGGGCGGCGGCGACCCGGCGGGCGCTGACGGACGCCCCGAACGAGGCGCTGGGGTACGCGGTGGACGCGCGCGGCCGGGTGGAGCTGCGGGAGGCGCTGGCCGGGTACCTGGCGCGGGCGCGCGGCGTGTACGCGGACCCCGGGCGGATCGTGCTGTGCGCGGGGTTCGCGCACGGGCTGATGCTGCTGGCGAAGGCGCTGCGGGCGCGGCGGGTACGGACCGTGGCGGTGGAGGGGTACGGCCTCGGCGTGCACCGGGAGCTGCTCACGGGGGCGGGCCTGCGGACGCACCCGCTGCGGCTGGACGGGGCCGGGGCGCGGACCGACGAACTGCCGGCCGCGACGGTGGGCGCGGTGCCGGTGGGCGCCGTGCTGCTGACCCCGGCGCACCAGTTCCCGACGGGCGTCGCGCTGACGCCGGAGCGGCGGGCCGCGGCGGTCGACTGGGCGCGGACCACGGGCGGGCTGATCCTGGAGGACGACTACGACGGGGAGTTCCGCTACGACCGCCAGCCCGTCGGCGCGCTCCAGGGCCTGGACCCGGACCGGGTGGTGTACCTGGGGACGGCGAGCAAGTCCCTCGCGCCGGGGCTGCGGATGGGCTGGATGGTGGTGCCGGACGCGCTGCTGGAGGAGGTGCTCGCGGCGAAGGGCCACACCGACTGGACCTCCGGCGTGGTGGAGCAGCTGACGCTGGCCGAGTTCATCCGGTCGGGGGCGTACGACCGGCACGTGCGGGGGATGCGGACGCGGTACCGCAGGCGCCGGGACGCGGTGGTGCGGGCGGTGTCCGACCGGGCGTCGGTGACGGGGGTCGCGGGCATCGCGGCGGGGCTGCACGTGGTCCTGGACCTGGCGGCGGGCATGGAGCGGCCGGTGCTCCAGGCGGCGGCGGGCCAGGGCCTGGCCCTGGAGGGCCTGTCGGCGTTCCGCCACCCGGCGTCGGGGCTGCCGCGGCGGGAGGCGGTGGTGGTGGGCTACGGGGCCCCGCCGGACAGCGCGTGGTCGCTGACGCTGTCGGCGCTGGTGTCGTCCCTACCGTAGCCCTGGCCGGGCGGTGCGGGGTCCCGGTGCGGGTAGCCCGTGCCGCCGGGCGGGGCCGGTTCGCCTCAATCTCCCCCAGCTACCGCCGGGCGGTGCCCCCGCGGGGCTGGGTTCGGCTGCGCCTGGGCGGGGTGCCGGGTGCGTGGGCGGGGTGGGGGGTAGTCCGGGGCGGGCATGATTTATGGCGCCTGTTCCGGGCCGGCGAAGTAGGACCCCGGCCCGGCGCCCGGCCCCGCCGGCGCTTGAGGCGAAACCGACCCCCCGGCGGCACGGGCAACCCCAACGGCATCCGGCCGACCGCCCGGCCGGGGCACCGGCCCCGCCCGGCGCAACGGGCAACGCCAACGGCATCCGGCCGACCGTCCGGCCGGGGCACCGGCCCCGCCCGGCGGCACGGGCAACCCCAAGGGCATCCGGCCGACCGCCCGGCCGGGGCACCGGCCCCGCCCGGCGGCACGGGCAACCCCAACGGCATCCGGCCGACCGCCCGGCCGGGGCACCGACCCCCCCCGGCGGCACGGGCAACCCGAACCCGCCCCGTCAAACACCCGGCCAGGGTCACGGTTCGCCGAAGCGGGCCAGCGCCAGCGAGCCCGCCACCGCTACCGCGAAGCCGGCCGCCGCCAGCCAGGTCAGGCCCTCGCGGGGGGTGTCGCCGAGCCAGGCCAAGCCCACCGCCGCCGGGCCGACCGTCTCGCCCAGGACCAGGCCCGCGGTCGCCGCCGTCACCGAACCCCGCTGGAGCGCCGACGTGAGCAGCAGGAACCCCGCGCCCCCGCCCAACAGCAGCGCGTACACGGCCGGGTTGGTGAGGTCCGGGCCGTCGATGAGGCGGACCGACACCTCCACCACCCCGAAGCCGGTCCCCGCCCCCAGCCCCAGCGCCAGCGCCCGCGCGCGGCCCGGGAGCCGGCCCGCCGCCGCCCCGGCGAGCAGCACCAGCACCGCCACCACCAGCAGCGCCGGCTTCAGCGCGGGCGGCCCCGGCTGCGTGCCCTCCTCGCCCGAGGACAGCCCCAGCATCACCAGCCCCCCGCACACCACCGCGACCGCCCACCACTCCGCCCGGCTCAGCCGCACCCGCAGCAGCCGCGCCGCGACCACCGCCGTCACCGCCAGGCTGGCCGCCAGCGCCGCGCCCACCACGTAGATCGGGATGTGCCGCAGCGCCACGATCTGCAGGACGAACCCGACCGCGTCCAGGCCCAGCCCCGCCACGTACCGCCACTGCCGGACCGCCCGCAGCAGCAGGGCCGCGTCCACCCCCGACCCGGTCCCCGGCGCCGTCGCCCGCGCGGCCACCGCCTGCAGCACCGACGCCGTCCCGAAACAGACCGCCGCCCCCAGCGCGCAAACCATCCCAATCAGCACGAAGAGACTGTAGGTCACCGTCGTGACAAGGGTGTGACGACGGCCGGATTCCATCCCCCGGCCACCCCGCTCTAGTCTGTCGGGCAAGCCACCCAGGGGGAGCGAACCCGTACATGGAACCCACCGACGACACCACCCACGACACCACCGCCCGGCGCCGCATGCGTTCCGGCGCCGTCGCCCTCGGCGGCATGGGCCTGCTCGCCGCCACGCTCGTGGCCTGCGGCAGCAGCGAGCCCGACAAGCGCTGCGCCGACCGCGCCACCCTGCAGAAGCTGAACGAGAAGGAGTGCCGGAGCAGCGGCGGCCGCGGCGCGTACTACTACGGCGGCACCACCAGCAGCGGCAAGGTCAAGGGCGGCAGCTTCGACAAGTCCGCCGTCACCCGCGGCGGCATCGGCGGCCACAGCGGCTCCAGCGGCGGCTGAGGGAAGGCCGGCCCCGTGCAGCGCCACACCATAGAACCCCGCCCCGACTGGCAGAAGACCGTCGAGGAGCAGGGCCTGATCTACCCCCTGACCCGCTACCCCGACGACTCCCTGCGGCCCTACTGGGACGAGAGCGCGTACTACTCCTTTTCCCTGCCCGAGGTCGAGGCGCTGGAGGACGTCGTCGAGGAACTGCACGCCATGTGCCTCGCGGCGGCCGCGCACATCGTCGAGCACGACCGCTTCGCCGACCTCGGCATAGCCGATCCGGGGCTCGCCGCGCTCATCGCCGAGTCCTGGCGCCGCCGCGCCGAACAGCCGTCCCTGTACGGCCGGTTCGACCTGCGCTACGACGACTCCGGCGCCCCCGCCAAGCTGCTGGAATACAACGCGGACACCCCCACCTCGCTGGTGGAGGCCGCGAGTCCGCAGTGGTTCTGGATGGAGGAACGCTTCCCCGGCGCCGACCAGTGGAACTCCCTCCACGAGCGCCTCGTCGAAGCGTGGCGCCGGCAGGCGGAGCTGCTGCCGCCCGGGCCCGTGCACTTCGCGCACTCCGAGACCGACGAGCTCGGCGAGGACCTGATGACGGTCGCCTACCTCCAGGAGACCGCCGAGCAGGCGGGTCTGGCCACGCACGCCCTGTCCGTCGAGCAGATCGGCTGGGACAGCCTCTCCGGCCGGTTCGTGGACGACCGGCTGCGGTTCATCCGCAGCTGCTTCAAGCTCTACCCCTGGGAGTGGCTGGCGGCCGACGAGTTCGGCCCGCAGGTCCTCGGTACGTACGACCACGGCGGCGGCTCCGGCAGCACCTGCTGGATCGAGCCGCTGTGGAAGATGCTCCTGGCGAACAAGGCGCTGCTGGCGATCCTGTGGGAGCTCTTCCCCGATCACCCGAACCTGCTGCCCGCCTATCTCGACGGGCCGCGCGAGCTCGCGCACACCACCGGCTTCGCGGCCAAGCCGCTGCTCGGCCGCGAGGGCGCGGGGGTCACCCTGCACCCGGTGGGCGGGGAGCCGTTCGCGGCGGAGGAGGGCGAGACGTACGTGTTCCAGGCCCTGGCCCCGCTGCCGGACTTCGACGGCAACCGGGTGGTGCTCGGCGCGTGGGTCGTCGAGGAAGAGGCGGCGGGGCTGGGCATCCGGGAATCGGCGGGGCCGGTCACGGACGAGTACGCCCGCTTCCTGCCCCACGTCATCCTGTAGTCGCGGGTACGGGCCTACGGGCCTCAGACCGCGAGCACCGACCGCAGCTGGTCCAGGCCCCAGTCCAAGTCCTCCTTGCTGATGACCAGCGGCGGGGCGATCCGGATGGTCGAGCCGTGGGTGTCCTTCACCAGCACGCCCAGCTCCATCAGCTTCTCGGAGATGTCCCGGCCCGTACCGCGCGCCGGGTCGATGTCCACGCCCGCCCACAGCCCGCGGCCCCGTACGGCGGTCACCGCGCCGCTGCCCACCAGCAGGTTCAGCTCCCGGTGCAGGTGGTCGCCGAGTTCGGTGGCGCGTTGCTGGTACTCGCCGGTCCGCAGCATCGCGATCACCTCCAGGGCGACCGCGCAGGCGAGCGGGTTCCCGCCGAAGGTGGACCCGTGTTCGCCGGGGCGGAACACCCCGAGCACGTCCCGGTCGGCGACCACGGCGGAGACGGGGACGACGCCGCCGCCCAGCGCCTTGCCGAGGATGTACACGTCCGGCACGACCCCCTCGTGCGCGCACGCGAAGGTCTCGCCGGTACGGCCGAGGCCCGACTGGATCTCGTCCGCCATGAACAGGACGTTCCGCTCGCGCGTCAGTTCCCGTACGCCCTGGAGGTAGCCGGCGGGCGGTACCAGGACGCCCGCCTCGCCCTGGATCGGCTCCAGCAGCACGGCCACGGTGTTCGAGGTCACGGCGTGGGAGAGGGCGGTGAGGTCCCCGTACGGGACGATCTCGAAGCCGGGGGTGTACGGCCCGAAGTGGTCCCGGGCTTCGTGGTCGGTCGAGAAGGACACGATGGTGGTGGTCCGGCCGTGGAAGTTGTCGGCCGCCACCACGATCTTGGCGTGGCCGTCCGGCACGCCCTTGACCTCGTACCCCCACTTGCGGGCGGTCTTGACCGCCGTCTCCACGGCCTCCGCGCCCGTGTTCATCGGCAGCACCATCTCCTTGCCGCACAGAGCGGCGAGTTCGGTGCAGAAGTCCGCGAAGCGGTCGTGGTGGAAGGCGCGGGAGGTGAGCGTGACCCGCTCCAGCTGCGCGCGGGCGGCGTCGATCAGACGGCGGTTGCCGTGGCCGAAGTTCAACGCCGAATAGCCGGCGAGCATGTCGAGGTACCTGCGGCCCTCCACGTCGGTCATCCACGCGCCCTCCGCCGTCGCGACGACGATCGGGAGCGGGTGGTAGTTGTGCGCGCTGTGCGCGTCGGCGGTGCGGATGGCATCAGCAGTCTTCGACACGGGGTCTCCGATCGTCCGTCAGGCAGTCGACGAGGGTGGCGTCACTTTCCATGTTCGCTCGTATACCGGACGGAGAAACCTTTCTTGTGGCGCGCCCGCTAAGGTGGTCGGTACGCACGGCGACTGGCGCACGGAGAACGGACTCTGGGGGAGTCGTGCGCGCAGGACCGCACACAGGGCCGCTCGCCTGGGCCTCGCGGGGACGAGACCAGACATCGACCCCGGAGGACCGCCATGACAGCGCCCCGCCATCCCGCCCTGTACGCGACCGACCCCGAGCTGGCGTCGTTCGTCGCGGCCGAGGAAACCCTCCAGGCGGAGACGCTCCGCCTCATCCCGAGCGAGAACTACGTGTCCGCGGCGGTGCTGGAGGCTTCCGGCACCGTCCTGCAGAACAAGTACAGCGAGGGCTACCCGGGCCGCCGCTACTACGAGGGCCAGCAGAACATCGACCGGGTCGAGGCCCTCGCGATCGAGCGGGCCAAGGGCCTGTTCGGGGTGGACCACGCGAACGTGCAGCCGTACTCCGGCTCCCCGGCGAACCTGGCCGTGTACCTGGCCTTCGCGGAGCCCGGCGACACGGTGATGGGCATGGCCCTGCCGATGGGCGGGCACCTCACGCACGGCTGGGGCGTCTCGGCGACAGGTTCCTGGTTCCGGGGCGTGCAGTACGGGGTCTCCGCGGAGACCGGGCGGATCGACTACGACGCGGTGCGGGAGCTGGCGCTCGCCGAGCGCCCGAAGATCATCTTCTGTGGCGGTACCGCGCTGCCGCGCACGATCGACTTCGAGGCCTTCGCCTCGATCGCCAAGGAGGCGGGCTCGGTCCTGGTCGCGGACGTCGCGCACATCGCGGGCCTGATCGCGGGCGGGGCGCACCCCAGCCCTGCGGGCCACGTGGACGTCATCTCCACGACCACCCACAAGACGCTGCGCGGGCCGCGCGGGGCGATGCTGATGTGCCGGGAGGAGCACGCGAAGGCCATCGACAAGGCCGTCTTCCCGGGTCTCCAGGGCGGCCCGCACAACCAGACGACGGCGGGCATCGCGGTGGCGCTGCACGAGGCGTCGCAGCCGGCGTTCGTCACGTACGCGCACGCGGTCGTGGCCAACGCGAAGGCGCTGGCCGCGGCGCTGCTGGAGCGGGGCTTCGACCTGGTGTCGGGGGGTACGGACAACCACCTGATCCTGCTGGACCTGACGTCGCGGGGGGTGCCGGGGAAGGTGGCGGCGAAGGCGCTGGACCGGGCGGGGATCGTGGTGAACTACAACACGGTGCCGTTCGATCCGCGCAAGCCGTTCGACCCGTCGGGGATCCGGATCGGTACGCCGTCGCTGACGTCGCGGGGGCTGTCGGTGGAGCACATGCCGGTGGTGGCGGAGTGGATCGCGCGAGCGGTGTCCGCGGCGGCCGCGTCGGACGAGCGCGCCCTGTCCGCGATCCGCGGCGAGGTCTCAACCCTGATGTCCGCCTTCCCGGCCCCGGGCCTCCCCCTGTCCTGACGATCGCCCCGCCCCGTCGTTTGATGCGCGGGCCCGCCAATCCAGCCTCGCCGGCGTTGACCTGACACCGGGGCCCGCCATCCAGCCTCCCCGGCGCCTGAGGCGGGGGGTCCGCCATTCCGGCCTCCCCGGCGTTTGAGGCGGGGGGTCCGCCAATCCGGCCTCCCCGGCGCCTGATGCGGGGGGTCCGCCAATCCAGCCTCGCCGGCGTTTGAGGCGCGGGGTCTGGGGCGGAGCCCCAGGAAACCCGGCTCCGCCGGGCACCGGGCTACGCCCGGGCCCACGCCTCAAACGCCGGCGAGGCTGATTTGGCCCGCCGGAGAGCGCGTCGGGGGGTACGGCGGCCCCGGTACGGGGAAAGCGGTCGCTCGGACGGGGTGGGATCCGGTCGGGGTGCTACCGGGCGGTACCGCGGCAGCGGACCGGCGGCGGCGCCGCCCGGCGGAAGGTTCCGGCCAGCGGCGGCGCCGAGCCCGCCCCCGCACCTGAGAGAATGAAGCCATGGCTTCTGATCGTCCTCGCGCGCTCTCCGGCATCCAGCCCACCTCCGGTTCGTTCCACCTCGGGAACTACCTCGGTGCCATCCGCCAGTACGTCGCCCTGCAGGAGACGCACGACGCCTTCTACATGGTCGTCGACCTGCACGCGATCACCATGCCGCAGGATCCGAAGGACCTCCGCGCGAACACCCGGCTTTCCGCCGCCCAGCTGCTCGCCGCCGGCCTGGACCCCGAGCGCTGCACGCTCTTCATCCAGAGCCACGTCCCCGAGCACGCGCAGCTCGGCTGGGTCATGAACTGCATCACCGGCTTCGGCGAGGCCAGCCGGATGACCCAGTTCAAGGACAAGTCCGCCAAGGGCGGCGTCAACAACGCCACCGTCGGCCTCTTCACGTACCCGATCCTCCAGGTCGCCGACATCCTGCTCTACCAGGCGAACGCCGTCCCCGTCGGCGAGGACCAGCGCCAGCACATCGAGCTCACCCGCGACCTGGCCGAGCGCTTCAACCAGCGGTTCGGCCAGACCTTCACGCTGCCCGCCGCGCACATCGTCAAGGAGGTCGCGAAGATCTACGACCTCCAGGACCCGGCGAGCAAGATGTCGAAGTCCGCGTCGTCCCCCAAGGGCCTGATCAACCTCCTCGACGAGCCCAAGGTCACCGAGAAGAAGATCAAGAGCGCGGTCACCGACACCGAGGCCGAGATCCGCTTCGACGCCGTGCACAAGCCCGGCGTCAGCAACCTGCTCACGATCTACTCCACCCTCACGGGCGAGTCCATCCCCGCCCTCGAAGCCGCGTACGAGGGCAAGGGGTACGGCGCGCTCAAGACCGACCTCGCCGGGGTGATGGTCGACTTCGTCACACCGTTCCGCCAGCGCACCCAGGAGTACCTGGACGACCCGGAGACCCTGGACTCGGTGCTGGCCAAGGGCGCGGAGAAGGCCCGGGCGGTCGCCGCCGAGACCCTGGCGCAGGCGTACGACCGACTCGGTTTCCTGCCCGCCAAGCACTGACCGGCGACAGCCCTGGCGGTCCGGGGGTCGGTACCGCCACACTGAGGCGGACCGCCACAGACGGAAGTGACAGACGGAGGAGACAACGTGGGGACCGTAACGCTCGGCGTTTCGATCGCGGTCCCGGAGCCCTACGGCAGCCAGCTCCAGGAGCTGCGCGCGGGCTTCGGGGACGTCGCCGCGCACGGCATCCCCACGCACGTCACCCTCGTCCCGCCCACCGAGGTGGACGGAGACCGGCTCCCGGCGATCCGGGCCCACCTCGCCGAGGTCGCGGCGGGCTTCCGCGCCTTCGCGATGCGGCTGGAGGGCACGGGAACCTTCCGTCCGCTCTCCCCGGTCGTCTTCGTCCAGGTCGCGGAGGGCGGCGCCGGCTGCACCCGGCTCCAGGGCCGGCTGCGCGACCCCGAAGGGCCGCTCGACCGGGAGCTGGCGTTCCCGTACCACCCGCACGTGACCGTCGCCCACGGGATCTCCGAGGAAGCGATGGACCTGGCGTTCGGCACGCTCGCCGACTACTCCGCCGAGTGGCTGTGCGGCGGCTTCGCGCTCTACGAGCAGGGCTCGGACGGCGTCTGGCGGAAGCTGCGCGAGTACCCTTTCGGGCCCGGCCCGGCGGGCTTTCCGGCGCAGTCGGGCTCGCCGGCGAACGAGACGGCCGAAGCGGTCATACGGCGTTCCTGACGGAGCGGCCGCAGGGCCTGGACCGTGCCGAACCTGAGCCTCCGTAGGACCAGGGCGTGAAACGGGCGCCCCATCGAGTGCGCATGGCGAAAAGTCACAATCGACGACCGTAGTCCCAAAGTGGTGCAATACCGGCTATTTCCGGCATTCCACTTACGGTGACCTCCTGACTGGCTGACGGTGACCCCATGGACTGGCTGACGAAGATCCCGTTGATCGGGCCGCTGGCGGCAGCCCTGATGCGGACGCACGCCTGGCGTTCGTACGAGCGGCTCGACCGGGTCCACTGGTCCCGGCTCGCCGCCGCGATCACCTTCATCAGCTTCCTCGCGCTCTTCCCGCTGATCACCGTGGCCGCCGCCGTCGGCGCGGCGCTCCTCAGCCAGGAGCAGCTGGACCGCCTCCAGCACACCCTCGCCCAGCAGGTCCCCGGCATCTCCGACCAGCTCGACCTCAACACGCTCGTCGCGAACGCGGGCACCGTCGGACTCGTGGCGGGCGGCCTGCTGCTCCTCACCGGCATCGGCTGGGTCGGCTCGATGCGCGACTGCCTGCGCGCCGTCTGGGACAAGGACGACGAGGACCAGGGCAACCCCGTCGTCCGCAAGGGCAAGGACGCGCTGGTGCTGCTCGGGCTCGGCGGCGCCGGACTGGCCTCGGCCGCCGCCTCGATCGTCGGGTCCAGCGCGGTCGGCAAGTTCGGCGACCTGCTCGGCGTCCCCCGGCACGGCGCCGGCGGGGTGGTCCTGCGTACGGGTGCCTTCCTGGTCGGCGTGGTGGCCGCCTTCCTGCTGCTGCTCTACCTGCTGACCCTGCTCCCCGGGGTCGAACCGCCGCGCGGCCGGCTGATCCAGGCGGCCCTCATCGGCGCGGCCGGGTTCGAGCTGCTGAAGCTGCTGCTCAGCGGATACATCCGGGAGGTCGCCGGGAAGAGCATGTACGGGGCCTTCGGCGTGCCGATCGCCCTGCTGCTCTGGATCAACTTCACGGCCAAGCTGCTGCTGTTCTGCGCGGCGTGGACGGCCACCGGCCACGCGGACCCGGAGCCGGCCACCGAGCCCGACCCCGCCGGGACGGACGACGCGCGCGCCGAGAACGCCGCGCGTGACGGCGGCGGCCCCGCCGCCCCTACACGAGGTCCTCGTCCGGCGAGCGGCGGCCCCGCCGGCCCGGCGGCCACCGCCGGTTGAAGGCGAACGCGCCACCCGCCAGCGCGGCCAGCACCCCGCCCGCGATGCCCAGCGCAGTGCCCAGACCGCTGTCGCCCGGGTCGGCGCCGGCCGCCGCCTGCTTCTGTTCGTGCGACTGGGCGGGCGCGCCCTTCGACTTGGTGTCCGCGCTCTTCGGCGGCACCAGCTCCCCGACCGGCTTGACCTTCCCGGCCGCCGCGAAGCCCCAGTCGAAGAGCTCGGCGGTCTCCTCGTACACCGAATTGATCCCGCCGGCGTCCGGGTTCATCACCGTGACCAGGAGCTTCTTGTCGCCGCGCTGGGCCACGCCGGTGAAGGTGGAACCGGCCATGCTGGTGTTGCCGTTCTTCACCCCGGCGATGCCCTTGTACGGGGAGATGCCGCCCGCTCCCGTCATCAGCCGGTTGGTGTTCTGGATCTCGAAGAAGTCGCGCGGTTTGCCCCCCTCCTGCCTGCCGGGGAACTGGGCGCTCGCGGTGCCGCAGTACTCGCGGAAGTCCTGCTTCTGGAGGCCGGAGCGGGCGATGAGGGTGAGGTCGTACGCGCTCGACACCTGACCGGGGGCGTCGTACCCGTCGGGGGAGACCACGTGCGTGTCGAGGGCCTGGAGCTCCTCGGCGTGCGCCTGCATGTCCTTGACGGTCTTCTCGATGCCGCCGTTCATGGCCGACAGCACGTGCACCGCGTCGTTGCCCGACCGTAGGAAGACCCCGAGCCACAGGTCGTGGACGGTGTACTCGGCGTCCTCCTTGACCCCGACCAGACTGCTGCCCGCCCCGACGTCGGCCATCTCCTGCTCGCTCACCCTGTGCACCTGGTCCTTGGGGAGGCTCGGCAGCACCGTGTCCGCGAACAGCATCTTCATCGTGGAGGCCGGCGGGAGCCGCCAGTGCGAGTTGTGCGCGGCCAGCACCTCGCCGGTATCGGCGTCCGCCACGATCCAGGACCGCCCCGTGAGGTTCGCCGGCAGCGCGGGCGCCCCGGGCAGCAGGTTCACCTGGGTGCCGGGCTGGCCGAGCGCGGCGCCGCCGACGCTGGACATCGAGGAGGGCGGCGCGGGTGCCTGGCGTTTGCCCTTCCCGTCCGCCGGCCGCGCCGGCCGCGCCGACGGCGCCGCCGGGTCGGCGTGCGCGGGGGCCGAGAGCATGGCGGGGACCAGCAGCGCGGCGGACAGGACCGTCAGCGCGGTCTTCTTTGCAGACACGCAGGTGAACGTACATCCCGATGGGCCGACCGCAGCCACGGGCAGGTCAACCCGCCGCAGCCACCGCCGGTACAGCCCACCCCGGCGTGTCCGTCCGGACGGCGAAACCGATACTGAGGGCATGAAACTCAGCCGCGCCGCCTCCTGGTTCCTGCTCGCCTTCGGAGTGTGGAGCTGGTTCATCTGGGTGACCTTCGTCCGGAATTTGTGGAAGAACGGAAGCGGCCTGTCCTTCGACGCGGCCGGTGACCCTACGGCGTACTTCTGGGTCCACCTTCTCCTCGCGGTGACGTCCTTTCTCCTGGGGACGGCCGTTGGGGTGATCGGGTTGCGCGGCGTGCGGGCGCTGCGGCGTGAGTCACGATGACCGTATTCGTCTTCGCGGCGGTCGCGCTCGCGGTACTGCTCCTGTTGGCCCTGGTGCACCGGTGGCTGTGGGCCCGGCTGGTCCGTGACACCACCCGACCGGGTGGACCGGCCCGCCGGGCGGGCACCGTGCTGGCGTTCGCCCTGCCGGTGCTCGCCGTCGCGGCGCTGGTGGCGGGGCACGCGGGCGCGCCGTTCTGGCTCCAGCGGGCGGTGGCCTGGCCCGGGTTCATGTGGCTGGCGGTGCTGCTGTACCTGACGCTGGCGATGCTGGTGGCCGAGCCGGTGCGCCGGATCTGGCTCCGCCGGTCCGCCGCCCGGCAGGCCGCGCCCGCGCCCGCCCCCGTACCCGCGCCCGCCCCCGTACCGGCTGCCGCGCCCCCGGCGGCCGAGCCGGCCGCCGCCCCGGGGCCCGCCGCCACCTCCGCCGACCTCACGCGGCGGCGGTTCGTCGCGCGCACGGTCGGCGGGGCCGCGGCGGCCGCCGCCCTCGGCACCGTCGGCGCGGGGACGTACGGGGTGCTGCGCGGGCCCCGCGTCAAGCGCGTACAGGTGCCGCTGGCCAAGCTGCCGCGCGCCGCGCACGGCTTCCGGATCGCCGTCGTCAGCGACATCCACCTCGGCCCGATCCTCGGGCGGGCGCACACCACCCGCATCGTCGACACCGTCAACCGCACCCAGCCCGACCTCATCGCCATCGTCGGCGACCTCGTCGACGGCAACGTGCACGACCTCGGCCCGGCCGCCGAACCCCTGCGCGGGCTCAGGGCCCGGCACGGTTCCTTCTTCGTCACCGGAAACCACGAGTACTTCTCGGGCGCCCAGCAGTGGGTCGACCACGTCCGCGAGCTCGGCATCCAGCCCCTGGAGAACGCCCGCCGGGCCCTGCCGTACTTCGACCTCGCCGGGGTCAACGACGTCCAGGGGGAGAGCGAGGGCCACGGCCCCGACTTCCGGGCGGCCCTCGGCGACCGCGACCGGACCCGGACCGCGGTGCTCCTCGCCCACCAGCCGATCGTCATCCACGACGCCGTCCGGCACGGCGTGGACCTCCAGCTCTCCGGCCACACCCACGGCGGCCAGCTCTGGCCGGGCAACTACATCGCCGAACTCGCGAACCCGACCGTCGCCGGACTGGAGCGGTACGGGGACACCCAGCTGTACGTGTCGCGCGGCGCGGGCGCCTGGGGGCCGCCCGTCCGGGTCGGCGCGCCGTCGGACATCACGGTGGTCGAACTAGCCTCATACCAGGCCTGAGCAGGCATAACGGGCCTTCCGGTGGCCGGTATTCCGTGATTGGGTGACCGATAATCGGAGCGCCTAGTGTGAATAGCGGGGTCAGGGGATGCGGTCTGCCAGACCGAAGATCATCGCGGCCGGTCTCGTCCTCGTCGCGGCGGGCGGCGTCGCGGCGTGGCAGCTGATGCCCGACGGCGAGGGCCGCGGCGCCCTCAGGGTCGGCACCAGCGACTCCGTCTCCAGCCTCGATCCGGCCGGGGCGTACGACGCGGGCTCCTGGGCCCTGTTCAGCAACGTCTACCAGTCGCTGCTGACCATCAAGCCCGGCTCGGACACCCCGGTCCCGGACGCCGCCTCCGAGTGCGCGTTCGTCGGGCAGAAGCTCACCACCTACCAGTGCCAGCTCCGCCCGGAGGTGAAGTTCTCCAACGGGCGCGCGGTCACCGCCGACGACGTGAAGTTCTCCTTCGACCGGATCAAGACGATCAAGGCGGACCAGGGCCCGGCCTCGCTCTTCGACACCTTGGAGTCGGTCAAGGCCGACGGCCGCACCGTCACTTTCAACCTCTCCGCCCCCGACGCCACCTTCCCCTTCAAGATCGCGACGGGCGCCGCCTCGATCGTGGACAAGGACGTCTACCCGGCCAAGGGGCTGCGCGAGGGCACCAAGGTCGACGGCTCGGGCCCGTTCACCCTGGCCGGGTACGAGGCCGGCGCGAGCGCTGAGCTCAAGCCCAACCCGGCGTACAAGGGCCAGGCCAAGCCCGCCCTCGCCCCCGTCACCGTCAAGTACTTCAAGGGCTCGGACGAACTCAACAAGGCCTGGACGGACCGGAAGATCGACGTCGCCCACCGCGACATGCCGCCCGAGGTGCTCGCGGGCCTCGGCCCGGGCCTGGAAGACACCCGCTACCAGGTCTCCGGCGGCACCGAGACCCGCATCATGATCTTCAACGTCCGGCCCGGATCGACCGTCGCCAAGCCCGCCGTGCGCCAGGCCGTGGCCGCCGTCCTGGACCGCTCCAAGCTGGCCGCCGAAATCCACAAGGGCACGGTCACCCCGCTCTACTCCCTCGTCCCGGCCGGCGTCGCCGGACACAGCACGCCGTTCTTCGACACCTACCCCAAGCCCGACGAGGCGACGGCCAAGAAGATCCTCAAGGACGCCGGGATCGACGCCCCGGTGCCGCTGACCCTGGGCGTCAACGAGCGGGGCGCCAACGTCGCGGAAGCCGACGCGATCGCCAAGCAGCTCACCGCCACCGGCCTGTTCCAGGTGAAGATCAAGACGGTCGCCACGTTCCAGGACTACCAGAAGCGGTACGCGGCGGGCGAGTTCGACGCCTACACCCTGGGCTGGATCGCCGACTTCCCGGACGCGGACAACTTCATCGCCCCGCTCGTCGCCACCGGCTCCAGCATGAACAACGGCTACTCCGACAAGACGGTGGACGACCTGATCGCCCGCACCCGCGGACACTCGGACCGGGGCGACGCCGCCACCGACTTCCGCGAACTCCAGAAGCTGGTCGCCCAGCAGATCCCGATCCTGCCGATCTGGCAGAAGAAGGACTACGTGATGTCCCGCGACGCCGTCAGCGGAGCGCAGTACCTCTCCGACGGTACGGGCGTCTGGCGCCTGTCGGAACTCAACTGGCTCTGACGCAGCGGCCCGCCGCCGGCTACGACCCCTCGCCGGGGTACGGGTCGGAGGCGCGCTTCTTGCGGGAGACCGCCGTCTGCGCCATGCCGGGCAGGAAGTCCGCGAACAGTTCGTGGACCTCCCGCACCAGCGGCCGCAGCACCCGGAACCGGGCGAGGACGATGCCCCGCGTCGTGAGCTGCGCGCCGCGCTCGGCGAGCCGGCGGGTCTTCTCGCTGTCGGGCGAGCGGTCGAAGACCCAGTACAGGACGAGTCCCATCTGCGAGAGCCACATCAGCTCGGGCAGTACGTCGGCCAGTTCCTCCGGCACCTTCGTCTTCGCGCCCGCCAGCACCTCGCGGTGCATGTCGATCGCCGCCTTGCGGGCGGGTTCAGACTCGGGCGAGAAGGGGCTGAGCGGACTCTCCGGGTCGGCCGCGTTCTTGAAGAACTGCGAGGCGAACTCGTGGTACGGCGCCGCGATGTCCAGCCAGCTCGTCAGCACACCGGCGAGGCGCTTCTGCAAGTCGGTCTCGCTGTCCAGGATCGGCCGGACCGCCGCCTGGTGAGCGGCGCCGATCCGGTCGTAGAACCCCTGGACCAGGTGTTCCTTCGAAGCGAAGTAGTAGTACGCGTTCCCGACCGAAACCCCGGCCTCCTTGGCGATGGCCCGCATGGTCGTCTTGTCGAAGCCGCGCTCCTGGAACAGGCGGAGGGCGGTTTCGAGGATGAGGGTGCGGGTCTGTTCGCTCTTCGGAGCCTTCTGATCGGTCACGGTGTACGACCCTATCGGGGTACTGCGCACTGGTCGTCACAGGCCGGTTCTTCCGCCCCCGCCGCGCCGTTCGTACGTACCGCGGCCCGCCAGGCGGAGGCGGTGTACATGGCGGCCCGGGCGAAGGGCCGGCCCGCCGGGGTGGCGAGCCAGTTGGCCCTCGGCCGGTGCTCGGCCAGGGCCCACAGGCACACGATGAAGGCATCGGTGTCGGTCCAGACCTGGCCCGCGCTCCCGACCACGGTGATCCGGCGCAGCGTCGCCGCGTGGTCCAGGCCCGGGAACCGCTGCCGCGCCTCGTACGATCCGGCGGGGACCAGCCGCAGCGGTACGAGCCACCGCTGTCCGAGCAGCCAGTGCCGGATGTGCACGCAGAGCGGGCAGTTCGCGTCGTAGAGGACGGTCAGGTGCCGGATCGGCGCGCTCGCCGCGGCCATCGGGGCTCAGGCCCCGGCCGGGGCGGTCCACCCCTGGGGGGCGACCGGCGGGGTCTGCTGGCGCTCCATGATGCCGCGGCGGCGCATCTTGTTGAGCACCCACACGTTGCCGAGGTGCATCACGCCGAGGACGAGCAGGACGACGCCGAGCTTCACCGAGAGCGCCTCGAAGAGGCCGCGGGCCTCGGTGATGGTCTCGGCCGAGCGCAGGTAGAGGGTCACGAAGCCGATGTTCACCAGGTAGAAGCCGACGACCAGGAGGTGGTTGACGGCGTCCGCGAGCTTCTCGTTGCCCTGGAGGACGTCGGCTATGAAGACGCGGCCGTTGCGGGTCAGGGTCCGGGCGACCCAGATGGTGAGCCCGATGCTGATGACCAGGTAGATGACGTACGCGACCACGGTGAGGTCCATGCCCCAGCCCCTTTGAACGTGTTCAACTGCTGACGGGGCTGACTGTAGACCTCTTTTTGAACAGGTTCAAGCGGCAGGTTCAAGGCATCATCCCGATCGCCTTCTCCAGCAACTCCGGATCGACGTGCGGAGCCCCGGGCGT
Source organism: Streptomyces sp. NPDC026522 (assembly GCF_055567555.1). Lineage (NCBI taxonomy): Bacteria > Bacillati > Actinomycetota > Actinomycetes > Kitasatosporales > Streptomycetaceae > Streptomyces > Streptomyces sp. NPDC026522. Next base: position 239,087 of record NZ_JBVHQF010000002.1, read on the forward strand.
CGGCAACGACCGCCAGGCCAGCGGCCAGGTCGTCCCGTACAGGGCGGGCACCCCGACGTACGCGGCGGCGGGCCGGGTGCGCGAGCTGTACCGCTGGGCGTACGAGGGCCAGCACCGCTCCCGCGCGGTGCCGGGCGGCAGCAGGAAGTACATCCAGCGGAAGCCGTTGAGCTCGTAGACGACGGGCCCGGGGTCGTGGTCGGTGAGCCGGCTGAGCCGCTTGGCGACTTCCTCGCCGAGCTGACCCTGAATGCGGACGGCATCGAAGTGCACCCCGGCGAGCCGGAGTTGGAAGCCGGCCTCGGGAACCCAGTCCGGGGCCCACGCGCGGGGGGAGATTTCCTCGTTCACACCACAGAGGGTGACGGCCCGGAGCTAGCCTGAACAGTGGTCGCGCCGTCACAGACGGCGATCTGTGAAGGGCCGTGAAGCCGATGACCGAGCCTGTGAACCCGAGTGAACCCCTCCCGTCGGCGCTCCGCCGCGGCCTGGGAGCCCAGATGCGCACGCTCCGTGAGAAACGGGGGGTGTCGCGGCAGCAGTTGGGCGGCGACACCAACTTCTCTCCGTCCACCATCGGGGCGTTCGAGCGGGGCGAGCGGGCGATGGACGCCGAGACGATCGAGAAGGTGGACGACGTCCTGGGCGGGGAGGGCCTGCTGAAGGCGACGGTTCCGTACCTGGAGGAGGAGCGGTACGCGCCGCAGTTCAGGAACTTTGCGCCTATCGAGGCGAAGGCGGTCAGCCTGTGGGTCTACTCCACCCACGTCCTACATGGCCTGCTCCAAACCGAGGCGTACGCGCGCCAGGTGTTTGTGGACCACTGGCCACCCGTCGCTGCCGCGGAGATAGAGAGTCGGCTGACTGCCCGTTTGGACCGCCAAGCGCTTTTGTACCGGGACCCGCCGCCGGTGCTGTGCTTCGTACTGGAGGAGACCTTCCTGCGGCGCAAAGTGGGAGGAGACACAGTCTGGCGGGAGCAGCTCCGACACCTGCTCGCATGCGGCCGTCTGCCCCATGTGCGCATCCAGCTCGTCCCGCTCGAATGCGAGGAGGTCGTGGGTGCGACGGGACCCATGACGATCGCGGAGACGCCTGAACGCCGCATGTTGGGGTACTTGGAAGGTCAGGGCCAAAGCTGGGTGCTCTCAGACCGGTTGGTGGTCAGCGACATGGTGCAACGGCATGCGAACATTCGAGGAGTGGCGTTGAGCCCGAGGGCTTCGGCGCAGCGGATCGAGCGGCTGCTGGGAGAGCGATGAACACCGGACTGGCATGGTTCAAGAGCAGCTACAGCGACGGCACCGGCGGCGAGTGCGTCGAGGTGGCCATGTCCTGGCAGAAGAGCAGCTACAGCGGTGGTGACGGCGGTCAGTGCGTGGAGGTCGCGGCCTGCCCGTCCGCCGTGCATGTCCGGGACTCCAAGGACACCACCCGCCCCGTCCTGACGCTCACCCCGGCGGCCTGGGGCGCCTTCACCGGCTTCGTGGCGGCGTCCTAGCCCTCCCGCTCCGGCTCGGCGGCCCGGGGCCGCTTCTTGGGCTGTCGGCCGGCCTCCAGGAGCTCGGATGCGTCGAGGGTGACCTTGGCGCCCAGCGTGTCGGGCAGGGTCGCCAGCTCTCCCGCGGCGTGGATGCGGTGGCTCTTGTACTCACCCTGGACGGGGTCGGTCAGAACATGGACCCGCTCGTGCTTACGGTTCACGATGACGTAGACCGGCACCTGGGCTCGGGCGTAGGCAATGGCCTTGGCGCTCAGGTCGTCGTTGTAATTGGACGAGGTCACTTCCAGGACCAGGCGGAACGCCACCGGGTCGTAGCAGTTGTGCTCAAGCAGGTGGTCTTTGATGTCGCCGTCGACCACGGCGAGGTCCGGGATCGGGTAGTCCTCGGGCCCACCGGCCAGCCAGAGGCCGATGCCTTGCGCGACCTTGCAGTCAGGCCCGTGCAGTCCCGCGCTCAGGAACGGGAGCATGAGTTCGGTCAGGACGAGCGAATGCGGGGCGGCGGTGGGGTAACGGTGAGGATGCCTCCGATGATCTCGACGCGGTAGCCGGGGTTCTGCTCCGTGAGCCGGGCGGCCTCTTCGAGGAGGGTCGGCGGCCTCTCGTCGTCGGCGTACTCAGGGTGCTCGACGGGTGCTGGGGACGTTCCGGGCCTCCCGTGGGCTGGGTCGAGGGCATCATCGTAGGCCGTGAGCGGCACCGGGGACGGCAAGCTCCGGCATCGTGCACTACTCCCGGTGCCTACGGGCGCGTCAGGGTGCCGTCGAGCTCCACACCCTTCGCCGGTCCCTCGGGGATCGTGACCGTCGTGCCGTAGGAGACGGTGGTCTTGGTGGCGTAGACGCCCTTCTCCGGGTCCGGTCCGCTGAACACCGTCACCGTGCCCTGGTCGTCGAAGTCGTCTACGACGACGTAGACGGGGATTCCGGCCTGGGCGTACCAGCGGCGCTTGCGGATGTGGTCGCGCCGGTGGGCCTCCTTGCCGGGGGAGACGATCTCGGCGACCAACGAGACACGGGTGGCGTCCACACCCAGGCCTTCCTCGTCCGGGATCTCGTCCAGGTCTTCGGGAGCCATGAAGAGGTCGGGGATGCAGACCTTTCGGCCGCGGATGACGTTACCGTCCTGGTAGACATCGATACCGCTGCCTGCGAGGCGGTCTTCCAGGATCCTGCGCAGACGGTGGACGAGTACGGTGTGGCGGCGACGGCCGGTGGGAGACACCTCGATGGACCCTTCGATGATCTCGGCCCGGTAGCCCTCCGGAAGGTCCATCGCCTTCCAGGCCTGCCAGAGGACTTCGTCGAGACCTGGGTCGCACGGCGCCTCATGGGCGAGAGCGGACATGGAAAGCACCTCCTTCGCTCAGTGTGGGTGCGGACGGCGCTCCGGTTCAAGCGACGCCGGTGACGGTACCGCCGTCCGGGGGCGCCATCCGTCTGATGAAAGGTTCTTCCGGCCGCCCGTTCAGCCCCGGGGGTGAACGGGGGTGAACGTGGATGCCCCGGAACGCGGCTGAGGCCCGCACCCCCAAGGGGTACGGGCCTCAGCCGAGACCGCCGGACGTAGTCCGGCGTGTCAAAGGATCAGAAGCGGCGGGTGATCAGGGCCCGCTTGACTTCCTGGATCGCCTTCGTGACCTCGATGCCGCGCGGGCACGCGTCGGTGCAGTTGAAGGTCGTGCGGCAGCGCCACACGCCGTCCTTGTCGTTCAGGATCTCCAGCCGCTGCTCGCCGGCCTCGTCACGCGAGTCGAAGATGAAGCGGTGCGCGTTGACGATCGCCGCCGGTCCGAAGTACTGGCCGTCGTTCCAGAACACCGGGCACGAGGACGTGCACGCGGCGCACAGGATGCACTTGGTGGTGTCGTCGAAGCGCTCGCGGTCCTCGGCGGACTGCAGGCGCTCGCGCGTCGGCTCGTTGCCCGTCGTCACCAGGAACGGCATGACGTCGCGGTACGCCTGGAAGAAGGGCTCCATGTCGACCACGAGGTCCTTCATCACCGTGAGGCCCTTGATGGCCTCGACGGTGATCGGCTTCTCCGGGTTGATGTCCTTGATCAGCGTCTTGCAGGCGAGCCTGTTCTTGCCGTTGATCCGCATCGCGTCGGAGCCGCAGATGCCGTGCGCGCACGAGCGGCGGAAGGTCAGCGTGCCGTCGAGGTCCCACTTGATCTTGTGGAGACCGTCGAGCACGCGCTCCTTCGGGTCGATCTCGACCTGGAAGTCCTGCCAGGTCGACTCCTCCGAGATCTCCGGGTTGAAGCGGCGGATCCGGAACGTGACCGTGATGAAGGGCGAAGCCGCGGCCGCGGCCTCCATCGCGTCCGTCTTGGAGAGGGTCGGGGTGGCCATCAGTACTTACGCTCCATCGGCTGGTAGCGGGTGACGACGACGGGCTTGTAGTCCAGCCGGACGGAGTCCTTACCGTCGTCGCCCACCTCGCGGTACGCCATGGTGTGGCGCATGAAGTTGACGTCGTCGCGGTTCGGGTAGTCCTCGCGGTAGTGACCGCCGCGGGACTCCTTGCGCGCCAGCGCGGACACGGCCATGACCTCGGCCAGGTCGAGCAGGTTGCCCAGCTCGATGGCTTCCAGCAGGTCCGTGTTGAAGCGCTTGCCCTTGTCCTGGACGGACACGTTCTTGTAGCGCTCGCGCAGCTCCGCGATCTTCTCGACCGCGGTCTTGATGGTCTGCTCCGTGCGGAACACCATCACGCACGCGTCCATCGTCTCCTGGAGCTCCAGGCGCAGGTCCGCGACCCGCTCGTTGCCCGTGGAGCTGCGCAGCTGCTCGACCAGGTCGATGACCTGCTGCGCCGGGTTCTCGGGCAGCTCGACGTAGTCGTTCTCGTGCGCGTACTTGGCCGCGGCGATGCCCGAGCGCTTGCCGAAGACGTTGATGTCCAGCAGCGAGTTGGTGCCCAGGCGGTTCGCGCCGTGTACGGAGACGCAGGCGACCTCGCCGGCCGCGTACAGACCCGGGACGACGGTGGTGTTGTCCGCCAGGACCTCACCCTCGACGTTGGTCGGGATGCCGCCCATGGCGTAGTGCGCGGTGGGCTGGATCGGGATCGGGTCCGTGTACGGCTCGATGCCGAGGTACGTACGGGCGAACTCGGTGATGTCCGGGAGCTTCGCGTCGAGCTGCTCCGGCGGCAGGTGCGTCAGGTCCAGGTACACGTGGTCACCGGCCGGACCGCAGCCGCGGCCCTCGCGGATCTCGGTGTAGATGGAGCGCGAGACGACGTCACGGGACGCGAGGTCCTTCATGACCGGCGCGTACTTCTCCATGAAGCGCTCGCCGTCCTTGTTGCGGAGGATGCCGCCCTCACCGCGGGCGCCCTCCGTCAGCAGGATGCCCATGCGCCAGATGCCCGTCGGGTGGAACTGGAAGAACTCCATGTCCTCCAGCGGCAGGCCGCGGCGGTAGCAGGCCGCCTGGCCGTCACCCGTGAGGGTGTGCGCGTTGGAGGTCACCTTGAAGAACTTGCCGGTGCCGCCCGAGGCGTAGATCACGGACTTCGCCTGGAAGACGTGGATCTCGCCGGTCGCGAGCTCGTACGCGACGACGCCCGCGGACTTCTTCACCCCGTCGACCTCGACCAGCAGCTGGTCCAGGACGTAGAACTCGTTGAAGAATTCCACGCCCTCCTTGACGCAGTTCTGGTACAGCGTCTGGAGGATCATGTGGCCGGTGCGGTCCGCGGCGTAGCAGGACCGGCGGACCGGCGCCTCGCCGTGGTTGCGGGAGTGGCCGCCGAAACGGCGCTGGTCGATGGTGCCGTCCGGGGTGCGGTTGAACGGCAGGCCCATCTTCTCCAGGTCGAGGACCGCGTCGATGGCCTCCTTCGCCAGGATCTCGGCGGCGTCCTGGTCGACCAGGTAGTCACCGCCCTTGACCGTGTCGAAGGTGTGCCACTCCCAGTTGTCGTCCTCCACGTTGGCGAGCGCGGCGGCCATGCCGCCCTGCGCGGCGCCCGTGTGGGAGCGGGTGGGGTAGAGCTTCGTCAGCACGGCGGTGCGGCTGCGCTTCGTCGCCTCGATGGCGGCGCGCATGCCCGCGCCACCGGCGCCGACGATGACGGTGTCGTACTTGTGGATCTTCATGAGTCGATTCGCCTCAGCCCGTGCCTAGCGGATGTTCGGGTCGAAGGTGAAGATCACCAGCGTGCCCAGAAGGATGGTGAACACCGTGGCGGTGTAGAGCAGGCCCTTCAGCCACAGCCGCGTGCCGGGGCGCTCCGCGTAGTCGTTGATGACCGTACGCAGACCGTTGGAGCCGTGCAGCATGGCCAGCCACAGCATCAGCAGGTCCCAGACCTGCCAGAAGGGGGACGCCCAGCGGCCGGCCACGAAGGCGAAGCCGATCTTGCTGACGCCGCCGTCCAGCACCAGCTGGATGATCAGGTGGCCGATGACCAGCACCACCAGGACGATGCCCGAGAGGCGCATGAAGAGCCACGCGGCCATCTCGAAGTTGCCGCGGGTCGAGCGCGGCGTCTTACCGGTGCGCTTGCGCGGGGCCTCGATGTACGGCGCCGGGTTGTCGACGTCGTAGAGGGAGACGCCCTCCACGGAGCCGATGGCCTGGGCGGAAGAAGTGTCAGAAGACATGCGTGTCACTTCCCGAACAGTTCAAGGTAGGCGTGGTGCAGGACGGGGTACACGGCCCCGGCCATCAGCACGATCCACACGGCCAGCACGGTCCAGAGCATCTGCTTCTGGAGACGCGGGCCCTTGGACCAGAAGTCCACGGCGATCACACGCAGACCGTTGAGCGCGTGGAAGAGGATGGCGGCCACGAGGCCGTACTCCAACAGCGCGACGATCGGGGTCTTGTAGGTAGCCACGACATCGTCGTACGCCTCGGGGGAGACGCGGACGAGAGCGGTGTCGAGGACGTGTACGAACAGGAAGAAGAAGATGAGGACGCCGGTGACTCGATGAGCCACCCAGGACCACATTCCTTCCCGGCCGCGGTACAACGTTCCAGCCGGCACGGAAAACCCTCCGGAAGCGGGGCGGGGGCCAGCCGGCTTCTTTGTCGGTCGGGCCCGGCCGGGTACGGTCCACCGGCCCCGGACATCGTAGCGACGCTTTGTCGGTTCCCTTGCGCCGGGTCCATCGGTGTGATCAAACAGGCACGGACGGGCTACCCCACAGGTGCAAATAGCCCGAAATCGGCGGCGGACGGGCCGTCCGGCGGACCGCCGGGCGGAACCGGCCCGGCCGGGACGGCCGACAACCGCTCCAGCAGCCGGACGAGCCGGGCCTGGGCGAGCCGGCGCAGCTCGTCCGCGGAGATCGCGCGCTCCTCGTCCGTCTCGTGGGCCATCCGCCGCCGGATCGCCGCCAGCAGCGCGTCCGCCCGTTCCTCCGGCGGGTGGGCGTCCAGGCAGATCACGAAGGCGTGGCCGAAGGTCCGCTCGTACTCCGCGCGCGCCGCGTCCAGCGCGAGGAGCGCGGCGTACGGGGCGCCGTGCGCCAGCTCCGCCGAGCACTCGCAGGCCAGAGCCCCCGTCAGATCGCCCTGGGACAGGTCGTACGAGGCCTCGTCGGCCGCGGCCAGCAGCGCGGCGAGGTCGGGGTAGGGGCGGTGGACGGCCAGCCGGTGGGCCCAGCGCCCGCTGCCGCAGCAGTGCAGCAGGGCGGCCCGGGCCGTGTCGTGGGGCAGCGCGTTGAACCGGGCGAGACCCGGGCCGTGGGTGCCGACGGGTACCGGAGCGCCGGAGCTTCCCCCAGACTTCTTTCCCGGACCACGTCCGGGAGGGGCTCCGGTGCCCCCTTGGACCTGTGCCGGAAAGTGGCTGGACAGCGGGGGGCTCCTCGGGGCGCGGCGCGGGTGTACCGCCACGCTAGCGATGCAGGGCGGCGTGTGGCGTGCCGATTCGAGGATTTCACCCGGAAGTGAGCCGAAAGGATGACGCCGGGCATGCATGACCAGGACGAACAGGGGAAGGCGACCGAGGCCGCCACCCCCCACAGGAGAGGCCCCGGTCGCCGTCCGACACGGACTCGTGCGACAAGCCCGTATCCATGTCAGCGCCCCGGATGCGTTTTCTGTCACACCCCGCTCCGCGCAGGGCTGGTTGCTGGTTGTACAACTCGTGGACGAGACGTACTTGAAGGCCGTAACGTGCGGATTTGCGCCACACGTACAGGACAGTGAACGGGTTGGGGATTTTGCTGGGGGACGACGCGGAGCTGACCGCCGCGGTGCTCGCGGCACAAGACGGCGACGAGAACGCGTTCCGTACTGTGTACCGCGCCGTGCACCCGCGCCTGCTCGGATACGTACGCACGCTGGTCGGCGACGGCGACGCGGAGGACGTCACGTCCGAGGCCTGGCTGCAGATCGCCCGCGACCTCGACTCCTTCACCGGCGACGCCGACCGGTTCCGCGGCTGGGCCGCCCGGATCGCCCGCAACCGGGCCCTCGACCACATCCGGATGCGCGGCCGCCGCCCCGCCATCGGCGGGGACGACAGCGAACTCACCGGCCACGCCGCCGACAGCGACACCGCGGGCGCGGCGATGGAGTCGCTCGCCACCAGCTCGACCATGGCGCTGATAGCGCAGCTCCCGCAGGACCAGGCCGAGGCCGTGGTACTGCGCGTGGTCGTCGGCCTCGACGCGAAGAGCGCCGCCGAGACGCTCGGCAAGCGGCCCGGCGCCGTACGCACCGCCGCGCACCGGGGACTCAAGAAGCTGGCGGAACTGCTGGGCACGGAACTCGACGCCACGGTGGACGGGACCGGCGGCGGCGCCGGCGCTCCCGCACCCGGCGCTCCCGCACCCGGCGCTCCCGCACCGGACAAGGAGGCGGCCCTCCCTTTCGGTCATAATGCCGGGAGCCCGCCACGGGGCGGCGCGGGCGTCCGCGATCTCGACGCCGTACCGGCACAGCGCGGCCGGAGCGCGGGCCTGGTGGAACAAACCGGTGTGACGCATTCACGTTGGCGGACGCAGAAGGACATGTGATGGCCGACGAGCGCAACAAGTGGCTGGACAGCGCCGCGGCGGAGCGACTGCTGCGCCGCGAACCGCCGGTCGGGCCGGACACCGACCAGCAGACCCGGGCCGACGCCGCGCGGCTGCGCGCAGCCCTGACGGCACTGGTGCCGCCGACGTCCACGGACCGGGAACTGCCCGGCGAGGCCGCCGCGCTGGCCGCCTTCCGCGCGGCCCGCGCCACCGAGGTCCGCGCCACCGACGTCCGCGCCGGGGACGCACGGCCCGCGAAGCCGGTCGCGCGCTCCTTCGCCGACGAACCCCTGGTCGACCTGTCGCCCGCGCCGCTCGTACGGATACCCGCGCAGCGGCGCCGCGGCACCCCGCTGCGCCTCGGGCTGGCGGCCGCACTGGCGAGCGTCGCGGTCGGCGGCCTGGCGGCGGCGGCCAGCGGCCTGCTGGACGGCTCCACGCACGATGCGGCGGCTCCCGGACCGGCCGTCTCGGTCAGCGCCGACGCGGATCCCGGGCCGTCCGGCGATGCCTCGGGCTTCACCCCCGCCCCACCGCTGCGGCCGACCCCGCTGCGGGACGGCGCCGGCTCCACGCCCTCCCCCGGCGCCTCTCGGCTGCCGGGCACCGAGGGACGCAAGGACCCCGGGGCCACCTCCGGGTTCACCTCGGGACCCGCCGGCACCGGCACCCCGGGCACGGACGGCTCCGACGGCCGCAACAGCCTCACGGACGGCACCACCGGTACCACCGACGGCGCGGACAAGGGCCAGGACGCGGACAAGGAGAAGGACAAGGAGCTGCGGCTCCAGGGGAAGGAGCTGTGCGGCGACTACCGCGCGGGCCGGCTCACCGGCGACCGCCGGGAGAAGCTGATCAAGCTGGCCAAGACCCTGGCGCAGGTCCCGCACTACTGCGACGGCCTGCTGGGCGGCCCCGGCGGCACCACCAAGAGCGGCGCGAACGGCCCCGGCGCGGGCACTCCCGACCGGGGAACGGGAGCCGTCCTGCCGGCCCCGACCCTGCTCCCGGGCGGCTCGCTGCGCTTCCGCACGCCGGCCTGAGGGACCCCCTCACACCTGGCTGTAACACTTTTCGACCCGCAGGCGCAGTACATAACGAGCCGACTGGTCATCGGCCGCGCATGAGCCGGGGTTCCCCCCGTACCCCTGGGCTCTGCGCAACCGGCGCGGGCGGGGCACGTTCCCCCGGCCCCGCCCGCGCCCTCTACGTAGACCCCGGCCGCAGCCGCCGGTCTCACCAGTAGACGACGACCTTGTCGCCGACCTGGACCTGATCGAACAAGGACGACAGCTTCCCCTTGTCCCGGACGTTCACGCAGCCGTGCGAGGCACCTGCGTAGCCACGGGCGGCGAAGTCGGACGAGTAGTGCACCGCCTGGCCCTCGCTGAAGAACATCGAGTACGGCATCGGCGTGTGGTAGATCGTCGACACCCAGTCCTTGGCCTTCCACTCCACCTTGAACTCGCCCTCGCGGGTCGGCGTGTTCTCCGACCCGAAACGCACGTCCATGGTGGAGACGATCTTGCCGTCGATCATCCAGGCGAGGGTGCGGCTCTCCTTGCTGATGCACATGACCCGGCCCTGCATGCAGCGCGGGTCCGGCGCGTCCACCTCGTTGGTGGTCGGCGGCCGCAGCTCTTCCTCGGTCGGCTTCTTGCTGGCGGCCTCGATGCTCTTCCAGGTCGCCTGGTCCACCGAACCCGTCGCGGGCAGGCCGTGCCCGGACTGGTAGGTGCGGACGGCGGCGGTCGTCTTCGAACCGTAGAAACCGGTCGGCGCCACCGACATCAGCTTGAGCTGGCGCAGCCGCGCCTGGAGCTCGCGGATCTGGTCGCTCTCGTCACCGTTGGCCATGATCGGCTTGACGGCGGGCGGCTGCGAGGCCGACGCGGAGGGCGAGGCGGACGCGGAGGCCGACGGCGAGGGCGAGGCGGCCTTGCCGTCGTCCGTGGCGGACGCGGTGGGTGAGGCGACCGCCGTGGGCGCGGACGGAGCCGTCGAAGGGGAGCCCGCGGCCCCCGACTTCTGCGGCCCGCAGGCGGTCGCGGCGAGCGCGACGGCGGTGGCGACTCCCAGCGTGCGGATTATTGCCTTCTGGCGGTACATGGCGGCCCCCCGGTTGTTCTCCGTTGTGTAAGTAGGTGATGCCTGACGGGCGTGGACAGTTGCGGACCGGTCCGCGATGTTGCGCCATTGTGACCAGCGGCCGACGCAGCGGGGTCCGGGCGGTGACCCCGGGACCGGCCGGCACCACGGAGGAGTGGGTCATGGTTCGTCCCCCAGCACGCACCGAGAGCGGCATCCCCATCGACCCGGTCTACGGCCCCGAGGCCCTCGCGGACTGGGACCCGGCCGTCAGCCTCGGGGTACCGGGGGAGTACCCCTTCACCCGCGGGGTCTATCCCACGATGTACACCGGGCGGCCCTGGACGATGCGGCAGTACGCCGGCTTCGGCGCCGCGGCCGAGTCCAACGCCCGCTACCGCAACCTGATCGAGGGCGGCGGGACCGGCCTGTCGGTGGCCTTCGACCTGCCGACCCAGATGGGACACGACTCCGACGCACCGCTCGCGCACGGCGAGGTCGGCAAGGTCGGCGTCGCCGTCGACTCCGTCGAGGACATGCGGCTGCTGTTCCACGGGATCCCCCTGGACCGGGTCTCGACCTCCATGACCATCAACGCCCCGGCGGCGCTGCTGCTGCTGATGTACCAGCTCGTGGCCGAGGAAGAGGGCATCGCGGCCGACCGGCTCACCGGGACGATCCAGAACGACGTGCTCAAGGAGTACATCGCGCGGGGGACCTACATCTTCCCGCCCGGCCCCTCCCTGCGGCTGACCGCGGACATCTTCCGCTACTGCCGCGCCGAGATCCCCAAGTGGAACACCATCTCCATCTCCGGCTACCACATGGCGGAGGCCGGGGCCTCGCCCGCACAGGAGATCGCCTTCACCCTGGCCGACGCGATCGCGTACGTCCGTACCGCACTCGACGCGGGCATGCCGGTGGACGACTTCGCCCCCCGGCTGTCGTTCTTCTTCGTCGCCCGGACCACCCTGCTGGAGGAGGTCGCGAAGTTCCGCGCCGCCCGGCGGATCTGGGCCCGGGTGATGCGCGAGGAGTTCGGCGCCCGGGACCCCCGGTCGCTGATGCTGCGCTTCCACACCCAGACGGCCGGGGTGCAGCTGACGGCGCAACAGCCCGAGCTGAACCTCGTACGGGTCGCGGTGCAGGCGCTGGCCGCGGTGCTGGGCGGCACGCAGTCGCTGCACACCAACGCCTTCGACGAGGCGATCGCCCTGCCCACGGAGAAGTCGGCGCGGCTCGCGCTGCGCACCCAGCAGGTGCTCGCGCACGAGACGGACGTACCGCACACGGCGGACCCCTTCGCGGGGTCGTACGCGGTGGAGCGGATGACGGACGAACTGGAGGCGGCCGTGCTCGGGCTGATGCGGCGGGTGGCGGAGCTGGGCGGGGCGGTGGCCGCGATCGAGGCCGGGTTCCAGAAGGGCGAGATCGAGCGGAACGCCTACCGCCTCGCGCGGGAGCAGGAGACGGGCGAACGGGTCGTGGTCGGCGTCAACCGGTTCGCGCTCGCCGAGGAGGAGCGGTACGAGCCGCTGCGGGTGGACCCGGCGATCGAGGCGCGCCAGTGCGCGGCGCTGGCGCGGCTGCGCGCGGAGCGCGACGGGGCGGCGGTGACGGCGGCGCTGGACGCGCTGCGGGCGGCGGCCGCCGACGCCTCGGCGAACGTGCTCTACCCGATGAAGGAGGCACTGCGGGCCCGGGCCACGGTGGGGGAGGTGTGCGGGGCGCTGCGTGAGGTGTGGGGCAGCTACGTACCGGCGGACGCCTCCTGACCCTGCTTCCCCGGGGCCCCGCAAGACGAATTCCGGCCTTTCGCACTCGCGTGGGAGACTCCCTCCCATGCTGGGTGTCACCGATCTGCCGACCTATCTCGCCGGCCTCGTCCTCATCGTCCTCCTGCCGGGGCCGAACTCCCTCTACGTGCTGTCCGTCGCCGCGCGCAAGGGCGTCCGCGAGGGGTACAAGGCCGCCTGCGGGGTGTTCACCGGGGACACCGTCCTGATGTTCCTCACCGCCACCGGGGCCGGAGCGCTGCTCAAGGCCAGTCCGGTGGTCTTCACGCTGGTCAAGTTCCTCGGGGCCGGGTACCTGGCGTGGCTGGCGGTCGGGATGATGCGGGCGGCGTGGGGCATGTGGCGCGACCGGGCCGCCCGGCAGGAGGAGGCCCTGGCCGAGCCGGAGGTGGCGGACGAGCGGCCGTACCGGCGGGCGCTGGTGGTGAGCCTGTTCAACCCGAAGGCGATCCTGTTCCTGCTCTCGTTCTTCGTGCAGTTCGTGGACCCGGGCTACGCCTACCCCGCGCTGTCGTTCCTGCTGCTGGGGACGCTGTCGCAGCTGGCGAGCTTCCTGTACCTGTCCACGCTGATATTCAGCGGGACCCGGCTGTCGGCGGCCTTCCGCCGCCGCAAGCGGCTCTCGGCGGGAGCCACCTCGGCGGCGGGCGTCCTCTTCCTCGGCTTCGCCGCGAAGCTCGCCACGGGCTGAGGCGCCGACGGGCGCCGCCCGCCGGTCAGCGCCGGCGCAGCCGGCGCAGTACGCGGTGGGCCGTCCGGCGCAGCAGCGGGCTGCGCGGCAGGAACGCCAGCCGGGCCGGGACCCCGCCCGGAAGCCCCAGCACCGTCAGCCGGCTGCGCTTGAAGTACCGCCAGGTGCGCGGGGTCAGTGAGCCCGAGAGGTACGTCCGCGCCTGCTCGCGCCGCTCCGCCAGGACGCGCGGCTGCATCGTGAAGCCGACCGCCGCCACGAGGCCGGCCACGTCCGGCAGGGCCGCTTCCGCGGACCCCGACAGCTCCGGCAGCAGCGCGTCCACCAGGGTCAGCGGGATCCGGTTGCTGTTCTGGTACGGCTCCAGGCGGGCCAGCAGGGCCTGCGTCCCGGTCCGGGCGACCGGGATCCCGTACAGCGTCGCCGCCGTGAGCAGCCCGGTCGAGAAGCACCCCACCACCAGGGCCGGGCGCAGCCGCTCGTACAGCGTCTCCGCGAGCACCGGCTCCCCGATCACCGTCAGCCGCGCCCCCAGCCGCCGCGCCTCCGCCTCGGCCCGCCGCGCGTACTGCGCCGGGGCGCTCGGGTGCGGTTTGAAGACCAGCTCCCGGTGGCCCCGGGCGTGCGCCCCGCGCACCATCTCCACGTGCAGTTCCTCCTCCTCGGCCGCCGACATCAGCTCCAGCGCCGACAGGTACTGCCCGAGCAGCAGGGCCGGGGCCTCGCCGACCTCCGGCACCGCCCGCGCGTGCGCCGCGAGTTCGGCCAGCACCTTCAGGAAGCGGTTGCCGGGCACCAGCTCCCCGGGCACCCCGAACTCCGTCAGCAGCAGCGGCTCCAGCCCCGGGACCAGGTCGAGGTGCAGCACCCGCCGCACCCGGGTCCCGATCTGCGGGTCGAGCCGGAAGCGGGTGGGTCCGTAGCTCATCAGCCCGTCGGCATAGACGTCGACGGCGGCGCCGGGGAACAGCCGGCACAGGCTCTGCGCCGGGGGGACCTGCAGCGACTCCACGACGAGCTCGACCCGGTCCTCGCCGAGCCCCCACAGCGTGCGCAGCTGCCGCTCCCACATCGGGACGTCCTCCTCGCGGGGGGCCCAGACGCTCGGGTGCTGCGGCGCGATGACGGCGTTCCAGTCGAGCACCTCGTCGAAGCGGGCGCGCAGCGCGGCGAAGCCCGGCATGGCGGCCGGCCCCGGGGTGACCTCGGGGGCGGGGGAGTGGTTGCTGGTCAGCAGGATGCGGCGGCCGGCCGGCGGGAAGAGGTCCGCGTCGACGGCCGCCGCGAGGGTGGCCGTCCCGTAGGGGGTGGAGGCGAGGAAGATCTGGGTGACGCTCACGCGGCGGCCCCCGAGGCGGCGCGGCGCCGCAGCCGGCGCAGCAGGGCGGAGCGGTCCGCGTCCATGGAGTCCAGGGCCTGGTCGAGCAGGGCCTGGGGCATGCGCGCGAGCGCAGCCGCGCTCAGCGTGCGGAGTTTTCTGGCCACGGCCGGTTCGAACCTCTCGATGGATCCGATCTGATGAGCGATGATCGCGCAATATGTCCGGACGGCTTTCGGGAGGAGCAGGCGCGAATCCCGGTCCGTGGCCGTATCCGACAGGACCTGATCAAATGCGCGAATGAAATCGAGCTGACGCTCGTCCCCGATCTGGGTCAGCGAGGTGGAAATGCCGCGCCGATAGAAGATTCCGGCCGTTCCGACCGCGGCGAAGGATTTCGCCTCCCGGTGCAGCCGCCAGATCCACGGCCGGTCCTCCGCGGTCCGCAGCCCGTCCGTGAAATGCAGCAATCCCCGGTCCAGCAGCCGCCGGTGATACATGCCGGCCCAGGCGTACGGATAGTCCACCGCGGTCGCCCGCGAGGCCGGCAGGATCGCGGCGCGCGGGTCGGCCACGACGCCCTGCGGCCCGAACGGCACCCGCTCCACGCTCCGCGCCCGGCCCGTGACCTGCACGTGGTCGGTGCGGACGAAGTCGCAGCCGAGCGCCTCGACCGCGGCCAGCGTGCGGGCCAGGTGGCCGGGCGCGAGCCAGTCGTCGCCGTCCAGGAAGGCGATGTACTCGCCGCGGGCGGCGTCCAGACCGGTGTTGCGGGCCGTGGCGAGACCGCCGTTCCCGTCCCGCGCGAGGTACACGGCACCCGGCAGCCGCTCCGCCGCCCGCTCCAGCACGGCGGCCGTGCCGTCCGTCGAACAGTCGTCGACCAGCAGGAACTCGAAATCCTCCCGGGCGTTCAGTTCGAGACTCCGCAGGACGTCCGGCGCGTATGTCTGCACGTTGTAGAACGGCACGACGACTGAGAGCTTGAGCACCCGCGTGACGTTAGGAGGCCGCCCGGCATTCACCGTGGCCCGCATAAGGATTCCATGTGAACGACGCGGGGCGGTCACGTTAACCCGTGCGCTTTCGCGTGACGTCGACGGGTTGTTAACCCGCTGTTGTGCGGTCGTTGGGCCGGTCAGCGGAAATGCGGAATAGCTTCTGCCGGGTGCCAGCCACCAGTAATCGTGGCGATCTCCGCATCGCCGTACTCGCCGATTCCGATACGCGATGGAAATGGGGCGCGCTCACCGCGCGGCGCCTCGCGCCCGACCACCGGCCCACCGGATTCCTGCTGCGCGGCCGGGCCACCCCCACCGCACGCCAGCTCGGCGAGGTCGGCATCGAGGCGGGCCCGGCCGGGCCGACCGAGGTGACCTGCGCCGAGTTCCTGGCCGAGATCGGGCGGGCACGCGGCGCCGACCGCTACGACGTGGTCGTCCTGGCCCTCGTCGGCGGCGCGGTCCAGGCCGTCCTGCACGGTGTGCGCGCCCTGTGGCCCGAACCCGCGGCCCGTCCCGTCCTGGTCACCGGCTACGTCGGCGTCGTCTACGAGAAGCTCACCGACGGCCTGCTGCTGCGGCACGGGGCCGACCTGGTCCTCGCCAACTCCCCCTACGACGCAGGCCGCTTCCGCGCCGTGTACGCAGGGGTGGGCGCCGCGTCGGACGCCGTCACGGAGACCGCGCTGCCCTTCCTCGAAGGCGCGGCCCACGAGCCGGGCGGCGGCGCGCGCACCGTCGTCTTCGCCGTGCAGCCCTCCGTGCCCGAGAGCCGCGCCGACCGCACGTACCTGCTCGCGCGGGCCGCAGGGCACGCCCGGCTGCACCCCGACCGGGAGGTACTGGTCAAGCTGCGCAGCCGGCCCGGGGAGCACACCACGCACCTGGAGGAGCACCCCTACCAGCGCCTCGCCGAGCGGCTGCCCGGCGGACTGCCGCCCAACTGCCGCCTGGTGTACGGGAACATGGGCGCGGTCCTGGACGAAGCCGGCCTGCTGGTCACGGTCTCGTCCACGGCCGCCCTGGAGTCCTTGCACCGGGGCATCCCGACCGCCGTGCTGACCGATCTCGGCATCCGCGAGGCGCTCGGCAACCACCACTTCCTCGGCTCCGGCTGCCTCGCCTCCTGGGACCAGCTGGACCAGGGGCTGCTGCCCGAGGGCGACCCGGGGTGGCTCGCGGAACAGGGCGTGGCCCCGGACCGGGAGCCCTTCGCCGCCGCCCGCGCCAGGCTCGCCGAGTTGCTCGCGCGGGAGCTGCTGCCGCCCGTGGCCCCCTACTACACGCGGGTCACCGCCCCCGGCTACCTCCCCGGGGTGCTGGCCCGCCACCGCCTCGACCCGGACGGCCACCCGCTCCCGGGCACCCTGCGGCCGGGCCCGGGCCGGGGCGGGTCCCGGGCCCGGGCCTGGTTCCGCGGCCGGCTGCGCGAGGCGGCGCGGGGTGCGTACCGGCACGGGGTCCAGCGCGTGGCCCCCACGATCCGCCGCCTGGGCGACCTGTGACCCCCCGCCGCCCCGCGCCCGCCCGGGCACCCGGACCCCGGCCGGCTCCCGGCGTGCACTCCGAACCCGCTCCCGTTCCCGTTCCCGACCCGGTACCGGCGGCCGGCGGGCCGGCCCCCGCCGCGCGGGTGCTCGCCGTGATCCCGGCGCGGGGCGGGTCCAAGGGGGTGCCGGGCAAGAACCTCGCCGAGGTCGGCGGGATCCCGCTCGTCGCGCGGGCCGTGCGGGCCTGCCTGGCGGCACCCGCCGTCACCGACGTGGTCGTCTCCACCGACTTCGAGGCCATCGCCGCCGCCGCCCGGGCCGCCGGGGCGGTCGCCCTGCGCCGTCCCGCCGCCATCGCCGGGGACACCGCGAGCAGCGAAGCCGCCCTGCTCCACGCGCTGGACTCGTTCGAGGAACTGCACTCCGTCACCGTCGACGTCGTCCTCCTGGTCCAGTGCACCAGCCCCTTCCTGACCCCGTCCGACATCGAATCCGTGGCCACGGCCGTCGCTTCGGGCGGCGCCGACTCCGCCATGACCGTGGCCCCCTTCCACGGCTTCCTCTGGCGCGCGGCGCCCGACGGCACCGGATGCGGCGTCAACCACGAAGCCGCGTACCGCCCCCGCCGCCAGGACCGCCCCGAGGACCTGCTGGAGACCGGCGCCGCCTACGCCATGGCCGCCGACGGCTTCCGCGCCGCCCGGCACCGCTTCTTCGGGCGCACCCGGCCCGTCCGCACCGACCCGGCCCGGGTCCTGGAGATCGACGACCCCCACGACCTCGCCCGCGCCCGCCTCCTCGCACCCCTGCTCGACACCCCGTCCGACGCCCCGCCCCCGCCCCCCGTACGAAGGACGTCACCCACCATGAGCTCCACCACCCGCCTGCGCAGCTTCGGTCAGCGCCTCGCCGGTCCCGGTCAGCCCGTCTACGTCGTCGGCGAGATCGGCATCAACCACAACGGTGACCTGAACAACGCCTTCGCCCTCATCGACGCCGCCGCCGACGCCGGCTGCGACGCCGTCAAGTTCCAGAAGCGCACCCCCGAGATCTGCACTCCCCGCGACCAGTGGGACATAGAGCGCGACACCCCCTGGGGCCGGATGACGTACATCGACTACCGCCACCGCGTCGAGTTCGGCGAGGACGACTACCTCGCCATCGACGCGCACTGCGCCGAGCGCGGCATCGACTGGTTCGCCTCCCCCTGGGACACCGAGGCCGTCGCCTTCCTGGAGAAGTTCGACCTCCCCGCCCACAAGGTGGCCTCCGCCTGCCTCACCGACGACGAACTGCTGCGCGCCCTGCGCGCCACCGGCCGGACCGTCGTGCTGTCCACCGGCATGTCCACCCCGAAGCAGATCCGGCACGCCGTCGAGGTGCTCGGCAGCGACAACATCCTGCTCTGCCACGCCACGTCGACGTACCCCGCCAAGGCGGAGGAACTCAACCTGCGGGTGATCAACACCCTCCGCGACGAGTACCCCAACGTCCCGATCGGCTACTCCGGCCACGAGACGGGCCTGCAGACCACGCTGGCCGCCGTCGCCCTCGGCGCCGCGTTCGTCGAGCGGCACATCACCCTCGACCGTGCGATGTGGGGCTCCGACCAGGCCGCCTCCGTCGAACCCGGCGGCCTCGCCCGCCTCGTGCGTGACATCCGCACCATCGAGACCGCCCTCGGCGACGGCGTCAAGCGCGTCTACGACTCCGAGCTGGCCCCCATGAAGAAGCTCCGCCGCTTCTCCGGCCAGAGCCAGGCCCCCGCCACCGTCTGACCGCTCCGATCCCGCCCCCCTCAGCCGAGGAGTACGTGGTGACCCCCTCCGTCCCTGGTTCCACCCCCCGTTCGACCCTTGCCTTCGTCGAGAGCCCGGTCCAGCTGCTCAACGTCCTCGAATGGGCCCACGCCGAGCGCGGCCCCGCCGGCGACCGGCTCCTGGACGCCGTGCCCCGCCAGCCCACCGCCGCCTCCCGGGCGGCCGGGCGGGCGGAGGCCCCGCTCATCGTCGTCCTGCCGCCCACCGACCCCATGTCCCGGGGCCAGCTGCGCCGGGTCGCGGCCCTGGCCCGCGACGAGGGGTTCACCGTCCGGTGGCAGGAGGCGCGCGGTGGCGCCGGGGCCCCGTTCCGGGCCCTCGCGGCGCTCGCCGCCGACGTGCACCGGGCCGAGCGGATCGTGGTCGGGGACCCCTTCTCCCGCTTCGTCCAGCTGCTGCTCGCCCCGGCGTCGCGCACCGCCGAGCTGGTCGTCGTCGACGACGGCACCGCCACCATGGAGTTCGTCGCGCAGCTCGGCCGCGGCGAGCGGCTGCGCCGCTGGCACCGCACCGGCGGCGGGACCGCGTCCCGGGTGCGGGAGCTCGCGTACGCCCCGGTGTCGGGGACCGCCCGGCGCCGGCTCACCCCGGGCGGGCGCCGCCGGGTACGGGTGTTCACCTCGATGCCGGTCACCCCGCTGCCCGGGATGGAGCTGCGCGTCAACGACTTCGCCTGGACCCGATCCCGCTTCGGGCCGCCCCGGCTGACGAAGGGCACCGACCTCGTCGGCACCTCCCTGGTGGAGACGGGCGTGGTGGATCCGGCCCGCTACCTCGACGCCGTGTGCGCGCTGAGCCGGGAACACGGCGCGACCCGGTACTTCGCGCACCGCCGGGAATCCCCGGAGAAGCTGCGGGTGCTGAGCGAGGCGGCCGGGCTGGAGATCGTGCGTCCGGACCTGCCGCTGGAGCTGGTCGCCCGGCGCGGGCCGGTGGGCCGGACCATCGTCAGCTTTCCGTCCACGGTCGTCCACACGCTGCCGTACGCCCTGGCCGGTACCGGCGTCACCGTCGCCGTATGCGATGTCGATCCGGCCTGGCTCACGGCGGCCGCCTCGCCCCGGGCCAGGGGCTTCCTCGCCGGGGTCACCGACACCGCGCGCGACGTGCGCAGACTGCCCGCTCAGGCGGCTCCGGCGGCCGGATGAGCGCGCGAGTTTACCCTTCGGTGCATCCGGTCATGCGTCCGGAGGCCGGGTTTCTTTCCCCTAACGGCATGAACTTTTGGTGATCTCCGGCCAGTTGACCCATCCGTGCGCCTAACCTTCAACGGGTGAACCAGTTGATGTCCCGCGAGTCCCAGACCGCCCTGCCCGGCACGCCCGACCGGCCCGAGCTGCCCGGCACGCTTCCGGACCACCTGCGTGCCGAACTGATCTCCTTCCGCCGGGACCTGCACATGCATCCCGAACTCGGGCACCAGGAGTTCCGCACCACGGCGGCGATCAAGGCCCGGCTGGAAAAAGCCGGCCTGCGCCCACGGGTGCTGAGCACGGGCACCGGCCTGATCTGTGACGTCGGCACCTGGGACGGGGTACAGCCCGTGCTCGCCCTGCGCGCGGACATCGACGGCCTGCCCATCCCGGACACGAAGACCCACGTGCCGTACCGCTCGACCTTCCCCGACCGGGCGCACGCCTGCGGCCACGACGTCCACACCGTGACCGTGCTCGGCGCGGGCCTGGTGCTCGCCGAGCTCGACCGGCAGGGCCTGCTGCCGCAGCCGGTCCGGCTGCTGTTCCAGCCCGCCGAGGAGGTGCTCCCGGGCGGCGCCAGCGACGCCATCGAGGACGGAGTGCTGGACGGCGTCGGCAAGATCATCGCGGTGCACTGCGACCCCCGGGTGGACGCCGGGAAGATCGGGCTGCGCCCCGGTGCCATCACCTCCGCCTGCGACCGGCTGGAAGTCACCCTGGCGGGCCCCGGCGGCCACACCGCCCGCCCGCACCTGACCACCGACCTCGTCACGGCCGCCGCCCGTGTCGCGGTCGACGTGCCGGCGGTGCTGGCCCGCCGGATGGACGCCCGCTCGGGCATGTCCGTCACCTGGGGCCGGATCGAGGCCGGGCACGCCTGCAACGTCATCCCGATGCACGCGGAGCTGTCCGGAACCGTGCGGTGCCTGGACCTGAACGCCTGGCACGGCGCCCCCGACCAGATCCACGCGGCGATCGACGAGGTCGCGGCCCTGCACGGGGCCAAGTCGGAGATCACCTACGTCCGCGGCGTGCCGCCGGTGGTCAACGACCCGATGGTGACCGAGCTGCTGCGCGAGGCGATGGCGGCCCGGCGCGGCCCCGGGGCGATCGAGGACACCGAGCAGAGCCTGGGCGGCGAGGACTTCTCCTGGTACCTGGAGCACGTCCCGGGCGCCATGGCCCGCCTCGGCGTGCACAAGCCCGGCGACCCCGCCAAGCGGGACCTGCACCGGGGCGACTTCGACGTGGACGAGTCCGCGATCGCCGTCGGCGTCGAGTTCTTCACGGCCGCCGCCCTGCTCGACGGGCGTCGCGCCAGGCCTTCCCGGTAAAAGCCGGGGCAAAATCTGTACAACATCTGAGCGGCATCCGGCGCACCTGTCCAGCCCTTGGTATGCAAGGGCTGGACGCTCGACCAGTTACTGATCGGTCACTGTCCGGTTCGCGACGATCCGATAACGACTCATGAACGGGCTCTTAACTGACATCTACGCGCGTTACGATCGCCGCGAAACCAGCGCCGGTCGTGGCGCTTCGGTCAGGTTTTGAAGGAGCCTCCCCTTGCGCCGGATCACCAGGATCGCCACCGTGGGCCTCGCGTCCGCGGCGCTGGCCCTCTCGGCCACCGCCTGTGGCGGAAAGAAGTCGTCGGACGCCACCTCGTCCAGCTCGTCCTCCGGTACGAAGGAGGCGAGCGCCGCCATCGCATACGACATCGGCGGCCGCGGCGACCAGTCGTTCAACGACGCCGCCTACGCCGGTCTCGAAAAGGCGAAGACCGACCTCAAGATCAAGACCGCCGAGGCGGAGCCCACCGAGGGCGAGTCCGAGGCCGACAAGGTCCAGCGCCTGACCGAGCTCGCGCGCAAGGGCAACAACCCGGTCATCGGCGTCGGCTTCTCGTACGCCCCGGCCATCAAGAAGGTCGCCGCGAAGTTCCCGAACACCACGTTCGGCATCATCGACGACACCTCGCAGACCGACAAGAACATCGCCAACCTGGTCTTCAACGAGGAGCAGGGCTCCTACCTGGCCGGCGTCGCCGCCGCCAAGACGTCGAAGACCGGCACGGTCGGCTTCATCGGCGGTGTCGAGGTCCCGCTGATCAAGAAGTTCCAGGCGGGCTTCGAGCAGGGCGTCAAGGACACCAACCCGAACGCCAAGGTGCTGTCGACCTACCTGACCCAGCCGCCGGACTTCTCCGGCTTCGCCAAGCCCGACCTCGGCAAGGCCGCCGCCAAGGGTCAGCTCGACAGCGGCGCCGACGTGGTCTACGCCGCCGCCGGCCTGGCCGGCTCGGGTGCCATCGAGGCCGCCGCCACCTCCGGCAAGTGGGCCATCGGTGTCGACTCCGACCAGTACAACCAGCCCGGTCTGTCGAAGTACAAGGACCACATCCTGACCTCGGTCACCAAGGACGTCTCCCTCTCGGTCTACGACCTGATCAAGTCGGTCCAGGACGGCAAGCCGGAGTCCGGCGAGGTCCGCTACGGCCTGGACAAGAACGGCGTCGCCCTGGCCGACTCCAACCCGCAGTACAAGTCGATGGCGGAAGTCACCGCCGCGGTGGAGAAGGCCAAGGCCGACATCATCGCGAAGAAGATCACGGTCAAGACCGCCCCGTAAGGGACGGCCTGCCGGCCGATCGGTTTTCCCGGGGTCCGGGTAGCGGCTCTGCCGTCACCCGGGCCCCGACCCGCGTCAAGTGGCCACCCGGTCACAACTTTTCACTTCCGACAGTGCTACGCGCGTAGAGGAACCGTGGACGCGGTACCTTCTCTCCCCGCCCTGTCCCCCCTGCCTTCCGCTCCTTCGCGCCAAGGAGAGTGCGTCATCAACGCGTCCAGCCCCCCCGCCGTAGAACTGCACGGCATCACCAAGCGTTTCCCTGGCGTCGTCGCCAACAAGGACATCGACATCACCGTTCGCAAGGGCACGGTCCACGCCCTCATCGGTGAGAACGGTGCCGGCAAGTCGACCCTGATGAAGATCCTCTACGGCATGCAGAAGCCGGACGAGGGCACCATCGCCGTCGACGGGGAGCAGGTCTCCTTCGCCAACCCGGGCGACGCGATCGCCCGCGGCATCGGCATGGTGCACCAGCACTTCATGCTCGCCGACAACCTCACCGTCCTGGAGAACGTCGTCCTCGGCGGCGAGAAGCTGTACGGGATCGGCGGCAAGGCCCGCAAGAAGATCATGGAGATCTCGGACGCGTACGGCCTCGGCGTCCGCCCCGACGCCCTCGTCGAGGAGCTCGGCGTCGCCGACCGCCAGCGCGTGGAGATCCTCAAGGTCCTCTACCGCGGCGCCCGCACCCTCATCCTCGACGAGCCGACCGCCGTGCTCGTGCCGCAGGAAGTGGACGCGCTCTTCGACAACCTGCGCGAGCTCAAGGCCGAGGGCCTGACCGTCATCTTCATCTCGCACAAGCTGGGCGAGGTGCTGAAGGTCGCCGACGACATCACCGTCATCCGCCGGGGCACCACGGTCGGCACCGCCGACCCCAAGTCCGCCACCACCAAGCAGCTCGCCGAGCTGATGGTGGGCAGCGAGCTGCCCTCGCCGGAGACCCGCGAGTCCACGGTGACCACGACCCCGATGCTCCAGGTCCAGGGGCTGCGCCTGGCTGCCACCGACCCGGACGGGATCGTCCGCGAGGTGCTCGCCGGCATCGACTTCACCATCCACAAGGGTGAGGTCCTCGGCATCGCCGGGGTGGAGGGCAACGGCCAGACGGAGCTCATCGACGCCCTCATGGGCATGAGCATCCCCGACGGCGGCGTCATCACCCTCGACGGCGAGGACATCTCCACCACCCCGACCCGCAAGCGCCGCGAGGGCGGCATCGGCTACATCCCCGAGGACCGCCACCGGCACGGGCTGCTGCTGGACTCCCCGCTCTGGGAGAACCGCATCCTCGGCCACGTCACCGAGGCGCCGAACTCCAAGCGCGGTGTCCTCGACCCGAAGGCCGCCCGCAAGGACACCGAGCGCATCGTGCGCGAGTACGACGTCCGCACCCCGGGCATCGACGTGACCGCGGCCTCCCTCTCCGGCGGCAACCAGCAGAAGCTGATCGTCGGCCGCGAGATGAGCCACAACCCCAAGTTCCTCATCGCCGCCCACCCCACCCGCGGTGTGGACGTCGGTGCGCAGGCGCAGATCTGGGACGCCATCCGCGAGGCCCGGCACGAAGGCCTGGCCGTGCTGCTCATCTCCGCCGACCTCGACGAGCTGATCGGCCTGTCCGACACCCTGCGCGTCATCTACCGCGGCCGCCTGGTCGCGGACGCCGATCCGGCGACCATCACGCCCGAGGAGCTCGGCACCGCCATGACGGGCGCCGCGACCGGGCACCTGGAAGCAACCAACGACCACGTTGAAGGCTCCGCCGCTGCCGACGGTGAGACGACGGAGGACGAGGCCCGATGAAGAAAATCGACAAGGACCGGCTGCTGCTCTCGGTCGCCGGACCGGTGCTCGCACTGGTCAGCGCCCTGGTGCTGACCGTGATCGTGCTCGCCGCCTCGGGCGTCGACCCGATCGACCCGCTGCGCATCATGATCGACCAGGCCAGTTACGAGGACATCCAGGTCCTGATCATCAACCAGGCCGGCATCTACTACCTGGCAGCCCTGGCCGTCGCCATCGGCTTCCGGATGAACCTCTTCAACATCGGCGTGGACGGCCAGTACCGCCTCGCGGCGATGATCTCCGCGGTGGTCGGTACGGCGGTCTCGCTGCCCGGTCCGCTGCACGTCCTGCTGATCGTGGTCGTGGCCATGCTCACGGGTGCCTTCTGGGCCGGCATCGCGGGCGCCCTCAAGGCCCGCCGAGGGGTGAGCGAGGTCGTCTCCACGATCATGCTCAACGCCATCGCGACCTCGCTGATCGCCTGGCTGATCCTGCCGAAGAACTTCGGCGTCCAGCCGGCCGGCTCCAACGACCTCACCACCGGTGACATCCCGGAGTCCGGCTGGGTCCCGTCGCTCTCCCTCTCCGGCGGCGACATCTACGGCTTCACCTTCGTCGCCTTCGCCCTGGGCATCGTCTACTGGTTCGTGCTGAACCGGACCCGCTTCGGCTTCGACCTGCGCGCCACCGGCGCCAGCGAGACCGCGGCCCAGGCCTCCGGTGTGGACGCCAAGAAGATGATCATGACGTCGATGCTCATCTCGGGCGCGGTCGCCGGCCTGACGGGCATGCCGCTGCTGCTCGGCGAGTCGCACACCTACAACCTGTCCTTCCCGCTGGGCATCGGCTTCACCGGCATCACCATCGCCCTGCTCGGCCGGAACAACCCCCTCGGCATCTTCTTCTCGGCCCTCCTGATCGCCTTCATCGACAAGGCCTCCGCCGGTCTCGACCAGAACGGCTACGCCAAGGAGATCGGCACGATCCTGCAGGGCCTGATCGTGATCGCCGTCGTCGTCAGCTACGAGCTCGTCCGCCGCTACGGCATCCGCCGCCAGCAGCAGAAGGTCGGCGAAGAGCTGGCCGCCGGCCACGCCCTCAAGACCGACAACAAGGAGGTCGCGGCGTGAGCACCAGCACCGTTTCCGCGACGAGCGCCGCGCCCAAGAAGGGCGGCGGCCGCCGCAAGCTCACCCTGCCCTGGATCCTGCTGCTGATCGCGGCCGGGATCGCCCTGATCTCCCTGGTCAGGATCATCTCCGGGGCCGACGACCTGACCTCCGTCGGCCAGGTCTCCGGCGCCCTCCAGCTCGCCGTGCCGATC
Source organism: Streptomyces sp. NPDC026522 (assembly GCF_055567555.1). Taxonomy (NCBI): domain Bacteria; kingdom Bacillati; phylum Actinomycetota; class Actinomycetes; order Kitasatosporales; family Streptomycetaceae; genus Streptomyces; species Streptomyces sp. NPDC026522. Next base: position 264,719 of record NZ_JBVHQF010000002.1, read on the forward strand.
GCCCTCGCCGGCCTCGGCGGCCTGTGGGCCGAGCGCGCGGGCGTGGTCAACATCGGCCTCGAAGGCATGATGATCCTGGGCACCTGGTTCGGCGCCTGGGCCGGCTACCAGTGGGGTCCGTGGACCGGTGTCCTCGTCGGCATCGCCGGCGGCGCCCTCGGCGGCCTGCTGCACGCGATCATCACCGTGACGTTCAACGTCAACCACATCGTCTCCGGTGTGGCGGTCAACATCCTGGCCGTCGGCTTCACCCAGTACCTGTCGAACTTCACCTTCGACACGGTGCCGGGCGGCTCCTCCAAGCAGTCCCCGCGCATCGAGCCGATCACCGAGATCACCGTTCCGGGGCTCTCGGACTGGCTGACCACGCTCCAGGGCAAGCACTGGTTCCTCGTCTCGGACGTGGCCGGGGTCCTCGGCGGGCTCGTCACCAACCTCTCGCTGCTGACCGTCGTGGCGGTCCTGCTGGTCCCGGCCACCTGGTGGGTGCTGTGGCGGACCTCCTTCGGTCTGCGCCTGCGCTCCTGCGGTGAGAACCCGGTCGCCGCCGAGTCCCTCGGCGTCAACGTCTACAAGTACAAGTACATCGCCGTCGTCGTCTCCGGCGCGATGGCCGGCCTCGGCGGCGCGTTCCTCGCGATCGTCTCCACCGGCATCTACCAGGAGGGCCAGACCGGCGGCCGCGGCTACATCGGTCTCGCCGCGATGATCTTCGGCAACTGGATGCCGGGCGGCATGGCCCTCGGCTCGGGCCTCTTCGGCTTCACCTACAGCCTCCGGCTGCGCGGTGGCGCCGAGAACGTCCACGCGATGCTCCTGCTGCTCGCGATCCTGCTCGTGATCGTCGTCGGCTGGCAGCTGTACAAGAAGAAGTACCTGCAGGCGGGCATCGCGGCCGCCTGCTCCGCCGGCCTCTTCCTCTGGTACGTGCTCACCGACTCCGTCCCGAGCCAGTTCGTGGACGCCGCCCCGTACGTCACGACGCTGCTCGTGCTCGCCCTGTCGGCGCAGCGCCTGAGGATGCCCAAGGCGGACGGCATGCCGTACCAAAAGGGCCAGGGCAAGTGACGGCCGTGGACTGGGAGGCCCTGCGGACCGCCGCCCGGGAGGCGATGACGCGGGCGTACGCCCCGTACTCGGGCTTCCCGGTCGGTGTGGCCGCGCTGGTCGACGACGGCCGCACGGTCGTCGGCTGCAACGTGGAGAACGCCAGCTACGGACTCGGCCTGTGCGCCGAGTGCGGGCTGGTCTCCGCCCTCCAGGCCACCGGCGGCGGCCGGCTCACGCACTTCACCTGCGTGGACGGCAAGGGCGACATCCTGGTCCCGTGCGGCCGCTGCCGCCAGCTGCTCTTCGAGTTCGGCGGCCCCGAACTGCAGGTGGAGACACCCGAAGGGGTGCTGCCGCTCGCGGCGATGCTCCCGCAGGCCTTCGGGCCGGACCACCTGAGATAGCCGTAGCGACGGTCCTTCGTCCCTCCCGGGCGAAGGACCGTCGTCTTTCCGTCTTATCCTTCCCACCCCTCTCTCTATGCGCGTAGAAGGAAGCACTCCATGGACGTCATCTCCGTCATCCGCACCAAGCGCGACCGCGGCGAACTGAGCCCCGAACAGATCGACTGGGTCATCGACGCGTACACGCGCGGCGTGGTCGCCGACGAGCAGATGTCGGCGCTGGCGATGGCGATCCTGCTGAACGGCATGAACCGGGCCGAGATCGCCCGCTGGACCGCCGCGATGATCGCCTCCGGCGAGCGCATGAACTTCGACTCCCTCTCCCGCCCGACCGCCGACAAGCACTCCACCGGCGGCGTCGGCGACAAGATCACCCTGCCGCTGGCCCCGCTCGTCGCCGCCTGCGGCGCGGCCGTGCCGCAGCTCTCGGGCCGGGGCCTCGGCCACACCGGCGGCACCCTGGACAAGCTGGAGTCCATCCCCGGCTGGCGCGCGCTGCTCTCCAACGAGGAGATGCTGAACGTCCTCGACACCACCGGTGCGGTCATCTGCGCGGCGGGCGACGGCCTGGCCCCCGCCGACAAGAAGCTGTACGCGCTGCGCGACGTGACCGGCACGGTCGAGGCGATCCCGCTGATCGCCTCCTCCATCATGTCCAAGAAGATCGCCGAGGGCACCGGCTCCCTGGTCCTGGACGTGAAGGTCGGCTCCGGCGCCTTCATGAAGAACATCGAGGACGCGCGCGAGCTCGCCTCCACGATGGTCGCCCTCGGCACCGACAGCGGCGTCAAGACGATCGCCCTGCTCACCGACATGTCCACCCCGCTCGGCCTGACCGCCGGCAACGCGCTGGAGGTCCGCGAGTCGGTCGAGGTCCTGGCCGGCGGCGGTCCCGCCGACGTCGTGGAGCTGACCCTGGCCCTGGCCCGGGAGATGCTGGACGCGGCGGGCATCAAGGACGCCGACCCGGCCAAGGCCCTGGCCGACGGCTCCGCGATGGACGTCTGGCGCCGGATGATCGCCGCCCAGGGCGGCGACCCGGACGCGGCCCTGCCCGTCGCCCGCGAGCACCACGTCGTCACCGCCCCCGCCTCCGGGGTCCTGACCCGACTGGACGCCTACGCGGTGGGCGTCGGCGCCTGGCGCCTGGGCGCCGGCCGCGCCCGCAAGGAGGACCCCGTCCAGGCGGGCGCGGGCATCGAGCTGCACGCCAAGCCCGGCGAGCCGGTCACCGCGGGCCAGCCCCTGATGACCCTGCACACCGACACCCCGGAGAAGTTCGAGTACGCGCTGGCCGCCCTGGAAGGCTCGTACGACATCGCCCCCGCGGGCACCGCGTTCACCGCGAACCCGATCGTGCTGGACCGCATCGCCTGACCGGCCCCCCGACCCCGTCGGCGCGGCTCCCCGTCCGGAGCCGCGCCGACGGCCTTTTGCCGCCGGCCTTCCGGGCTTCCGGCCTTCCGGGCTTCCGGGCCGAAGGGGCGCCGCGGGGCGCCGGGCCCGATGAGTTCCGGGGCGGCGCCCGGTCAACCTCTCGTGGAGATCAGAAGACTGGTGCTGCCCGGCCCCGCCGTGACCCCGGCGGACGCCGAACGGCTCGACGTCCTGTGCCGGGACGGCCCCCGCCCGCTGTGGGTGGTGTGCGCCGCCGGACAGCTGGCCACGGCCGGGCTCGCCGAGGTGGACGCGCTCGCGCGCCTCGCCCTCGCCGCCCGCCGGGCGGGGGTACGCCTCAGCCTGGCCGGCGTCCCGCCGCGGCTACGCGCCCTGCTGCACCTCGTAGGACTCGTCGAGCTGCTCGGGGAGCCCGAACAGCGGGAACCACCTGGCGGTGTCCAGGAAGGCGTTCAGTCCGACGATCTTCCCCGCTGATATTTCCAGCACCTGGAGCGCCCACGGCTCGTGCCCGGGCCGGCCGTCCGTGCGCGGACGGTACTGCCCGAAGGCCGGCATGCCGTTCGCCGTCGTCGGGACGAGCCGGGAACCCTTGCAGCCGATGCCCTGGTTCAGGTGCCACGCCGCGATGTCGGCGGGGCCCCGCAGCCACAGGTCGAACGGCGGCATCGACAGCACCGCGTCCTCGTGCAGCAGGGCGGTGAGCCCGGAGATGTCGTACGCCTCGAAGGCGCTCAGGTACCGCTCCAGCAGCTTCGCCTGGTCCGGGTCCAGCGGGTCCGCCGGATCGCTCGCCCGCACCGCCTGGCCGGCGAGCGTGGCGCGCGCCCGCTGGAGGGCGCTGTTCACCGACGCCACCGTGGTGTCCAGCAGCGTCGCGACCTCGTCCGCCTTCCAGGCCAGCACCTCGCGCAGGATCAGTACGGCCCGCTGCTTCGGCGGCAGGTGCTGGAGGGCGGCGACGAAGGCCAGCCGCACGGACTCCTTCGCCAGCGCCAGCTCGGCGGGATCCGCGGTCAGCGGCAGCACCCGCCCGTCCGGCACCGGCTCCAGCCACGTCACCTCGGGCCGCTCGTTGAGCACGGCCGAGGCCTGGTGCTGCGGCGCGCTGAGGTCCATCGGCCGGGCCCGCTTGTTCCCGGCGTTCAGCAGGTCCAGGCAGACGTTGGTGGCGATCCGGTACAGCCAGGACCGCAGCGAGGAACGGCCCTCGAACTTGCCGTAGGCGCGCCAGGCGCGCAGGTACGTGTCCTGCACCGCGTCCTCGGCGTCGAAGGACGAGCCGAGCATCCGGTAGCAGTAACCGGTGAGCTCGACCCGGTAGCGGTCCATCGCCGAGTCGAGTTCCGGGCTGGTCGCGAGGTCACTCATGGCTGCCGTCCCCCAGTAGTTCCACTACGTCGCAAACTACCGGAGGGGTCTGACAACGGCAGCCCGGCGCGGCCCGGCCCGGCGCAGCCCGGCGGGACCGGCCTACGTCCCGGGCTTGCGGCCGTACACGTACACGTCGTCACCGCTGCGCAGCAGGTTCCAGTACGCCTTGGCGTCCGCCGGGCGCATGTTCACGCAGCCGCCCGAGCCGGGTGGGTTCCACATGTCCTTCTCGACCGAGTGGAAGGCGATGCCGCCGTCGAAGAACTGCGCGTACGGCATCGCGACGTCGTAGAGCGTCGACCAGTGGTCGATGCTGCGGTAGTAGATCTTCTTCAGACCGGTCCGCGTCTCCGTCCCGGCCTTGCCCGTGCGCACGGGCACCGGCCCGTAGACCAGCTTCCCGCCGTCCTGCACCCAGCTGAGCTGGCGCGTCAGGTCCACGCAGGCGATCCGCCCGAGGTCGACCGGGCACTTCCCGTCCCGGTTGGGGGTGGTCCCGGCCGCCCGCTGCGCCAGCATCACGCTCATCGTCTGCCAGGTGAGCGGCCCGGCGTACCCCGCGGTCGGGGTGATGCCGTGGACCGCCTGGAACCCCCTGATGGCGGTGCAGTCGGCCGCCGACTGCACGCCGTCCACCGGCCGGCCCAGGAACTGCTCGACCTGCCGCTGGTAGGGCCCGGTGGTCGCGGTGCAGGAAGCGGCCTGCGCCGACCCGCCCCCGACGATCACCAGCGGCGCCGCCAGCGCCACCGCCGCGGCCACCAGCGCCGCGGTCCGGCCCTTCGTACGAATCCGTCGTTTCCGTGTGGATGTCACATCCGCCTCCCCACGCATTACTTCCCTGCCCCGGGACCGAACGTGCCGGAGCCCGGAGCGTGTTGGGCTCCGGGCTCCGTAAATCACCTCGTACCGATGGCGTACGGGCGCATCCGCACGCGTCGTATCAGCGCATCGCGGCCAGCGAGGTCAGGCGGCGCTCGGCGCGCGCCGCGTGCGAGCCGTACAGGGTGATCGACGCGACGCCCACCACCGCCACCAGCGCGATCCCGACCGTGGCCGCCCACCCAGAGGCGTGGTAGGCCAGGGCCCCGAGCGTGCCGCCCGCGCTCGAACCGAGGTAGTACGCCGACTGGTAGAGCGCCGACGCCTGCGCCCGGCCCGTCGTCGCCGTCCGGCTCACCGCCGCCGAGGCCACCGCGTGCCCCGCGAAGAACCCGGCCGTGATCAGCACCAGTCCCGCCAGGACGGCGGCCAGCGCGTCCGCCAGGGAGAACAGCAGCCCGAGCGCGGTCGTGGTCACCGCCAGGTACAGCGCGCCGCGCCGGCCGATCCGGGCCACCAGCTGCCCGGCGGCCGCCGAGGAGACCGTACCGACCAGGTACACCAGGAACACCGACCCGACGAGGCCCTGGCCCAGCGAGAACGGCTCGTCCACCAGGCGGTACCCGATGACCGTGTACACCGCCCCGAACACCGTCATGAACAGCGCGCCGATCCCGTACAGCCGCAGCAGCAGCGGATCCCGCAGGTGCCCGGCGACGGTACGCCCCACCGCGCGCGGGTTCAGCGACGCCGGGCGGAAGAACCGCGCCCGCGGCAGCAGCGCCAGGAACGCCACCGCGCACCCCAGCGCCATCAGCCCGACCGTCAGCAGCCCGGCCCGCCAGCCCCACAGCTGCGCCGCCCAGCCCGTGACGATGCGGCCGCTCATCCCGCCGATCGAGTTGCCCGCCACGAACAGGCCGATCGCGCCGACCAGCGCCTTCGGCCGGACCTCCTCCGCCAGGTACGCCATCGCGGAGGCGGGGATGCCGGCGATCGCCGCGCCCTGGACCGCGCGCAGCGCCACCAGCCACTCCAGGTTCGGGGCGAAGGGGACGAGCAGTCCGACGCCGACGGCCAGCACCATCGCCCAGGTCATCATCCGGGTCCGCCCGAACCGCTCGGACAGCGCGCTCAGCGGCAGGACGAACAGTGCGAGCGCCCCGGTCGCGGCGGACACCGTCCAGCTGGCCTGACCGGCCGTCACGCCGAAGTCGGCGGAGACCGCGGGCAGCAGCGCCTGGGTGGAGTAGAGGAGGGCGAAGGTCGCCAGTCCGGCGGCGAAGAGCGCGAGGCTCATCCGGCGGTAGCCGGGGCGGCCGGGGGAGAGGGGTTCCGGTGCGGGGGACGACGGGGTGGAGGCACCCGGGATGGAGGGTGCCCCGGTATGAACGGGAGGCATGAACCGACGGTAGACCCGGGCGGTTTCATGCGTCCAATGCACAGATTCGCGATAATCAATCCACTCATGCATCAGCCCAGCTCAGAGAGGTGCATGTCAATGAGCCGTTACGAAGAAGACATCCCCGTGACAAGTCTGCTGGCCCCCCGGCTCGCCTACTTCGTCGCGGTCGCCCGGCACGAGCACGTCACCCGCGCCGCGCACGAGCTGGGCGTACCGCAGTCCACGCTGTCCCGGGCGATGGTCCGCCTCGAACAGGACCTGTCCGTCACGCTGTTCGCGCGCAAGGGACGCACCGTCGCCCTCACCACCGCCGGGCGCACCTTCCTGGCCTCCGCCCAGCGGGCCCTCGGCGAGATCGCCCGCGCCGCCGAGTCCGTGCAGCAGGACGCCGACCCGGCCTCGGGGAAGGTCGCCTTCGGCTTCCTGCACACCCTCGGCTCCGAGACCGTACCCGGGCTCATCCGCGCCTTCCGCGCCGACCATCCGAGGATCCGGTTCTCCCTGGTCCAGAACTACGGCGAGGCCATGCTGGAGCGGCTGCGGGCCGGGGAACTCGACCTCTGCCTGACCTCCCCGCTGCCCGACGCGCCCGACCTGGTGGCCCGCCGCCTCGACGAGCAGCGGCTGCGCCTGGTCGTGCCCGACGACCACCGGCTCGCGGGGCGCAAGCGCGTGCGCCTCGCCGAGGCGGCCGAAGAAACCTTCGTCACCCTGGAGCCCGGCTACGGCCTGCGCCGGATCACCGACGACCTGTGCGCGGAAGCCGGGTTCACCCCGCGGGTCGCCTTCGAGGGCGAGGAGGCGGAGACCCTGCGCGGTCTGGTCGCGGCGGGCCTCGGCGTGGCCCTGCTGCCGCCGCCCGCCGTGGCCCGGCCGGGCGTGGTGGAGCTGACGGTGACGGCGCCCCGCGCGGTCCGCGAGATCGGCGTGGCCTGGCTCGACGGGCACCCCGACACGCCGCCGGTGGCGGAGTTCAAGCGGTTCCTGTTGTCCCGGCGGGGCCGGCTGATTCCCGAACTGTGAGCCGCACGGCACCCCGTGTCCCCGGCTCCTCGGGCTCCAGCTCCTCGGGTTTCGGCTCCTCGGGCCCAGCCCTCCGGGCCCGGTCCGACAGCAGGTACCCGGCCTGGAAGCGGGACTTGGCGCCCACCGCCCGCATGATCCCCGCGATGTGCCGCTGACAGGTCCGCTCCGACATGCCCAGCCGGCGCGCGATCACCTTGTCCTCCAGCCCCTCCGCCAGCAGCCGTACGATCGTCCGCCGCAGCTCGTCGGTGAGCGAGCGCGCCGCCCGCGGTCCCACCGTCACGGGGAACGGCTCCGCCGCCACCCACGACCGTTCGAAGGCCGCCTTCATGAAGTGCACGACGTTCGGCTCGCGCACCACCAGCGCCGCCCCGCTGCGGTCCGGCACCTCCATCAGCCCCGCGCGGCCGTCGAAGACCAGCATCCGCATCAGGCCGTCGCCGACCGTGCGGACTTGCGCGCCCAGCGCCGTCAGCCGCTCCACGTACGCCGCCGTCGGGCGCGAGTACCGCGCCGTGTGCTGGTAGACGGCCCGCATCCGCACCCCGCGGGCCAGCAGCGCCTCGTCCCGCCCGATCGACTCCTCCAGCGACTCCGGCGGGCGGCCGCCGCCGGGCTGCGAGGTCAGCAACTCGCACTCGGTGCCCGCCACCAGCTCCGCGATCAGCCCCCGTACCGCGCCCAGGTCGGTCACCAGCTCCAAGTGGCCCGAGCCGCTCGGATCGCGGTGTGCAGCCCCCGCCTCGTACGCCGGGACCAGCTCCTCCAGCCGCCCGCGCAGCCGGTCCATCTCGTCGTGCGTCTCCCGCACGAGCAGCGCCAGCGGGGCCAGGGCCCGGGCCGCCGCCGCGCGCGGCGCCACCGCGCTCCACCGCTCGGGGCCCGGCCCGGGGGCGCGTTGGAGCAGGTGCGCCGCGGCCAGCTCGGTGATGGCCGTACCGGCGCGTGCACCCAGGGCGGCAGTGGCCTCCGCGGCGGCGAAGGCGCGCCGCTCCACCGCGTACGCGTACAGGCGCCGGGCGGCGGGACTCAGCCCGTCGTTCCGGGCGCTCCCGTCGAGGTCGTCGGCCGGCATGCGCCTATTTCTCCCTGTGGGTGAGGATTTGTAAACCCCTCGTGTTCCCGCAAGGCGGCAAAACGACCCCCGGCGGCGGCCCTGCGGCATATGCCGAACCGGCACAGTGGATGACGGCCCGAGGGGGAAGGCAGGGGAAGGCGCACCGGGACGGCCCGGCCATCCGACCGTGAGGGGGCGGATCGGCGGGCCCGGCCGGCCCGGCGCGCCGCCCGTCGCCCCGCCGCTGCGGCGAGTACGTCAGCCGGAGGGCTTCGCGTAGCTCCCGTACCCGGTCCAGTCGACGCAGACGGCCGGCTCGTCACCCACCACCCAGGCGTCGTGCCCGGGCTCGATCTGCATGAAGTCGCCGGGGCCGTACTCCTCGCTCGCGCCGTCGTTCATGACGACCTTGATCCGGCCGCTCACCATGTACCCCGTGTGTGCGGCCTCGCAGCTGTCCGTGCCGGCCAGCGGCTTGATGTGCTCCGACCAACGCCAGCCCGGTTCGAAGACCGCGCGGCCGACGGGCCCGCCCTCCGACTGGATCACGTCCAACCGGCCCTTGCCGTCCTGGAACGGGCGCGTCTCGTCCGCGTCGTCGAAGTTCTTGCGCACGATCTGGGCCATGCCCGATCGCCTCCCGTGGAAGAAGCCCCCGAGGGCAGCCACCCGAGTCCACTTCCCACTTTACGCGCGGACGGCGTTCCCGCCCGGGGCGGTTCAACCCCGCAGCGAGCGCCCGAAACCCGAAGCCAGCGGCATCCGCAGGCCCAGCGGCGGGGGCGCGGCGAGCGCGTCCGTCACCGGGCGCGAGTACCGTCCCGAGAACATGGCGCCGAGGACGAAGTCCACCGAGAGGGCGACCACCTCGGCCCGGTGCTCGCGCAGCCCGTGCCCGTCCGAGTGCACCTCGAACCGGCACGTGGAACGATTCGCCTTCTTCGCCCGCGCCGCCAGCAGGAAGGACGACTCCGGGTCCCAGCGCCCGTCGTCGGTCCCGTGCACGATCAGCACCTGCCGCCCGGCCAGCTGCTTGACCGGCTCCGGGTCCGGCTCCGGGGCGCCCTTGCGGGCCGCCCCGAGCCGGTCGACGGCGGGGGCCAGCGCCAGCACCGCCTGCACGGCCTCGTGCCCGGCCGCCCGCAGCGCCGCCAGGCCGCCCGCGTCGTACCCGGCCAGGCAGACCGGCACGTCCCCGTACCGGCGTACCGCCTCGTCCGCCGCCCACCGGGCGTCGTCCTCGCGGGCGCCCGCCCCGTGCAGCACCGGGTGCGCGACCAGGCCCTGGGCCCCGCCCGCCCGGGCCAGCGCCCGCGCGAGCGGACGCATGGGACCGGGGGAGAATCTGGACGCCCCGGGGAGCAGGAGCACCACACCACTGACCGTCGAGACCGAGCCGTTCGCGCCGGCCGCCCGCCCCAGGCGGGCCCCGCGCGCCGGCGGCGCATGCTGTGCCATGGCGGAACAGTCTCAGACTGACAGGTGTACGCCACCCCTCCGTACGGTCACTGTTACGTATCGACGGCTCACGCCGACCCCTCGCTCTACGCGCGTAGGAGCTAGAGTGCCCAGATGACGAGCGACACCCCGAACCTGCCCACCCCGGACCAGATCCGCCGTGCCCCCAAGGTGCTCCTCCACGACCACCTCGACGGTGGCCTGCGCCCCGGGACCATCATCGAGCTGGCCCGCGAGGCCGGCTACGAGAACCTGCCCGAGACCGACGCCGACAAGCTGGGCGTCTGGTTCCGGGAAGCCGCCGACTCCGGCTCCCTCCCGCGCTACCTGGAGACGTTCGCGCACACCTGCGCCGTCATGCAGACGAAGGCGGCGCTCTTCCGCGTCGCCGCCGAGTGCGCCGAGGACCTGGCCGAGGACGGCGTCGTGTACGCCGAGATCCGTTACGCCCCCGAGCAGCACCTCGAAGCCGGCCTGACCCTCGAAGAGGTGGTCGAGGCGGTCAACGACGGCTTCCGCGAGGGCGAGCGCCGCGCGAAGGCGAACGGCCACCGCATCCGGATCGGGGCCCTGCTGACCGCGATGCGGCACGCGGCCCGCGCGCTGGAGATCGCCGAGCTGGCCAACCGCTACCGCGACAACGGCGTGGTCGGCTTCGACATCGCCGGCGCCGAGGCCGGGTTCCCCCCCACCCGCCACCTCGACGCCTTCGAGTACCTCAAGCGCGAGAACAACCACTTCACGATCCACGCGGGCGAGGCCTTCGGCCTGCCCTCGATCTGGCAGGCCCTGCAGTGGTGCGGCGCCGACCGGCTGGGTCACGGCGTGAAGATCATCGACGACATCGAGGTCGCCGCCGACGGCTCGGTCAAGCTGGGCCGCCTGGCCTCCTACGTACGGGACAAGCGCATCCCCCTGGAGATGTGCCCGACCTCGAACCTCCAGACGGCGGCCGCCGCCTCGTACGCCGAGCACCCGATCGGCCTGCTGCGCAAGCTGCACTTCCGGCTGACCGTCAACACCGACAACCGGCTGATGAGCGGTACGAGCATGAGCCGCGAGTTCGAGCACCTGGTCGAGACCTTCGGCTACACGCTGGAAGACATGCAGTGGTTCACCGTCAATGCGATGAAGTCCGCGTTCATTCCTTTCGATGAACGACTGGCGATGATCAACGACGTGATCAAGCCGGGTTACGCGGAGCTGAAGTCCGAGTGGCTGTTCCGGCAGACCGCTTCGACCAGCGGTTCTGTCTCGGCGTAGGCCATGGCGTGACGTGCGGAAGGCGCTCGGGGAGGGGAATTCCCGGGCGCCTTCTCGTATTTGATGATGTTTGCGGGCCGGGGTTTGAAGTGACTAGTTTGCGGAGCCGCTCAATTCCCCGTCGCAAGGACGATTTTGATGAAGAAGTCAGCTGCCAAGACGCTCGGTGCCGCCGCCCTGGGTGCCGCCTTCGCCGCCGTCGCCGCCGGTTCCGCCTCCGCCGCCGTCCCGGCCGTCGGTCTGACCGACGCGCTGGGCACCGCCACCGGCGCCGTCCAGGGGCTCACCAGCCAGCAGCACATGACCGCCCACGAAGGCCAGGACGCGAGCGACCCGGGCGAGGCGCTCGGTACGGTGACCAGCCTCCTCGGCGGCGTCCCGCTCAGCAACCTCGGCAGCTGACCGGCAGCGCGCCGAGCCGCGCGGGCGGGTCCGTACGGCTTGGTCCGCACGTCTGATCGGCACGCGTCATCCGCACGCGCGCACCCGTGGCGCACGCCCTTTCGACCAGGTGTGCGCCACCTCGCGCGGTGTGCCACGATCACCGGCAACTGCCCGCCGAAGCAAGGTGTTTGGGGTCACGGTCATGCGCATCAAGGCACGGTTCACGGCACGCACGTGGACGCGGACGGCGGGCTTCGCCCTGCTCCCCGCCCTGCTCCTCGCCGCCACGGGATGCGGCGGCGCCGCGGACGGCCCCGCCACGGCCCCCGACGCGAAGGGTCCCGCGGCGCCGCGCGCCACAGCCCCCGTCGGCTCGGCCAGCCCGGCCGCCCCGGCCTCCCCCAAGAGCGCGGCGAGCAAGCTGGAGCGGTCCGCCCTGGAACCGGGTGACCTCGACGGCTACCAGATCTCCGCGCAGGGCAAGAACCCGAACGCCCCCTCCGGGCAGCCCCACGCCGACCGGAAGGCCTGCCAGCCCCTCGCCGACGTCATGGGCGACAAGCCCGACCCGGCCGCACACGACACCGTCAACCGGGGTGTCGGCTCGCAGAAGCAGGTCGGTCTCGCCATCTCCGCCTCGGTCAGCTCCTACACCCAGACCGACGCCGAACGGCTGATGGACCGGCTGCGCGCCGCCGTGGCCGAATGCACGGGCTTCACCGCCACCGTGCAGAAGCAGACGGGCAGCTACCGCGACGTGAAGGTCCTCGCGTACAAGACCGGCGGCGACGAGAACGTCAGCTGGACCACCACGGTCACCGCCGCGGGCGTCTCGGCGCACGTCCACCTCGTCGTCGTCCGCCAGGGCGCCACCGTGGTACGGCTGACGGCCCTCAACGTGTCCGACGCCACGAAGGAGGCGCGGGTACCGCAAGAGGTGGCCGACAAGCAGCTGGAGAAGGTCCGCAAGGCGGGCTGAGCGGGCGCGGACGGGCCGGATTCCGGCTACCAGGCGGTCCGGGCCGCACCCGCGGCCGGCTTCTCGTTCGGCAGCAGCAGCCACAGCGCCAGGTAGATCAGGAACTGCGGGCCGGGTAGCAGGCACGACAGGACGAAGATGATCCGCATCGTCCGCGCCCGCATCCCGAAGCGTCGCGCGAGACCGGCGCAGACGCCACCGATCATCCGTCCGTCACGGGGGCGGGTAATCGCGCTCATGGGTTCCTCCTCGTATTCCGGTACCGCTTGCTTGCGATACCTCAATACTCGCGGGGAACCGCCGACAGCACCTCGGTCCAGGGGCTCACGTCGACCCTGGTAATTCTCGGGGTGGCCCCCTGAGAGCGCCGCAGCCTGGACCTCAGGACCGGCATCACCGCCGTGTGCACGAGCAGCACACCGGCCGTGTTCAACAGCACCGAGTCGACGTCGACCACCTGTCCGGGCACGCCGGTCTGCAGCATCGCGATGCTCAGCGAGATCAGCGCGGCCGCGGCCGCGGTGCGGGCCAGCGACGACCACGCCGCCAGCGAGGACCGCGCCAGCCGCCCGCCGGCCAGCGGCAGCAGCACCCCGAGCGGCGCCAGCAGGGCCAGGTCCCCGCCGATCCGCCGGGCCGCCTCCAGCGGCCCGTAGGCGAGGTCGGCCCGGATGCCCGCGAGCGGAGTCAGGTTCGCGGCCGCCGCCCACGGCACGTCCAGTGGCCGCAGGGTCAGCCAGCCGACGAGGAGGAGGTGGGCGGCCAGCAGGGCCGCCCCGATGAGCCGGAGCCGGAATTGGAGGGCTGTGGCGGCGCTGCCGCCGGCCTCAAGACGCTGCACACCTGCGAGGACGCAGCGTCCGGTGGCGGCGGTTCCGCCCGATTTCGATGTGACGGGAGGCACCCCGCGCTACAGCAGCGCGAGCAGCACGATCAGGAGCACCGCACCCGCTGCGGCCGGTGCGATGACCTCGTACGACCACCTGACCTCGACGGCGCCCTGGGCGCTCGCGCGAGCCGCTCCGCGTTCGGCCAGCTCCTGGAGCTCGTCCACGACCTTGTCGGCGAGCGCCCGCGGCGACCCCTGGGTGACCGCGCCCGCCGCCTGCTCCCGGCCATTGGCCACGGCAGCGGCCCCGCGGCCCTGCCGGCGCTGCGCCTTCTTGCGCTCGCGCAGGGACACCGGGACGGACCACAGCTGGTACTTCTCGCCCTCCGCGAGCACCTCCGCCGAATACCCGGCGCGCACCGCGTCCACCGAGCCCCAGGGCAGTTCGATGACCCGGAAGGGGTTGCGCACCCGCATCCGGTCGTCGTTGGCGAAGACGGCGGGCCGGATGGTGAACGCGACGGTCAGCGGCACGGCGCACAGCGCCACGGCCAGGCCGATCCAGCGCGTGCTGCCGTCCCCGTAGAGGACGGCGTCCCCGCACAGCCACACGATCATCGCGAGGGTCACCACTCCGGTGGCGATGGCCATGGACGAGCGGTAGACGCGATCGGCGTAGACCGGCTCGTCGGCGGGCTGCTGGCTGCTCATGCGCCCGATTCTGCCTCACGCCGTCTCAGCCCACGAGATCGGCGTACAGGATGATGTTGTCGGGACGGTGGCCGTCGGTGAGTTCGCCGCCGCAGGTGATGACGCGCAGCTCCGGGCGCGTGGTGTTCCCGTAGACCTTGGCGGTGGGGAACGCCTTCTTGCCGACCTGTTCCAGTTCGCGCACCCGGAAGCGGGCGGTGCTGCCGTCGGCCCGGGAGACGCTGATCTCGTCGCCGGTGCGGACGCGCGAGACGTCCTTGAGCACGCCGGGCCCGCGCGCGGTGTCGAAGTGCCCGATCAGCACGGCGGGGCCGGTCTGGCCGGGGGTGACGCCCTTGGTGTACCAGCCGATCTTGTCCCCGTCCGCGACCGAGGGCACCTGGACCGTGCCGTCGGCGGCGAGGCCCAGCCGCAGCACGGGGGAGGCGTCCACCCCGGCCGAGGGGATGCGTACGCGTACGGGCTCGGAAGCGGGCAGGGGCGCGGCCGTCGCCGGGGCGGCGGGGGCGGCGGCCGCGGTGACGGCGGGCGGCGCGGCGCTGGTGGTGGCGGTGGGGGCGCCGCCGCAGCCGGTCAGGGCGGCGGCGAGGAGTACGGCGGCCAGGAGCGGGCGTACGTGGTCGTTCATCGGGGCTCCGGGAAAACGAGGGCCGGCGGGCCACCGTGGAGGTGGCCCGCCGGAGGGCAGGAGGAAGGGGGACGTGCCGGGCGCGTCAGCGCTGGGCGCGGCGGCGGATCAGGAAGGCGGCCCCGACCGCGGCCAGCACGGCGGCGAGTCCGGCGCCGACGGCCGCGGTGGTGGTGTTGCCGGTGTCCTCGGCGGCGATCTCCGCCCCGGCGGCGACCCCGCCCTGGGGCACGACGGTGGTCTGCCCGACGGTCTGGGCGCTGACGTTCGAAACGGGCGCCGCGGCGACGGCGACGGCGGGCTTCGGCGCGGCCGTGGCCGGGGTGGCGGGCTTGGGCTGCGGCTTCGGCTGCGCCGCGGACTCCTGCACCGGGTAGTCGAGCTTGCAGCCCTTCGGGAGCGCGGGGAAGGAGGTGCTGTGCACGGGGACGTCCCCGCCCTGGGTCTTCCACTCCAGGAGGGGCGCCGCGCCGCTCGGGTTCACGATGTTCACGTAGTACGCGTCCGTGCCCTTGGGGTGGGTGCGGTCGAGCGTCACCGCACGGTCGCCGATGGGGCCGATCTCGTGCACGACGGCCTTGGGGCCCTTGGACGACATCGTGAGCTCGGCGGTCACGCCCGCGCCGAAGTTCTGCTCCTTCACCGCGGAGACGCAGGGGGCGGGGGCGGCGGCGCTGCCCTTGGGGAGCGGGTAGGCCTTGGTGACGCCGTCCTTGGTGGTGACGGTGAGTACCGGGGTGGCGGTCTCGGCCTTGGTCAGCTCGATCCGGAGGCCGTTGACGGTGGCGCTGGGGTCGGTGCGGTCGACGACGGCCAGGACGCGGGTCAGGTAGGCGTCGCCCGGCTTCCAGTCGGGGGCGACGGCCCGGATCCAGGCCTCGGGGCCCTCGGTCTTGTTGCGCAGCACGGCGACCAGGCCCTGGCCGATGGAGACGGGCTCGCCCTCGTAGCGGCTGTCGCCGGAGGCGGACGCGGACGCGGAGGCCGCGGTCTGCGGGGCGGCGGCGAACGCGGCGGTTGCCGCGGGGGCCAGCAGGGTCCCCGCCACGACGGCGGTGACGAGGGAGGTGCGGAGGGCGAGGGCGGTACGCATAACGACTCCAGAAGCAAGGTTACGGAAGAGGAAGGAGAGCCGCATGCCGCGTTTGTCTCGGTCGGGTTTGTCGGTCCGGTGAGGTTCTGGCGGGCTGCTGAGAAAGAGCTTATGGATCTTGTGTGCGTGAAGGATCGACGTTCTGTCATGGACGCGTAACGGGAATCGGATGTGTCGATTCCATAGCGGATCGGGGGAGGGGGGTGACATGTCGCTACGCGCGTAGATATGCTCATCTGGTGACCATGCCCACCACCCTCACCGCATTCGCTGACGTGACGACGTCCGACAGCGCGCTGCGCCGCTTCCTGCACGGGCTGCCCGGCGTAGACGCAGTCGGACTGGAGGCCCGCGCGGCCTCCCTCGGCACCCGCTCGATCAAGACGACGGCCAAGGCGTACGCCATCGACCTGGCCATCTCGATGATCGACCTGACCACGCTTGAGGGTGCGGACACCCCGGGCAAGGTGCGGGCGCTCTCCGTCAAGGCCGTCAACCCCGACCCGACCGACCGCACGACCCCGATGACCGCCGCCGTCTGCGTCTATCCGGACATGGTGGCCACCGCCAAGGCCGCCCTGAACGGCGCCGACGTCAAGGTGGCCTCCGTCGCGACCGCCTTCCCGGCCGGCCGCGCCGCGCTGCCGGTCAAGCTCGCGGACACCCGTGACGCCGTCGCCGCCGGCGCCGACGAGATCGACATGGTCATCGACCGTGGTGCCTTCCTCGCCGGCCGCTACCTGGAGACGTACGAGCTGATCAAGGCCGTCAAGGAGGCGTGCGTACGCCCCGACGGGACCGAGGCCCGCCTCAAGGTCATCTTCGAGACCGGCGAGCTGTCCACGTACGACAACATCCGCCGCGCCTCCTGGATCGGCATGCTCGCGGGCGCCGACTTCATCAAGACCTCCACCGGCAAGGTCGGCGTCAACGCCACCCCCGCCAACACCCTCCTGATGCTCGAAGCCGTCCGCGACTTCAAGGAGCAGACTGGAATCCAGATCGGCGTGAAGCCGGCCGGCGGCATCCGCACCACCAAGGACGCGATCAAGTTCCTGGTCCTGGTCAACGAGACCGTGGGCGAGGACTGGCTGAGCAACCACTGGTTCCGCTTCGGCGCCTCCAGCCTGCTCAACGACCTGCTGATGCAGCGCCAGAAGCTGAGCACCGGCCGTTACTCCGGTCCCGACTACGTGACGGTGGACTGATCACCATGGCATCCCTCTTCGAGTACGCACCGGCTCCCGAGTCCCGCTCGGTCGTCGACATCGCTCCCTCCTACGGGCTCTTCATCGACGGCGAGTTCACCGACGCCGCCGACGGCAAGGTCTTCAAGACCGTCTCGCCGTCGTCCGAGGAAGTCCTCTCCGAGGTCGCCCAGGCCGGCGCCGCCGACGTCGACCGCGCCGTCAGGGCCGCCCGCAAGGCCTTCGAGAAGTGGTCCGCGCTGCCCGGCTCCGAGCGCGCCAAGTACCTCTTCCGCATCGCCCGGATCATCCAGGAGCGCAGCCGCGAACTGGCCGTCCTGGAGACCCTGGACAACGGCAAGCCGATCCGGGAGACCCGCGACGCGGACCTCCCCCTGGTCGCCGCGCACTTCTTCTACTACGCGGGCTGGGCCGACAAGCTCGACCACGCGGGCTACGGCGCCAACCCGCGTCCGCTCGGCGTGGCCGGCCAGGTCATCCCGTGGAACTTCCCGCTGCTGATGCTCGCGTGGAAGATCGCCCCCGCGCTCGCCACCGGCAACACGGTCGTCCTCAAGCCCGCCGAGACCACCCCGCTGTCCGCCCTGTTCTTCGCGGACATCTGCCGCCAGGCGGGCCTGCCCAAGGGCGTCGTCAACATCCTCACCGGGTACGGTGACGCGGGCGCGGCCCTGGTCGAGCACCCCGACGTCAACAAGGTCGCCTTCACCGGCTCCACCGCGGTCGGCAAGGCCATCGCCCGCCAGGTCGCCGGCACGGACAAGAAGGTCACCCTGGAGCTGGGCGGCAAGGGCGCCAACATCGTCTTCGACGACGCCCCCATCGACCAGGCCGTCGAGGGCATCGTCACCGGCATCTTCTTCAACCAGGGCCAGGTCTGCTGCGCGGGCTCGCGCCTGCTGGTCCAGGAGTCGATCCACGACGAGCTGCTGGACTCCCTCAAGCGCCGCCTGTCCACGCTGCGCCTGGGTGACCCGCTCGACAAGAACACCGACATCGGCGCGATCAACTCCGCCGAGCAGCTGGCCCGGATCACCGCACTCGCCGAGACGGGCGAGGCCGAGGGTGCCGAGCGCTGGTCCCCGGCCTGTGAGCTGCCGTCCTCCGGCTACTGGTTCGCGCCGACGCTCTTCACCAACGTCACCCAGGCGCACACCGTCGCCCGCGACGAGATCTTCGGCCCGGTGCTGTCCGTGCTGACCTTCCGTACGCCCGACGAGGCCGTCGCGAAGGCCAACAACAGCCAGTACGGCCTGTCCGCCGGCATCTGGACGGAGAAGGGCTCGCGCATCCTCGCGGTCGTGGGCAAGCTCCGCGCGGGTGTGGTGTGGGCCAACACGTTCAACAAGTTCGACCCGACCTCGCCCTTCGGCGGCTACAAGGAGTCGGGCTTCGGCCGCGAGGGCGGCCGCCATGGTCTGGAGGCCTACCTCGATGTCTGAGTCCTCTGTGCGTCTGAACGTCTTCAAGACCTACAAGCTGTACGTCGGGGGCAAGTTCCCCCGCTCCGAGAGCGGCCGGGTGTACGAGGTGAGCGACTCGAAGGGCAACTGGCTGGCGAACGCCCCGCTGTCCTCCCGCAAGGACGCGCGTGACGCGGTCGTCGCGGCCCGCAAGGCCTTCGGCGGCTGGTCGGGCGCGACCGCGTACAACCGCGGCCAGATCCTCTACCGCATCGCCGAGATGCTGGAGGGCCGCCGCGAGCAGTTCGTCCGCGAGGTCGGCGAGGCCGAGGGGCTGTCCAAGTCCAAGGCGGCGGCGGTCGTCGACGCGGCCATCGACCGCTGGGTCTGGTACGCGGGCTGGACCGACAAGATCGGCCAGGTCGTGGGCGCGGCCAACCCGGTCGCGGGTCCCTTCTTCAACCTCTCCACCCCGGAGCCGACCGGTGTCGTCACGGTCGTCGCCCCGCAGGACTCGTCCTTCCTGGGCCTGGTCTCCGTCATCGCCCCGGTCATCGCGACGGGCAACACGGCGGTGGTGATCGCCTCGGAGAAGTCCCCGCTGCCCGCCCTCTCCCTGGGCGAGGTGCTGGCCACCTCCGACCTGCCGGGCGGTGTGGTCAACATCCTCTCCGGCAAGGCCGCCGAGATGGGCCCGCACCTGGCGTCCCACCAGGACGTCAACGCGATCGACCTGGCGGGCGCCGACGCGGCGCTGGCCAAGGAGCTGGAGATCGCCGCGGCCGACAACCTCAAGCGCGTCCTGCGTCCACAGCCTGTGGACGACTGGATCGCCGACCCGGGCACGTCGCGCATGACGGCGTTCCTGGAGACCAAGACGGTCTGGCACCCCACGGGTTCGCTGGGCGCGTCCGGCTCGTCCTACTAGTACGCCCAGCACGGCCCCGAAACCGGCCCCGACAGCCCCCCGCTGTCGGGGCCTTCGGCGTTCCCGCCGCTACTGCGGGCCCGGCAGCAGCGGTCCGAGCAGCGAGCCCGTGGCGGCGGTGGGCAGTTCGCCGACCGACGGGCCCTGGGTCAGGACGCCGGTGACCATGGTGGTGCCGACGGAAGGGAAGTCGGCGACCTTGGTCGCCACGCCGTTGTCGAGCGGGTCCACGCCGGTGTGGGCGAGCGGGTTCACCTTGAGGTTCGCGATCGGGTCGGTCACGCCGGCCAGGGCCGCCGGGACGGACAGTTCGCCCGCCTGCGCACCGCCGGCGGCCATCGCCAGGGCCGCACCGGCCATCGAGAGGGTGAGGCCCGCGGTGCGGAGTGCGCCGTTGCCGGGGGCTGCGTGACGTGCCATGAGGATCCCGCCTGTGGTCGTAGTCGCGTGCGCACGCAGCGTAGTGGAGGTGCGGGGCGGGTTTCCAACCGGTCGTCCGGCGCGGCCGGATGTGAGAGTGCTCGCAGGACGCGTCGCCGATGTACCGATCCGGGGGGTCATGGTTCACACTGGTGACCCGTGAGCTCCTCCTCCCCCCTCCCCACGCGCGTCGTCCTGCTGACCGGACCCTCGGGATCCGGCAAGTCCTCGCTCGCGGCCCGCTCGGGTCTGCCCGTGCTGCGCCTGGACGACTTCTACAAGGAGGGTGACGACCCGACCCTGCCGCTGGTGGAGGGAAGTTCCGACATCGACTGGGACTCGCCGCTGTCGTGGGACGCGGACGCGGCGGTCGCCGCGATCGCGGAACTGTGCGCGGCGGGGCGTACCGAGGTGCCGGTGTACTCCATCGCGACGTCCGCGCGGACGGGTTCGGAGACGCTGGACATCGCGCGCGTCCCGCTGTTCATCGCGGAGGGGATCTTCGCGGCCGACATCGTGGCCCGCTGCCAGGAGCTGGGACTGCTCGCGGACGCGATCTGCCTGCGCGGGCGGCCGTCGACCACGTTCCGCCGGCGGCTGGCGCGGGACCTGCGCGAGGGGCGCAAGTCGGTGCCGTTCCTGCTGCGCAGGGGCTGGCGGCTGATGCGGGCGGAGCGGGGGATCGTGGCGCGGCACGCGGCGCTGGGGGCGGTGCCGTGCGCGCGGGACGAAGCCCTGGGCCGGCTGGCCGCCTCCGCGGCGGGCCGCCACCGCACCCCGACCCCGGCCTAACCCCTCCGGGACCCCGCCGGACCCTTCCCACGGCCGACCCGACTCGGTCTCGCCACTGTCCCCTCCCGCGGCTGCGCCCCGCCGCTTTCCGAGCCGAGCCTCCTTCGGCTGCGCCGCGGGCTTTCCGGCCGGGGCCGGCATATCAGCCTCGCCGGCGTTTGAGGCGCGGGGTCTGGGGCGGAGCCCCAGGAAACCCGGCTCCGCCGGGCACCGGGCTCCGCCCGGACCCGCGCCTCAAACGCCGGCGAGGCTGAATGTGCGGGCTCGGCGCCTTGAACGCCGACGGCCGGGGGTGGCAGGCGAGGCGGGAGTTGGCGGGCAGGTCGGGGAAGCCGGCGAGGCTGAATGTGCGGGCTCGGTGCCTTGAACGCTGACTGGCCGGGGGTGGCAGGCGAGGCGGGAGTTGGCGGGCAGGTCGGGGAAGCCGGCGAGGCTGAATGTGCGGGCTCGGCGCCTTGAACGCCGACTGGCCGGGGGTGGCAGGCGAGGCGGGAGTTGGCGGGCAGGTCGGGGAGGCCGGCGAGGCTGGATAGGCGGGCTCGGCGCCTTGCACGCCGACCGGCCGGGATGGCGGGGCGGCGGGGGCTCGTCCGGGTGGGGCGGGTGACGCCGCGCATGCGAAAAGGCGGGATCATGCGGACCCCCGACCGCTTGATCCCGCCTTTTCCCCCCGCGGCCCCCGCCCTACCCCCGTAGGACGGGCCCCCTCGGCCCGATGGTCTTCGTCAGGCGACGAGCTCCCCGAAGGACTCCGCCTCGTCCCGGCCGAAGCTCAGGACGTCGTCCTCCCGCAGTCGCCGCAGCGACCGCCAGATGCTGGACTTCACCGTGCCGACGCTGATGCCCAGGATCTCCGCGATCTCCGGGTCCGTGCGGCCCTCGTAGTACCGCAGTACCAGCATCGTCCGCTGCGGCTCGGGGATCCGGGCCAGCGCCTGCCACAGCACCGCCCGCAGCTCCGTACCGCGCATCGCGTCCGTGTCGGAGGCCGTCTCGGGCAGCTCCTCCGTCGGGTACTCGTTCAGCTTCCGCCGGCGCCACGCGCTGATGTGCAGGTTCGTCATGGTCCGCCGCAGGTACCCGCCGACCGCCGCCTTGTCGCTGATCCGGTCCCACGCCCGGTACGTCGAGAACAGCGCGCTCTGGAGCAGGTCCTCCGCCTCGTACCGGTCACCGGTGAGGTGGAACGCCGTCGCGAACAGCGCCGCGCGCCGTTCCTGGACGTACGCCGTGAACTCCGCCTCCGAGGAGGACGGCTTCGCCGGAGCGGGAACCGCCTGGTACGTGTTCGCGTCAATGGCTACAGGATGCGTCGGCCGCTGACGGGCGACCGTCGCCGTACGGACACCCGCCCGGCGGTTCGCATCGTGCAGCCGCGTGACGACCGCGCTGGTCGTGGTGCTGTGCAGCGTGTTCATCTCGCGCCCCCCGTCGTGGAGTCTGCTTCGGTCCGTCTCTGGTAGAAGCCTGCCCCGCCGACTTAACCGCGGTGTCCTGCGACTGTCACAGACCTGTCACAGCGGCCCGCCGCCGCAACCCCGCACGACGGACGGTCGAGTCCGGACGAGCGATGGGACAGAATGAGCCCGTGCCTTTCCTGTTGCTGATCGAGGACGACGACGCCATCCGCACGGCCCTCGAACTCTCCCTGTCACGCCAGGGCCACCGTGTGGCCACCGCGGCGACGGGCGAGGACGGCCTGAAACTGCTGCGCGAGCAGCGGCCGGACCTGATCGTGCTGGACGTGATGCTGCCCGGGATCGACGGCTTCGAGGTGTGCCGGCGGATCCGGCGCACCGACCAGCTGCCGATCATCCTGCTGACCGCGCGCAGCGACGACATCGACGTGGTGGTCGGGCTGGAGTCCGGCGCCGATGACTACGTTGTCAAACCCGTGCAGGGCCGGGTGCTCGACGCCCGGATCCGCGCCGTGCTGCGCCGGGGCGAACGCGAGGCCAGCGACTCCGCCGTGTTCGGGTCCCTGGTCATCGACCGGGCCGCCATGACGGTGACGAAGAACGGCGAGGACCTCCAGCTCACCCCGACCGAGCTGCGCCTGCTGCTGGAGCTCAGCCGCAGGCCCGGCCAGGCGCTGTCGCGCCAGCAACTGCTGCGGCTCGTCTGGGAGCACGACTACCTCGGCGACTCGCGCCTGGTCGACGCCTGCGTGCAGCGGCTGCGCGCCAAGGTCGAGGAGGTCCCGTCCTCGCCGACGCTGATCCGCACCGTCCGGGGCGTCGGCTACCGCCTGGACTCACCGCAGTGACCAAGCAGTTCCTCAAAGGGCTGTTCGCGGGCCGGCGGTGGACCAGTCTGCGGCTGCGGCTCCTCGTGGTGTTCGCCCTCGTCGCGCTGACGGCCGCCGTGTCCGCCTCCGGGATCGCCTACTGGCTCAACCGCGAGGCGGTCCTCACCCGTACCCAGGACGCGGCCCTCGGGGACTTCCGCCAGGAGATGCAGAACCGGGCCGCGGCGCTGCCCGCCGACCCGACGCCCGAGGAACTGCAGCGCACCGCCGAGCTGATGGCGGGCAGCAGCCCCGGGTACAGCGTGCTGCTGGTGGAAGAGGTCAAGGGCGGCCGCAAGGTGTTCGGCGCGGCGGGCCCCGACTCCTTCGGGCTGGACGACGTACCCCAGTCGCTCCAGCACGCCGTGAACGACCGGCAGAAGACGACGGCCGCCAACGACGCCGAGTACCACATGTACTGGCAGCGGACGAAGCCGCACGGAAACCCGTACCTGGTGGGCGGGACGCGGATCGTGGGCGGCGGGCCGACGGGATACATGTACAAGTCGCTCGCGCAGGAACGCGACGACCTCAACGCGCTCGGCTGGTCCCTGACCATCGCCACCGGGCTCGCGCTGCTCGGCTCCGCGCTGCTGGCGCAGGCCGCGGCGCGGACGGTGCTCAAGCCCGTACAGCGCCTCGGCGACGCGGCGCGGCGGCTCGGGGAGGGCGAACTGGACCACCGGCTGGACGTGTCGGGGACCGACGAACTCGCGGACCTGTCGCACACCTTCAACAAGACGGCGGAGGCGCTGGAGAAGAAGGTCGCGGACATGAGCGCGCGGGAGGAGGCCAGCCGTCGTTTCGTCGCGGACATGTCGCACGAACTGCGCACGCCGCTGACGGCGTTGACGGCGGTCGCCGAGGTGCTGGAGGAGGAGGTCGACGACCTCGATCCGATGATCGCACCGGCGGTGGCCCTGGTGGTCAGCGAGACCCGGCGGCTGAACGACCTGGTGGAGAACCTGATGGAGGTCACCCGCTTCGACGCGGGGACGGCGCGGCTGGTGCTGGACGACGTGGACGTCGCCGACCAGGTCACGGCCTGCATCGACGCGCGGGCGTGGCTCGACGCCGTCGAACTCGACGCGGAGCGCGGGATCGTGGTGCGGCTCGACCCGCGGCGGCTCGACGTGATCCTGGCCAACCTCATCGGCAACGCGCTCAAGCACGGCGGCTCGCCGGTGCGGGTGTCGGTGCGGGTGGAGGGGGAGTGGCTGCTGATCGCGGTCAAGGACAACGGTCCGGGCATTCCGGAGGAGGTGCTGCCGCACGTCTTCGACCGGTTCTACAAGGCGAGCGCGTCCCGCCCGAAGTCGGACGGGAGCGGGCTGGGCCTGTCCATCGCGATGGAGAACGCGCACATCCACGGCGGCGACATCACGGCCGCCAACGGGGCCGAGGGCGGGGCGCTGTTCACGCTGCGGCTGCCGGTGGACGTGGGAAAGGTGATCGCCGGTGAGGCGTAGGGCGGGGCGCGTGGCGGGGGTACTCGTACTGGCCGCCGTGACGGCCGGGTGCGGGATCCGGGCGACGACGGTGCCGGTGGACGTGGGCGCGGCGCCGTCACGGGTGTCGTGCGACACCAAGGCGCAGCCGGGTGGCGGGCAGCAGCCGAGCGGGGTGCCGGGGTTCCGGGCCACGATTGAACTGGTGTGCGGTTCGCAGCTGGTGGGCGTGGAGCGGGTCGTCACGGTGCCCGAGAAGCGGCCGGCGCGCGAGCCGGTGGTACTGGCGGCGCAGGCGCTGCTGGAGGCGCTGGAGCGGGAGCCGTCGGCGGAGGAGCGGGACGCCGGCTTCACGACCGGGGTCCCGGCCGGGCTGGCGGCGGCCCCGACGCGGGCGGGCGACCCGGCGGGGACGGTGCGGCTGAGCCGGAAGCCGGAGGACCTGCCGCCGGTGGCGCTGTCGCAGATCGTGTGCACGCTGTCGGAGAGCGAGGCGGTGTCGGCGGGGCCGGGGCCGGTGGTCCTGGGCGGTCCGGACGCGGATCCGCCGCGGGCGTGGGAGTGCAGTGACGCGGTCCGCTCGCGGCCGGAATCGGTGCCGACCCTGGGCGACGTGGTCCGCCCGACGCCTTCCTGACGCGCCCGCGCCGTGGCCCGGCCCCGGCCGGTCCCGCCCCTCAAACTCCCCCAGCTACCTCCCCAGACTCCGTCGGGGGGACCCCCGGAGGTACCCCCACGAGGCTGGAAGTTGCTGGGCCGCGCCGGGCTCATCCCAGCCTCGCCGGCGTTTGAGGCGCGGGTCCGGGCGGAGCCCGGCTCCGGGAAGGGGCGGGGTGGGGGAAAGGCCCCGCGCAGCGGGCGTACGACGCTACAGCCCCGAGCCGGCCGATGCGTCGGTACGGGTACCGCCCCGGCGGGCCGGGGGACGGCGACGCCCCCCGGGCCGGAAGGCCCGGGGGGCGGGTGACCCGGACGGAGTCCGTCAAGAGGCGGGATCCGGGCGGCGCGGAAGGGTCAGAGGCCCGCGGCCGAGGAGAGGTCCTTCTTGATCGCGTCCAGGACCTCCTGGCCACGGCTGCGGGCCGGGCTGAGGTCCGAGGCCTCGGCCACCGGGACCACGACCTCCAGGTAGCACTTCAGCTTCGGCTCCGTACCCGACGGCCGCACGATCACCCGGGCCTTGTAGTCGCCCTCCAGGTAGTACCGCAGGCCGTCCGTCGGCGGCAGCGACTCCGTGCCCTCGTTCAGGTCCTCCGCCGAGACCACCCGCAGCCCCGCCAGCGACACCGGCGGCTGCGCCCGCAGCGCCGCCATCGCCGAGCTGATGACCGACAGGTCCGAGACCCGCACCGACAGCTGGTCGGTGGCGTGCAGGCCGTGGGCCATCGCCAGGTCGTCCAGCAGGTCGGTCAGGGTCCGGCCCTGCTCCTTGAGCTCCGAGGCCAGTTCGGCGACCAGGAGCGCGGCCGTGATGCCGTCCTTGTCGCGGACGCCCTCGGGGTCCACGCAGTAGCCGAGCGCCTCCTCGTACCCGTAGCGCAGGCCCTCGACCCGGGAGATCCACTTGAATCCCGTGAGGGTCTCCTCGTACGGCAGGCCCGCGGCCTCCGCGATCCGGCCCAGGAGCGACGAGGAGACGATGGACTCCGCGAAGGTGCCGCGGGCGCCCTTGTGGACCAGGTGGGCGGCCAGCAGCGCGCCGACCTCGTCGCCGCGGAGCATCCGCCAGCCGCCGTCGTCCGGGACGGCCACCGCGCAGCGGTCCGCGTCCGGGTCGTTGGCGATCACGATGTCCGGGCCGGCCGCGGCGGCCGTGGCGAAGGCCAGGTCCATCGCACCCGGCTCCTCCGGGTTCGGGAAGGCCACCGTGGGGAAGGCCGGGTCCGGCTCCGCCTGCTCGGCCACCAGGACCGGGGCGGGGAAGCCGTGACGGGCGAAGGCGGCCGTCAGGACGTCCTTGCCGACGCCGTGCATGGCCGTGTAGACGGTCCGCACGCCCCGGGGCGAGCCGGGGGTCAGAACAGCGTCCGTACGCGCCAGGTAGGCCTCCAGGACCTCGTCACCGAGGTCCTCCCAGCCGGACTCCGGGCGCGGCACGGAGTCGAGGGTGGTGATCCGCTCGATCTCCGCCGCGATCTCGGCGTCCGCCGGGGAGACGATCTGGGAGCCGTCGCCGAGGTAGACCTTGTAGCCGTTGTCCCGGGGCGGGTTGTGGCTCGCGGTCACCTCGACGCCGGCGACGGCGCCCAGGTGCCTTATGGCGTACGCGAGGACGGGCGTCGGCAGGGGGCGGGGCAGGACGGCCGCGCGCAGCCCGGCGCCGGTCATCACGGCGGCGGTGTCACGGGCGAAGTCCGCCGACTTGTAGCGCGCGTCGTAGCCGACGACGACCAGTCCGCCGGCGTGGCCCCGGGCCTTGAGGTAGGCCGCGAGGCCCGCCGCGGCCCGGATGACCACGGCGCGGTTCATCCGCATCGGGCCCGCGCCCAGCTCACCGCGCAGCCCCGCGGTGCCGAACTGCAGCATTCCGGAGAAGCGGTCCGCGAGTTCCGCCGTGTCGCCGGCCTCGACGAGCCCGGCCAGTTCGGCCGCCGTCTCCGGGTCCGGGTCCTCGGCCAGCCAGGCCCGGGCCCGGGTGATCAGGTCGTCCTGCACTTCCTGCACTACTTCCGCCTTACCTCTCGTACGGCTCGTACGGTCCTCAGATGCGGGCGAGGACCTGGGTCAGCAGCTTGCCCATGCGCGAGGCCGAGTCACGGCCGGCCTGGAGCACCTCTTCGTGGTTCAGCGGCTCGCCGGACAGGCCCGCCGCCAGGTTGGTGACCAGGGAGATGCCGAGCACCTCGGCGCCGGCCTCACGGGCGGCGATGGCCTCCAGCACGGTGGACATGCCGACCAGGTCAGCGCCCATGACGCGGATCATGTTGATCTCGGCCGGGGTCTCGTAGTGCGGGCCGGGGAACTGGACGTAGACGCCCTCTTCGAGGGTCTCGTCGATCTCCTTGCACAGCGCGCGCAGGCGCGGCGAGTAGAGGTCGGTGAGGTCCACGAAGTTCGCGCCGACGATCGGCGATGCGGCCGTCAGGTTGAGGTGGTCGCTGATCAGGACCGGCTGGCCGGGCTTCATGCCCTCGCGCAGACCGCCGCAGCCGTTGGTCAGCACGATGGTCTTGCAGCCGGCGGCGACGGCGGTACGGACGCCGTGGGCGACGGCGGCGACGCCGCGGCCCTCGTAGTAGTGGGTCCGGCCGAGGAAGAGCAGCGCGCGCTTGTCGCCGATCTTGTACGAGCGGATCTTGCCGCCGTGGCCCTCCACGGCGGGCGGCGGGAAGCCGGGCAGGTCGGTGACGGGGAATTCGGCCTCGGGCGCACCGAGCGCCTCTGCGGCGGGGGCCCAGCCGGAGCCCATGACGAGGGCGACATCGTGGGTCTCGGCGCCGGTCAGCTCCCGCAGGCGGGCGGCCGCGGCGGTGGCGTCGGCGAAGGGGTCGGTAACAGATGCGTTCACGCTGACGAGCGTAACCGTTCCTGGCCTACGCGCGTAGATGGCACAGCTCACGGTGTTCGGATCGTTGCCTTGTCGTTTCCGCCGAATCGTCCCCGGGGGGCCCGAACGGCCCCGCCGGCGTGTGAGGCGTGGGGGTCGACGTGGGGGTCCTCCCCGGACCGAGTCTGGGGGAGGGTCCGGGGCGGAGCTCCAGGAAACCCGGCTCCGCCGGGCACCGGGCTCCGCCCGGACCCGCGCCTCAAACGCCGGCGAGGCTGGATCGGACCGCACGAAGCCCGGAAGGCGCCCCGGCGCCGAGCGGTGCGGGGGGCGCGGGCAGAAAACGCCGTCAGCAGGGGCGCTTGCGGAGTTCCATCACGTAGTCGTGCGGCGCGCCCGCGGACTCGGCCGCGTCCGCGATCTCGCCGAGGTAGCGGGCCGAGGGCAGGCCGCCCTCGTAGCCGTTCAGGACGTACACCCAGGCGGCCTCCTCGCCGTCCAGCGTGTGCACCCGGATCCGCATCCGGCGGTAGATGTCGAGCCCGACACCCTCCCACCGGTCCATCGAGTCCTCGTCCAGCGGCGCGACGTCGTACAGGGCGACGAAGACCTGCTGGCGCGGCGCTTCGACGATCGTCGCCAGCGCCCCCTCCCAGCCCATCTGCTCGCCGCCGAAGGTCAGCCGCCAGTCATTGATCCAGCCCGTGCCGCGCAGCGGCGAATGCGGAGCGCGGCGCGTCATCAGCCGCGGGTCGAGGTTGCCGGCGTACGCGGCGTAGAGCGACATGAGGTCGAGGGTACGGGAGGGGCGGCCCGGGCGGCGTGCCCGGATGGATGACCGGGGGATGACCGGATCGGCGGACCGGACGGCGGGACCGGGCGTGAAGCACCTTGAAGCGTGCGGGACAATGGGGCACGGAATGCATCCCCCGGGGAGACCCCCCGGAAGCCCCGGCCGGGGCGGCAGCCGGCCGGGTAGACGTGAGGCGGAGTTTTCGTGACCCGGATCGTGATCATCGGCGGCGGACCCGGCGGGTATGAGGCGGCCCTCGTAGGGGCTCAGCTCGGCGCGGAGGTGACCGTCGTGGACTGCGACGGACTCGGCGGCGCCTCGGTACTGACCGACTGCGTGCCCTCCAAGACCCTCATCGCGACCGCCGAGGTCATGACGACCTTCGACTCGTCGTACGAGGAGCTGGGCATCGTCGTCGCGGACGACACCCCGCACATCGAGCAGGCCGCGCGCGTCGTCGGCGTCGACCTCGGCAAGGTGAACCGGCGCGTCAAGCGCCTCGCGCTCGCCCAGTCGCACGACATCACCGCCTCCGTGACCCGGGCGGGCGCACGCGTCCTGCGCGGCCGCGGCAAGCTCGGCGGCCCGCAGGGCATCGACGGCACCCGGGACGTCATCGTCACCGCGGCCGACGGCTCCGAGACGGTCCTGACCGCCGACGCGGTGCTGATCGCGACCGGCGGCCACCCCCGCGAGATCCCCGACGCGATGCCCGACGGCGAGCGCATCCTGAACTGGACCCAGGTCTACGACCTCGACGAGCTGCCCGAAGAGCTCATCGTGGTCGGCTCGGGTGTGACCGGCGCCGAGTTCGCCGGCGCCTACCAGGCCCTCGGTTCCCGCGTCACGCTGGTGTCCTCCCGCGACCGGGTGCTGCCGGGCGAGGACCCGGACGCCGCCGCCGTCCTGGAGGACGTCTTCCGCCGCCGCGGCATGAACGTCATCGGCCGCTCGCGCGCCGAGTCCGCCAAGCGGGTCGGCGACCGGGTCGAGGTCACCCTCTCCGACGGCCGGGTCATCAGCGGCACGCACTGCCTGATGGCGGTCGGCGCCGTCCCCAACACCCAGGGCATGAACCTGGAGGAGTCCGGGGTCCGGCTCAAGGAGTCCGGCCACATCTGGACCGACAAGGTGTCGCGCACGTCCTCGCCGGGCGTCTACGCCGCCGGTGACGTGACCGGTGTGTTCGCGCTGGCCTCCGTCGCCGCCATGCAGGGCCGGATCGCGATGTACCACTTCCTCGGCGACGCGGTGGCCCCGCTGAACCTCAAGACGGTCTCCTCGAACGTCTTCACCGACCCCGAGATCGCCACCGTCGGCTACACCCAGGCCGACGTGGACGCGGGCAAGATCGACGCCCGCGTCGTGAAGCTCCCGCTGCTGCGCAACGCGCGGGCCAAGATGCAGGGCATCCGGGACGGCTTCGTGAAGCTGTTCTGCCGTCCCGGCACCGGGATCGTGGTCGGCGGCGTGGTCGTCGCGCCGCGCGCCAGCGAGCTCATCCACCCCATCTCGATCGCCGTGGACAACAACCTGACGGTGGAGCAGATCGCAAACGCGTTCACCGTGTACCCCTCCCTGTCCGGTTCGATCGCCGAGGTGGCGCGCCAGCTGCACACCCGCAAGGTCGCCGGGGAGGCGTAACCGCCGCGAACCGCCCTGTTCCGCAAGGGATTTGGGGTGACGGGAGGGGCGATCGCGGACTGTTCACGCAACTGTCCGGCCGCGTATACCACTTGTCGCCCCACCTTATGGACAACTTCGGTATTCCGGCGGAAGGAGCTGAAAGCAGTCGGTCGCCCGGGTTACTGTCAGTTTCGTGTTCGCTGCAGAACGTCGCCAATTGATCCTCGAAATGGTGCGGGCCAACGGAGCGGTATCGCTCCGTGAGCTCGCCCGCGTCGTCCAGACCTCCGAAGTGACCGTACGGCGGGACGTGCGGGCACTGGAGGCAGAAGGACTCCTCGACCGCCGGCACGGCGGTGCGGTCTTGCCGGGCGGTTTCACGCGGGAGTCCGGCTTTCCGCAAAAGTCCCATCTCGCCACCGCGGAGAAGACGGCCATCGCCGACGTCGCGGCCGGCCTCGTCGAAGAGGGCGAGGCCGTGGTCGTCGGCGCGGGTACCACCACCCAGGAGCTGGCCCGCCGGCTCGCGCGGGTACCCGGGCTGACCGTGGTCACCAACTCGCTGCTCGTCGCCCAGGCGCTGGCGCATGCCAACCGGGTCGAGGTGGTGATGACCGGCGGCACCCTGCGCGGTTCCAACTACGCGCTCGTCGGCAGCGGCGCCGAACAGTCCCTCCAGGGGCTGCGGGTGTCCCGGGCCTTCCTCAGCGGCAGCGGCCTGACGGCCGAACGCGGGCTGTCCACGTCCAACATGCTGTCCGCGAGCGTGGACCGGGCGCTGGTGCAGGCCGCCGCGGAGGTGGTGGTCCTCGCCGACCACACCAAGCTGGGCACCGACACCATGTTCCAGACCGTGCCGACGGACGTCATGACGCGGCTGGTGACCGACGAGCCGCCGCCGCACGACGACCGGGCCGCCACCGAACTCCAGGCGCTGGCCGACCAGGGCGTGCAGATCACGGTGGCGGGCGGCGCGACGGCCTCCGGCGGGGACGGCATGGCGGGCCGCCGGCCGCGGCGGGAGTCGCCGCTGCCGGTGCAGCGTCGGGGCGGCCCGACGACGCAGCTGCGCAGTGCGCCGGCCGGGTTGCTGGAGCAGCAGGCCGGTGAGCGGGCGCGGGTGGCGGACATGCGGCGGCGCTAGGGCGTCCGGCCGCGGCGCCGCCTCGCTGCGCGGCCCCGGCTGCGCCGGGCTCCGCCCCGCACACCCCGCGCCTCGAACGCCGGCCGGCTGAAAAGACCGCCGGGGCTGAGAAGGGACAACGCGAAGGCCCCCGCCCGAATGGGCGGGGGCCTTCGCGTAGGGCGTCAGTCCTTGATCTCGCAGATCGTGGCGCCCGAGGTGAGGGAGGCGCCGACCTCGGCCGAGAGGCCGACGATGGTGCCCGAGCGGTGGGCGTTCAGCGGCTGTTCCATCTTCATGGCCTCCAGGACGACGATCAGGTCGCCCTCGTTGACCTGCTGGCCCTCCTCGACCGCGACCTTGACGATCGTGCCCTGCATCGGCGACGCCAGGGTGTCGCCCGAGGCGGCCGGGCCGGACTTCTTCGCCGCGCGGCGCTTGGGCTTGGCGCCGCCCGCGGCGGCCGTGCGGGCCAGCGTCATGCCCAGCGAGGACGGCAGGGAGACCTCCAGGCGCTTGCCGCCGACCTCGACCACCACCGTCTCGCGGCCGGGCTCCTCGTCGGAGTCCTCGGCGGCCGGCGCCGTGAAGGCCGGGATCTCGTTGACGAACTCGGTCTCGATCCAGCGGGTGTGGATCGAGAACGGGGTGCCGTCGGCCGGGGCGAACGCCGGGTCGGCGACGACCGCGCGGTGGAACGGGATGGCCGTGGCCATGCCCTCGACCTCGAACTCCGCCAGGGCGCGGGCGGCGCGCTGGAGGGCCTGCTCGCGGGTGGCGCCGGTGATGATCAGCTTGGCGAGCAGCGAGTCCCAGGCGGGGCCGATGACCGAACCCGACTCGACACCCGCGTCCAGGCGGACACCCGGACCCGAGGGCGGGGCGAACTTCGTCACGGTGCCCGGCGCGGGCAGGAAGCCGCGGCCCGGGTCCTCGCCGTTGATGCGGAACTCGAACGAGTGACCGCGCAGCTGCGGGTCGTCGTAGCCGAGGGCCTCGCCGTCGGCGATGCGGAACATCTCGCGCACCAGGTCGAGGCCGGTGACCTCCTCGGTGACCGGGTGCTCGACCTGGAGGCGGGTGTTGACCTCCAGGAAGGAGATGGTGCCGTCCGTGCCGACGAGGAACTCGACGGTGCCGGCGCCCACGTACCCGGCTTCCTTCAGGATCGCCTTGGACGCCGCGTACAGCTCGGCGTTCTGCGCCTCGGTGAGGAACGGCGCGGGGGCTTCCTCGACCAGCTTCTGGTGGCGGCGCTGGAGCGAGCAGTCACGGGTGGAGACGACCACCACGTTGCCGTGGGTGTCGGCCAGGCACTGCGTCTCGACGTGGCGCGGCTTGTCGAGGTAGCGCTCGACGAAGCACTCGCCCCGGCCGAACGCGGCGACGGCCTCGCGCACCGCGGAGTCGTACAGCTCGGGGACCTCTTCGAGGGTGCGGGCGACCTTGAGGCCGCGACCGCCGCCACCGAAGGCGGCCTTGATCGCGATGGGCAGGCCGTGCTCCTGCGCGAACGCCACGACCTCCTCCGCCCCGGACACCGGGTCCGGGGTGCCGGCGACCAGCGGGGCGCCGGCGCGCTGGGCGATGTGCCGGGCGGCGACCTTGTCACCGAGGTCGCGGATCGCCTGCGGCGGCGGGCCGATCCAGGTCAGGCCCGCGTCGAGAACGGCCTGGGCGAAGTCCGCGTTCTCGGACAGGAAGCCGTACCCGGGGTGGATGGCGTCAGCTCCGGAGTCGGCTGCTGCCTGGAGGACCTTCTTCATGTCCAGGTAGCTGGCGGCCGGGGTGTCACCGCCCAACGCGAACGCTTCGTCTGCCGCGCGGACGTGCAGCGCGTCCCGGTCCGGGTCGGCGTAGACGGCTACGCTCGCGATCCCGGCATCCCGGCAGGCACGGGCAACGCGGACAGCGATTTCGCCACGGTTGGCGATGAGCACCTTGCGCACGATGGCTTCCTCCTAGAAACAAGCTGAGTTTAGGGACAGCTGACACGGCCTTTCGACCCCTATCCGCAGGTGAGCTTCCCCACACGGAGCGTGATAGCGAGACTTGCCCGAGCCCAGAAACCCTTGTGTCGCCCCAGGTCAGGGAGATCCCCGACTGCACAGTAACCCCGTGGCGCGGCCAAGGTCTCTGTTCACCGGGTCAGCGGCCCCTGCTGAATCTTTGTGGAGTCCCTACGAACGGCCTATGCATTCTTTGCGTGAGAGCCGTCACGCGGACCCGTCCGTAACGAAGCTGCCCCCACCCCTTGTCCCCGCGTTTACCGGTGAGTAGCCTCCAGGCGTCGAACAGGCTTGTGGCTTCTGGGGGGATGGGGGCGTCGGTGCTGCGCAGACTCGTGGCCGGGCTGGCCGCGACCGTGCTCGTCGTGGAAGCGGCGGTGCTCGTACTGGTGCACGTCGTGCTGGCCAAGACGACGCAGAGCCAGTCGATGTCCATCGCCGGCAGTGATCCGGACCTCATGGCCGGGGCGACCTACGGCCTCGGCGCCGCGATGGGCGCCTTCCTGCTGTTCTGCGCCGTCCTGCTGGCCGTCATCGCCGTACGGGACCGCGAGCCCGGCCGCTTCGCCCGCGTCGTGCTGGTGACCGCCGCCGTCACCCACGCGGTGCTCGGCGCCGTCGCCCTCGGGCTGGTGGGCTGGGGCGCCTTCGCCGTCCTGATGCTGATCCTGTGCCTGCTCGTACTGACGCTGGTGCTCTACGCCGGGCCCGAGGACGCCCAGGACGCCCCGCCGCCCGGGTACCAGGGGCTCAGGCCCACAAATCCGTGATGGAGACGCCCAGTTCGCCCAGCAGGGAGCGCAGCAGCGGCAGGGAGATGCCGATGACGTTGCCGTGGTCCCCGTCGATGCCGTCGATGAAGGGCGCCGACAGGCCGTCCAGCGTGAAGGCGCCCGCCACGTGCAGCGGCTCGCCGCTGGCCACGTACGCGGCCACCTCGGCGTCCGTCGGCTCGCCGAAGCGGACCGTCGTGGAGGCGGTGGCCGACACCTGACGGCCGCTCGCCGTGTCGATCACGCAGTGCCCGGTGCGCAGCACCCCGGCCCGGCCGCGCATGGACTTCCAGCGGGCCGTCGCCTCCTCGGCGTCGGCCGGCTTGCCCAGCGCCTCCCCGTCGAGCTCCAGCACGGAGTCACAGCCGATCACCAGCGCCCCCGCGGCCTCGTCCAGGGCCGCGACCACGCCGGCCTTGGCCTCGGCCAGCGCCAGCGCCAGTTCGGCGGGGGTGTCGGCGCTGAGGGCGTCCTCGTCGAAACCGCTGACGATCACGTGCGGGGCCAGCCCGGCCTGCCGCAGCAGGTTCAGCCGGGCGGGCGAGGCGGAGGCGAGGACGACGGAGCGGGGCGCGGCAGCAGTCATGCCAGTCATCGTAGGGGCGCGCGCGGGCGGCCGCGCAGCCGGTTCAGAAGGGGCCCACGCCCAGCACGTACACCACGACGGCCATGGCGAGGGCGAGCACCACGATCAGCCGCCGCAGCATCGCTTGCGCCTCGCGCATGTCCTTCGGCGGCTCGTCCTTCGGGTCTGACCAGAGCATCCTCCGATCCTTGCCCCGCGGACGCCGGTGGCGCCTGAGTACGGGTACTCAGGCGCCACCGTCCGTTCATGCCATCTTCGCGGGCCGCACGGCGGCGGCCCTTCGCCGACGGCCTACGCGGGCCAGTAGGTACGGCCCCAGGCGCGCGGCCCCGGCCGCGGCAGCGTCCGCCGTGCCACCCGGGCGGGCGCCGCCCACTCGTCCGGGACCCGGGGCGCGCCCGACGGCGCGGACGCCAGCGCCGCCGCGCGCGCTTGGACCACCGCCAGTGCGGCGGCCAGCTCCTCCGGGGTCGGGTTCCCCTTCACGACCTTGATCACCACTGGACGGACCTCCTAGAGGGGGATGTTGCCGTGCTTCTTCGGGGGCAGGGACTCCCGCTTGGTCCGCAGCTGGCGCAGCCCCTTCACCACGTGGGCCCGGGTCTCCGACGGCATGGCCACCGCGTCGATGTACCCGCGCTCGGCGGCCGTGTAGGGGTTCAGCAGGGTGTCCTCGTACTCGGCGATGAGCCGGGCCCGCGTCTCCTCCCCCTCGCCGGCGGCCTCGGCCTCGGCGATCGTCCGGCGGTGCAGGATGTTCACCGCGCCCTGCGCGCCCATGACGGCGATCTGCGCGGTCGGCCAGGCCAGGTTCAGGTCCGCGCCGAGGTGCTTGGAGCCCATGACGTCGTACGCGCCGCCGAAGGCCTTGCGGGTGATGACGGTGATCAGCGGGACGGTGGCCTCGGCGTAGGCGTAGATCAACTTCGCGCCGCGCCGGATGATTCCGTTGTACTCCTGGTCGGTGCCCGGCAGGAAGCCCGGTACGTCGACGAACGTCAGCACCGGGACGTTGAACGCGTCGCAGGTCCGCACGAAGCGGGCGGCCTTCTCGGAGGCGTTGATGTCCAGGCAGCCGGCGAACTGCATCGGCTGGTTCGCGACGATGCCCACCGGGTGGCCCTCGACCCGGCCGAAGCCGGTGAGGATGTTCGGCGCGAACAGCGACTGCGTCTCCAGGAACTCGCCGTCGTCGAGGACGTGCTCGATCACGGTGTGCATGTCGTACGGCTGGTTGGCGCTGTCCGGGATCAGCGTGTCGAGCTCGCGGTCGAGGTCGGTGACCTCGGTGTCCGTCTCCTCGGGGAACGCGGGCGGCTCCGAGAGGTTGTTCGAGGGGAGGTACGCCAGCAGGGACTTGACGTACTCGATGGCGTCCTTCTCGTCGCCCGCCATGTGGTGCGCGACGCCCGAGGTGGAGTTGTGGGTGCGGGCCCCGCCGAGCTCCTCGAAGCCCACGTCCTCGCCGGTGACGGTCTTGATGACGTCGGGGCCGGTGATGAACATGTGCGAGGTCTGGTCGACCATCACGGTGAAGTCGGTGATGGCGGGGGAGTACACGGCACCGCCGGCGCAGGGGCCCACGACCAGGCTGATCTGCGGGATCACCCCGGAGGCGTGCACGTTGCGGCGGAAGATCTCGCCGTACATGCCGAGGGCGCTGACGCCCTCCTGGATGCGGGCGCCGCCGGAGTCGTTGATGCCGATGACCGGGCAGCCGGTCTTCAGCGCGAAGTCCATCACCTTGATGATCTTCTGGCCGTAGACCTCGCCGAGGGCGCCGCCGAAGACGGTGAAGTCCTGCGAGAACACGGCGACCGGCCGGCCGTCGACCGTGCCGTAGCCGGTCACGACGCCGTCGCCGTAGGGGCGGGTCTGCTCCAGCCCGAAGGCGGTCGAGCGGTGCCGGGCGAATTCGTCGAGCTCGACGAACGACCCCTCGTCCAGCAGCAGCCCGATCCGCTCACGCGCCGTCAGCTTCCCCTTGGCGTGCTGCTTCTCCACCGCCCGCGCGGACCCGGCGTGAGTGGCTTCGTCGATCCGGCGCTGCAGATCCGCGATCTTGCCCGCGGTGGTGTGCATGTCGATCGGCTCTGAGGGTTGTGACATCGGGGCGCGGCTCCCTGTGTGGTGTCAACTGCCTGGTCAATTGATGGACTGCTGCTGGCTACTCGTGCGTAGCGTATCGGCGGGCATGGCGCTCGGCAGTGCGGCGTTTGACACACCTACTGTGGGTTGCATGACGCCATCAGATGCATCAGGAGGAACTCCGACAGGAGCTTCCGCAGGCCGTTGGTCGAGCCTTGAGCGGCCGCCCCTCAATGCCGCCGCGTTGCGGCGGCATCTCGTCGGGGAGGGGTTGTGGACTTCGCTGGAGGTGGTCGCGGCCACCGGGTCGACGAACACCGATCTCGCCGCGCGGGCCGGGGAGCTGCCCGAGGGGGCCGTGCTCGTCGCCGAGGAGCAGAGCGCCGGGCGGGGGCGGCTCGACCGGAGCTGGGTCGCGCCCGCCCGGTCCGGGCTGTTCTTCTCGGTGCTGCTCAAGCCCGGCCCGGGGGTGCCCGAGGAGCGCTGGGGGTGGCTGACCCTGCTCGCCGGGGTGGCCACCGCTACCGGGCTGTCCCGGGCGGCGGGCGTGGACACCGTCCTCAAGTGGCCCAACGACCTGCTGGTCACCGTCGACGGCGAGGAACGCAAGACGGGCGGCATCCTCGCGGAGCGCGTCCCCGGGGGCCCCTCCCAGGCCGGAGGCTCTGAGGGAGCCGTGGTCGTCGGGATCGGGCTGAACGTCACGCTGACCGAGGACGAGCTGCCGGTCGACACCGCGGGCTCCCTCGCCCTGGCCAAGGCCACCGTGACCGACCGGGAGCCGCTGCTCAAGGCCGTACTGCGGTCCCTGGAGCAGTGGTACGAGGCCTGGCGCGCGGCCGGCGGCGACCCGGCGGCCAGCGGCCTCCAGGAGACGTACGCGGCCGGCTGCGCGACGCTCGGCCGGCACGTCCGGGCGGACCTGCCCGGCGGCCGCACCATCACCGGGACGGCCGAAGCGGTCGACGCGGACGGCCGGCTCGTGATCCGGAGCGCGGACGACGAGCGGCTGGCCGTGGGCGCCGGGGACGTGGTCCACCTGCGCTCCGTGCGGTAGCGGCCGGGCGGCCCGATCGGGCGGACGGACCGGGGAGTGAGCTACGGCACACCTGCCGTATGGTTTTGGAGGCACCCCCCAGCGGTAGCCGGCGGAGATCCCGGTCCTTGCCGTGATCAACCGGTTCGGAAGTCGGAATTGCGTACGGAATGGACAGGAGGCGGCCCTTGACCGTCGACGACCCTACGTCCGGCGCGTCCGGGTCCGGGTCCGGCACGGGGGCGACCCAGGCCGGTTCCGGCAGCACCCCGATCGGGCGGGACCAGCACACTCCCCACCACGAGGTGGACCACACCGTCCAGCCGACGGCCGACCCGCTGGCCATCCGGCTGGAGCAGCTCATCCTGGGCGCCGAGCGCCGCTACACCCCGTTCCAGGCCGCCCGCAGCGCCGGCGTCTCGATGGAGCTCGCCTCCCGGTTCTGGCGGGCCATGGGCTTCGCCGACATCGGGCAGGCCAAGGCCCTCACCGAGGCGGACGTACTGGCGCTGCGCCGGCTCGCCGGTCTGGTGGAGGCGGGGCTGCTGAGCGAGCCGATGGCGGTGCAGGTGGCGCGGTCCACCGGGCAGACCACCGCCCGGCTGGCCGAGTGGCAGATCGACTCCTTCCTGGAGGGGCTGACGGAGCCGCCGGAGCCGGGCATGACCCGTACCGAGGTCACGTACCCGCTGGTCGAGCTGCTGCTGCCGGAGCTGGAGGAGTTCCTCGTCTACGTGTGGCGGCGCCAGCTGGCGGCCGCCACCGGGCGCGTGGTGCAGGTGGCGGACGACGAGGAGATGGTCGACCGGCGGCTCGCGGTGGGCTTC
Organism: Streptomyces sp. NPDC026522; assembly: GCF_055567555.1. Lineage (NCBI taxonomy): Bacteria > Bacillati > Actinomycetota > Actinomycetes > Kitasatosporales > Streptomycetaceae > Streptomyces > Streptomyces sp. NPDC026522. The sequence continues at coordinate 303,434 of NZ_JBVHQF010000002.1, forward strand.
GCGGACCTGGTCGGCTTCACCCGGCTGACCCGGCGGCTGGAGGAGGAGGAGCTCGGCGAGCTGGTCGAGGCCTTCGAGACGACGGCGGCGGACCTGATCGCCGCCTACGGCGGCCGGCTGATCAAGACGCTGGGCGACGAGGTGCTGTACGCGGCGGACGACGCGGCGACGGCGGCGGAGATCGCGCTGCGGCTGATCGAGACGATGGAAGCGGATCCGCAGATGCCGGAGCTGCGGGTCGGCATCGCGTTCGGCACGGTGACGACCCGGATGGGCGACGTCTTCGGGACCACGGTGAACCTGGCGAGCCGGCTGACCTCCATAGCCCCCAAGGACGCGGTGCTGGTGGACGGGGCGATGGCCGAGGAGCTCGGCCGCACCGGGGCCGCGCCGGTCTCCGAGAAGGAGTCCGAGTCGGAGGAGGGCGGCGGCGCCTACCGGTTCGCGCTCCAGCCGATGTGGCAGCGGCCGGTGCGCGGGCTCGGGGTCGTGGAGCCCTGGTCGCTGACGCGGCGGACGCCTAGGATCCCCGGGTAACGTTCGTTAACCGGGAGGGCTGTCCTGTGGCGTCGAAGAGCGTGGCGGCGGAGACCGTGGAGTCGGAGTTCCTGGCCGTACGCCGGCATGAGGACGGGGTCGCCGAGCTGGTCCTGGACCGGCCCAAGGCGATGAACGCGGTGTCGACGGGCATGGCCCGGGCCATCGGGGACGCGTGCGCGCGGCTGGCGGCGGACGCCTCGGTACGGGTGGTCGTGCTGTCCTCGGCGGTGGAGCGGGCGTTCTGCGTGGGCGCCGACCTCAAGGAGCGCAACGCGATGTCGGACGCCGAGCTGGTGCGGCAGCGGCCGACGACGCGGGGTGCGTACGGGGGCGTGCTGGAGCTGCCGGTGCCGACGATCGCGGCGGTGCACGGCTTCGCGCTCGGCGGCGGCTTCGAGCTGGCGCTGGCCTGCGACGTGATCGTGGCCGACGAGACGGCGGTGGTCGGGCTGCCGGAGGTGTCGGTCGGCGTGATCCCGGGCGGCGGCGGTACGCAGCTGCTGCCCAGGCGGGTCGGTGCGGCCCGCGCGGCGGAGCTGATCTTCACGGCGCGCCGGGTGGCGGCGCCGGAGGCGCTGGCGCTGGGCCTGGTGGACTCGGTGGTCGCGGCGGGGACGGACCGCGCGGAGGCGCTCGCGCTGGCGGCCCGGATGGCGGCGAACTCGCCGGTCGGACTGCGCGCGGCGAAGCGGGCGCTGCGGCTGGGGCACGGGATGGACCTGGCGGCCGGGCTGGAGATCGAGGACGCGGCGTGGCGGACGGTGGCGTTCTCCGGCGACCGCGCCGAGGGCGTGGCGGCGTTCAACGAGAAGCGCAAGCCGCAGTGGCCCGGGGTCTAGGTGTCCGGTCGGCGCTGGTGATCTTGAGTTCTGCGGGAAAACGCGGCGATTGTCACCAAATCAGATAAAACTCCCTAACCTGTTGTGATGGGACTTGACGGGCGGCTCCGGGCCGTCGTGGGCCTCGCGCAGGCCATGGCGGCGGCGGGCGCGCCCCGGGACAGTGTGCGGGCGGCCGCGCGGGGGGCCCGGCTGGCCATGGACGGGTCGTTCGCCGCCATCTCCGCGTGGGAGCGCGAGCGCGGCCGGCTGCGCGTCCTCGTGAACGAGGGCGAGCGGCGGGCGGGGGAGGAGGAGTTCCCCGAGGACGAGTCCTACCCGGTGCACGAGTTCCCCGAGATCACCGAGTTCCTGCACGAGCGCTGGGTCGGCGGCGCCGGCCCGCACGCCTGGGTCGAGGGCGCGAGCGGCGGCCGGCCGGGCCGGCGCGGCGAAGCGCTGCGGCTGCGCGGACGCGGCAGCTGCGTGGTCGCGCCGATCGTGCTCAGCGGCCGGGCCTGGGGGGAGCTGTACGTCGCCCGGGACGAGGGGCTGGCGGACTTCGACGAGGACGACGCGGAGTTCGCGACCGTCCTGGCGGCCGTCGTGGCCGCCGGGCTCGCGCAGAACGAGCGCCTCGAAGAGGCCCGGCGCCTCGCGTTCACCGACCCGCTGACCGGGCTGGCCAACCGGCGGGCCGTCGACATGCGGCTCGACGAGGCCCTGGAGGAGCACCGGCGCACGGGGGCCGTGGTCAGCCTCGTGGTGTGCGACCTGAACGGGCTCAAGCGGGTCAACGACACCCTCGGGCACGCCATGGGGGACCGGCTGCTTGAGCGGTTCGGTTCCGTGCTGAGCCTGTGCGGGGCCATACTGCCCGGCGCGCTGGTGGCCAGGCTCGGCGGCGACGAGTTCTGCCTGGTCAGCGTCGGTCCGTCGGCGGACGAGGTGGTGCGGGTGACCGAGCAGGTGTGCCTGCGCGCCGCCGAGCTGGAGCTGGGCGAGGGCGTGGCCTGCGGGGTCGCCTCCACCGGCGATCCCATCGGGCCCCTGAAGTCCTCCCGGCGGCTGTTCCGGCTCGCCGACGCGGCCCAGTACAAGGCCAAGGCCGCCCGCTCGCGGGGGCCCGTGGTGGCCGGGCGGGACAGCGCGGTGGTGCGGCTGGCCGACGCGGCGCAGGCGGGCAGGGGAGAGCGGCGCCGGTTCCGAGGCCGGGCGTAGCGGCCCGTCGCGGCCCGGCGTAGCAGCCTGTAACGACTGCTCCACCAAGTCGCTAGTGACATGAAGAGATTCAGTCCGTAGGGTGCTGAATATGGATATGCACACTGTCGTGGTGGGAACGTCCGGGACCACCGCCGAGGACGTCATCGCCGTCGCCCGCGGCAACGCGCGGGTCGAGCTGTCCGGCGAGGCGCTGGACGCCCTGGCCCGCGCCCGCGAGATCGTCGACGCGCTCGCCGCCAAGCCCGAGCCGGTCTACGGGGTGTCCACCGGTTTCGGTGCCCTCGCCTCCCGGCACATCAGCCCCGAGCTGCGCGCCCAGCTCCAGCGCAACATCGTCCGCTCGCACGCCGCCGGCATGGGCCCGCGGGTCGAGCGCGAGGTGGTGCGCGCCCTGATGTTCCTCCGGCTCAAGACCGTGGCCTCCGGCTTCACCGGGGTCCGGCCCTCCGTCGCGCAGACCATGGCAGCCGTGCTGAACGCCGGGATCACGCCGGTCGTGCACGAGTACGGCTCCCTCGGCTGCTCGGGAGACCTCGCCCCGCTCTCGCACTGCGCGCTGGCCCTGATGGGCGAAGGCGACGCCGAGGGCCCCGACGGGGTCGTGCGCCCCGCGGGCGAGCTGCTCGCCGAAGCCGGGATCGAGCCGGTCGAGCTGCGCGAGAAGGAGGGCCTGGCCCTCCTCAACGGCACCGACGGCATGCTCGGCATGCTGATCATGGCCCTCGCCGACCTCGGCAAGCTGTACACCTCCGCCGACATCACGGCCGCGCTGACCCTGGAGGCGCTGCTCGGCACCGAGAAGGTCCTCGCGCCCGAGCTGCACGCCATCCGCCCGCACCCCGGCCAGGGCGCCTCCGCCGCCAACATGGCCGCCGTCCTGGAGGGCTCGGGCCTCGTCCGCCACTTCCAGGAGGAGACCGCCCCGCGCGTCCAGGACGCCTACTCGGTGCGGTGCGCCCCGCAGGTCGCCGGCGCGGGCCGCGACACCATGGCGCACGCCGCCCTGGTCGCCTCGCGGGAGCTGGCCTCGGCCGTCGACAACCCGGTGGTGCTGCCCGACGGCCGGGTCGAGTCCAACGGCAACTTCCACGGCGCCCCCGTCGCGTACGTACTGGACTTCCTGGCCATCGCCGCCGCCGACCTGGGCTCCATCGCCGAGCGCCGCACCGACCGGCTGCTCGACAAGAACCGCTCGCACGGCCTGCCGCCGTTCCTGGCGGAGGACGCCGGCGTGGACTCCGGTCTGATGATCGCCCAGTACACGCAGGCCGCGCTGGTCAGCGAGATGAAGCGGCTCGCGGTTCCCGCCTCCGCCGACTCGATCCCCTCCTCCGCCATGCAGGAGGACCACGTCTCGATGGGCTGGTCGGCCGCGCGCAAGCTCCGTACCGCGATCGACAACCTGACCCGGATCGTCGCGATCGAGCTGTACGCGGCCACCCGCGCCATCGAGCTGCGCCACGGGCTCACCCCGTCCCCGGCCAGCCGGGCCGCCATCGCGGCGGTGCGGGAGGCGGGTGTGGAGGGTCCCGGGCCGGATCGTTTCCTCGCCCCCGACCTGGCCGCCGCCGACGCGTTCGTGCGGTCCGGTGCGCTGGTCGCCGCCGTGGAGGCGGTCACCGGCCCGCTCGCCTGAGCGCGCCTGATCCACCGCGGGAAGGGCCGCGCCCCGGGACTCCCCGGGGCGCGGCCCTTCTCCTGTCTGCGGGCGCCGTCCTACTGCGTGCGCGAGCGCCGTACGGAGAAGGTGACGAAGCCGGCTCCGACGCCCAGGCAGAGCGCGCCGCCCAGCAGGTAGGGGCTGGTGTCGACGCTGCCGGTGTCGGCGAGCGCGAGGGGCAGGGCGGCGGCCTCCCGGGGTGCCGAGACGTCCACCACCGCGGCGGTGTCGCTGAGCGTGGCCCGGTTCTCCTGGGCGGGCCCGCTGCGCTGGTCGGACGGCGCGGAGCGGCCGGGCGACCGGTCCGGTGCGGTGGCGTTCGCCGACGGCACGAACCAGAGGGCGGCGAGGAGGGTGGTCGCTCCGAGAGCGGTGAGCAGCGATCGGCGTGCGGACACGGTGCGATCCCCCTTGTGGCAGCAGCGAATTGGCCGTGTGCGCCGATGCTAGTGAAAGGGGCGGGTCGTGGGAAAGTCGAGGCATCCCCGGGGCTTACTCTCCGTCGTATGAACTCTTCTGACACCTCACGGTACGTACGACTTCGGGTTGATTTGGTCCTGGAAGTGACCGACACCACAGCGCTCACCGGCGCCGCCCTCGCCCACATCAAGGCCGACGAGTTCATGCCGGACGAAGAGCGCGGCCACGCCGAGGCGGCGGTGGGTGCGGACGAGTCGGAGGCCCTGGCCTACCTCGTCGACCCCACTGACCTGGTCGCGGACATCCCCGGCGTGGAACTGGCCCAGGCCTCCTGGAGCAGCGAGCCCGTCGAATACGACCCCGAGTCCATGGAGTGGGACATGGACGAGGAGGATGGTGACTTCGAAGAAGAGGTGACCGACAACGCTTGACCGTGGGGTTGCCCACATCCCAACGGAATGTGGAACCGAAACGGGTCATTCACGCGTTGTCACAACCGTGGGCAGGAGGCATGGCCTCCTGCCCGGTGGGTACCTTCCAGCGGCAGTTGGGAGGGAACTCGGGGGTTCCGGCAACGATGGAGTGGCGTGTGAGGACGGACAGCATGCGGCGGAAGAGGTCCCTGGTGGCCATTTCCGCCGTCCTCGGTGGCGTACTGGTGCTTTCGGCGTGTAACGGCGGAGGTGACCAGCCCAAGGGCAGCGGACAGGCCTCGGAGAAGTCGCAGGCCGACGTCGACGCGGCGGCGGCCAAGGACGCCTCGAAGGCCCGAATAGCCATCACGCCCAAGGACGGCGCCACCAACATCGGCCTGAACGACGCCACCAGCGTGACCGTCAGTGACGGCACTCTCACGAAGGTGGAGCTCAAGACCTCCGACGGGGCGGACGTGCCGGGCAAGATGTCCGCCGACGGCAAGAGCTGGAAGCCGGAGGGCGCCCTCAAGCGCTCGACCAAGTACGCCCTGGCGGCCAGCGCCAAGGACGAGGCGGGCCACGAGGCGCACGAGAACGCCTCGTTCACCACCGTCTCCCCGGAGAACAGCTTCATCGGCTCGTTCGTGCCGGACGAGGGCCAGACCGTCGGCGTGGGCATGCCGGTCTCGATCACCTTCAACAAGCCGATCAAGGACCAGAAGGCCGTCCAGGCGGCCATCAACGTCTCGTCCAGCAGCGGCCAGGAAGTCGTCGGCCACTGGTTCGACGCGCAGCGGCTGGACTTCCGCCCGGAGCAGTACTGGCAGGCGAACTCCACCGTCACGCTGAAGCTCGCGCTGGACGGCGTCCAGGGCGCCCCGGGCATCAAGGGCGTGCAGAACAAGACCGTCACCTTCAAGATCGGCCGGAGCCAGGTCTCCACGGTCGACGCGAAGACCAAGAAGATGACGGTCACCCGGGACGGCCAGGTCATCAAGACCATCCCGATCTCGGCGGGCTCCCCGTCCAACCCGACCTACAACGGCCAGATGGTGATCTCCGAGAAGTTCAAGGAGACCCGGATGGACGGCGCCACCGTCGGCTTCAAGAACGGCGAGGGCAAGGGCGAGTACGACATCAAGGACGTCCCGCACGCCATGCGGCTGTCCACCTCGGGCACGTTCATCCACGGCAACTACTGGGGCGCCGACTCGATCTTCGGCAGCGTCAACACCAGCCACGGCTGCGTCGGCCTGAACGACACCCAGGGCGCCAACGACCCGAACACGGCGGGCGCGTGGTTCTTCGACAACTCGCTCATCGGCGACGTGGTCACCGTCATCAACTCCCCGGACAAGACCATCAAGCCCGACAACGGCCTCAACGGCTGGAACATGAGCTGGGCGGAGTGGAAGGCCGGCTCGGCCTCCTGACGCCCCGGGCACTGTGACCCGCGCGAACGGCGGGGAACCCTGACGGGTTCCCCGCCGTTCGCCGTTCTCATCCGACTCTTACCTCCGGCTTACCCGGCGATCACGGGCGCTGCCTACGTTCGGCGCCATGTTCTTCACCTACCTCCGGCGCGAGTTGCGCCGCCGCCGCAAGGCGGCGCTGGTCGTCGCGTCCGGCCTCGCCGTCGGTATCGCCCTCGTCATCGTCGTCAGCTCCGTCTCGGCGGGCATGGCCCAGGCCCAGGGCAAGGTCCTGCAGTCCCTCTACGGGCTGGGCACCGACATGACCGTCACCAAGGCCCAGCCCGCGCAGGGGGAAGGGGGCGACGCCGGCCGCCCGCGCTTCAAGTTCGACGCCAAGGGCGAAGGGGACGCGGGCGCCGGCACCGACCAGAGCCGTGACCTGGTGATGCCCCAGGGCTTCCAGACCCTCGACTCCGCGACCGTGGGCAAGGTGGCCGGACAGGACGGCGTCGCCCAGGCCGTCGGCGGCCTCAGCCTCCAGGTGACGAAGGTCAACGGGCAGTTCAAGCGCGGCGAGTTCCGCAGGGGCCAGGGCGGCGGCGGGGCGGCGGGCGGTACGGCCGGCAAGCCGGGCGCCGGCGGCGGCGACACCGTCGAGGGCGGCGGCGCCGACTTCTCCGTCAACTCCTACTCCGTCTACGGCGCGGACGTCACCCAGCCGAAGCTGGGCCCGCTGACCACCTCCAAGATCACCTCGGGCCGGGCCTTCGCGGCGGCCGACAAGGACGCGGCCGTCACCGTCGTCGACAGCGCGTACGCCCAGAAGAACAACCTGGCCGTCGGCTCCGACCTCACCGTCAAGGGCACCGCGTTCAAGGTCGTCGGCATCGCCACCGCCGACAGCGGGGACGCCGCCGCCAACCTCTACGTCCCCCTGCACCAGGCCCAGAGCCTCGCCGAGACCCCCGACAAGATCACCACGGTCTACGTCCAGGCCAAGGACTCCCAGGCCATCGGCTCCGTCAAGCAGGCCATCCAGAAGAACGTCCCGGACACCACCGTCACCACCTCCGCCGACCTCGCCGACACCGTCTCCGGCTCGCTGTCCACCGCCGCCTCGCTCGCCTCCACCGTCGGCGCGTGGCTCTCGTACGTCGTGCTCGCCGCCGCCTTCCTCGTCGCCGGTCTGCTCACCTCCTCCGCCGTCTCCCGGCGCGTGCGGGAGTTCGGCACCCTCAAGGCGCTCGGCTGGAAGAGCGGCCGCGTCACCCTCCAGGTCGCCGGAGAGGCCCTGGTCAACGGCCTGATCGGCGGGGTCCTCGGGATCGGCGTCGGCCTGGCCGCCGCGTACGCGATCACCGCTGCCAGTCCCACCCTCACCGCCAAGCTGGCCGGCGCCGCCGGGCGCGGCGGCATGCGGTTCGGGGGCGGGGGCGGCGGGATGCGCGCCGCGCGCCAGAGCGCCGGCAAGGCCCTGGACGTGGCCCTCACCGCGCCGGTGTCCCTGTCCGTCATCGGCCTGGCCGTCGCCCTCGCCGTCGCGGGCGGCCTGATCGCGGGCGGCTTCGGCGGCTGGCGGGCGTCGCGGCTGCGGCCGGCGGACGCGCTGCGCCGCGTCGAATAGCCCGCAGGCCCGACCCTCCCCACTTCCCGATCTAGCGAGGCAACGAGATGTACCAACTCAGCGGAGTCACCAAGCGCTACCGGCGCGGCAAGCAGTCCGTCGACGCGCTCGCCGGCGTGGACCTCACCATCGAGGACGGCGGCCGGCTCGTCATCCAGGGCCCCACCGGCGGCGGCAAGTCCACCCTGCTCCAGATGCTCGGCGCCCTCGACCGGCCGACCGAGGGCCAGGTCGTCCTCGACGGTCTGGACCTGGCGACCGTCTCCGAGGCCCGCCTCACCCGGGTCCGGGCCGAAACCATCGGCTTCGTCTTCCAGTCCTTCAACCTGATCCCGACGCTGACGGCGCAGGAGAACGTGGAGACGGCCCTCGTCCCCCTCGGCCTCAAGGCGCGCGAGCGCCGCACGCGGGCGGCCGAGGCGCTGGAGTCGGTCGGCCTGGGCGAGCGGACCGGCCACCTGCCCGGCGAGATGTCCGGCGGTCAGCAGCAGCGCGTCGCGATCGCCCGGGCGCTGGTCAAGCGGCCGAAGGTGCTACTGGCCGACGAACCGACCGGCAACCTGGACGAGTCGATGCGCGACGAGGTGATGGACCTGCTCGAAGGGCTGTGGAAGGAACACGGCCTGACCTTCGTGATGGTCACCCACGACAGCGCGCTCGCCAAGCGCGCACCGCGCGTGGCGACGATCCGCAAGGGCCGGGTGACGGTGACGGAAAACCCCTGAGCGCGACGCGCTGACCAGCACTTAGGGTCCGGGCATGAACGTTCACACCCTGTCCGTGCCCCCGTCCGACGCCGAAGTCGACGCCTGGCTGGCCGTCCTGACCGCGGCGGCGGCCGCCGACGGGGGGCCGGTGCCCACCCGGGTGGCGGTCGCCGGGCGGCTGCGGGTGCCGCCGCTGCCGCGCCGGGCCGTGAACTGGGCGCGCGACGACGGCGCCGGCGTCGCCTCCCTGGTCCTGTTCACGGACCCGGGCAACGCGCACACCGGGTACCTGGACGTACTCGCCGTACGTCCGGACGCGCGCCGGCGCGGCGTCGGCACGCAGCTGTGGGAGCGGATCCGTACGGAACTCCTCGCGCAGGGCCGCACCTCGATCAGCACCCTCGTCGACCTCGGCGGCCCGGGGCAGGCCTTCGCGGAGTCGCTCGGCTTCGAGAACGTGCTGCCGATGGGCTGGTACGTCCAGGACGTCACGCGCCCGATACCGCGGCAGGCACCCGTCCCGCCCGGTTACGAGCTGGTGTGCTGGCCCGGCCTGGTGCCGCCGGAGTGGGCGGACGCGTCGGCCGTCGCCCACGGGGCCATGGCGGACGCGCCGAGCGGGGACACGGACCTGCAGTTCCGGGGATGGACGGCGCAGCGCGTGCACGCGGCCCAGCAACTGATCCTGGACCGGGGCGGGGAAGTGACCACGGTCGCCGCGGTCACCCCGGCGGGGGAGGTCGCGGCGTACACCGTCCTCGTCCTCCCCGACCTGGCGGACCCGCGCGCCCTCCAGTACGACACGGTCGTCGTCCCGGCCCACCGGGGCCGGGGGCTGGGCCGGGCCGTCAAGCTGGCGATGCTCGCCGACGCCAGGTCGCGGTACCCCGCACTGCGCGAGGTCGAAACGACCGTGGCCGACGAGAACGCCCCGATGCGGGCGGTCAACGCCGGCCTCGGCTACCGGTACGAGCGGGCGGCGGCCGTGTTCCGGCTGCGGCTCTGAGACGCCGTCACTGCCCGGCGGGCTCACCCGAACCCACCGCATGGGACGGGACCGGGCCCGCCGCCGACCAGGACGCCAGCAGGCGCAGCGCGTCCTCCGAGGAGGAGCCCGGGGCGGCGTGGAAGGTGATCAGCGACTGCTCGGAGTCGTCCGGCAGGGCCAGCGTCTCGAACGCCAGGCTCAGCTCCCCCACCAGAGGGTGCTTCAGCTGCTTCACACCGTGCGTCTTGTCGTCCGCCAGGGTGTGCGCGGCCCACAGCCGGCGGAACTCCTCGCTCTTCACCGACAACTCCCCGACCAGCGCGGACAGCTGCTCGTCCTCCGGGTGCCGGCCCGCGTACAGCCGCAGGTAGCTCACCACCTGGCACGCCCGGCACTCCCACTCCGCGTACAGCTCGGCCGTCGCCGGGTCCAGGAACACCATCCGGACCAGGTTCCGCTCCTGCGCCGGGAGCGCGCCGAAGTCCCCGAACACCGCCGTCGCCATCCGGTTCCAGGCCAGCACGTCCTGCCGCCGGCCCACCAGGTACGCCGGTACGCCCTCCATCGCGTCCAGCAGCACGCGCAGCTGCGGGCGGACCTGCTCCGGGCGGCGCGAGGGACGGCGCCGGCGCGGCCGCGGGCTCGCCAGGTGCGTCAGGTGCGCCGACTCGGTGCCGTCCAGCCGCAGGGCCCGGGCGATGGCGTCCAGTACGTCCGCCGACACGTTCTGCCCGTGCCCCTGCTCCAGCCGCGTGTAGTACGCCACCGACACGCCCGCCAGCTGCGCCAGCTCCTCCCGGCGCAGGCCGGGAACCCTGCGGTGGCGCCCGTAGTCCGGCAGCCCCACGTCCTCGGGGCGCAGGCGCGCCCGGCGCGAGCGGAGGAACTCGCCCAGTTCGGCGCGCTGATCAAGCTGGTCCATAACCCCAGTATCGCCGGGCCGTCGACCGCCAGCCTGACCCCGCCAGTAGTAGGACCAGCGGTCCTATGCTCCGCAGGGGGCTGGGTGAGCACCGCCGCGCCGGGCATCGTAGGACGCACCGCACCACGGAAACTCAGGAGAAGCAGCGCATGTCCGCCACTCAGCACACCCCGCTCGCCCAGGTCGCCGCGTACGCCGCCCCCGCACCCAAGGCTCCGCTGGAGCGCACCACCATCGCGCGCCGCCCGGTCGGCGAGCACGACGTACTCATCGACATCAAGTACTCCGGCATCTGCCACTCCGACATCCACCAGGTCACCGACGGCTGGGGCGAGGGCATCTACCCCATGGTCCCGGGCCACGAGATCGCCGGAGTCGTCACCGAAATCGGCGCGGGCGTCACGAAGTTCGCGGTCGGCGACCACGTCGGCGTCGGCTGCTTCGTCGACTCCTGCCGCGCCTGCGAGTACTGCCTGCGCGGCCAGGAGCAGTTCTGCGTCCAGGGGATGACCGGCACGTACAACGCCCTGGGCAAGGACGGGCAGCCCACGTACGGCGGCTACTCCACGCACATCGTCGTCGACGAGAACTACACCGTCCGCATCCCCGACGGTCTCGCCCTCGACGTCGCCGCCCCGCTGCTGTGCGCGGGCATCACCCTCTACTCGCCGCTGCGGCACTGGCAGGCGGGCCCGGGCAAGAAGGTCGCGATCGTCGGCCTCGGCGGGCTCGGGCACATGGGCGTGAAGATCGCACACGCGCTGGGAGCGGAGGTCACCGTCCTGTCCCAGTCGCTGCGCAAGAAGGAGGACGGCCTCAAGCTGGGCGCCGACCACTACTACGCGACGAACGACGAGAGCACCTTCGAGGAGCTCGCCGGCAGTTTCGACCTGATCGTGTCCACCGTCTCCGCCCCGCTCGGCCTCGACGCGTACCTCGGACTGCTCAAGGTCGACGGCGCTCTGGTGAACGTCGGGGCCCCGGAGGAGCCGGTCTCGCTGAACCTGTTCTCGGTCATCGGCGGCCGCAAGACCGTCGCCGGCTCCATGATCGGCGGCATCGCGGAGACGCAGGAGATGCTCGACTTCTGCGCCGAGCACGGGCTGGGCGCAGAGATCGAGCTCATCAGCGCCGACGCAATCAACGAGGCGTACGAGCGGGTCCAGGCGAGCGACGTCCGCTACCGCTTCGTCATCGACGCCGCCACCATCTGACCCACCGCCCCCGTGCCGCCGCCGGCCGGCTCCCTCAGCCGTCGGCGGCGGCCACGCCGATGGGGCAGGAGACCCCGGTGCCGCCGATGCCGCAGTAGCCGCCCGGGTTCTTGTCCAGGTACTGCTGGTGGTGTGCTTCGGCGGGCCAGAAGGGGCGCTCCGACGCGGGCAGGACGGCGGTGGTGATCTCGCCGTGGCCCGAGGCGGTCAGCACGCGCTGGTAGGCCTCGCGGGAGGCTTCGGCCTCCGCCTGCTGGGCGGCGGAGTGGGTGTAGACGGCAGAGCGGTACTGGGTGCCGATGTCATTGCCCTGGCGGAAGCCCTGGGTGGGGTCGTGGGACTCCCAGAACAGCTTCAGCAGCGTGGCGTAGGAGACCAGCGACGGGTCGAAGACCACCCGGACGACCTCGGTGTGGCCGGTCAGGCCCGAGCACACCTCCTCGTACGTCGGGTTCTGCGTGTAACCGCCCTGGTAGCCGGCCAGGGTCGTCCACACCCCCGGGGTCTGCCAGAACTTGCGCTCCGCACCCCAGAAACAGCCCAGCCCGAAGTCGGCCACCGCGAGGTGCGGGGGGTAGGGCCCGGCGAGCGGATTGCCGAGCACGGTGTGCACGGCGGGCACGTCGAAGAGGGGCTCGGGACGGCCCTTGAGGGCCTCCTCGCGGGTGGGGAGCTCGGGCGTACGGCGGTACGAGAACATGGATTCCCTCCTAGTGGTCTCCCTTTAACGGCCGGGGCCCGGCCCGGATTCCCCGGCCCGCCCCCGTCCCCGGCAGACCCCGTACCCGGCAGAAGCCCCGGGTCCGAACGAGCCGGTCCGACGTACGCCGGACCGGCTCGTTCGGCAGGTCAGTGGGGGAGGGTGGCCGGGGAGCCGCCGTTGGCCTCGTAGCCGGCGACCGCCAGGGCCCGGTGGATCGCGTACGCCGCCGCCGGGTCCGGGGAGGCCGACCACGGGAGGGCGCCCACGTAGCCGTCCACGTGCCGGACCTGCTCCATCGCCTCCGCCCAGCGCTCCATCCGCACCAGGAACAGCAGCAGCATGTGCCGTACGTGCGCCAGCATCGGGTCGTCCGGGCGCGCCGAGCCCACCGCGTACAGCGCACCCTCCACCGCCCGGGTCACCACCGCGCTGCGCCAGAACGTCGACACCATCAGCACCTCCGGCAGGTGCTCGTACACCGCGAACAGCGGCAGCGCCGCCAGCAGCGAGCCCTGCGGGGCGCGGGCCGCCGCCGCGTGCGCGAAGGCGTCGGCCTGCTCCCGCGAGCCGTGCCACTTCTCGCACCAGTAGTTCAGCGCCGCCAGGTGCGCGCCCATGTGCGCCGGGGCCACGTCGATCACCTTCGCCCACAGCGCGTCGTACTCCGCCTCCGAGTACCCCAGCGCCCGCCCGACGGCCAGCTCCGTGATGTACGGCACCGGGTCGCCCGGCGCCAGCAGCGCCGCCCGGCCGCACGCCTCGCGGGCTTCCTCCAGGATGATCCGGTGGTCGGTGGAGCCCACCCCGCCCGAGTGCCGCCACGCCTGCTGCACCAGCAGCTCCGCGTGCACCTGCGCGCCGCCCGCGTCCTTCGGCGCGTCCAGCCGCCACGACTTGAGCCACAGCGCCCCCTGTCCCGGGTGCTCGGCGAGCTCCAGCGCGGCCGCGCCGCCGAAGGCCTGCACGCGCTGCCAGCGCAGCTCCCCGGCCGCCGGGGTGCCGGCCAGCAGCTGCGAGGCGGCCTGCCAGCCGCCGGTGCGGCGCACGTTCTCCAGGGCGTCCATCAGGTCCGGGTCGGGTCCGGGCACCCGGACGTCGAGCTCCTCCTGCCGGTCGAATCCGTAGTCCGCCGGGTCGGCGGCGTCGGGGCTGCCGGGCGCGACCAGCCGCACACCGCCCCGCCTGCGCCGCAGATACGGACCCAGGGCGGCCAGGATCAGCCCGACCGCGATCAGGAACCACAGAATCTCCATGGTCCCAGCGAACCAGACGCACCCCGGCGAACGCGAATGCCCTCCCCGCGCTCCCCGGCCCGGGCAGGACCCGCGGGGCCGGTGGGGCATAGCATCTGCCCCATGAGCGACGACAGCCACGAGCACCAGAGCTTCGAGACCCGCGCGATCCACGCGGGCAACACGGCGGACCCGCTGACCGGCGCGGTCGTGCCCCCGATCTACCAGGTGTCCACGTACAAGCAGGACGGCGTCGGCGGCCTGCGCGGCGGCTACGAGTACAGCCGCAGCGCCAACCCGACCCGCACCGCCCTGGAGGAGAACCTCGCGGCACTGGAGGGCGGCGTGCGCGGCCTCGCGTTCGCGTCCGGGCTCGCCGCCGAGGACTGCCTGCTGCGTACGCTGCTGGCCCCGGGCGACCACGTGGTCATCCCGAACGACGCCTACGGCGGCACCTTCCGCCTCTTCGCGAAGGTCGTCTCCCGGTGGGGCGTCGAGTGGTCGGTGGCCGACACCTCCGACGCGGAGTCCGTGCGCGCGGCGCTGACCCCGAAGACCAAGGCCATCTGGGTCGAGACCCCCTCGAACCCGCTGCTCGGCATCACCGACATCGCCATGGTGGCCGACATCGCGCGCACGGCCGGCGCCAAGCTGGTCGTCGACAACACCTTCGCCTCGCCCTACCTCCAGCAGCCGCTCGCCCTGGGCGCCGACGTGGTCGTGCACTCGCTGACGAAGTACATGGGCGGCCACTCCGACGTGGTCGGAGGCGCCCTCGTCACCGCCGACGCGGCGCTGGGCGAGGAACTGGCCTACCACCAGAACGCGATGGGCGCCGTGGCCGGCCCCTTCGACTCCTGGATCGTGCTGCGCGGCATCAAGACCCTCGCGGTGCGCATGGACCGGCACGCGGAGAACGCCGCCAAGATCGTCGAGGTGCTCAAGCGGCACCCGAAGGTCACCAAGGTCCTCTACCCGGGCCTGCCCGAGCACCCGGGCCACGAGGTCGCCGCCAAGCAGATGCGCAACTTCGGCGGCATGGTCTCCTTCCAGGTCGAGGGCGGCGAGGAAGCGGCGGTCGCCGTGTGCGACCGGGCCCGGCTGTTCACGCTCGGCGAGTCCCTCGGCGGCGTCGAGTCCCTCATCGAGCACCCGGGCCGGATGACCCACGCCTCGGTCGCCGGTTCGGCGCTGGAGGTCCCGGCGGACCTGATCCGCCTCTCCGTCGGCATCGAGAACGCGGACGACCTGATCGCGGACCTGACCCGGGCCCTGGGCTAGGTCCCTGCCGGCCGCCCCGCGCCGGGCGGTGGCTACCAGCCCTCCAGGGGCGGGGAGACACCGCTCGGCGGCGTCACCCACGGGCGGGTCACGACGGCCCACACCGTGAACGCCGCGGCCGCCGCGAGGAGCACCGCCCAGCCGAACCGCCGTACCGCGCGGTAGCGGCGCAGCAGCCGGGCACCACGAGCCGCGGCTGCCGTCGCCAGCCCGGACGGCACCGGCGGGTGCGGGCCCTCCAGCAGCCGCCTGACCTGGTCCTCCTTGGGGTCCGGGAACCCGCTCACGGCGTGCTGCCCCCGTCGGCCGCCGCGGCGCGCAGCTTGGCGAGGGCCCCGCCGCGCAGCGCCGCCACCCGCTCGGGCGGCAGCCCCAGCTGCGCGGCCGTGACCTCCTCCGCGACGCCCTCGTACACCCGCAGCACCAGCACCAGCCGCTCCTGCGGGCTCAGCGGCGCGAGCAGCCCGCTGCCGCCGGGGTGCCGCCAGGCGGTGCGGGCGTACGAGGCGCACAGCTGTCGCCGGGTGAAGTCGTACGGGTCGTCCGCGCGCAGCCGGCGCCAGTGCGCGTACGTCCGGGCCAGCGCGCCCGCGAGGAGCCGGCGCGCGGTGGGCGGGTCGCCCTCCGGCTCGGCCGTCAGCAGGACCGCGACGTGCAGGAGCCGGCCCGCCGCGCCCGCGACGAACGCCTCGAACTCCGCGAAGGTCCCCGTCCGGTGGTCGACAGCCGCCATGGCCCATATGGTGCGGCCGGGGGGACCACCCCGGTCAAGGGGCGGGACGGGGCCGGCTGCGCGCGCGCCCGGCCCGGCGGGTTCAGGACGCCGGGCCCGCGTCCGCGACGGAGGCCATCAGCTCCGACAGCGACACGTTGAACCGGGTCAGCAGCCCGGTGAACGCCTCGCGCTCCTCCTCGGTCCAGTCCTGCGTGACCCGGGCCATCAGCTCCCGCCGCGAGGAGCGCACTTCCTCCAGCCGCGCCTGCCCGCGTGCGGACAGCGCGAGCACCACGGCCCGGCCGTCCTCGGGGTGGGAGGTGCGCTTGACCAGGCCGCCGTCGACGAGCGGGGCGACCTGCCGGGTGACGGTGGAGGAGTCGATGCCCATGCCGCCCGCGAGCGCCTTGACGCCCATGGGCCCTTCCAGGTCCAGCCGGTTCAGCAGCAGGTAGGCGGCGCGGTCCATCGAGTTGCGGGCCTGGCCCACCCCACCGAGACGGGTCTGCTCCGCCCGGCGGGCGAAGACCGCCACCTGGTGCTGGAGCGCGTCGAGGAGACCGGCTTCGGCGGGCGTTTCGGCCGCCGGGGACAGGTCGGAACTGGCCGGGATGGAGGGCATGGCCGTGGGCTCTCTTCGCGTGGGTCCGACAAGGATGGGGGACAGAGTACGCGCCCCCACTGCGGCCCGTACGCCCCGTACGAGAACTGGTACGCCCTCCCGCGACCGCCGCCCCGGCGCCGTCCCGCATGGCGAGATATCGCCGGTGCCGTTCGGGGCCCGGCCCGACTCCGTTCCGACCGGGCCCGGCCCGGGGCCGTTCCTCGGGCCAGCCGCCGGGCGGACCGGCTGGGAGACTGGGCGCATGAGCTATCGCGTCCCCCAGCCACTGCCGCAGGTCATCCTCGACGACGTGCGGGGTGCCCAGAAGATGCTGGCGGGTGTCTCGCGGGTGACCCCCATGGAGGGCAGTCGGCACCTTTCCGGCCTGACCGGCTCCCCGGTCCACTTCAAGTGCGAGAACCTCCAGCGGACGGGTTCCTTCAAGCTGCGCGGGGCGTACGTGCGCATCGCCGGGCTGCGCCCCGAGGAGCGCGCCGCCGGTGTCGTCGCGGCCAGTGCGGGCAACCACGCGCAGGGCGTCGCCCTGGCCTCCACGCTGCTCGGGGTCCGCTCGACGGTGTTCATGCCCGTCGGGGCGCCCCTGCCGAAGGTGGCCGCGACCCGGGAGTACGGCGCCGAGGTACGGCTGCACGGCCAGGTCGTCGACGAGACCCTGGCCGCCGCCCAGGAGTACGCGGACCGTACCGGGGCGGTGTTCATCCACCCCTTCGACCACCGCGACATCATCGCCGGCCAGGGCACCGTCGGCCTGGAGATCCTGGAGCAGTGCCCGGAGGTGCGGACCATCCTGGTCGGCGTCGGCGGCGGTGGCCTCGCCGCCGGGATCGCCGTCGCGGTGAAGGCGCTGCGCCCGGACGTACGGGTCGTCGGCGTCCAGGCGGCGGGCGCCGCCGCGTATCCGCCCTCGCTCAAGGCCGGGCACCCCGTCTCCATCGACCGCCCGGTCACCATGGCGGACGGCATCAAGGTCGGCCGCCCGGGGGACGTCCCGTTCCAGATCATCGCCGAGCTGCTCGACGAGGTCCGTACGGTGTCGGAGGACGCGCTCTCCAGCGCCCTGCTGCTCTGCCTGGAGCGGGCGAAGCTGGTGGTCGAGCCGGCCGGGTGCAGCCCGGTGGCGGCCCTGCTGAGCGAGCCCGAACTGTACGGCGCGGGCCCCGTCGTGGCCGTCCTGTCCGGCGGCAACATCGACCCCCTGCTGCTCCAGCGGATCCTGCGGCACGGCATGGCGGCGGCGGGCCGCTACCTCTCCCTGCGGCTGCGCGTCGCCGACCGGCCGGGGGCGCTGGCCGGACTGCTGGGCGTGCTGTCGGTGGTCGACGCGAACGTGCTGGACGTGAGCCACGTACGGACCGACCCGAGGCTCGGCCTCACCGAGGTGGAGGTCGAGCTGCACCTGGAGACCAAGGGGCCGGAACACTGCGCGGAGGTCGCGCGGTCGCTGCACGGCGCGGGTTACACGGTCATCGGCGGCTGAGCCGGAGCCGCCGCTCACGGGCGGCCGAGCCGTACCCCTGGCGAGACGCGATATAACGCGATACCTTGGGCCCCGGCCGGAGCCCGGCCGCCCGGCCCGCCGCCCCACCTGTGCGGAAAGCCGGTCGGCGCCCGCGCCCCGACCATAGGATTTGCTGAGGAAACACCTGATTCGCACAGGGAGAATCCATATGCCAGGCGCCATCTACGCCGAAGGCCTGGTCAAGGCCTTCGGCAAGGTACGGGCACTGGACGGCGTGGACCTCGACGTCCCGGAAGGAACCGTTCTCGGCCTCCTCGGTCCGAACGGCGCGGGCAAGACCACGACCGTGCGCGTCCTCACCACGCTGCTCCGGCCCGACAGCGGCACGGCCGTCGTCGCCGGGATCGACGTACTCAAGCACCCCAACGAAGTCCGCCGCTCCATAGGACTCTCCGGCCAGTTCGCGGCGGTCGACGAGTACCTCACCGGCCGCGAGAACCTCCAGATGGTCGGCCAGCTGTACCAGATGAGCTCCAAGGCGGCCAAGGCCCGCGCCGCCGAACTGCTGGAACGCTTCAACCTCGCCGACGCCGCCGACCGCACGGCCAAGACCTACTCCGGCGGCATGCGCAGGCGGCTGGACCTCGCCGCCGCCCTCGTGGTCCGCCCGCCCGTGATGTTCATGGACGAGCCGACCACCGGCCTGGACCCCCGCAACCGCCAGCAGCTGTGGGACGTCATCCGGGAACTCGTGGTCGGCGGCACCACCCTGCTGCTCACCACCCAGTACCTGGAAGAGGCCGACCGCCTCGCGCACGACATCGCCGTGGTCGACCACGGCAAGGTCATCGCCCGCGGCACCTCCGACCAGCTCAAGGCGCGGATCGGCGGCGAGCGCGTCGAGGTCGTCGTGCACGAGCGGGAGCACATGGCCGAGGCCCGCGCCGTGCTCGCCGGCTTCGGCAAGGGCGAGACCACCGTCGAGGCCCACACCCGCAAGCTGACCGTCCCGGTCACCGGGGGCGCCAAGCTGCTCGCCGAGGTCATCCGCGAACTCGACGGACGCGGCATCGAGATCGACGACATCGGCCTGCGCCGCCCCACCCTGGACGACGTGTTCATCTCCCTCACCGGCCACGCGGCCGAACTCGCCGACGAGGACAACGGCGGCGGCGGCACGGGCCCGGACGGCGAAGCGGAACCCGCCGCCGCGAAGGGACGCAAGGGCAAGGCGCGCAAGGAGGCCGTGAAGTGAGCGCCACCATCCCGTCCCCGATCCCGGAACTCGCGGCGCCGCGGCCGCGCGGCGGCCTGGTCCAAGGCGCCAGGGACTCCCTGGTCATCGCCAAGCGGAACCTCATCCGGATGTCCCGCATCCCCGAGGTGATCATCTTCGGGGTGATCCAGCCGATCATGTTCGTCGTGCTCTTCAGTTACGTCTTCGGCGGCTCGATCAGCGTCGGCGGCAGCACCTCGCCCGCCGCCTACCGCGAGTTCCTGATGGCCGGCATCTTCGCCCAGACCGTCACCTTCGCCACGGCCGGGGCGGGCGCGGGCATCGCCGACGACATGCACAAGGGCCTGATCGACCGCTTCCGCTCGCTGCCCATGGCCCGCGGCGCGGTCCTGACCGGCCGCACCCTGGCCGACCTCGTCCAGACCGCCCTCACGGTGGTCGTCCTGGCCGTGGTCGCCCTGCTCGTCGGCTGGCGCACCCACGAGAACCTCGGCAAGGTACTGGCGGGCTTCGGCCTGCTGCTCCTGCTCGGGTACGCCTTCTCCTGGATCGGCGCCCTCATCGGCCTGTCCGTGCGCACCCCCGAGGCGGCCACCTCGGGCGGGCTGATCTGGCTGTTCCCGCTCACCTTCATCTCGATCGCGTTCGTCCCCTCCGACAACATGCCGGACTTCCTGCGGCACATCGCCGAGTGGAACCCGTTCAGCGCGACCGTCCTCGCGGCCCGCGAACTCTTCGGCAACCTGCCGCCCGGCTACCCCGCCCCGGCCGCCTGGCCGATGCAGCACCCGGTCCTCGCGTCCGTCCTTTGGTCCGTACTGATCGTCGTGGTGTTCCGGACGCTCGCGGTCCGCAAGTACCGCTCGGCGACGGCTTAGCCGGCCGCCCCCGGATACGCGCCTGATACGCGGGAACGCCCGGCCGGATGTTCCGGCCGGGCGTTCACGCGTACGAAGGGGGGTGATCAGCCGGTGAACGGCTTGACGTCGAGGATCTTGACGGCCGCCTTCTTGCCGTTCGGCAGCTCGTACTCGGCGTTCTCGCCGATCGTCTTGCCCATCACGCCCATGCCCAGCGGGGACTGCGGGGAGTACGTCTCGAAGTCCGAGGACGCGTACTCGCGCGAGGCCAGCAGGAACTCCATGGTGTCGTCCTCGTCGCCGTCGAAGGCGATCTTGACGAGGGTGCCGGGGGCCACCACGCCGTCCGAGGCGGGGGCGGTGCCGACCTTGGCGTTCTCCAGCAGCTGCGTCAGCTGGCGCACGCGCAGTTCCTGCTTGCCCTGCTCCTCCTTGGCCGCGTGGTAGCCGCCGTTCTCCCGGAGGTCGCCCTCCTCGCGCGCGGCCGCGATCTTCGCCGCGATCTCCGTGCGGGCAGGACCAGAGAGGTAGTCCAGCTCCGCCTTCAGCTGGTCGTACGCCGCCTGGGTCAGCCAGGTGACGCTCTCGCTCGTCTGGGTCACGGGTGCTCCTCGTCGGTACAGGGGACTACAAAGCCGCCAGCGGCGGGCGAAACCACGAGCCTAACAATTCGGGAAGAAAAGGGGGAGGACACCTTCCGTATGAAGTGTGTCATCGCCAGTCACGGAGCCCCCCGCGCACCGGCCGGATCAGCGTGCGGCAGCCGCCTGGCAGCCCACCAGCTCCACCATCGTCGCGCGCCCCGTCGTCTTGAGCGAGACGACCTCGTCCACGCGCGTGTCGCGCTGCGCGAAGGTGAAATCGGCCCGGCCGACCTCGCCGTGGTCCTTGTCCTGCGAGCTGAGGGTGCACACCCCGGTGACGGCGGCGTCCTTGCGCACCTCCAGGTGGACCTTCACCTCGCTCGCCGAGACGATCTGGAACTTGATCACCTCGGCGCTCACGCTCTGCCCGGCCACGTAGTCCCAGCCGATCCAGCCGACGACGCCCAGCAGCGCGACCCCGAGCACCGAGCCGACGATCTTGAGCTTCCGGTCCGCCCGCTCGTCCGCCGAACGGCCGTACCGGCCCTCGGGCAGTCCCTCGCGCACCGTGCTCATCGACCGATCCTTTCGAGAGGGCCCAGCGGGCCGGGGAGCGGCTCCGCCGCCGGATCCCACCCCAGGAATTTTCCGTCCCCCGATTCGGTCACTATAGAAGCCTTCGCCCTGACGAATCACAGAGGATCCTGTCTTGACCGAGCAGCTTCGACTGATGGCCGTCCACGCCCACCCCGACGACGAGTCGAGCAAGGGCGCGGCCACCATGGCCAAGTACGTGTCCGAGGGGGTGCCCGTCCTCGTCGTGACCTGCACCGGTGGCGAGCGCGGCTCGATCCTGAACCCCAAGCTCCAGGGCGACAAGTACATCGAGGAACACATCCACGAGGTGCGCGCCAAGGAGATGGACGAGGCGCGCGAGATCCTCGGCATCGAGCAGGAGTGGCTCGGCTACGTCGACTCCGGGCTGCCCGAGGGCGACCCGCTGCCGCCGCTGCCCGAGGGCTGCTTCGCGCTCGCGGACGTCGACGAGGCCGCCGGCCGCCTGGTGAAGAAGATCCGCGCCTTCCGGCCGCAGGTGATCACCACCTACGACGAGAACGGCGGGTACCCGCACCCCGACCACATCATGACCCACAAGGTCACCATGGCCGCCTTCGACGGCGCGGCCGACACCGAGAAGTACCCCGAGGCCGAGTTCGGCCCGGCCTACCAGCCGCAGAAGCTCTACTACAACCAGGGCTTCAACAAGCCGCGCACCATCGCCCTGCACGAGGCGCTGCTCGCCCGCGGCATGGAGTCCCCGTACGGGGAGTGGCTGGAGCGCTGGAAGGAGTTCGAGCGCACGGAGCGGACGCTGACCACGCACGTACCGTGCGCCGACTTCTTCGAGATCCGTGACAAGGCCCTCATCGCGCACGCCACCCAGATCGACCCCGACGGTGGCTGGTTCCGCGTCCCGATGGACCTCCAGAAGGAGGTCTGGCCCACCGAGGAGTACGAGCTGGCGAAGTCGCTCGTGGACACTTCCCTCCCCGAGTCCGACCTCTTCGCGGGCATCCGGGAGAATGCGTAGCTATGAGCGCTACGCAGGCAGCAGTCACCCAGCTCCTTCCGCTGGCCGCCGACACCTTCGACAAGAACAAGGTGACGCCCGGGCTCCTGGGCTTCATCGTGTTCGCCGCCCTCGCCCTCGGGGTGTGGGGCCTGATGAAGTCCATGAGCCGGCACATGGGCCGGGTCGACTTCCAGGAGGCGCCCGAGCCGGCCGCCTCCGCCCCGGAACCCCGCAAGCCGTAGCCGCCGCGCTGCCGCCGTGACCCCGCCCCCGCCGGGCGGGGTCACGGCACGCGCACGCCCATGACCTCCCGGGAGTGCAGGTTCGGCACCAGGCCCAGGCGCCACGCCTGCCAGCCCTCCGCCGGGTCCACACCCCGGCCCAGGATCACCGCGTAGGAGTCCAGGCAGTCCGCCAGCCGGCCGTCCCGCAGCGGATGCGGCGCCGCCGCCAGCCGGGCCAGTTCCGCCGCCGCGTCCTGCGGGTCCGCCGGCACCGCGTACGGCAGCAGCGTGCACCGCAGGAACCGGGCCCAGTCCTCGCCGCGCAGGTCCCCGTACGAGACGAACAGCCGCGCCGCGTCCTCGCACAGCTCCAGCGCCTGCGGCACCCGGTCGTTGCCCGCGTCCACGACCGCCAGCTCCAGGCACGTCCACGCCTCGCCGTGCGCCAGACCGATCCGCCGGAAGTCCGCCCGCGCGTCCACCAGCAGCTGCCGGGCGTAGCCGGAGTTGCGCAGGTTCCCCGTCCGGGCCGCCCGCTGGTCGCGGGTCACCCGGCCCGAGTGGTGCCGGGCGTGCGCCAGCCCGTACACGTCCCGCATCCGCGAGAACATCGCCCGGGCCCGCTCCAGCTCCCGCACCGCCGCGTCCCGCTCGCCGCCCTCCTCCAGCGCCTGCCCCAGGTAGTACAGCGTCCATGCCTCGCCCCGCGCGTCCTCCGCCAGCCGGTGGCGGGCCAGCGCGTCGCGCAGCCGCTCCAGCGCCGGCTCCGGCTCCCCGGCGAAGACCCGGGCCCGCCCCAGCTGGGTCAGCGCCCACGCCTCGCCGCGGTCGTCGCGGGTACGCCCGTACAGCTCCAGGGCCAGGTCCAGCTCGGCCTCGGCCCGCTCCGGCTCGCCCAGCCGCAGGTACACCTGCCCCAGCTGGAAGTGCGCCCACGCCTCGCCGTGCACGCTCTCGCTGTCCCGGTGCAGCACCAGGGACCGCTCCAGCAGGATCAGCGCCTCGGCGAGCAGCCCCCGGTCCCGCTCCACCGCCGCCAGCGCGTGCAGGCCCCACGCCCGGTCGCCCGCCAGCTCGTCCGCCTCCTGCAAGGCCAGCGCCTCGCGCAGCCGGGCCGCCGCCTCCGGGAGATTGCCCTGGTGGTGCAGCGTGATGCCGAGCGAGACCAGTGCCATCGCCGCGCCCGCCTCCTGCCTGGCCTCCATGTACTGGTCGACCACCGACGTCAGGGTGGTGCGGGCCTTGTCCAGGTCACCGAGCTGGCGCGCCGCGATCCCGGTACGCCACTGCACCGAGCGCGCCAGCCGCCCGTCCGGGCCGGGCCGGGCGCCCTCCACGGTCCGGGCCAGCTCGTTGATCTCGCCGAGCCGGTAGAGGTCCCCGCGCAGCAGGCAGAAGTCGCAGAGCGCGCCCAGCAGGTCCAGTACCGCCTGCTGGTCCACGTCCTCGGAATGCCGCAGCGCCGCCGTGATGAAGCTCGACTCGTCGTCCAGCCAGCGCAGCGCGGCGTCCAGGGAGGCGAAGCCGTGCCCGCCGAAGTGGTGGGCCCGCGTCGACATCTTCCCGTCGACCATCCGGATCACCGAGTCGGCGAGGTGCGCGTAGTTGCGGATCAGCCGCTCGTGCGCCGCCGCCGACTGCGCCCGGTCCTCGTCCGCCGCCAGCCGCGCCGCCGCGTACGCGCGCACGGCGTCGTGCATCCGGTACCGCTCCCCGCGTACGTGGTCCAGCAGCCCGGCGTCCGCCAGTTCGCGCAGCAGCCGCCCGGCCTCCACCAGGTCGGCGTCGATCAGCGCGGCCGCCGCCGACGGGCCGAGCGAGGCGCGCCCCGCCAGGGTGAGCCGCCGCAGCAGCCGCCGCCGCTCCTCGGGCAGGCGTTCGTACGCCGAGGCCAGCGCCGCTTCCAGCCCGGTGCCCGGCCCCGGCACCTCGCCCAGCGGGGCCAGCACCCGCAGCGCCAGCGGCAGCCCGGCGCCGAGTTCCAGCAGCGCCCCCTCCGCCCCCTCGTCGTACGGGGCCCCGCCCGCGGCCCCGGCCGCCGCCCGGACCAGCTCGGCGGCCTCCGGGCCGGCCAGCCGCGGCACCGGCAGCTGGTGCACCCACGCCGCGAGGTCCGCCGGCAGCTCCAGCGGGCCGGCCGCCGTCACCAGCACCAGGCTCTCCGAGCGCTCCGGCACCAGCGCGCGGACCTGCGCCGGGTCCACCGCGTCGTCCAGGACCACCGTCACCGGCTGCCCCCGCAGGTGCTGGTGGTACAGCTCGCCCAGGCGCCGCACCTGCTGCTCCGCCGACGCTCCCTCGCGGAACAGCAGCTGCTCGCGCGGGGCACCGAGCCGGTTCAGCAGGTGCAGCAGCGCCTCGCGGGTCGGCAGCGGGGCCTGGCCCGCCTCGGCCGCCCCGCCCCGCAGGTCCACCACGCAGGCCCCGCGGAACTGGTCCCGCAGCGCGTGCGCCGCCCGCAGCGCCAGGGCGGTGCGGCCCGAACCCGGCTCGCCGTGCAGCACCACCACCACCGGCCGGGTCTCGGTGCCGGCCCGGGCCGCCTGGACCCACTGCACGATCCGGGCCAGCTCCGCCCGCCGCCCCGCGAACACCGCCTCCGGCTGCGGGAGCTGCCCGAAGGACTGCTCCAGCGCGCTGCGCCGGCGGGCCTGCGCGCTGCGGTCCGTACCGCGCAGCGCCGGCCCGGTCCCGCCGGCGGCCTGCTTGGCCAGGCCGACGACACCGCCGCCCGCCCCGCCCGGGCCGCGCGAGCCGGCCCGCACCGCCGCGGCCACCAGTCGCTGCTGCTCCAGGAAGGGCCGGATCCCGCGCACCTCAAGCACCGACAGCCAGTGGAGCCGCAGCTGCTCGGCGCCGCCCGGCCGCCCCAGCACCCCGGCCCGCCGGTTCGCGGCCGGCAGGTGCAGGGCCGTCACCTTGGCCACCGTCGCGGCGGCCCCGGCGACGCCCGCGACCAGGCCCGCGCCGAGGGCGGTCCCGGCCGCCACGCCGAAGGCCAGGTCCGCCCCGGCGGCGGCCGCCGCGGCGACACCGGTCACCAGCAGGGCGGTGGAGGTGTTGGCCCGCCGGAACGCCTCGGCCAGCGACTCCTCGCCGGCCGCCGCCTCGTCCAGGGCCCGTACGTACGCCTCGTACTCCTCGGCGGCGGCCGCCGCGATCTGCTCCAGCGCCTCCCGGCCGCGCGCGAGCAGCGCCGCCCCGTCCACCGGCGCCCGCCGCACCTCCTCCGCCACGGCCCGCTCCAACAGTCGCTCGGCCTCACCGCGATGGCTGTCCCGCATCGGCATCCCCTCAGAGAGCTCCGGCAACGAGCCCCAAGTGTCCTGCGGGACCCCCACGAGTGCGAGCAATCTGAGCTAGATCAGAGGGAGTTGACAACCCACCGCCCCCCACGCCGCATATATGCACCGCCCGGCCCGGCGATGGGAACCCGTGGCCGAGGGTCCCCGAAACGGCGGTCCGAGGGCCCGGTCACCGGGCCCTCGGCGCGGCTTGCGGCAGGATGGGTGCCATGTCGAACCGCCTCGCGAACGAGACCTCGCCGTACCTGCTCCAGCACGCAGACAACCCCGTCGACTGGTGGCCCTGGTCCTCGGAGGCCTTCGAGGAGGCGCGGGAGCGGGGCCTGCCGGTGCTGCTGAGCGTCGGCTACGCGAGTTGCCACTGGTGTCATGTCATGGCCAACGAATCGTTCGAAGACGAGCCGACCGCCGCGTACATGAACGAGCACTTCGTGAACATCAAGGTCGACCGGGAGGAGCGGCCCGACGTCGACGCCGTGTACATGGAGGCCGTGCAGGCCGCCACCGGGCAGGGTGGCTGGCCGATGACGGTGTTCATGACTCCCGACGCCGAGCCGTTCTACTTCGGCACCTACTACCCGCCCGAGCCGCGGCACGGGATGCCCTCCTTCACGCAGGTGCTCGAAGGCGTGCACACCGCCTGGGACGGGCGCCGCGAGGAGGTGGCCGATGTCGCGCAGCGCGTCGTGCGGGACCTCGCCGGACGCAAGCTCGACTACGGGAAGGCCGGCGCGCCCGGCCCCGAGGAGCTGGCGCAGGCGCTGCTCGCGCTGACCCGGGAGTACGACGCCACCCGCGGCGGGTTCGGCGGGGCGCCGAAGTTCCCGCCGTCCATGGTGCTGGAGTTCCTGCTGCGCCACCACGCCCGCACCGGCTCCGAGGGCGCCCTGCAGATGGCGGCCGACACCTGCGAGGCCATGGCCCGCGGCGGGATCTACGACCAGCTGGGCGGCGGGTTCGCCCGGTACTCCGTGGACCGGGACTGGGTGGTGCCGCACTTCGAGAAGATGCTCTACGACAACGCGCTCCTGTGCCGGGTGTACGCGCACCTGTGGCGGGCCACCGGGTCGGACCTCGCCCGGCGCGTGGCGCTGGAGACCGCCGACTTCATGGTCCGCGAGCTGCGCACCCGCGAGGGCGGCTTCGCCTCCGCGCTCGACGCGGACAGCGCGGACCCGGCCACCGGCGAGCACGTGGAGGGCGCGTACTACGCCTGGACCCCCGCGCAGCTGACCGAGGTGCTCGGCGAGGACGACGGGCTGCTGGCCGCCGGGTACTTCGGGGTGAGCGACGAGGGGAACTTCGAGCACGGCACCTCCGTGCTGCGGCTGCCGCAGGAGGGGCCCGTGCTGGACGCGTCGAAGGCGGCCGCGATCAGGGAGCGGCTGCTCGCGGCGCGGGCCGGGCGGCCCGCGCCGGGCCGGGACGACAAGGTCGTCGCCGCCTGGAACGGGCTGGCCGTCGCGGCGCTCGCCGAGTGCGGGGCGTACTTCGGGCGGCCCGACCTGATCGAGCGGGCCACCGAGGCCGCCGACCTGCTGGTCCGGGTGCACATGGACGGCAAGGCCCGGCTGGCCCGGACCAGCAAGGACGGCCGGGTGGGCAACAACGCGGGGGTGCTGGAGGACTACGGCGACGTCGCCGAGGGCTTCCTGGCGCTGGGCGCCGTCACCGGCGAGGGGGTCTGGCTGGAGTTCGCCGGGTTCCTCCTCGACCTGGTGCTGGACCGGTTCACCGCCGAGGACGGCTCCCTGTACGACACCGCGCACGACGCCGAGCAGCTGATCCGGCGGCCCCAGGACCCCACGGACACCGCGGCCCCCTCCGGCTGGACCGCCGCCGCCGGGGCGCTGCTGTCGTACGCCGCGCACACCGGGTCCGAGGCGCACCGCACGGCGGCCGAGCGGGCGCTGGGGGTGGTGCACGCCCTCGGGCCGCGCGTGCCGCGGTTCATCGGACACGGGCTCGCGGTCGCCGAGGCGCTGCTGGACGGGCCGCGCGAGGTGGCCGTCGTCGGGCACGCGCAGGACCCGGCGACGGCCGCGCTGCACCGCACGGCGCTGCTGGGCACCGCTCCGGGGGCGGTGGTGGCGGTGGGGCTGCCGCGCGGGGCGGACGGCAGTGGCGCCGAGTTCCCGCTCCTGGCCGACCGGGCGCTGGTCGAGGACCGGCCGACCGCGTACGTCTGCCGGCACTTCGTCTGCTCCCGGCCCACGACGGAACCGGCCGAGCTCGCGGAGCAGTTGGGCTCGGTCACCTCCTGAGCGGGCCGCCGACCGCCCGCGCGGTGCCGCGGCTGCGCGCGCGGCTGGCCGCGCTGCGCACCGCGGGCCCGCTCGTCCGCCTGACCGGCTTCGGGCTGGTCGGGCTGTCCGGCTTCGCCCCGAACCTCGCCGCGCTGTGGCTGCTCACCCGGGCCGGGGCGGACTACGTCGTGGCCGTGGTGCTCGCCAACCAGGCCGGGGTGGCGTGGAACTTCGTCCTCGTGGAGCTGCTGATCTTCCGCGACCGGCGTCGGCACCGCCACTGGGCGGACCGGCTCGGCCGCTTCGCCGTCCTCGCCAACGCCGACCTGCTGCTGCGGATCCCGCTGGTCGCGCTGTTCGTCGCCCGGCTCGGGCTGTCGGTGCTGCCCGCCACCGCCCTGGCGCTCGGCGCCACCTTCGTCCTGCGTTTCGTGGCGACGGAGACCCTCGTCTACCTGCCCCGCAGGCGGGCCGGGGGGCGGACCGGCTCAGTGCCGGTACGCGGCGAGGGAGATGCCGACGTAGTGGGCGACGAACGCCGCGAGGGTCAGCGAGTGGAAGACCTCGTGGAACCCGAAGAAGCGGGGTGAGGGGTTGGGGCGCTTCATCCCGTAGATGACGCCCCCGGCGCTGTAGAGCAGGCCGCCGGCGATCACGAGGACCAGGACCGTGATGCCGCCGGTCCGCAGGAAGTCGGGCAGGAAGAAGACGGCCGCCCAACCCATCGCTATGTAGCAGGGCGTGTACAGCCAGCGCGGTGCGCCGACCCAGAAGACGCGGAAGGCGATCCCGGCCGCGGCGGCGATCCAGACCGCCCACAGGAGCGTCCGTCCGGTGGAGTCGGGGAGGAGCAGCACCGTCAACGGGGTATAGGTGCCTGCGATGATCAGGAAAATGTTGGCGTGATCGAGCCGTCGCAGCACGGCCTCCCCCCGCGGCCCCCAGGTGCCGCGGTGGTAGACGGCGCTCACGCCGAAGAGCAGGCAGGCCGTCAGCACATAGACGCCGCAGGCGACTCGTGCCCTGGTGGAGTCGGTGAAGGCCATCAGCACGAGGCCGGCGACCACCACGGCGGGGAACATTCCGGTGTGCAGCCAGCCGCGCATGAGCGGTTTGAGCTCTGCGGGGACCTCGGGGACCGTTTCGGCCACGGCGGTGGCGTCAGAAGTCATACCGCACATGCTACCTACGGGTCCGTAGGTTTCCGTTGATGCGCTTTACGGAAGATTGACGCGAGTGGCGATGCTCACGTGAGAACCCCTCTGGACATATGCGCATACGCACCGGATGATCAGATGAGTGCGGTCGGCACCGGATGAGCGGAGCGCGAAGCGTCCGGGTCGCAGCCCCCACGGGGCATACACCAAACAAACCCCTCAACAAGGAGCAATCGTGGCGCGCGACAACGCGGCTCCCACCACTTCCGTCCCGACGAACCACACGGAGCTCATCACCTGGGTCGACGAGATCGCGGCCCTCACCGAGCCGGACCAGGTCGTCTGGTGCGACGGTTCCGAGGCCGAGTACGAGCGCCTGTGCGAGGAGCTCGTCGCCAAGGGCACGTTCAGGAAGCTCGACCCGGCCAAGCGCCCGAACTCGTACTACGCCGCC
The DNA here is from genome assembly GCF_055567555.1 of Streptomyces sp. NPDC026522. Lineage (NCBI taxonomy): Bacteria > Bacillati > Actinomycetota > Actinomycetes > Kitasatosporales > Streptomycetaceae > Streptomyces > Streptomyces sp. NPDC026522. The sequence continues at coordinate 333,037 of NZ_JBVHQF010000002.1, forward strand.
TCCGACCCCTCCGACGTCGCGCGCGTCGAGGACCGGACCTTCATCTGCTCCGAGAAGGAGGAGGACGCGGGCCCGACCAACCACTGGAAGGCCCCTTCCGAGATGAAGGAGCTGTTCGCGGGGGAGAAGGGGATCTTCCGCGGTTCCATGAAGGGCCGCACGATGTACGTCGTGCCCTTCTGCATGGGCCCCCTCGGCTCCGACCTCTCCGCGATCGGCGTCGAGATCACCGACTCCGCCTACGTCGCGGTCGCCATGCGCACCATGACCCGCATGGGCAAGGCCGTCCTGGACGAACTCGGCACCGACGGCTTCTTCGTCAAGGCCGTCCACACCCTCGGCGCTCCGCTCGCCGAGGGCGAGGCCGACGTCCCGTGGCCGTGCAACACCACCAAGTACATCTCGCACTTCCCGGAGACCCGCGAGATCTGGTCCTTCGGCTCCGGCTACGGCGGCAACGCCCTGCTCGGCAAGAAGTGCTACGCGCTGCGCATCGCCTCCGTCATGGCCCGCGACGAGGGCTGGCTCGCCGAGCACATGCTGATCCTCAAGCTCACCCCGCCGCAGGGTGAGGCCGAGGGCCCCAAGTACATCGCCGCCGCGTTCCCGAGCGCCTGCGGCAAGACGAACCTGGCCATGCTGGAGCCCACGATCCCCGGCTGGACGGTCGAGACCATCGGCGACGACATCGCCTGGATGCGGTTCGGTGAGGACGGCCGCCTCTACGCGATCAACCCCGAGGCCGGCTTCTTCGGCGTCGCGCCCGGCACCGGCGAGCACACCAACGCCAACGCCATGAAGACGATGTACGCGAACACCGTCTTCACCAACGTCGCGCTCACCCCGGACGGCTCCGACGTCTGGTGGGAGGGCATGACCGAAGAGGCGCCCGCGCACCTCATCGACTGGAAGGGCAACGACTGGACCCCCGAGTCGGGGACCCCGGCGGCCCACCCCAACGCCCGCTTCGCCGTTCCGGCCTCGCAGTGCCCGACGATCGCCCCCGAGTGGGAGGACCCCAAGGGCGTCCCGATCTCCGCGATCCTCTTCGGCGGCCGCCGCGCCTCCGCCGTCCCGCTGGTGACCGAGTCCTTCGACTGGAACCACGGCGTCTTCATCGGCTCGAACATCGCCTCCGAGAAGACCGCCGCCGCCGAGGGCAAGGTCGGCGAGCTGCGCCGCGACCCCTTCGCCATGCTGCCGTTCTGCGGGTACAACATGGGCGACTACATGGGCCACTGGATCGACGTCGCCAAGGACAAGGACCAGTCCAAGCTCCCGAAGATCTACTACGTGAACTGGTTCCGCAAGAACGACGCGGGCAAGTTCGTGTGGCCCGGGTTCGGCGAGAACAGCCGCGTCCTCAAGTGGGTCGTCGAGCGGCTCGAAGGCCGGGCCGAGGGCGTCGAGACCCCGATCGGCATCCTGCCGACCGCGGACTCCCTCGACACCGAGGGCCTCGACCTCCCGGCCGAGGACCTGGAGTTCCTGCTGACGGTCGACAAGGAGGTCTGGCGCGACGAGGCCGCCCTGGTCCCCGAGCACCTGAACACCTACGGCGACCACACGCCGAAGGAGCTGTGGGACCAGTACCACGCGCTCGTCGAGCGCCTGGGCTGATCCCGCCCTCCCTGCCCGGTCAGGACCGGCCCCGGTCCTCCAGGTAGGTGGTGTGCGTCTGCTGACGGCGGGCCTCCGCTTCCCGGAGGCCCGCCGTCACGCGTTCCGCCTCGTCGAGCAGGGCGGACAGCTGCCGCTCCAGGTGCCGCTCCGGCGACTCGCCGCCCGGGGTGAGCCGGTTCCACCAGCGGGTGCGGTGGTAGCTGTCCACGCATTCGGGGACGTCCAGCCGGATCGCCCGGGACAGCGCGTGCACCGCCTCCGGCTCCGTGGCCAGTACCTCCGCCACCCAGCCAGGATCCAGTAGCGCCTCGTACAGCTCCAGCAGTTCACTCAGCTTCCCCCCGGCCGCCGGTGGCAGCTCCACCTCCGCCACGTACTCCCGGAGCCGGGCGAAGTCCGCCCGCAAGGCCTCCAGTTCCTGCGCCGGCGGCGGGAAGGCGGGCAGCGAGACGCGCCGCGGCGGGGCCAGCAGCGCCCCCGCGCCGTACAGGGCCAGGACCACCAGCGGCCCGAAGCCCCCCGCCGACCCGGTCAGGGCCAGGCCCACGCCGGCCAGCCCGCACACGCAGCCCGCCAGGTTCTTCCCCGACTCCAGGTAGGCCAGCACCCGGCTCCCGCTACTGGTAGCCACGGATCTCCTCGAACGCGCCGTCCAGCGAGCCGTTGGTGCCGGTCGCGTCGAACAGCCGGCCGCCCGTCAGCTCGCTGATGTGGGTCAGTTCCTTGCGGTCGGAGTCGCCGAACAGCACCGCGAAGACGGGGGTGTGCTTCTGCCCGTCCGGCAGCCCGGCGTAGAAGGAGTCGAAGTCCTGCACCTTGTCCCCGCTCTGCCCGTCGGTCATCAGCACGATCGAGGTGAACGCGTCGGCGTTCCCCTTCCCCAGGTGCTGGTAGGCCGCCTTGAGGCTGCCGTACACGGCCGTGCCGCCCTCCGGTTCGAGCGCGTCCACGTCCTTGCGGATGGCGTCCAGGGCCGACCCCGGATCGCCGGGTTCCACGACGTGCGTGAGCACCTTCTTCACCTCGTCGGCGAAGGGCAGCAGCGTCACCTCCTCGCGGTCCCGGAACCGCCGGCCCGGCCCCGAACTGCCGGTGCCCGTCAGGTCCCTCAGCGCCGACTTCAGGCGTCCGATCCGGTTCTCGTCTTCCATGGAGCCCGAGGTGTCCAGGACGTACACCGTCCGCGAGGGCCGGCGCAGTTCGTTCTCGTACGAGGCCAGCAGCCCGTCGGCGACCGCCCGCGAGCCCGGGAAGGGCAGCTCGCGCCGCTTCTCCTCGCCCAGTCCGGCGGCCGGGGCCACCCCCGGGGTCACCGGGCGCCGGAACGTCTTCTCGGTGATCGCCTTCTGCGCGTCCACACCCCGCAGGTACTCCGTCAGGGCCCGGCCCGCGTCCCGCGCCCCGACCGGCGCCGAGGACAGCAGGGTCAGCGGGTAGTGCGCCGTGACCACCCCGTCGCGCGGGCGGATCACCGTGAGGGGCTCCTTCGCCCCGCTGTTCATCGACAGCAGCACCGACTCGTAGTTGACCAGCGCGTCGACGTCGCCGCGCCGCCCGTACGCCGTGGCCAGCCAGCCGGAGGAGCCGGAGGTCAGCTTCTGCCCGGTGAAGAACTCCTTCAGCTTCGGCCGGGCCGTCGCCACGTCCGCCTCCGTCAGCGCCGCCTGCGCGCCCGACAGCCCGGAGGCCACCGAGACCAGCGCGGAGAAACCGGAGTTGGAGCGCACCGGATCGGTCATCCCGTACGTCAGCTTCCCGGCGGCGACGGCCTCGTGGACCGCCGACCAGGTCACTTCCTCGGGCTTCCAGCCCAGCCGGGCCACCGCCTGCGGCTTGACCCCGATCGCGACGGGCGAGGACATCACCGGCGTCTCGCTGCTCAGCTTCCCGGCCACCTCGGGCCGCAGCCGCAGGTAGTCGTTGGAGGACAGCCAGATCGCGTCGAACTTCCCGTCCGCCTTGCCGGAGGCCACCTGCTCGGCCGCGTCCAGCGTGCCCGACCAGGTGAACTCGACGGTCACCCCGGTGGCCGCCTTCGCGGCCTTCAGCACCGGCTCCATGTCGGAGAGTTCGCTGGACGCCAGCACGCGCAGCGTGCCCGGCCGGTACGGCGAAGTGCCGGACTTCCCCGGAGCGGGGGCCGGGTCCTCGGAGGTACAGGCCGTCGCCGCCGCCAGGGTGGTCAGCGCGAGCGCCGCCCACAGCGCCCGGCGCAGCCGCGAGCCGCTCACTGGACCCCTCCTTCGAGGACCCCGGCGGTGCGGGTGCGCGCCAGGTACGCCGAGGCGCTCTGCAACTCGCCCGTCAGGGACTCCACCGTCGCCGCCATGGACTCCGTCGCCTCCACCTTGAAGGTGTCGATCGCGTCCAGCGTCGTGTAGATCTGCGCGAAGGCCGCGCGCAGCGTCTCCGCGCCCACGGCCGGGTCCGCCGCGATCCGCTGGATGTCCCCGCTCTGCGTGGCCAGCATCCCCGCGTTGCCCCGGATCAGGTCCTCGGTGGTGCCGCGCAGGCCGTCGACCTGTTCGGTGACCTTGCGCTGGTTCTCCAGTGCCGAGGCCAGCATCACCGCGATGCGCAGCGCCGACACCGTGGTGGTCGCCGCCCGGTCCACGCCCTTGATGAGCTCGTCGTTGTTGCGCCGCACCACGTCCATCGCCAGGTAGCCCTGCGCGCAGACGGCCAGCTGGGTGAGCAGGTCCTGGTGCTTCTGCCGTACGGGGAACAGCACGTCGGCCCGCATCGCGTCCGCCCGTGCGGGGTCGGCCGCCTCGGCCTCGGCGATGCGCTGCTGCACGGCCGCGTCCAGCGCCTCGGTGAGCACCGCGTACTCCTGGAGCTTGCCCATGGTCTCCCACAGGCGGGCCCGTTCGGTGTGCAGGGCCGCGTTGTCCCGGCGCAGCTCGTCCTGGCCGCCGCGCAGTGCGCCGACGATCCGGTGGAGGGTGGCCTGGGAGGTGGCGTACTTGGCCACGTGGTCGCGCAGCCGGTTGCCGCCGGGCAGCTTCGCGAGCAGCCCGCGCACCCCCTTGGCGGGCGTGTCCCGCGGGTCCAGGTCCTCCACGGTGCGCCGCAGTTCCACGAGCGAGCCGGCCACCCGGGACTGGGCGTCGCCGCCGCCGTCGGAGCCGAGGGAGCGCACGGCCCGCTCCAGCATCCGGTTGGACTGCTGGGCGGCGGTGCGGATGTCGGCGCTGCCGAGACGGCCGATCTCCTCGATGCGCTGCGCGAACTCGGGCGAGCGGGTGTCGGTCCCGGCGAGCGAGCCCACGTACTCATCGGCCCGGCGGGCCATCTCGGCGTGCACCTCGTCCCGCAGCGGTACCAGTCCGGCGGCCTGCTCGCGCCGGACGGGGGCGACGGGTTCGGGTGCGGTGAGGACGAGCGGGGCGCCCCCCGCGTCGTCCTCGGGCGGTGTCAGTGTCATACGGGTCCCCCTACTCGCCCTTGGCGCGCGCGGCCAGCGCCATCAGGATCTTCACGGTGGGTGCGCCGACCTGGCGGATGCCGGTCAGGCCCGGGTTGAGGTACGCGGCGTGCGGGGCGGTGGCGGCGGTGAACTCGGCCACCCCCTCCTGCGGGCGGAACCCGTGCCGGACGGCCAGGGCGCGCAGCTTCGGGTCGGTGGCCAGCAGCGAGCCGAGGTCCTTGGCCTTGTCGCTGATCGGCACGAAGGTGTGGGGGGAGTTGACGGTGGTGTCCGGGTAGAGCACCACCATGGAGTCGATTTCGGCGCCGCCCTGCTTCTGCAGCAGCAGCGAGGCGACCTGGGCCTCGTACACCAGGATCAGCGGTTCGCCGCTGCCGCTGACGAAGGCCCGGAACGGGTCGTCCGTGCTGGGTTCCAGGGCCCCTTGGACCGAGATCAGATTGCGCATCAGCGGCGCGGTCCGCTCGATCCCCGCGTCGTCGGCGACGACGCTCTGGTTGTTGGCGACGTTGGAGGTCGCGGCGAGGAACAGCGCGCCCGAGTTGGAGGTGGCGGGATCGGTGGTCTTGATGAACACCGTGCCCGTCAGTTCGGGGTAGGGGGCACTGCCCTGGAGCTGCTGCCAGGTGCGGTCCTCGGCGGCGGCCTTGAGGTAGGGGCCCATCAGGAGGGTGCCGGAGTTCTTGCCGGTCATCTTCGCCAGGCCGTTGTCGGCCAGCACCTTCGCGGCGCCCGGGCGGGCGAGTACGACGAGCGGCGAGAAGAACGGCCGGGCCGTCTGGGCTCCTTTCAGCCCTGCCGAGGTCTCGATCTCCTTGGCGGGTTCACTGCTGCTGGGGAAGGCGAAGTCGAACTCCTTGAGGGCGAGCTGGTTCATCGCCCAGGAGCCGGAGGTCTCCGTCTTGACGGTGTAGCCCTTGTCCGCGAGGGCCTTGACGACGTCGGGGTCACGGAAGAAGTCGGACTTCTCCGAGCCGATGACGCCGCGCACGGTCTTCGTTGCCGTGGTGTCCGGTCCGAGCCCCCCGACGACGACGGCGGCAACGCCGCCGATCAGGAGGACCGCCAGAGCGATTCCGAGGATGCGTCTCACGGATGCAGGCTGCTCGCGGAAACCCACATTCCGCGACGGGTTGGGTGAACGCCGGGTGGCCAAGCGGTCCCACTTCGAAATGCTGTGTGACACCGCGGGTGCTGGTGGGCCGGGCGGGCGCCGGGAAGGATCGGGCCATGGGCGTGAGCGCGTTGAAGTGGCAGGGCTGGCTGGTCGGCCTGGTGGTGGTGGCCGGGCTCCTGGTGTTCGCCCCGCTGGGCCTGTACGTGTGGGCCAGCGGCGGCGGGACCGGCGCGGTCCCACCCGAGCGGCCGGCGGTGCAGGACGTACGCGTCACCGGGTGCCGGGTCGAACCGGCGAGCCGACGGGTGGTGGCGACGGTCGAGGTGACGGGGCGCGCCACCGGCCGCGGGGCCTACGTCGTCACGGTCGAGTTCCGCGAGAGCGCGGACCCGGCGCCGGGCACCCGGGCGGCCCAGGCGCTGGTACGGATCCCGGGCGTGGCCCCGGGGGCGGTGGAACGCGGTGAAGCGGTCGGGCCGGTGTGGCCGGCCGCGCGGGTCCCGTGGTGCGGGGTGGCGGCGGCGCAGTTCACGCCGTCACCCTGAGGTGTGTGGCGCCCGGTCCGGAGCCTCCGCGGCCCCGGACCGGGGCCGTCAGTGGGCGCCGGCCCGGTCCTGGGACTCCAGGGCGGCGGCGTGGGCGTCCATGCGCTCGGCGGCGAGGATCGCGACGGTGGTGTCGGCCCGGGACGCGGCGACGAGCAGCGCCCGGCCGGCGAGGTCGTGGGCCCGGCGGTGCAGCTCGGCGGGGTCCTTCGACCGGTCGTGGGCCGACGGCTCGTGGGCCGCCCGGGCGGGGCGGGCCCCGCGCAGCCGGGCGACCTGGTCGGCGATGCGGGCGGCGGCGTCGCCGAGCCCGAGCTCGTCGGTGACGGCGAGGAGCGCCGCGAGGTGGCCGGCGAGCTGGATGTCCAGGGCTTCGCCACGGCTGCGGTGCGGGTAGTCGGTGCGGCCGCCGGGCATGCGGTGGACGACCGACTTGGTGCGGATCGGCTCGTACATGAGGAGGCCTCCTGCGGGGTCAGGAGACCATCCTACATTGGATCCGTTCTAAAGTTGTGCTCGATCCGGCGAGACTCAAGTCTCCGGCGAGTCCCCGGAGAGCCGGCAGCAGACCTAGAGCTGGCCGTAGCCGTCCAGGAAGTTCCCGATCCGGGTGACCGCGTCCGCCAGGTCCTTGGTGTTCGGCAGCGTGACGATCCGGAAGTGGTCGGGCTCCGGCCAGTTGAAGCCGGTGCCGTGCACCACCATGATCTTCTCGGCCCGCAGCAGGTCCAGGACCATCTGCCGGTCGTCCTTGATCTTGTGGACCGCCGGGTCCAGCTTCGGGAACAGGTACAGCGCTCCCTTGGGCTTCACGCAGCTGATGCCGGGGATCTGCGTCAGCAGGTCGTACGCCGTGTCGCGCTGCTCGCGCAGCCGCCCGCCGGGCAGCACCAGGTCGTTGATCGACTGGCGGCCCCCGAGCGCGGTGGCGACGGCGTGCTGCGACGGCATGTTGGCGCACAGCCGCATGTTCGCCAGGATCGTCAGGCCCTCGATGTACGAGGAGGCGTGCTTCTTGGGGCCGCAGACCGCCATCCAGCCGGCCCGGTACCCGGCGACGCGGTAGTTCTTGGAGAGCCCGTTGAAGGTGAGGGTCAGCACGTCCGGCGCGATCGCGGCGGTGTTCGTGTGGGTGGTCCCGTCGTACAGGATCCGGTCGTAGATCTCGTCCGAGCAGACGACCAGGTTGTGGCGGCGCGCGATGTCGGTCAGGCCACGCAGCATCTCGTCGTCGTAGACGGCGCCGGTCGGATTGTTCGGGTTGATGATCACGAGCGCGCGGGTGCGGTCGGTGATCTTGCGCTCGATGTCGGCCAGGTCCGGCATCCAGTCGGACTGCTCGTCGCACCGGTAGTGCACGGCGGTGCCGCCGGCCAGGCTGACCGAGGCCGTCCACAGCGGGTAGTCCGGCGCCGGGACCAGTACCTCGTCCCCGTCGTCCAGCAGCGCCTGCATGGACATCTGGATCAGCTCGGAGACGCCGTTGCCGAGGTAGACGTCCTCGACGTCCAGCTCGATGCCCTTGGTCTGGTAGTGCTGCATGACCGCGCGCCGCGCGGAGAGCAGCCCCTTCGCGTCCCCGTACCCGTGGGCGGTGCCCAGGTTGCGGAGCATGTCCTCGAGGATCTCCGGCGGGCACTCGAAGCCGAAGGCCGCGGGGTTGCCGGTGTTCAGCTTGAGGATGCGATGACCTGCCGCTTCGAGCCGCATCGCCTCTTCGAGGACGGGTCCGCGGATCTCGTAGCAGACGTTGGCGAGTTTCGTTGACTGGATCACCTGCATGACGGGAGCTTACGGTCCCGGCGGCGGTCGCGCCGCTTCATTCCCGCACCTTCCTGCGGGTCTGTTTGTCCTGTTTCGGGAGATGCGGAGGTCAAGGCCCGCACCCTCCTTGGAAACCGTGGCCCACCCCGTACTTCGCCCTGCGGAACGACTTTCTTTCCGGCCCCGCCGGCCGTCCCGGTGTTGCGCTCGTCACCCCCGCGGCGGCTACGAGCGGCCGCAGCGGGCCGCCGCGTGCTGCCAGAGGTGGCGCAGGTACGGGTGGCGGGGGGCGGGGCGGGCCGGGCAGATGTCGAAGTGCGTGACCCGGCAGTCGTCGGTGGGCGCGGCCGCGCCGAGGTGCACGGCCGTGCCGTCGGAGCCGATCCGGTAGCGGCCGGCCGGCGGGACCAGGTGGTACGGCACGCTCCCGGGCTGCATCAGGATCCACCGGCCGTGCCCCGTGCGGTGCCACAGCGCGGCACCGCCGCAGTCGCGGCACGTGGCGGGGCGGCCCGCGCGCCCGTCGGGCCCGCCGATCGCGGCCAGGGCGCCGGCCAGCACCTCGCCCACCGCGATCGGCGTACCGGGATCATCACGCAACGGGGTCCCACCTCCGAGCCGTTGGTAACACGGCACGGGTGCGCGCGACCGCCGTACGGGGGACCGGTCACCCTTACGGGTGATCGAACCGGTCCAGGATCACCAGCGGCACCCCGCCGGGCGCGGCGGCCGCCTGGTGGTCCTCGTACGCGGGCCAGAGCGCGGTCAGTGCCTCCCAGTAGGTCTCCCGCTCCACCGCGTCCGCCGTGCGGGCCAGCGCCTGGCAGGAGAGCGCGCCGACCTGGAGCCGTACCTCGGGGTGGGCGGTGAGGCGCGCGTACCACTGCGGGACCGGCGCGCCCGGGGCCCGGCCGGCGGCCACGACGAGGTGCCGGCCGCCGTCGCGGACGTAGATCAGCGGGGTGCGCACGGTGCGGCCGCGGGCGCGGTCGACCGTGGTCAGCAGGAGGGTCGGGACTCCGTGCCAGAGGTGGCCGTCGAGGCCCCCCGAGCCCACGTAGGCCCGTACGTGGTCCAGGGCGCGGCCCGGTCCCGGGTCGGTGGGGTGGTCCCAGTCGATGGTGACGGTCTGCATCACGGCGTCCTCCGGCTTCAGGCCCCCCGCGGCCTAACGACGCCCGGCGCCGGGTGGTTGCGCGTCCGGGACCTGCCCCGTACTTACGGCAGGTAGCGTTCGATGACCGAAGGACCCTCCCGCTCGATCATCTGCCGGGCCTTCTCGATCCGCTCCGGAGTCGGGTCGGCGCCCGTCGCCATGACGAGGTCCTCGGGGTCGTAAGGCCGCTCGCCGCCGGTCCACAGCTTGGACGGGCGGTCCGCGTGCTGGGGCTGCTGGTCCGATTCACGTTCCATCGCGTACCTCCTCGGGGGTGTCCCCGTTTCCCATCATCCTCCGGCGCCCGCGCCATGAACGCACGTCGGCAACCACGGATCCGCGCCGCCCTCAGTGCACCACCAGCGTCAGCACCACACCCAGCGCGAACAGGGACCCGCAGACGGCCAGGTTGACCCCCTTGTGCTCCATGAACACCGCCGCAAACTCGCGGATCGTCGCGCTCGGCCAGAAGTACGCGGCCGTCGGCGAACCCAGCACCTGCCCGTTGACCCCGGCCTTGCGGGCCATCATGGCCGCGCGGAAGGCGTGGAAGTTGTTGGTCACGACCACGCACCGGTAGCCCGGAGTGGCCTCGGACATGATCGCCGCGCTCAGGGAGAGGTTCTCCTCCGTCGTACGGGACCGGTCCTCCAGGCGGATGTGCTCGGCGGGGACCCCGTCCGCGATCAGCCAGTCCGCCATGGCCCGCGCCTCGGCGACCTTCTCGTCCGACCCCTTCCCGCCCGACGGCAGCAGCACCGGCGCCGCGCCGCCCCGGGCGCGCTGGGCCTCGTAGATCTGCCGGCCCTTGCGCAGCCGGGAGGCCAGCAGCGGCGGCACGCGGTCGCCGCCGACCAGGCCGGAGCCCAGCATGACCACGTAGTCGACGTCGCCGCGCACCTTGATCCGCCCGTAGAGGTAGGCGTAGGCGAGGAAGCAGAGGAAGAGGAACGAGACGTACGCGGCGATCATCACCACCATCGCGGTCATCCCGGCGAGCTTCCCCGAGCCGCTGAGCACGGTGACCAGGGCCAGCGCGAGCACCCCGAAGATCGCGAGCCCGGCCAGCATGGACAGCAGGTTGCCGAGGCTGCGGCCCTCCTTGCGCACCATCGTCACCCCGTTGGCGACCAGGAAGCAGGCCAGCGCCACCACCCCCACCGCCGGGAGCAGGAACACGGCGGCCACCAGGGCCACCGCGAGCCCCCGCGGCAGCTGCGCGATCCGCGACAGCAGCCCCAGCGCCAGGCTGATGAACGTGAGTCCCAGCAGGACGGCGTTCCGGAAGCGCCGGCGGTCCTCCCGCACACTCAGGCAGAAGAAGACGAACAGCGCCGCGGCCGGGGCAAAAGCGATCATGGCGGTCATCGTAGGCGCCGCACGTGAACCGGCCGCGGGCCGCCCTCAGGGGGTCCTGCGGACCGCCCGCCCCGCCAGGACGTCCGTCCTGCGGCCGTCGCGCATCACGAAGCGACCGTCGATCAGCACGTGCGGGATACCGGTCGGCAGCGCCCGGGGGTTCTCGTACGTCGACCCGGCGGCGACCGTGTCCGCGTCGAAGAGCACCAGGTCGGCGCGGTAGCCGGGGCGGACCAGCCCCCGGTCGGGCAGCCGCAGCCGGGCCGCCGGGCGGCCCGCGAGGTGCGCCACGCACTCCTCCAGGGACAGGACGCCCAGCTCGCGCACGTACCGGCCGAGGTAGTGCGGGAACGTCCCGTACGCCCTCGGGTGGGGCTTCGCGCCCTGGAGGATGCCGTCGGAGCCGCCGGTGTGCGCGGGGTGGCGCATGATCGCCCGGACGTTCTCCTCGTGACCCACGTGCTGGATGACCGCGGGCCGCAGCCGGTCGCCGAGCAGCAGCCGCCGCGCCTCGTCCCAGCCGCGCAGGCGGGTGCCGACGTAGCCGCCGAAGGCGGGGTCCCCGACGCCGGACACCTCGATCGTCGACCAGTCCACCGGCACCCCGTGGCAGCCGTCGGAGCCTTCGGCCTCCAGCGCGTACCGGATCCGCTCGGCCTCGCGGTCGTCGCGCAGCCGGGCCAGCACGGCCTCGGGGCCGCCCGCGCCCGCCCAGCTCGGCAGCAGGGCGGCGAGCGTGGTGCACCCGGGGGTGTACGGGTAGCTGTCCAGGGTGAGGTCGGCGCCCTCGGCCAGCGCCCGGTCGAGGAGGGCGAGGAGTTCCCCCGCCCGGCCGCGGTTCTCGGCGAAGTTCATGGTCGCGTGCGCGAGGTGCAGGGCGCAGCCCGCCGCGCGGGTCAGGGCGATCACCTCGGCGTACGCGGCCAGGGCGCCGCGCCCGTACGAGCGGTGGTGCGGGCAGTAGTAGCCGCCGTACCGCGCCACCACCCGGCACAGCTCGGTCAGTTCGGCGTCCCCGGCGTACATGCCGGGGGTGTAGGTGAGCCCGGAGGACATTCCGACGGCGCCCTCGGCCAGGCCGTCCGCGACGAGCGTGCGCATCCGGTCGAGCTCGGCGGGGGTGGCCGGGCGGTCGTCCCAGCCCACCGCGTACGCGCGCACGGTGCCCTGCGGGACGAGGTAGGCGGCGTTGACCGCGATGCCGGTGGAGTCGAGCCGGTCCAGGTACCCGCCGACGGTGCGCCAGCCGAAGTCGGCGTCGTCCCCGGGGCCGTTCCAGCCCGCGATCGCGGCCCGGACCCCGGCGAGGGTGCGGTCGTCGGCGGGCGCGTAGGAAAGGCCGTCCTGGCCGAGGACCTCCAGGGTCACGCCCTGGGCCGCCTTCGCGCTGTGGTCGGGATCGCGCAGCAGGGCCAGGTCGCTGTGGGCGTGCATGTCCACGAAGCCGGGGGCCAGCACCAGGCCGTGCGCGTCCAGGGTGCGCCGGCCGCCCGTCCGGATCCGGCCGATCGCCTCGATCCGGCCCTCGTGGACCGCTACGTCCGCGGTGTACGAGGGGCCGCCCGTGCCGTCCACGACCCGGGCGCCCCGGACCACCAGGTCCACCGCGGACCTAGAAGAAGGTGCGGACGTAGTCGCCGACCGTGCCGTCCGCCTCCACCACCGGGATCAGCGGCCACTTCTCGAAGATGGTGCAGGGGTGGGACATGCCCAGCGCCACCCAGTCGCCCACCTGGAGGTCGTCGGCCGAGTCGGTCTCCAGCCAGGCGTGCTGGTCGGACAGCTTGACCACCTTGATGCCGGTGGCGGGCCGCTCGGCGCCGTCGAGCGGGTCGCGCACCAGCTCCGCCTCGGGCAGCCCGAGGTCGTACGCGATGTCGCGCTTGCCGGCGTTGACGAACGCCTGGGTGGGGGAGGGGCGGGAGACGACCTGCGTCCAGAGCCGGAACGCCGGGCGCAGCGCACCCTCTTCGGGAAGGCGGTTGAAGGGCGTCAGCCGGGTGTACCAGCCGTGGTCGTGGGAGACGTACGCGCCCGAGCGCAGCAGCCGCAGCGCCGGCCGGGACAGCTCCGGAAGCTCCGCGAACACATCGGCGACGGCGTCGAACCAGGAGGAGCCGCCCGCGCTCACGACGATCTCCGCCACGTCCGGGGAGAACCGGCCCGCCTTGTCGAACTCGACGGCGAGCCCGGTGAGCCGGCGCAGGTACGCGTGTACGGACTCGGGGTCCGCCCCGGGCACCTCGGCCTCGTACCCGGCGACGCCGACCAGGCGCAGGGTGTCGCTCTGCGCGACGGCGTCGGCGACGGCCCGGCAGTCGTCCTCGGTACGGGCGCCCGTACGGGCCCCTTCCCCGGCGCCGAGTTCCACGACGACGTCGACGGTGGCGCCCCGGCCCGCCAGGGCGCGGTCCATGAGCCGGACGCCGCGCACGGAGTCGACGTAGCAGACGAAACGGAACGCGGGGTCGGCGGCGAGTTCGGTGGCCACCCAGTGCAGGGCGGCGGGGTCGACGAGCTCGTTGGCGAGGAAGATCCGCTGGATGCCGAACGCGCGGTAGACGCGGGCCTGGTGCGGTACGGCGGCGGTGATGCCCCAGGCGCCGTGCTCCAGTTGGCGCCGGAACAGCTGGGGGGCCATGCAGGTCTTGCCGTGCGGCGCGAAGGACAGCCCGTGGCGCCGGGCGTACGTCTCCAGGGCGGCCAGGTTGTGGGCGAGCGCGTCCGCGTCGAGGGTGAGGACGGGGGTGGTGAAGCCGCCCGCGAACAGGTCGCGGCGCTCGGCCGCGAGCTGGCCGACGGTCAGCGCGGAGCGTTCCGCATCCGGCGGGAGGCCCTTGAAGCGGTGGTCCACCGGTTCGTCGGCGAGCCGTCGGACTGCGTCGCTGCCCATGCGGATTCCTCTCGCGTTGCGCTGTGCGCAACGTTCGTTGCAGATGGTGCCCGTTGCTGTCTAACATCCCCGGAGACGACGGGTCAACGGGGGCCGGTTCCCCGGGCCCCGTCGCGACGGCGCGCGAAGGGACGGGGCGTGAGCCAGTCGGTGGAGCGGGCGCTGCGCATCCTGCCCGCCCTGGCCAAGGGCCCGGCCGGGCTCGGCGCGGTGGCGGACGCGCTCGGCGTGCACAAGAGCACCGCCCTGCGCCTGCTGCGCACCCTGCGCGCCCACGGGTTCGTCTACCGCCAGCCCGACGGCCGCTACCGGCTCGGCGCGGCGCTGTTCGCCCTCGCCGCCGAAGCCGTGGAGCACCTCGACGTCCGCGAGGTCGCCCGCCCGCACCTGGCGGAGCTGAACCGGCTCACCGGCCACACCGTGCACATGGCCGTCCACCAGGACGGCGAGGTCGTGTACGTGGACAAGGTCGACAGCCGCTACCCGGTCCGGATGCACTCCCGGATCGGCCGGCCCGTCCCGCTCACCGTGGCCGCCGTCGCGAAGGTGCTGCTGGCCGACCTCCCGCAGGGCGAACGGGAAGCCCTCGCGGCGCGGCTCGACTACCCCCGCCACACCGCCCGCTCCACACCCGGCGCGGCGGCCTTCCTGCGCGAGCTGGCCCTCGTACGGGACCAGGGCTGGGCCGCCGACCTGGGCGGCCACGAGGAGTCCCTGAACTGCGTCGGCGCGCCCGTGCGCGGGCCGGACGGGCGGGCCGTCGCCGCGCTGTCCCTCTCCGCGCCCGACCGCGCGGCCGCCGCCGACGAGCTGCTCGCACTGCTGCCGCTGGTCCGCCGTACCGCCGAGACCATCGGCCGGGAGTACTCCGCTTCCGCCGACGAACCCCGAGACGACTGCTGACAGGAAGGCGCCCCATGACCGAGAAGACCGCCATCACGCCCGCGACCCACAACGCCCCGCCCGCGAAGTTCTCGCACGGCGTGCGCAAGGGGAACGTCCTCCAGGTCGCGGGCCAGGTCGGCTACCTGCCGTACGTGGAGGGGCAGTCGGCCACCCTGGCCGGGCCGTCGCTGCGCGAGCAGACGCTGCGGACGCTGGAGAACGTCCGCGCCGTGCTGGAAGCGGGCGGCGCGACCTGGGACGACGCGGTGATGATCCGCGTGTACCTGACCGACACCGGCCACTTCGCCGAGATGAACGAGGTCTACAACACGTACTTCGAGGAGCAGGGCCTCAAGGAGGCCCCGGCCGCCCGCACCACGGTCTACGTGGGCCTGCCCGCCGGCCTGCTCGTCGAGATCGACGCGCTGGCCGTCCTCGGGTAGGCCCGAACGGGGCGCCCCCCTGGCGGTGGGGCGCCCCCCGGCCCGTCCGGCCGGCCGTCGGTCAGACGCAGTACTGCGCGGCCTTGCCGATCGACCGGTACATGCAGTCCGCGTTCTCCAGCAGTTGGAGGACGGCTTCCCGGTTGCGCGCCGTCTCGCGGTCGATCACCTCGTCGGGCGGGTAGAAGCCGCCCCCGCCGCCGGTGTCGCTCGGGTACATCTCGAAGGTGTAGGCGAAGATCTTCTGGTTGCCCCACAGCCAGTCGTCGATCGTCCCGTCCGTGATGTACAGGTCGCTCGACTGCTCCGCCGTGTAGCCGTTGCTGGCCGCCATGCCGGTGCCGATCTTCTTGTAGGCGGCGAGGTCGTCGGCGGTCATCCCGGGGGCCGTGTCGTTGTACGTCCACCCGAACGGCCACATGACCAGTTCGCTGTACGTGTGGAAGTCGATGGCGGCCTTGATCTGCTGCTTGCCGCCCACCACGCGGCTGCGGACGAAGTCAGCGACGACCTTCACCTCGGGCGCCGACTCGCCGGCGGAGCCGCGGTAGGTCTCGGAGCTCTTGCTGCCGCTGGAGCCGCCGCAGCAGCCCCACTTGTAGTCCCAGTTCCGGTTCAGGTCCGTGCCGACGTAGGAGGAGCCGGAGTTGGGCTGCCGGTTCTTGCGCCACGAGCGGTAGGAGCCGGAGGCGATGTCGTACTCGCCGCCGTCGGGGTTGAGGTCCGGGACGATCCAGATCTCCCGGCTGTTGACCAGGTTGGTGACGCGGGCGTCGGAGCCGTACTTGGAGCCCAGCTCCTTGATCAGGTACAGGGCCATTTCCACGGTCAGGTGTTCACGGGCGTGCTGGTGGTGGGTGAACAGCACCTCGGGCTCGGCCTCGTCGGTCCCGACGTTGTCGCTGATCTTGACCGCGATGATGTCCCGGCCCTGGTACGACTTCCCGATGACCTGCTTGCTCATGATCGCCGGGTACTGGGCGATGCGCTGGTCGATCTCGGTCGTCGCCTCGGCGTAGTTGTGGTAGTTCGAGTCGGCGGACGGGAAGTCGCTCACTCCCGTGGCCACGCTGCCCAGCGAGCGTTGCGGCGGCCCGGGCAGCGGGGTGACCTGGTAGCCGAGCGCCCGCACGCTCCTGGCCTGGGCCGGGTCCGCGCTGACGACGACGGAGCGGGCGTCCACCTCGTCGATCGATACGCCGGTGCGCAGCAGGGCGGTGCGTTCGGCGGGCGTGGCCGGGCCCTTGACCTCGTACTGGGCGACGGACTCGTCCTGGGTGGCGGTCGAGGGGGCGGGTGGCGGGGCGGCCGTCGCGCTCATCCCGTAGGCGGGTGCGCCGAGGGCCAGGGCCAGGAGGGCCGCCGTGACGGCGGCCCTCCGACGGTTGTGGAGCCGCATGCGTTCTCCTGGGTGGGAGTGTGGGGGTAGCCGTGCGGACGCGCACAGCGTGCTCTCATGGCATGTCCGGGTCAAGAAACCGAAACCGGCCAAAAGCGGTCGGGCCGGTCGGTCCGGTCGGTCACCCCCACACGTACCGCCTACGGGAGCGCGTGCACCTTCGGACCCACCGTGTCGGACCAAGCGCTACCCGCCTTGGCGTCCCAGTTGGTCGACCAGGTCATCGCGCCGCGCAGCCCGGGGTAGGTCTTCGACGGCTTGAAGGAGCCGCAGTTCGTACCGCGCGCCAGACAGTCCAGGGCGTTGTTCACGACGGCCGGTGAGACGTAGCCGCTGCCCGCGCCGCTGGGTGAGGCCGGGACGCCGAGGCCCACCTGCGAGGGATCGAGCCCGCCCTCCAGTTGGATGCAGGCGAGGGCCGTCAGGAAGTCCACCGTCCCCTGGGAGTAGACCTTGCCGTCGCACCCGTTCATCGAGCCGCTGTTGTAGTACTGCATGTTGACGACGGTCAGGATGTCCTTGACGTTCAGCGCCGTCTTGAAATAGCCGCCGGCCGTCGACTGCATGTCGATCGTCTGCGGCGCCATGGTCAGGACGAACGAGGACCCGGCCTTGGCGGACAGGGAGCGCAGCGCCTGCGTCATGTAGGTCGGGTTGAGGCCGTTCTCCAGGTCGATGTCGATGCCGCTGAACCCGTACTCCTGCATCAGCGCGTACGCCGAGTTCGCCAGGTTGGCGGCGGAGGCGGAGTCGTTGACCGAGATGGTGCCCTTCTCGCCGCCGATGGACAGGACCACCGACTTCCCGGCCGCCTTCTTCGCGGCGATGTCCGCCTTGAACTGGGCCGTCGTGTACCCGCCCAGGCCGGCCGAGTCCAGGGTGAAGGAGATGGCGCCGGGCGTGGTCGTGGCGTCGGCGAAGGAGACGGCGATGATGTCGTACTGCGCGGAGACGTCCGAGATCTTCTGGACGGTCGCGCCGTTGTTGAAGTTCTGCCAGTAGCCCGTCAGGGCGTGCTTGGGCACCGACGGGTTCGGGTTCGGGTTGCCGCCGCCGGTGGTGGTGCCGGTCACCGCCGCGGACCTCGGGCCCTCGCCCGCCGCGTTGTACGCGCTCACCTGGAGTGCGTACGAGGTGCCGGCCGCGAGCCCGGTGAGCTGGACGGGTGGCGCGGAGACGGTACGGACGCGGACGCCGTCCTGATACACGTAATAGCCGCTCGCCCCGCTGACCGCGTTCCACGAGAGGGTGAGGGCGTTGCTGCTCTGACCGGAAACGGCGGCCCCCGAGGGCGCGCCGGGGACGCCCGGACCCGGATCGGTGCCGCCGCCCCCGTCCGGGCCGAAGACGCTGAACTCGTCCACGACGTAGGCCGGCTGGCCGTACCAGCCGTGCGTCCAGACGGTGACCTGGGTGGTGTTCGGCCCGGTGGAGAAGGTGGTGGAGAGCTTCTGCCAGCCGCCGCCCGAGCCGGGGGTCCAGGTGGAGACGTCCTGGGTGCCCGTGCCGGTCGCGCCGAGGTACACGTACGAGCCCTGCACCTGCGCGCTGAGCGTGTACGTGGAATTCGGCTTGACCGTGACGGTCTGGGAGCACTGGGCGTTGTCCTGGCCGGCCGGGGTGGCCCTGAGGGCGCCGGAGCCGGAGAAGACGGGGGAGGAGACGGCGGCGCCGCTGCCGCCCGTGCAGGACCAGTTGGCCAGGCCGGACTCGAAGCCACCGTTGCGGGCGACATTGACGTCGGCGGCCTGTGCCGTACCGGCGGTGAGGGCGGTCAGGGCGCCGGCGGCGAGCGTGGCGGCCAGGGGCAGGGCGAGGGAGCGTATGCGGTTCACGAAGGCTCCGGTGGGGGGAGAAGGGGATGTGAACGGGGTGACGGGGGCATGTGGGGGACCCCCGGAGCCAAGTTGGTCCAGACCAATCCCGGTGTCAAGGGTCTGGGCAATGTGGCCTGAAATCAATGCAGTTCACCAGGGAACCCGGTCCCTGTTGTCCCGGTTTCCGGCCACCTGCGACATGTGCTCGCGGCACGGGAATCACCAAGGCCCTGCCCCACCGAGGACGACGCGGATATGGTGCTGAGGCAGGGGGGAAGTGCGCTGCTCGCGAGCGGTCGCGCTGTCCGTCCGCGGAGGTGGAAGCCGCGTGACGGACCGGCGAAGACCGCGGTGTACGGGGTGAACAGGGGGATTCGCGTGCCGACCGCCATTGCTGTCACCAGCGCCGATCTGGTGCTGCCCGCCCCCGACCGGCACACCCCCGGCGCCGCCGTGCTGCGGCCGCCCGGGCAGCTCGACCTCGAAGGCGCGCTCGCCGAGACCACCGCCCTGCTGGAGGCCCACGGCCACCTCGTGGTCGTCGTACCGGCCTGGCTGCCGGCCGCCGCGGTCCGGCGGCTGCACACCGTACGGGCCATCCTGGAGACCGACCGGATAGCGCTGGTCGAAGTCGGCCTGCCGCCGCTGGGGGCCGCCCTGCTGGTGCGCCAGCTGCGCCAGCTCAGCGTCTGCGAGTTCAGCCCCGGGGTCATCGCCTCGGCCGCCCGGCTGCTGTCCCACTACATCTACTCGGGCGCCCTGCTGGGCAGCGTCGCCAAGCTGGACCGGGTGCCGGTCGGGCTCAAGGCGCACGCCCGCTCCTGGTCACCGGGCGCCCAGTTCGCCGTACTCGCCCACCCGACGCCCCACCTGGCCAGGCTGTCGCCCGGGGCCTCCTCCGGCGCGCACGCGGGCGGCGCCGCCGTACTGCCGCCCGGCCCCGGCTTCGCCACGCACCTCACCTTCGCCCGCGGCCAGCTCGCCTCCGACTGGGTGGCGGCCGAACTGGCGCCGGCCTGGCAGGTCGGCGGCGTCATGGAGAACCCGCTGCCCGCCGACTCGGCCGCCTGGTGGGCCACCCCCAAACTCGTCGAGTTCGCCGCGGCCATCCCGGACCCGTCCGTGCTCTACCAGCTCGTCGCCTCGGTCCGCCGCGAGGAGTGCCGCTGGTGCGGCATGGAGCTCATCGGCGACCGCTGCGGCTTCTGCTCGGCCCCGCTGACCGCGCCGCCACCGGCGCCGCCGCCCGCCGCCGGGCAGCGTGCCGCACCGCCCGGAACCCGACTCTGACCGGCCCGAACGAACGAAGAACGGCGAGGTAGTACGGCCCATGAACTCACGCCAGCGACGCGGCGTCATCTTGCTGCTCCTGTCGGTCCTGTGCGCGCTCGCGGCGTTCGCCGGGGTCCTCGTGGTGATCGGCGACGTCAACTCCAAGGTCGGGTCCGAGGTCGTCGCGTACCGCGTCAAGGGGGACATCGCCCCCTACACCGCCCTCGGGCCGGGCCAGTTCGAGGAGGTCAAGGTCCCGAAGCGGTGGCTGTCCGAGACCGCCGTGACCGACCTCGGCGCACTGCGGGGCAAGATCGCCCTCACCACGCTCAAGAAGGGCTCCCTCCTCCAGGAGGACATGTTCGTCGACAAGCCCCAGCTCCAGCCGGGCGAGCAGGAGATCGCGATCATGATCGACGCCGCGACCGGGGTGGCAGGGAAGATCACCTCCGGCGCCAAGGTCAACATCATCGCCACCTTCAAGGGCGCCAAGGACACCGATCCGTCCCGCTCGGTGATCATCGTCGCCAACGCCCGCGTCCTGAACGTCGGCAAGCTCACCCCGCTCGACAAGGACAGCGACAAGAAGGGCCCCGCCGAGGCGGTCCCGATCACCTTCGCCCTGAGCACCAAGGACACCCAGCGCGTCGCGTACGCCGAGTCGTTCGCGGAGCACGTACGGCTGGCCCTGGTGGCCCCCGGCACCGAGTCGGCCCCCGCCCCGGGCGACCGCACGTACACCCTCGACGGGGACAAGTGAGGCCCGGATGACCACCCGAATCCTCCCCGCGGCCGGTGACCCGGACGCCGCCCGCCTGATCGCCACCCTGCTGGACCGGCTCCCGGCCGCGGAACCGGCCGGGCCCGTCCCCGACTCCACCACCCTGCTGGACACCCTGGCGCGGCTCGCCGCCGAGTCCGTCGACGAACTGCCCGAGGTCGTCCTCGTCCACGAGCGGATCGGCCCGCTGCCCGCCCTGGAACTCATCCGCGAGGTCGCCCTCCGCTTCCCGGCGGTGGGCGTGGTCCTGCTGTCGTCGGACGCCGGACCCGCGCTGTTCTCCGCCGCCATGGACTCCGGCGCGCGCGGCCTGATCGGACTCCCGCTCTCCTACGAGGAACTCGCCGCCCGGGTCCAGGCCGCCGCCCAGTGGTCCGCGGGCGTACGCCGCCACCTGGGCCGCGGCCCGGAGACCCCGGCGGGCCCCGGCGGCCGGGTGGTGACCGTCGCCGGGGCCAAGGGCGGCGTCGGGACCACCTTCACGGCGGTGCAGTTCGCCCTGGCCGCGGCCGCCTCGGGGCGCCGGACGGCACTGGTGGACCTGGACCTCCAGGCCGGGGACGTGGGCTCGTACCTCGACGTGCAGTTCCGCCGCTCCATCGCCGACCTCGCCGGGATCCAGGACATCTCCCCCCGGGTCCTCCAGGACGCCGTGTACGACGACCGCACCGGGCTGGCGCTGCTGCTGGCCCCGGCCGACGGCGAGCGGGGCGAGGAGGTCGACGAACGCGCCGCCCGGCTGGTCATCGCCGCCCTGCGGGCCCGCTACGAGCTGGTCGTCATCGACTGCGGGACCCAGGTCACCGGGGCCAACGCGGCCGCCGTGGAACTGGCCGAGGCGGCGGTCCTGGTCACCACCCCCGACGTGGTCGCGGTGCGGGCCGCCAAGCGCCTGGTCCGGATGTGGGAGCGGCTCCAGGTCCGCAAGGCCGAGGACACCGTGATGGTCGTCAACCGCTGGAGCCGGCACACCGAGATCCAGCCCGCCCTGATCGAGAAGATCACCCGGACCCGGGTCGCCCGCACCACCGTCCCGGCCGCCTTCAAGGAACTCCAGGCGGTGGTGGACGCGGGCCGGGTGCAGGACCTCGACAACCGCTCGACGGTCAAGCAGGCCCTGTGGAAGCTGGCCGGGGAACTCGGGCTGCTGACCGCCCCCGCCACCGCCGCCGAGCCCGCCTCCGCCGAACTGGCCGTACGGGCCGCAGCCGGACCACTGGCCCGGCTGCGCCGGGGTCGGGAGGGGTGACGGCGTGCCCGCGCGGAGCCGGGGCGGCGCCCCGGGGGACCGGGGCCAGGTGGCCGTCGAGTTCGTCGGCATGGTGCCGCTGATCCTGCTGCTCGTCGCGGCGGTGTGGGAGTGCGTCCTGATCGGGTACGCGTTCTCCCTGGCGGGCAACGCGGCGGACGAGGCGGCGCGGGCCGGGGCGGTGCACGGCGCCGCCGCGTGCGACACGGCGGCGCACCGGCACGTCGGGGACGCCTGGACCATGTCGGTGTCCTGCGGGAACGCGGGGGACATCTACAAGGCGACCGTCAGTCTCAACGTCCCCGTGCTGTTCCCCGGGCTCGACATCGGCGTACCCATCACGGGCGAAGGCGGCTCGTCACAGGAGCAGGAGAGGGCGGGTGAGTGAGATGAGCGGGACCCGGCGCGGTGACCTGGACCGGGGCCAAGTGGCCCTGGAGTACATCGGCTTCATCCCCATCCTGCTCTTCGTCGCGCTCTGCGGCATCCAGCTCGGCTGGGCCGGGTACGTCCACCAGCAGGCGCAGACGGCCGCGCGCACGGCGGCCCGGGTGGAGGCCCGCAAACCCGGGGCGGGGGAGGCGGCGGGCCACGCGGCCATCCGCTCCGGACTCGCGGCCGACATCACGGTGGCCTCGGGCGCCGACGCCGTCACCGCCAACGTCTCCATCCCGGTCAAGTCCATCATCCCCGGGCTCTCGCTCGACCCCGCCACCGCCAGCGCCGTCATGCCCAACGACGACCCGAAGGGACCCTGACGATGAGCCTGCGTTCCCGGGTCAACACCCCTGACGAGCGCCACAACCCGCGCGAGGACGGCCGGCTGGTCTCCTCCTACCGCGCGAAGCTGCTGGAGGAGATCGACCTCGCCGAGATGTCCGCGCTCGCGCCCGCCGAGCGCCGGGCCCGGCTGGAGCGCGTACTCGGCCACATCATCAGCCGCGAGGGCCCCGTCCTCTCCACCGTCGAACGCGCCCAGCTGATCCGCCGCGTCGTGGACGAAGCGCTCGGCCTCGGCGTCCTCGAACCGCTCCTCGAAGACCCGTCGATCTCCGAGATCATGGTCAACGGGCCGGACCAGATCTTCGTCGAGCGCGCCGGACGCGTCGAACGGCTGCCGCTGCGCTTCGCCTCGCACGAGCAGCTCATGCAGACCATCGAGCGCATCGTCTCCACCGTCAACCGCCGCGTGGACGAGGCCAACCCGATGGTGGACGCCCGGCTGCCCAGCGGGGAGCGCGTCAACGTCATCATCCCGCCGCTCTCCCTCACCGGCGCCACCCTCACCATCCGCCGCTTCCCGCGGGCGTTCACCCTGCACGAGATGATCGGCCTCGGTTCGCTGGACGAGCAGATGCTGCTGCTCCTGTCGGGCCTGGTGCAGGCCAAGATGAACGTGATCGTCTCCGGCGCCACCGGCACCGGCAAGACCACCCTCCTCAACGCCCTCTCCGGCCTGATCCCCGAGGGCGAGCGGATCATCACCATCGAGGACTCGGCCGAACTCCAGCTCCAGCAGGCGCACGTCATCCGGCTCGAATCCCGCCCCGCGAACGTCGAGGGCAGCGGCCGGATCACCATCCGCGACCTCGTACGCAACTCCCTGCGCATGCGCCCCGACCGCATCATCGTCGGCGAGGTCCGCGGCGGCGAGACCCTCGACATGCTCCAGGCGATGTCGACCGGCCACGACGGCTCCCTGGCCACCGTCCACGCCAACAGCTCCGAGGACGCCCTGATGCGCCTGCAGACCCTGGCGTCGATGTCCGAGGTGGAGATCCCGTTCGAGGCGCTCCAGGACCAGATCAACAGCGCGGTGAACGTCGTCGTACAGCTCACCCGGTTCGGCGACGGCTCGCGCCGCATCACCGAGATCTCCATCCTCGACTCGCACGGCCGCGAACCCTTCCGGATCATCACCGTCTGCCGGTTCGTGGCCCGGCCGATGGGCGCGGACGCCCGTGTGCACGGCCACTTCGAGTACTACCCGCTGCCGCGCACGATCGCCGACCGGCTCTACATGAACAACCAGCCGGTACCGCAGGCCTTCGGCGTCGCCCTGTCCGACGACCAGCTCGCCGCCCGGACCACCGGGGGACCCGGGTTCCCCGGAGCCCCCGGAGCCCCTTGGGCGACCGGTTCCCCCGGCGGCCCCGGGGCCCCCTGGACCACTCGGAACGTCCTGTGAACCCACTGATCCTCCTCACCCTCGGCGCGACGCTGCTCGCCTGCCTGCTCGTGGTCCTCGGCGTGCACGCGTACGCCACGGGCCGCGCCCAGCGCGCCGCCCTCATCGAACGCCTCTCCGCGAGCGGCGCCCCGGAGCCCCTGGGCCGCCGGCGCCGCTTCCGCGGGGTCGACCGCCGGCTGCGCCGCACCCGGCTGGGCCGCCGGATCGAGGTGAAGCTGGCGACCACCGGCCTGGACCTCACCCCGGGCGAGTTCTTCGTCTACATGCTGATGTCCGTCGCCGGGGTCTGGCTCGTCTCGGCGTCCCTGCTGGCCCCCTTCTTCGGCCCGGTGGCGGGCCTGATCGGGCTGTGGGCCGGCAACGCCTTCCTCAACTGGCAGCGCACGCGCCGCACGGAGCGCTTCATCAACCAGCTCCCCGAGCTGGCCCGCATCCTGGCCAACGCCACCCAGGCCGGCCTGGCGCTGCGTACGGCCATCGGCATGGCGGCGGAGGAACTGGAGGCCCCGGCGGGCGAGGAACTCGGCCGCGTCGCCGACCGCCTCGCCGTCGGCCACTCCATCGAGGAGTCCTTGGGCGAGCTGACCGAACGCCTGCCCTCGCGCGAACTCGTCGTCCTCGTCTCCACCCTGGTCCTGTCCGCCCGCGCGGGCGGCGCGCTCGTGGGCAGCCTGCGCAACCTCACCGTGACGCTGGAACAGCGCAAGGAGACGCGCAGGGAGATCCGTACGCAGCTCTCGCAGGTGACGGTGACGGCGTACCTGGTGCCCGCCATCGGACTCGGCTCGCTGCTGCTCGTGGACACGATGATGCCCGGCGCCCTGGACCGCATGACCGGCGCCTTCATCGGGCAGACGGCCGTCATCATCGCGCTCGGCCTCTTCACCCTGGGGTTCATCCTCATCCGCCGGCTGTCGAAGATCGACGTGTGAGGGGGACCGCGTGATCACACTCCTGCTCGCCGCGGCCCTCGGGCTGTCGGTCTTCGGCGCGCTGTACGGGGTCCGCCTCTACCGCGCCGACGTCAAACTGCCCAGCGACCTCGCCCTCGCCCTGGAGGTCGGCGCCACCCGCACCACGGCCGTCGGCTCGCTCGTCGACCGCCTCGGCATCCGCTGGGCCCCGCTCGTGCTGCGCGTGATGGGCCAGGACCGGGTGGCCCGCAAACGCCGCCAGATCGACATGGCGGGCAACCCCGCCGGTCTGACCATCGACCGGTACGCGGCCCGGCGCGCGGTCTACGGGTTCCTCGGCGCGCTGGGCGCGGTCGCGATGCTGCTCAACGGGCAGTTGGTGGCCGCCCTGCTCATGGTGGCCTTCGGCCTGTTCTGGATCGAGGCCGGCCTCTGGTCGGCGATCCGGGTGCGCCGGGACCACATCGAGCGGACCCTGCCGGACTTCCTCGACGTGCTGGCGGTCGTCGTCAGCGCCGGGCTCGGCTTCCGGCAGGCGCTGGAGCGGGTCGCGGGCAAGTACGAGGGCCCCTGGTCGGACGAGATCCGGATCACGCTGCAGCAGATGGACATGGGCGTCAGCCGCCGCCAGGCCTTCGACGAGCTGCGCCGGCGCAACGACTCCGAGCAGGTGGCGCAGTTCGTCACCGCGCTCCAGCAGGGCGAGGAGCTGGGCTCCCCGATCGTGGAGACGCTGATCGCCATTGCCGAGGACATGCGCCGCACGGACGCGCAGAACGCCCGCCGCCGGGCCGCCCGGGCCGTCCCCAAAGCCACCTTCACGGTCACCATGTTCATGCTGCCGGGCACCCTGATCCTGCTCGTCTGCGGATTCGTCTACGGGGCGGACATCGACTTCTCCGCCCTGTTCGGGAGCGGGTGAGCCATGGCCGCCACCCTGCCGTTCCCCGCGGCCGCGCCCCGGGAGCCGGTTCGCTCGGAGGCACTGCCGTCCCTCACCCTCCGGGTGAACGCCCTCCGGGCCCTGTGCCGACAGGTCTTCGCCCTCCGGATGGTGCTGATCACCCTCGGCGCGCCGTTCGCCCTCGGCCGTACCGCGCCCGGCGCCCCCGGGTACCTGGTGGGCGGGGCGGTCCTGCTCACGTTCATGCTGTCGTACGTCCTGTTCCGCGACTGGGGGCGGTTCGGCCCGCTGCTGCTGCGCCACCGCTGGCTGCTCGCGGTGGACATGGCGTGCAGCGCGCTGCTCCTGATCACCGCCACGCCCGACTCCCCGCTCGGTCCGGTCGCGCTGTGCACGCCGCTGCTGGCCGGGCTGGTCTACGGGTGGCGCGGCTCGGCGCTCTACGCGGCCCTCCAGGCGGCCCTGGTGGTCGCGGCCGCGGGCGGCCCGATCCTGGCGGGGCTGTGCCTGCTCGCGGGAGCCGCGGGCGCCTCACTGCGCGACCTGCTCTTCCGGTTCGGGGCGGCGAGCCGGGCCCTGACGGAGACCCGGGCGCGGCTGGCGGTGGCCGAGGCGGTACGGGCCGAACGGGAGCGGCTGGCCCGCGAGATGCACGACTCGGTGTCGAAGACCCTGCACGGCCTGGCCCTGTCCGCCGAGGCACTCTCCCGGACCGGCACCGACCCGGAGGCGACCCGCCGCCAGGCACGGGCGGTGGCCGAGGCGGCCCGCCGGGCGGCGGCCGAGTCCCGGGCCCTGCTCACGGACCTGCGCCGGGACCTGGACACTTCGGGGGTCTCGCTGCCGGCGGAGCTGCGGGCGCTGACGGACACCGAACCGCGCGTCGCACTCCGTACGACAGGGGTGTTGCCCCTGCTCCCCTCGGCGGTCGCGACACACCTCCTGGCGGTGGTCTCGGAAGCCCTGGAAAATGCCCGTCGGCACGCGTCGGCGGCGTCGGTCGAGGTCGAGGCCGCCGGCTCCGGGCCCCAGTTGGTGCTCACGGTGGAGGACGACGGTTGCGGCCTGCCGCCGGGCGGCCTCGACGTGACGGCCCTCGCGGAATCGGGCCACTTCGGCGTGCTCGGCATGCGGGAGCGCGCGGCGGCGATCGGCGCCGGCCTCGACATCGGCCCGCGCCCGTCCGGCCCGGGCACCCGGGTCCGCCTCGAACTCCCCCTCGGGAGCCCGTGATGCCCCCACTGCGGATCCTGATCGCCGACGACAACCCGGTCGTCCGCGCGGGCCTGGCCGCCCTGCTGGCGACCGCCGGGGACCTGGAGGTCACCGCCCAGGCGGCGGACGGCCGCGAGGCGTTGAACCTGACCCGCCTGCACCGGCCCGACGTCATCCTGCTCGACGTCCGCATGCCGGGCGTCGACGGCATCTCCGCCCTGCCGCACCTGGTCCGGCTGGCGCCGGTGCTGATGCTGACGTACAGCACGGAGGCGGAGGTGGTCCGCGAGGCCCTGCTCCTGGGCGCGGGCGGCTACCTGGTCCACGGCGAATTCACCCCGGACCACCTGATCCGGGCCGTCCACGACACCCACGCGGGCCGCGCCCACTTCACCCCGACGGCGGCCGATGCCCTTCTCGCGGAGCTCCGCGCCTCTTCGCAAACGCAACCGGCTGTGGCACAGTCTTCTCAGCGACTGGTCAACCACGTCGCCTACGGCCTGAGTTCGCGGGAGGAGGAGGTCATGGACCTGATCGCGTCCGGGATGAACAACCAGCAGATCGCGGCGGCCTGCTTCATCAGCGAGAAGACGGTCAAGAACCACATCAACCGCATCTTCGCGAAGCTTCGGACCACCACCCGCAGCGAGGCGATAGCCCACTGGCTGGGCACGGCCCGTCCAGGAGTGACCGGCCATGGGTAGACGTACTGCGCAATGGGTCCGTAATTGGGCCCCGGGACCCTTGGTCACCACCCGTGACTCCCCGTACATTCCGCCCATCACCAGCGCCACCCGACCGGGAGGGACCCCCCATGCCACACCACACCCTGGCAAGGCTGCGGAAGCGCTACGGGAACAAGACCACGACCGACCGCGGCCAGACGGCCTTCGAGTACCTGGGGATCATCCTGGTGGTCGTGGTCATCATCGGCGCCATCATCGGCACGGGTATCGGCCAGGCCATCACCACCAAGATCACGGCCGCCGTTGCGAGCATCACGGCAGGGAAGTGACGCGGCGCCGGTTCGGCGGTGACCGAGGTCAGGCGTTCCCTCTCTATGCGGTAGTCGTGGTGGGTGTGCTCTTCGCCGTTCTGGCGTACTTCACCATCAGCAAGGCGGGCATCGTGCGGAGCAGTGCGCAGGGAGCCGCCGACGCCGCCGCCCTCGCAGCGGCGCGGGACGCCCGGGACCATCTCGTACCCGGCGTGGATCTGGCCACGCTTTCACCCGAGGACTGGGAACAGGTCCTGCAAGGCAATCGTTTTGACGGCGGGTCGGGCCCGTGCGGGGCGGCGACGGACTTCGCCGCGAGGAACGATGCGACAGTGTCGTGCAGCCGCTCGGGCCTCCGGTTCACAGCCCGCACCAAGACGAACGGGACGCTGGGGGATTCGGTCGTCCCTGGGGTGAGTGGGACGCAAGGCATGGCCGTCGCCACGGCGGAGATAGTCCCCCGCTGCCGGATCAAGTCGGCAGAGCCGGACGGGGGTGGCGGCTCGGCGCCCACGCCCCCGCCACCCGGCCGGCTCGAGTTCGGGTGCGACAAGGGCGCCGTGGTCGTCTATGACCCAGCCCGACCGGGCTCGTGGCGCTCATTGGCCGCGGCCTTGTTCGACCTACGCCTGATCGCCTGACGACCGAGAGACAAGGAAGCTGTGTACATGAGTGTTCGGCGCTCGACCCATCGGAAGGCGGCTGTGGGCATGGTGGCGGCCTTGGCCCTGGCCCTGACGGGGTGCGGCGGCGACGGCAAGTCCGATAAGCCTGCCGGACCGGCCGCTGTCAAGCCGCCGGGCAACGCAGGGGCGTCCCCGTCCGGCGCGGCGAAGACCGAGGCCCCTCCGGCGAGCCAGATCCTCGCCACGGTGAACGGTGAGGGAGGCATGGTGCTCACGATCAGCAAGGCGGGCCGGGACGCCGGTGGATTCCTGACGATCGAAGGTCAGCTGAAGAACACGGGTGGCACCCCGTACGTGAACACCGCCCCCTGGCGTGGGAACGAACTCAACGCCAGCGGCGTATCCGTTGCAGGCGTGACGCTGGTCGACAAGGCCGGCAAGAAGCGGTATTACGTGCTGCGAGACACGGACGGCCGGTGCCTGTGCACTACGGGGCTGAACATCATCGACGCCGGCCAGACGGTCCCCTTCTTCGCCCAGTTCCCCGCACCCCCCGCCGCCACCACCGAAGTGGACTTCAGTCTGCCCACCTTCGCCACGGCCACCGTCAAAATCTCCGGGTGACCCCATGAGCCAACGCCACCGCGTCTCCGCCGCAACCGCCGTCGTCGGCCTCGTCATCGCCGGCGCCCACATCCTCGGCGCGACCACCGCCTACGCCGACGACGTCAAGCCGTCCGTGCCGCCCGGGACCGAGCCTTCCGCCGCCGCGCCCGTCGCCATCGACTCCAACGCGCCCGGGCTCAAGATCCCGCAGGGCGGGACCCTGGCCCCCGTCAAGGTGCTCGACATCGCCGAAGTCGTCGAAGACCTCGGAGGCGAGCAGCGGCGGCAGGAGACCAATCAGACCGTCATGATGGCCCTCCAGGCCGAGGTGCTGTTCCCCGAGGACAGCGCCGTCTTCAACGCCCAGGCGGCCGCCCGGATCCAGGCCATCGCGCAGGAGATCAACCAGCAGAAGGCCACCCGCGTCCGCGTCTTCGGGTTCACCGACGACCAGGGCAGCTACGAGCACGGCAAGGAACTGTCCAAGCAGCGCGCCGACGCCGTGCAGGCCGAGCTCGCCAAGACTGTGACCAGCCCCGGGGTCATCTTCGACGTGCGCGGGTACAGCGAGGACTACCCGATCGCCGACAACGGCACCGAAGAGGGCCGCAAGAAGAACCGCCGGGTCGAGGTCACCTTCCCGCGCAGCTCCGGCGGCTGAAGCAGGTAGTCCGCCTTGCTGGCCCAGATGCCACGGATCAAGGTCACGAGCGATGACGTGGATGAGATCACGGTCATTGGTGGAGTGGGCGGGTGCTGGTCCATCCAGTGCGTGTGCGCGTCGTACTTGACCAGCCGGGCCCCGCGCGCGTGCACTCCGGGCCGAAGGCTGAGCCGAGCTGAAGGGTGTCCGACTGTGGCACGGGCCGTGCGCGTAGCCCGACGGCGCGGCCTGCCCCCGGGGCTCCCGGCCGGGGGACGGGCGGTCTGCGGGTCTTCCGTGAGCCAGCACTGAGGGTCCTTGAAGTCGTCCAGTACGTCCGGCGGCGCGCGCCACTCCCGCCTTGAATCTCGGCCCCCGCCGGCGTCGCGTGCACCGTTCTCAACCGCGCGCCGCCCACCCTCCTTTGTCCGTTCGGCCGCCCAGCGGTGGCCCGGCCTGCACGACCGCCAAATGAGCATCCGTACTCATGTCCCGTTGTTCGATCCACCGTACGGTGTGCGGTGTCCGTGTGGCGCGTGACGTGTGACGTGTGATCTGGGGGGACGCATGGGGCTCAGTCCCGAGTGGGAGAAGTTGTTCGGCTCTTCACCTCGAATGACATTGGCTTCGGCAGCCGCTCCGGGTGACGGAGGCGGGAAGGACCTCGATGTGAGTGAGGGCCCGTGGACGAGCGCCTCGGGCGTGTCCTCGGAGCTGACCATCTCTGCCAACACCGCCCTGACCCGGCTGGACAGCGCGCACGAGGGCGTCATCCCGACCCTCGAAGGCTTTTTGCTGCCCGCGATCCTCGGGGAGGTTCGCACGTCGTGGAAGGGCCGGCTTGAGGACGTCCGGAACGAGTGCACGCGGCTGGAGGGGTCGCTGAAGTCGGTGGGCAAGGAGTTCGGCGAGGTCAACCACCGGGTCAAGAGCGGGTTCGACAGCCTTCACCCCGACAAGGGTCGGTGAGCGCCCCGTGATGACCTGGCAGCACTTGAAGGATCTCAAGCCAAGCGAGTACGAGGAGGCGGCGGACGGCTGGGGTGATGTCAGCAGCCGTGCCTACGCGGCCAAGGAGCGCGTCGAGAACGAGATGCTCGCGAAGCTGCGCGACACCCAACAGGCGCAGACCGCGGACGCCGCCCTGGGCGACCTCACCCGGCTGGCCCGCAACTTCCAGTACATCCACGCCGAATGCGGCCTCATCCGCACAGCCCTGAACGGCTTCGCCGCTGAGGTGGCCGCCCCGCAGAGCCAGCTTAAGGCCGCACTCGAAGACGCCGAGAACCTCGGCTTCACCATCCACCAGGACGGCTCGGTCTCCTACCCGGTCGGTACCCCGCCCACTCCGTACCTGAAGCCTCCCGAGGGGGGCACGGCCACACCGCGCACCGGGGTCGCCCTGCTTCCGGGGGCGGCCGACGGCCTGGTGATCAACCCGAACAAGGGCAAGGCCGAGGGGATCGCGGAACGCATCGCGTCGGCCTGCCGCGCGGCGGCCGAGATCGACTCCCGCTATCGCACCGCTCTCTCGGAGCTCAAGGCCGAGCGCGGCCTGCGGGTCGACGACGCCGTCTGGGCGGACGCGGCGCGGGACCTCCAGCACGCGCGCGACGCCGCCGGCAAGTACTTCAAGGATTCGGACATACCGCACGGCAAGTCCCCCGCGGAGAACGCCGCCTGGTGGAACCACCTCAGCCAGGAGCAGCGGGACGAGTACGTCTCGCTCTACCCCTCCAGCGTCGGCGCCCTGGACGGCATACCGTCGGAGATCCGCGACACCGCGAACCGCGTCGTCCTGGCCGAAACGCACGGCACGACCCAGGCCGAGCTGGACGCCTGGCGCGGAAAGGAGCCGCCCCGGTACGAGAAGTACATCAGCCCGATCACCGGCCGCGAGGTCAAGGGCGCGCAGATCGAGTCCAAGGCGTGGAAGGAGTGGGACGAGAAGCGCAAGGCCATGGAGGGCCGGCTGAACGGGATGCAGAAGATCCAGGACCGCCTCACCGGGTCCGAGACCGACCACCGCCCGGAGGGCTATCTCCTGGGCTTCGACAACAGCAAGCTCGGCAAGGCCATCGTCTCCATCGGCAACCCGGACACCGCCGACAACGTGGTGACGTACGTGCCGGGAACCGGGGCGAACCTCTCGGGCATCGGTGGAGACCTGATCCGGGCCGAGGACCTCCAGAAGGCTGCGACGCGCACCGGCAATGGGCAGCAAACTGCTTCGATTGTCTGGCTCGGCTACGACGCCCCTCAGGACATCCTCACGGACGCGACGAGCGACAGCTACGCCAACGCCGCGAAGGAGCCGCTGAGCCGGTTCCTCACCGGGGTTGACACCGCCCATACCGGCGGACCGGTGAACTCCACGGTCCTCGGCCACAGTTACGGGACGCTGGTCGCAGGCAAGGCGCTGGCCGGGCACCCCGACCTGCCCGTGGACAACGTCATCTTCGTGGGCAGCCCGGGCGTGGGCGTGGAGCACGCGAAGGATCTGGGCGTTGCGTCGGATCACGTGTGGTCGGCCACGGCCGAAAACGATCTCATCAACCTCGCCCCGTCACCCAACGCCGTCGCCAGCGGGCTGCTCGGACCTCTATGGCTGCCGGGCGCCGCCGAGTTGCTGGACGACCACTCCGTCCTCTATGGAACGGACCCCACCACGGACGACTTCGGCGGACGGACGTTCGAGGTGGCGCCGGGCAAGGCGCCCGGCTCGGACGGCCCCATGCCTGCCCACTCGCAGTATTGGGAGGGCAAGTCCCTTGACCACATGGCAGGCATAGTGACAGGACAGGGAAAGTGATCTTGCTCAGAAGGATGTCGGCCGCGATGGCGGGGCTCGGGCTGGCCTTGTCGCTGTCCGCGTGTGGGGTTGTGGGAGGGCAGGAGAAGGTGACCATGGACGAGAAGCAGGCAGTCAGTCGGGCGGAGGAATTGGTCCAGCAGGCTTTGGGCGCCATGTCGCCGAAGCCCAACCTGAAGCGGGACGGTCGCTACGGCGCCGACGCATGCCTGGCGGACTCCGGCGCCAGCGATAGGCGGCAGGTGCAGATCAGCTACCGTTTCGAAGGGGTTCCGGGTTCCGCCGGGCGACAGCTCGTGCGCCAGGCCAGGGACGCGTGGGTGGCCTTGGGCTACAAGTTCCAGAGCGCGGAGTCCGACGGGGACTGGTCGGACCCTGCCACGAGTGTGCACATGCGCACCGAGCCGGACGACTACTGGATGACACTCGGCAACAGCGTGACGGACAAGACCACTGGTGACGGTGTCGCTTACATCACCGTCACCTCGCCGTGCTACTACCCGACCGCCACGCAGAGCGCCTCCCCGTCCGCGCAGTCCCTGACCGCCGACGATGCCTCACAGCAGCGTGTTCTGGCCTACTCAAGCCGGATCTACGAGGCCCTGCGCGTCCCTCACGACGCTGCAAGCGGTGAGGGTCTGCGTACGGTCGAGAACGAAGGGGCCACCTACCTGCACCACGCCTGGGCAACGGAACCCCTCGCCGGGGATCGGGCAGACCGGGCCATCAGGCGGGCGCGGGCGTACCTCGACGACTCCGGCTGGCGTACGCGTACCGTACCCGGTGGCCTGGTAGCAATGCACTTGTCCGATGAAACCGTTGCCCAGCTCGCCGCCGGCCCAGACGGCCGCCTGCGCGTCGGTGTCACCGGTCCTGCGGTCCGGCTTCTCCGGGCCGATGCCTGACCGGCCTGTCGGCCCCCTGCCGGCCCACTCGCAGGAGTGATCGTTCCTTCCTGCTCCTCGAAAGGCGACTTCCTTCTTCTGCCCCTCCTGGTCGACAAGTGGGCCCGCGAACTCGACTACCGCCCCCGCAAGGAACTCTGGGCGTACACCGGCAACCGCACCTCCGTCCGCTTCGACTACGAGTGGCCCGACACCACCGGCCAGTGGTGGCGCAGCCACGGCAACGAGCAGTGGGTTGTCCGCTGACGACGGCCTGATGCGTCGGCGCGAGGCCGGCGTCAACGACGTCCGCATCTCCGCCGAGGAGCGCCGCCTGGGCTAACCGGCACGTGTGAGGGGACATCACCTGAGGTATGTGTCCCCGCGGACCTACCGGAGGAGGAGGCTCGGCATGCCACAGGCTCGCGTGAACGGGGTGGAACTCTTCTACGAGGTCACGGGCGAGGGCGAGCCCCTCGTACTGGTCCACGGATCCTGGGTCGACCACCACAGCTGGGACGCGGTCGCCCCGCGCCTCGCCGAGTCGTACCGGGTCGTGGTCTACGATCGCCGCGGCCACAGCCGCAGCGAGCGCCCGCCGGGCCAGGGGACCCGCAGGCAGGACGAGGACGACCTCGCCGCGCTCATCGAGGCCCTGGACCTCGGCCCGGCCCACGTCGCGGGCAACTCCTTCGGTGGCTCCATCGCCCTCGGCCTCGCCACCCGCCGCCCCGAACTGTTCCGCACTCTCGCGGCCCACGAGCCCCCGCTGCTGGGCCTCGTCGAGGGCGATCAGGAAGCGGAGGCCGCCCGCCTGCGCCTGGACGCCGTCTTCGCGGACATCCGCGGCGGTGACCACGAGGCCGCGGCCCGGAGCTTCGTGGAAGAGGTGGTCTCCGGGCCGGGGGAGTGGGGCAGGGTGCCGGAGCCGGTCCGCGAGACGTTCGTCGCCAACGCCCCCACCTTCCTGGACGAGCAGTCCGATCCGTCCTGGGCCATGATCGACCTCCCCCGCCTCGCGGCCACCTACACCGGCCCCGCGCTGCTGACCACGGGGGGCGAGGGCATGCCCTGGTTCGCCGTGATCGTCGCCAAGCTCGCCAAAGCGCTGCGCCAGGCGCAGGTCGCCACCCTGGAGGGTGCCGGACACGTCCCGCAGCGCACGCACCCGGACGCGTACGTGGAGACCCTCACCGGGTTCCTGCGGGCGGCTACTGCTGGTGGTGGTGCGCCTGGGTGATGAGGTCCGTGGCGACTTCCAGGGCCGCCTTACGGGTCTCCTCGGGGTCGCCCTCCACGTGCTGGAGGAACATCATCCCGGCATGCAGGGTGAACAGCGCGCTGATGCAGCGCACTTGGTCGGCAAGCGGGGCGTCCTCGGCCCGGAGCAGCTCCACCAGGGCGAAGAGCCGCTTCTTCATCGTGTCGCCGATGCTGAGCTCCCGCACCGTCGCCTGGTTCTCCTGCATGAACCGGTACAGCGAGACCCCGGACGCCATAGCCTCGCTGTAGCGGCGCAGCACTTCGCGCTTGGTCTCCAGCGTGCGCGGCTCGCCCTCGGCCCAGCCGATCAGGTCGTCGATGGGCTGGGTCAGGTCCTGGAAGACGCTGATGATGATGTCTTCCTTGGTCTTGAAGTGGTAGTACAGCGCCGCCTTCGTGACCTCCAGCCGCTCCGCGATCTCGCGCAGCGACGTCTTCTCGTACCCCTGCTCGGCGAAGAGCTCCAGCGCGACGTCCTGGATGCGCTGACGCGTGTTCCCACGCCGCTGGTGCGGACTGCTGCTGGACATGACTCTCCCCAAAGAACTTACTTGACGCCCGGCTAGTGACGCGTCTACCTTCACCAGTGTAGTGAACTAGCCGGGCGGCAAGTAAGTGGCCGGGTGCGGAAAGTGCCAGGGGAGTGGACAGCATGGTGGAGATGACTGAAAAGACGGAGAACTCCGGGGAGGTGAAGCCCCGCAGCGTCCGCGTCGTGCTCATGGCACTCATGATCGCGATGCTGCTCGCCATGCTCGACAACATGATCATCGGTACGGCGATGCCGACGATCGTGGGTGAGCTCGGCGGGCTGGAGCACCTGTCCTGGGTGGTCACGGCGTACACGCTGGCCACCGCGGCCTCCACCCCCATCTGGGGCAAGGTCGGCGACATGTACGGCCGCAAGGGTTCGTTCCTCACCTCCATCGTGATCTTCCTGATCGGTTCCGCCCTGAGCGGCATGGCCCAGGACATGGGCCAGCTGATCGGTTTCCGCGCGATCCAGGGCCTGGGCGCCGGCGGTCTGATGGTCGGCGTGATGGCGATCATCGGCGACCTGATCCCGCCCCGCGAGCGCGGCAAGTACCAGGGCATGATGGCCGGCGTGATGGCCCTCGCGATGATCGGCGGCCCGCTGGTCGGCGGCACCATCACCGACCACATGGGCTGGCGCTGGTCCTTCTACATCAACCTTCCGCTCGGCGCCGTGGCGCTGGCGATGGTCACGGCGGTTCTGCACCTGCCGAAGAAGAAGGCCCAGGGGAAGATCGATTACCTCGGCGCGGCCCTGCTGACCATCGCCATCACCTCCACCGTGCTGGTCACCACCTGGGGCGGGACCGAGTACGCGTGGGGCTCCGGTGAGATCATCGGCCTGATCGTCCTCGGCGTCGTGGCGATCGCCGCGTTCCTGTTCGCCGAGACCAAGGCCGCCGAGCCCGTCATGCCGCTGCACATCTTCCGCAGCCGCAACTTCACCCTCATGTCGGTGATCGGCTTCCTCGTCGGCTTCGCGATGTTCGGCGGCGTGCTCTACCTGCCGCTGTTCCAGCAGGCCGTGCAGGGCGCCTCCGCCACCAACTCCGGTCTGCTGCTCCTGCCGATGCTGCTCTCGATGATGGTCGTCTCGCTGATCGCGGGCCGGATCACCACCAGCACCGGCAAGTACAAGGTGTTCCCGATCGTCGGCGGCGCCCTCATGGTCGTCGGGCTGTTCCTGCTCGCGACGATGGACACCGGCACCACCCGACTGGTCTCCGGTCTGTACATGGCCGTCCTCGGCGCCGGCCTCGGCTTCCTGATGCAGATCACCATGCTGGTCGCGCAGAACAGCGTGGACATGAAGGACATGGGCGTCGCCTCGTCCTCCGCCACCCTCTTCCGTACGCTCGGCGGTTCCTTCGGCGTGGCGCTGATGGGTTCCCTGTTCACCTCGCAGGTCACCGAGACCATGACCGACCGGCTCGGCCCGGCCGCCGCCGCCAAGTCGGGCTCGGCGCAGCTCGACGCGGCGAGCCTGGCCAAGCTGCCCGAGGCGGTGCGCGACGCCTACCAGCACGCGGTCGCCGCCGGTACGCACTCGGCCTTCCTGCTCGGCGCGGCCATCGCCGTACTGGGCTTCCTGGCGGCCTGGTTCGTCAAGGAGGTCCCGCTCCGGGGCGCCGGACCGGCCCCGGCCGGCGGCGCCGAGGGCGGCAAGCCCGTGCCGGTTCCGCAGGATTCCATCGTCCACTGAGTGCACTGAGTGCACTGAGTCCACCGAGTCCCTGAGACCGGTGGTCGCGGCCCGGCCCCGGGGATCATCGGATCCCCGGGGCCGGGCCTTTGCCGTGCTCAACGGGCCCCGGCGGCGCGTTCACCCCGCAGAGCCGTCGCCGTCAGGAGGCCGCCCGGGCCACCTTGAGCACCGCCGCCGTCAGCGGGAAGTTCTCCGGGGCGGTGCCGCCCGGGAAGCCGAAGCGGCGGCGCGTGTAGCCGTACGCGATGCCGGTCACCGGGTCGGCGAAGCCGTTCGCCCCCGCCGCCCCGCAGTGGCCGAACGCCTCCGGGCCCACCGCCGGCTGGCGTTCGAAGCCCAGCCCGAAGTGGTCCGCCTCCGGGGTCACCAGGTCCTCGCCGGGAGTGTGCGGCTTCGCGAACTCCGCCGCCGTCTCCGGCTCCAGCAGCGCGGGCCGGCCGTCGACCTCGCCGATGGCCGCCGCGTACAGCCCCGCGATGGCGGCCGCCGTGCCGACTCCGCCCGCGGACGCCGGACCCTGCGCCTTCACCAGCGGGTGGTTGCCGTACGCGACGAGGTCCATCGGCGGATCGGCGTGCCAGTTGAACGCGATGGGCATCAGCTCGGGCCCCGGGCCGGCCGCCGCCTGGATCTCCAGCTGCGCGGGCGTCGGCAGCGGCTCCAGGACCGGCTTCCAGCGGTCCTCCGCCCACGCCGGCAGGCCCAGGTACAGGTCCAGTCCGTACGGCGCGCGCACCCGCTCCTCGTAGACCTCCTGGATCGACCGGCCCGTGGTCCGCCGTACCACCTCACCGGTCAGGGCACCGATGACGAACGCGTGGTACCCGTACGCCGTCCCCGGCTCCCAGTACGGTTTCGCGGCCGCCAGCCGCGCCGCGACGAGCGCGTCGTCGGCCAGCTCCTCGACCGTGAACCCCTCCGGCGTGTTGATCAGCCCGGCCCGGTGCGAGAGCAGCTCCCGGACGGTCAGCCGCTCCTTGCCGTGCCCGGTGAACTCCGGCCAGTACGCGACGACCGGCCGGTCCAGCTCCAGCACCCCGTCCTGCACGAGCAGCGCCACCACCAGGTGGGCCGCGCCCTTGGTGATCGAGTAGACGGAGGACAGGGTCTCGCCGTCGGTGTCCTCGCCCGCCCACAGGTCCACCACCGGGCGCCCGTGGTGACGTACCGCCAACTGTGCCTCCGGCGAGTGCGGCTGCGCCGCCACCACCGCCTCGAACTCGGCCCGTACCGTCTCCCAGCCCGCCGCGACGGTGCCGTTCACCTGCACGCCCATTCCATCCCCCTGTGCTCCGTACGTCGAACACCCGGCCCAACTGGCGCTGATCAGCTGGTATTCCCGGCGCTCCGCGGATGTGTCAGCTCCGCGCAGGGCCCCGGCTCCCTTACGGGTGAACGCGCCCGCGGTGTCGTTCCGGCCCGCCGCGAGCTCCCGTTGGACGGGGCATGAACCGCACCCGCACCGCCGCCCTCGCCCTCGCCGCCGCCCTGGCGGCCCTCGCCCCGGCCCTCGGTCAGTCCGCCGCCACCGCGGCCCAGGGCACCTTCCTCCAGGACCCGGGAGGCGACGAGAAGGCGATGAAGTCGATGTGGACGAAGGACGACATGCACAAGGTGGAAGCCCAGTTCCGCCTCTACCCGAACATCCAGTACAAGACGGTCACCCGGACCGAATCGAAGGGCGGCCAGCAGTGGGAGCGTGAGGTCCCCGACCTCAAGACGATGGCCTGGCTGCCCTCGTACGAGTTCGCGTGGTCGGTCGCCGACTCCCAGCTCGTCAAGAAGGCGGTGACGACGAAGGACGGCAAGCACCCGATCGTCGTGCACGCCGTGCTGCGCACCGCCGGCCGGGCGACGGCGGGCGAGGTGGACCAGGAGCTGACGGGCCGGCCGGCGACGGGCCGGGTCAAGGTCCCGGGCGGGAAGCGGATCGCCTGCGACACCGGGGTCTACACGGTGGAGTGGTCGCTCACCCGGTCCGGATACGGGACGCTCCGCGGCACCCTGCGCTGGGACTCCAGCTGCGAGCAGTACCGTACGGCGTTCTCGGACGACAACGGGCGGATCAAGTAGGCCGGGCGGATCACGGGGGGAAGGCCGGCCGTCCGCGCACCTTGTGGGTGGTCGCCGGACGGCTGGGCCGCGGCCTTGGATCAAGGGCCGTGGGGATCATGATGCCGCAAGGGGTGGGTGCGGCGTGCGGGGAACGTCCCTCTCTTCAGGAGGCGTTCACTCGCGGAGGCGGTGCCGCGTGGCCGGGTGCCTGCCGGTCGGCGAGGGCTGAGCGCTGAGGGCTGGCGCGCTGAGATCTCGGGGTCCGGGGGCGTCGGCCGGGCCGCTCAGTGCTTCTTGCCGGCCGCGGCCGCCTTGGCGGCGATGTCCTCCAGGACGCTCTTCGCGTCACCCGTCGGTTCCACCGCACGGCCGATGTTGCGCTTGATGGTGTCGCTGACCGTCAGCCAGGACGGGTCGTTCACCGGGTAGAGCTGGGCCCCGCGCAGGGCGGTGAGGAACTGCTCGTCGTTCTTGTCGATGCCGCCGCCGGACGGGCTGCGGGAGGCGCTGACGGTCGCGGGCAGCAGGTGGTAGCGGCTCGCGAAGTCCGACAGGTACTTGTCCTGGTAGACGAAGTCCAGGAACTTGCCGATCTCCGCACCCTTGCCGTTCTGCTTGAACGCCATCATCCAGTCCGCCACGCCGACGGTCGGCGGGGTCTCGCCGGCCCCCAGCGTGTCCGAGACCGGCATCGGGACGGTGCCGACGCTGATGCCCTTGGCGCGTGCCTCGTAGGCGAGCGACGGGTAGCCGTTGACCATGCCGACCTCGCCGCGCAGGAACGCGGCGAAGGCGTCGGCGCGGTTCAGCTGCGACGGGGCGACCGGTCCGGTCAGGCCGGGGGTGACCAGGTTGTCCTTGACCCACTTGAAGGTCGCGATGTTCTGGTCCGACGCGAGGCTGTAGTTGCCGCTGCTGTCGGCGTAACCGCCGCCGTTGCTCAGCTCCCAGATCAAGGCCTCGGCGTGTGCCTCCTCCGGCCCCAGGGGCAGGGCGTACGGGACCTTCACGCCCTTGTCCTTGAGCGCCTTGGCGTCGGCCTTGAGGTCGTTCCACGTCTTGGGAGCGGCGATTCCGGCCTGCTTGAACAGGCCCTCGTTGTAGAAGAGGAGGCGGCTGCTCGCCACGAAGGGCAGCCCGTAGAGGGTGTTGCCGACCGACCCGGCCTCGGTGAGGGGCTGGAGGAAGTTCGCCTCGGCGGTGACGGCGAGGAGTTCGTCGGCGGAATAGAGCTTCCCCTGTGCTGCGAAGTCCGAGTAGGAGCCCATGAGCGCCATGTCCGGCGCGTTGCCGGCCTTGACCATCCGGGAGACCTCGCGGTCGATGTCGGCCCAGGGCAGCAGCTGCACCTCGACCTTGACGTCGGGATTGGCGGTGGTGAAGTCGTGCGTCACCTTGTCCCAGTAGGCCTTGGAACTCGTCGCGGAACTGTCGCCGTATTCCGCGGCGACGAGGCGGAGCGTGCCCCTGTCAGCTGCGCCTCCGTCGGAACTTCCGCATCCTGCGAGAGGTATCAGTAGACCGATCACGGCCGCACCGGCGGCCGGGCCGAACATTCTTCGTCGCACGGGTGGATTCCCCTGAATATTTCGTGTTTCCCGGTGTTACTTATGAGTTACTCCGGGCCGAGGTGTCCTTCCATGGCCCGTTGGCCGGAATTCTCTCCTGACGGCAGGGCGCTTGGTCCCATTGGGGCGGCAGTTGTGTTCAATGCTCCAACTGGCCTTATTCCCTATGGTGTTTTCCGATATGTGATCGACAATTCCGACGCGCGTAGACATGCCGAA
Source organism: Streptomyces sp. NPDC026522 (assembly GCF_055567555.1). Taxonomy (NCBI): domain Bacteria; kingdom Bacillati; phylum Actinomycetota; class Actinomycetes; order Kitasatosporales; family Streptomycetaceae; genus Streptomyces; species Streptomyces sp. NPDC026522. The sequence goes on from NZ_JBVHQF010000002.1 coordinate 373,906, forward strand.
ACGCCCGTTTCCGGCCAGGAAACGGGCGGGGGAAGAGCTGGCGAGAAAAAAGGGGGAAGGGTCAGTCGGCGAACTCGCCCGCATACGGGTCGGGCTCGCCCGTCTCGGGGTTGCGGCCCTCCTGCCAACGGCGCTGCGCCTTGCGCCAGTGCACGAAGCTGAGGTGGCCGCCGTCCCAGAACGTGATGCTGACGGGACTCACGTCGAACTCGTCCGAGCAGAGCCGGTAGAGGAATTCGGCCATGCCGTACGGGTAGAGGGCGAACGGGTCCGCGGTGTGCCGCCCGACGACGAGGACCGGCCACCGGTCCGGGTCGGGGTCGTCGGTGAGCCAGCACAGGATGTCGGAGCCGCCGGTGACCCCCCAGGCGATGATCGACTCCGGGTCCACGTCGAAGGCGGCCCGGCCGCCCCCGGCCTCCCACGCCTGGCGGGCGTTCTCGGTCTCCTCGGTCATCTCGGCCGGGGCCCACTGCAGTCCGGGCTTCGGGAGCGGCAGCAGGATGCCGGCCTCGCCGTTGATGGAGCCGGAGCCGTAACGACCCATGAACGCGATGAAATCGGCCGGGAACCGGGTGCCCCAGGCCGCCTCCGCGGCGGGCCAGTCGATGTCCTCGTCGGCGCCGTGCGTCGCCGGCATGATCTGCTCCAGCGCCTTGACCGCAACGTTCTCCGTCATGCCGCTCCCCTGCCACCCCAGCTCAACCGCCCCAACCTACCCCCGGGGCGGCGCGGCGCCTAGCTGCCGTCTCGTCCTCCGGGCCCGACGTCCAGCCGGGTCCCGGGGCGCAGGTCCCAGGCCGCCATCGCACCGGCCGCGGCCTCCAGGACGTGCCGGGCGCGCAGGCGGGGCAGGCCGAGGCGGCCGGGGCGCATCGTGGTCACGGCGATGACGGTGAGGTCGCGGTCCAGGTGGGCCACGTCGATGGGGAAGCGCATCCGGAAGGTGTGCACGGAGGCCGCCGGGGTCAGCAGCAGCGCCCCGGTCACCCCGTCCCGGCCGAGCAGCCCGCGGGTGCGGGCCCGGTACGAGGCGGCGATCTCCAGCGGGACCTCCAGCGCGACCCCCGGGACCTCCGGGCGGACCCCGGGCGTGGCCCGCGCCGGTGCGGGGATCCTGAGGGTGGCCCTGCCGTCCGTCCAGTGCCGCCTGATCGCCATGCCCGCCAGGGTAGGGCCCGATGGGCCCCCGGGCCCATGCCCGCGCCGCCCGCCGGGGCCTACGGTCTGCGGATGGGCCTGGCCGTGATCATCGTTGCCGCCGTCTACGGCGTGAGCTGTGGACTGCTGCTCCTGCCGCGCGCCGCCTACCGGCTGTCGGTGGACCCGGAGCGGCCCTGGCGGGACCGCTGCCCCGAGGGCCACCCGCTGCCCGGCTGGCTCGGCCCGGCCCGCTGCCCGGGCGGCCCCCGCGGCGGACCGTCACCCGCGCGGCCGCATCCGTACGGGCCCTCCTCCGCCCGCACCGCGACCCTGACCGGCGCCGTCTGCGCCGCCCTCGCCGCGGCCGGCGGTCCCCGGCCCGAGGCGGCCGTCTTCGTGGCGCTCGCGCCCGTCCCGGTCCTGCTCGCCCTGGTGGACCTCGCCGTGCACCGGCTGCCCGACCCGCTGACCCTGCCGCTCGCCGCGCTCACCGCCGCGCTGCTCGGCGGCGCGGCCCTGCTGCCCGGCGCCGCCGGCTCCTGGCGGCTCGCGCTGCTCGGCGGGGTCGCGCTCGGGGCCGGGTACCTCGTGCTGTTCCTGGTCAACCCGGCCGGGATGGGGTTCGGCGACGTCAAGCTGGCGCTCTCGCTGGGCGTCGCTCTTGGGTGGTACGGGTGGGGGGTATGGATCGCCGGCGCGTTCCTGGGCTTCGCGTACGGCGCCGGATACGGGCTCGCCCTTGTGCTGCGGGGCCGCGGCGGGCTCAAGGCGGCCTTCCCGTTCGGCCCCTTCATGGCGGCCGGCGCCCTCACCGGACTGCTGCTGGGCGGCTTCGGAGCGTAATCGTTTCGCGCCGATGCACGCAGGACGCTTTACGAAGGGTTATGGTGGAACCCCCCCCTCGGGCCGGTCCGTATCCCCCCCACGGACCGGCCCGTTTTTCTTTTCCCTCCACCCCCGCGGGCACCGCCGCAAAAGCGCAGGTCAGTGCCGCGGGTGTGGCGGACGTCAGCCCCGCTGGGCCCAGATGTTGGTCCCGGGAGTCGAGACGGCGTAGGAATCGATCTCTTCCAGCTCCTCCCGGGTCAGCGGCGGACCGGCCAGCGCGGCCACGTTCTCCTCCAGCTGCGCCACGCTCGACGCGCCGATCAGCGCCGAGGTCATGCGGCTGTCGCGGAGCACCCAGTTCAGCGCCAGCTGCGCCAGCGACTGCCCGCGCCGGGCGGCGATGTCGTTCAGGCCGTTCAGCCGCCGCACCACGTCGTCCGACAGCAGGTCCGGGTCCAGGGACTTCCCCTGGGTGGCCCGCGAGCCCTCCGGGATGCCCTTGAGGTACTTGCCCGTCAGCAGCCCCTGCGCGAGCGGCACGAAGGAGATGCAGCCCATGCCGGCTTCCTCCAGGACGTCCAGCAGGCCGTCGTCCTCCGTCCAGCGGTTGATCATGGAGTACGAGGGCTGGTGGATGAGGGGACGCACCCCCATGCCGGTGAGGATCCGCGCCGCCTCGGCCGTCTGCTCGGCCGTGTACGAGGACACGCCCACGTAGAGCGCCTTCCCCTGCTGGACCGCGGACGCGAGGGCGCCCATGGTCTCCTCCAGCGGGGTCTCCGGGTCGAACCGGTGCGAGTAGAAGATGTCGACGTAGTCGACGCCCATCCGCCTGAGCGAGGCGTCGAGCGAGCCGAGCAGGTACTTGCGGCTGCCCCATTCGCCGTACGGGCCTTCGTGCATCAGGTAGCCGGCCTTGGTGGAGAGCACCAGTTCCTCGCGGTGGGCCGCGAAGTCCTGCGCGAACACCTTGCCGAAGTTCAGCTCGGCCGAGCCGGGCGGCGGGCCGTAGTTGTTGGCGAGGTCGAAGTGGGTCACGCCGAGGTCGAAGGCGCGGCGCAGGATGGCGCGCTGCGAGGCCAGCGACTTGTCGTCGCCGAAGTTGTGCCACAGGCCGAGGGAGACGGCGGGGAGTTTGAGGCCGCTGCGGCCCGTGCGGCGGTACTCCATGGAGTCGTAGCGCGAGGGCTCTGCCCGATAGGGATTGGTATCAGTCACGTTGTCCTCCCTATCACGGACCTGTGACCGGCCGAGTTGGGTACCCGATCCCGCCGCGCAGTAATGTGGCGGCTCGGGGGTAGGGACCGCAATCCGCACGGGGGATCGCACGGAGGGGCTGGAAGATCGTGAAGCTGCGCGACCTGGTGTACAGGCTCTACGCACGCCGGGTGGAAGGCCGCCTCGACCACGACGCGTCGCCCAAGCACATCGGCGTGATCCTGGACGGGAACAGGCGCTGGGCGAAGGCGTCCGGAGGCACGACGGAACAGGGCCACCAGGCCGGGGCCGACAAGATCTCGGAGATGCTGGGCTGGTGCACCGAGACGGACGTCGAGGTCGTCACCCTGTGGATGCTGTCCACGGACAACCTGGACCGGCCGGAGGTCGAGCTCCGTCCGCTGCTCAACATCATCGAGAACACCGTGCGGGGCCTCGCCGCGGACGGCCGCTGGCGGGTCCATCACGTCGGCAACCTGGACATCCTCCCCGCCGGGACCCAGACCGTGCTCAAGGAGGCCGAGCAGGCCACGCACGACGTCGACGGGATACTCGTCAACGTCGCGGTCGGCTACGGCGGCCGGCAGGAGATCGCCGACGCGGTCCGCTCGCTGCTGCTGGAGCACGCCGAGAAGGGCACCTCGTTCGAGGAGCTCGCCGAGGTCCTCGACATCGACCACATCGCGGAACACCTCTACACGCGCGGCCAGCCCGACCCGGACCTCGTCATCCGCACCAGCGGCGAGCAGCGGCTGTCCGGTTTCATGCTGTGGCAGAGCGCGCATTCGGAGTACTACTTCTGCGAGGTCTTCTGGCCGGCCTTCCGCAAGGTCGACTTCCTGCGGGCCCTGCGCGACTACGCCGCGCGCCACCGCCGGTACGGCACCTGAGCGCACCGGACCTGACGCCCCCTCGGCCCCTCCCGGGGGCCGCCCCCTCCCGTCGCGAAGCCTTCACCAGCGCTTCACCGAGCGTCCGTCATATGCCATGGCATGGGCGCGCCGGTTCGAGGGCATACCCCTAGCAGGTCGACGCCCGATCCACGGGTGTCGAATCTCAGCGGACGGCATGGGGCCGTCCGCCCGGGAGGCCCTTTGCACCAGGACGCGCGTGCGGTTCGCACGGACGACGTGGAGGGCCGGAAATCGGCCCGCGCATGGGTGCCGATGACCGGTCCGGTCTTCATGGCCCGACCTCTTCCGAGGGGGTACGTCCTTCCGTGGTGACCAGCACAAAGCGCCGCCTGCCCGACAGGCGGACCTACGTCCTCGACACCAGCGTCCTGCTGGCAGACCCCAACGCGGTCTCCCGCTTCGAAGAGCACGAGGTCGTGCTCCCGATCGTGGTGATCACCGAGCTGGAGGCCAAGAGGCACCATCCCGAACTCGGCTACTTCGCGCGCCAGGCCCTGCGCCTGCTCGACGACTTCCGGGTCCGCTACGGTCGCCTCGACGCCCCCATCCCGCTGGGCGATCTGGGCGGAACCCTGCGCGTCGAACTCAACCACTCCGACCCCGGCGTCCTGCCCGCGGGATTCAGGCTGGGGGACAACGACTCCCGGATCCTGGCCGTCGCCCGCAACCTCCAGGCCGAGGGCTACGACGTCACGGTGGTCTCGAAGGACCTGCCGCTGCGCATCAAGGCCTCCTCCGTGGGGCTGCTCGCCGAGGAGTACCGCGCCGAGCTCGCGATCACCGACAGCGGCTGGACCGGCATGAGCGAGCTCGCGCTCTCCGGGGAACAGGTCGACCTGCTCTTCTCGGAGGAGCGGCTCTACGTGCCGGAGGCGGCCGAACTTCCCGTGCACACCGGGCTCGTCCTCCAGTCGGAGCGCGGCAAGGCGCTCGGCCGGGTCACCGCGGACGGCAACGTGCGTCTCGTCCGCGGCGACCGCGAGGCCTTCGGGCTGCACGGCCGCAGCGCCGAGCAGCGCATCGCGCTGGACCTGCTGCTCGATCCCGAGATCGGGATCCTCTCGATGGGCGGCCGGGCCGGCACCGGCAAGTCGGCGCTGGCGCTGTGCGCGGGCCTCGAAGCGGTGCTGGAGCGCAGGCAGCACCAGAAGGTGATGGTCTTCCGGCCGCTGTACGCCGTGGGCGGGCAGGAGCTCGGCTACCTGCCGGGCACCGAGGCCGAGAAGATGAGCCCCTGGGCGCAGGCGGTCTTCGACACCCTCTCCTCCGTCGCCGGGCGCGAGGTGATCGAGGAAGTGCTGAACCGCGGGATGCTGGAGGTCCTGCCGCTCACGCACATCCGGGGCCGTTCGCTGCACGACGCCTTCGTGATCGTGGACGAGGCCCAGTCGCTGGAGCGCAACGTCCTGCTGACCGTGCTGTCCCGGATCGGCGCCAACTCGCGGGTCGTCCTGACCCACGACGTGGCCCAGCGGGACAACTTGCGGGTCGGCCGGTACGACGGCGTGGTCGCCGTCGTTGAGAAGCTCAAGGGACATCCGCTGTTCGCCCACGTCACGCTGACTCGTTCCGAGCGCTCCCCGATCGCCGCGCTCGTCACCGAGATGCTGGAGACGCTGTGACGGGGGCCCGCCGACCCTGACGGCCATAAGGGGCAGAAACCCCATACGGGGAAGATGAGTTGGCGCCGCCCGGTAAAGGCCCAGAAGCCTAGCCGGGCGGCGTCGCGCTGCACAGGTCTTCGCTGAAATCAGCGGCCTTCCGGCAGGTGTGACCTTTCCCACGCAACGTGGAATTGCCCCGCGGCGTCGCGGTCCGGCAGAGTCTGCTTTCCGTCAGGCCCCGCATACGGCACTCTCCTCCGGACTCCGTCCGGGGGTACCCCGTACCTCTCACGAGGTACGCGCAGCACCACAACTCCAGAGCCGGTCGCCGTATGCCGCCCGAGCTAGTCGGCAGCCCCCGCCAGGGAGTTGCCCCGGGCCCGCGCCTCCAGTGACCGCGGATTCATGGAGGCCAGTGTCGAGGGGCACTATTGCGACCGCGCGGTCACTGCGGACGCTGCTGGAAGGACACCGTGTGAGCCGGATCTCGGTCCGGGGGTTCGCAGTGGCTTCGGCCACCGCGGTCACCACCGTCGGCGCAGTCGTTGGCGTTGCGGCGGGCGACGCCTCCTCGAACGATCTCGAAACGACCGCCGCCGGGGCGACTCTCCTCACTGACATCCCGGTCGGCGACCAGGCGCAGGTCCAGAGCGCGTCCCTGACGCAGCAGGCCGACGCCATCGCCCACGCCGCCGACGCCGACGCCCAGCGCTCGGCCGAGGAAGCGGCGCGCATCCAGGCGGCGCAGGACGCCAAGGCGAAGAAGACGGACGCCGAGGCCGCCGCGGCCAAGAAGAAGGCCGACGAGGAAGCGGCGAAGAAGAAGCACGAAGAGGAAGACGTCGCCAGCCGCTCCGCGACGCGCAGCGCCGACGACTTCGCCGTCCAGGGCTCCTACACGGTCGCCCAGGTCAAGGACATCGCCCGGCAGATCGTGCCGGCGGGCCAGTTCCAGTGCTTCTCCAACATCATCAACGAGGAATCGACCTGGAACTACCGGGCCGTGAACTCCTCCTCGGGCGCCTACGGCCTGGTCCAGGCCCTGCCCGGCTCCAAGATGGCCTCGGCCGGCGCCGACTGGCGCACCAACCCGGCCACGCAGATCCAGTGGGGCCTGGGCTACATGAACGACCGGTACGGCAGCCCGTGCAGTGCCTGGAGCTTCCACCAGGCCAACGGCTGGTACTAGGTCTCCACGTCGTCCCGGGAAAGCAGTCCCGGCGGTCAACCTCGGGGAGCCCCGCACCGTCCTACGGTGCGGGGCTCCCCGCGTGTACGGTCGGGCGAGTGCGTCCGCGGGCGGGGGGAAAGGGAAAGACATGACGAAGAGGGCAGGCTGGCTCGGCCGGCTCGGCAGAGGGCTCAGCCAGATCGGTGCGCGCCTCGACGAACGGCGGGCCGAGGTCGAGGCGGAGACCGCCGTCGACGTGCCTGTTCCCGTTCCGGCCTCGGCCCCGGTACCCGTCGACGGGCCGGTGCCCGCCGTCGCGGGCGGCGATCCCGGCTGGCGCGAGCGGCCCGACCCGGTGACGGTCATCCCGTGGGGCATGCGGGTCGCCGCGGAGGCCAGTTGGCGGCTGCTGCTCGTGGCCGGGATGCTCTGGGTGCTGATGAGGGTGATCAGCGAGGTCCGCCTCGTCGTCCTCGCCTTCTCCGCCGCCCTGCTGGTCACCGCACTGCTCCAGCCGTTCGTCGTACGGCTGCGGCGGCTCGGGCTGCCGCGCGGGCTGGCCACGGCCGTGACCGCGATCCTCGGCTTCGTGGTGATCGGACTGGTCGGCTGGTTCGTGGTCTGGCAGGTCATGGAGAACCTCGACACGCTCTCCGACCGGGTGCGCGAGGGCATCGACGAGCTCAAACTCTGGGCGCTGGACAGTCCGTTCCACGTCACCGAGAAGCAGATCAACGACATCGCCAAGAACCTCACCGACACCATCGGCACCAACACCGAGCAGATCACCTCGGCCGGTCTACAGGGCGTGACGGTCCTGGTCGAGGTGCTGACCGGCATCCTGCTGTCGATGTTCTCGACGCTCTTCCTGCTCTACGACGGCAAGCGGATCTGGACCTGGGTGCTCGGCCTGGTCCCGCGCGCGGCCCGGCCCGGGGTGGCCGGCGCCGGTCCGCGCGCCTGGCGCACGCTGACCGCCTACGTCCGGGGCACCGTGCTCGTGGCCCTGATCGACGCCGTGTTCATCGGCCTCGGCCTGTACTTCCTCGACGTCACGATGGCGGTGCCGCTCGCCGTCTTCATCTTCCTGTTCGCCTTCATCCCGCTCGTCGGCGCGGTGGTGTCCGGCGCCCTGGCGGTGGTGGTGGCGCTGGTGACCCAGGGGCCGTTCATCGCGCTGATGGTCCTGCTGGTGGTGCTGGCGGTGCAGCAGATCGAGGGGCACGTGCTCCAGCCGTTCATCCTGGGCCGGGCCGTACGGGTGCACCCGCTCGCGGTGGTGCTGGCGGTGGCGGCCGGCGGGATGGTCGCCGGCATCGGCGGTGCGGTGGTCGCCGTGCCGCTGGTGGCCGTCACCAACACCGTGGTGGTGTACCTGCGGGCGTACTCCCGCGACCAGCAGCGCGCCGGGGCCGCCGCGACGGGCCCCGGTCCGCACGGCGCCACGGCCCTGCCGCGCGCCGAGCGGGCCGAGGGCGAGAACGCGTGAGCCCCCGCGGCCGGTGACGGCTGCGGGGGCCCCGGGTCCCGTACGCGTACGAGGGAGCGCTACTCGGCGGCGAGGGCGGCCTCGGCGTCGAGGGTGACGGCGACGGCCTGGATCACCGAGGCGATCTTGAAGGCCTCCTGGACCGTCTCGCGGCCGACACCGGCCTTGCGCAGCACCTGCTCGTGCGAGTCGAGGCACTGGCCGCAGCCGTTGATCGCGGAGACCGCGAGCGACCACAGCTCGAAGTCGATCTTCTCCACGCCCGGGTTGCCGATCACGTTCATCCGCAGGCCCGCGCGGAGCGTGCCGTACTCGGGGTCGGACAGCAGGTGGCGGGTGCGGTAGAAGACGTTGTTCATCGCCATGACCGCGGCCGCCGACTTGGCGGCGGTGTACGCCTCCGGCGACAGGGCGGCCTTCGCCTCCGGCTCCAGCTCACGCAGGACGCGCGCGGAGCGGGCGGCGATCGCGCAGGCCAGGACCGTGCCCCACAGCTGCTGCTGCGGGAGGTCGCTGTTGCCGATGACCGAACCGAGGTTCAGCTTCAGGTCCTTGGCGAAGTCCGGAACGGCGGCCTTGAGGGAGTCGAGGGACATCGCTCACTCACCGGCCAGCAGCGCGCCGGCGTCCAGGGTGCCCTCGCCCTTGTTCCAGTTGCAGGGGCACAGCTCGTCGGTCTGCAGGGCGTCGAGGACCCGCAGGACCTCCTTGGGGTTACGGCCCACGGAACCGGCGGTCACCATCGTGAACTGGATCTCGTTGTTCTGGTCGATGATGAAGACGGCGCGCTGTGCGAAGCCGTCCTCGCCCTGCACGCCACAGGCCCGCATGAGCTCGTGCTTGGAGTCGGCCAGCATCGGGAAGGGCAGGTCACGCAGGTCGGCGTGGTCCTTGCGCCAGGCGTGGTGGACGAACTCGGAGTCGCCGGAGACGCCGAGGACCTGGGCGTCGCGGTCCTGGAACTCCTCGTTGAGCTTGCCGAAGGCGGCGATCTCGGTGGGGCAGACGAAGGTGAAGTCCTTCGGCCAGAAGAACACCACGCGCCACTTGCCCTCGTAGGTCTTGTGGTCGATCTGCGCGAACTCGCTGCCGGCCTCGAGCGAGACGCAGGCGGTCAGGTCGTAGGTGGGGAACTTGTCACCGACAGTGAGCACGTGCTCTCCTTGCAGACATGGAAATTTCCCTTTTTGGGGGTTTTCCAAGGGGGTTGGACGGATCTCACATGCTGGCACAGCTGCATTGATTACGGAAATAGCTACTCTTGTGGCTGGTGATCGGAGGTACCTATCAGTGGCTACGGGTAATAGGGGAGTGAAGCTCGGCCCCAAGAACGGGTCGGCCCGGCAGGCGACGCTCGCGCAGCTGCGCGCCTTCGCGGCGGTCGCCGAGCACCTGCACTTCCGGGACGCCGCCGCGGCGATCGGGATGAGCCAGCCGGCCCTGTCGGGGGCCGTCTCCGCCCTGGAAGAGGCCCTCGGCGTGCAGCTGCTGGAGCGCACCACCCGCAAGGTGCTGCTCTCCCCGGCGGGCGAGCGGATCGCCGTCCGGGCGCGGGCCGTACTCGACGCCATGGGCGGGCTGCTGGAGGAGGCCGACGCGGTGCGCGCGCCCTTCACCGGCGTGCTGCGGCTCGGCGTGATCCCCACCGTGGCCCCGTACCTGCTGCCGACCGTGCTCGGGCTGTTCCACCGCCGCTACCCCGGGATGGACCTCCAGGTGCACGAGGAGCAGACGGCCTCGCTGCTGGAGGGGCTGGCCGCCGGGCGGCTCGACCTGTTGCTGCTCGCGGTGCCGCTGGGTGTCCCCGGCGTCACCGAACTGCCGCTCTTCGACGAGGACTTCGTCCTGCTCGCCCCCCGGGAGCACCCCCTCGCGGGGCGCCGGGACATCCCGCGCGAGGAACTGCGGGAGCTACAGCTCCTACTGCTCGACGAGGGCCACTGCCTGCGGGACCAGGCCCTCGACATCTGCCGGGAGGCGGGGCGCGCGGCCGGGGCGGACGTCACCACCACCGCCGCCGGGCTCTCCACGCTCGTGCAACTGGTCGCGGGCGGCCTCGGGGTGACGCTGCTCCCCCGTACGGCGCTGCGCCTGGAGACCGCGCGCAACGAGCACCTGGCCACCGGGTACTTCGCCGAACCGGCCCCCTCGCGGCGGATCGCCCTGGCCATGCGGACCGGGACGGCCCGGCAGGAGGAGTTCACGGCCATCGCCGCCTCGCTGCGCGAAGCCGTCCGCCCGCTCCCGGTGTGGCTGACCGACTAGGGGGGTGTCCGACGGATCATGGCCAGCCCGGCCTCGGGGCCCCGGCTCAGGGCTCCGGAGTGGTGCGCGGCCGGCCGCGGGGCGGGATCGGGCCGACGCCGCCCGGCAGCCGGCCGGATTCCGACAGGGCCCGCCGGAGCAGGAACTCGATCTGGGCGTTGGCGCTGCGCAGCTCCTCGCCCGCCCAGCGCGCCAGCGCCTCGTACACCTGCGGGTTTAGCCGCAGCAGCACCTGCTTGCGCCCCTGGCGCCCCGCACGCGCGCCCCGCTCCGGCTCCTCGGCCGGGCCGGGTCCGGAGCGGGGCGCGCCGCCGGCGGAACTCACTGGTAGAGGGTGCCGGTGTTGAGGACGGGCTGGGCCGCGCGGTCGCCGCAGAGCACCACCATCAGGTTCGAGACCATGGAGGCCTTGCGCTCCGGGTCCAGGTCCACGATCTCCTCCTCCGCCAGGCGGGTCAGGGCCAGCTCCACCATGCCCACCGCACCCTCGACGATCTGCTTGCGGGCCGCCACCACGGCCCCCGCCTGCTGGCGCTGGAGCATCGCGGAGGCGATCTCCGGAGCGTACGCGAGATGCGTGAAGCGGGACTCGATGATGTCCACGCCCGCCGCCTCGACGCGGGTCGAGAGCTCCGCCGCCAGCTTCCGGGTGATCTCCTCGGCATTGCCGCGCAGCGACAGGCCGCCCTCTTCGTGGGCGTCGTAGGGGTACTCGATGGCGATGTGCCGCACGGCCGTCTCGGTCTGAGTCTCGACGAACTCGGTGAAGTCCTCGACTTCGAAGACCGCGCGGGCCGTGTCCGCCACCCGCCACACCACGACCGCCGCCAGCTCGATCGGGTTGCCGTAGGCGTCGTTGACCTTCAGCACGTTCGTCTCGTGGTTGCGGACCCGGGTGGAGATCCGCTCGCGGGAGGTCAGCGGGTTGACCCAGCGCAGGCCCTCGGTGCGGATCGTCCCGCGGTAGCGGCCGAAGAGCTGTACGACGCGCGCCTGGCCGGGGGCGACCGTGTTGAGGCCGCTCATCGCGAAGACGGCCGCGATGTCCAGCAGGACGCCCGCCACGATCAGCGCCACCTTGAGGGCGTCGACCCCGGCCATCGAGCCGAGGACCACCAGGCCGGTCCCCGCCACGAGGCCCGCCAGGCCGAGCAGCAGGGCGGGTCCGCCGCCGATGCTGTGCGCGGTGAACTCCCGTATCCCGCTGGGGGATACGGGGAACGCGCCGGATTCCGTCGCCGATGCAGCGGTCATGATTGTGCCCCCGTTTGTCGGTGATGCCCGGCCGTGGTCGGCCGAAGCTTCTAGCGAAGTGATATCACTTTTTCGCTCCGCCGCAACCCTTCCGGCCCCAAGCGCGTCGGTTCCAGTGATGTGGGTGCTGATTCTCACGTCCGAAATGACCCGGTTTGATCGGGGTTAGCCAACCTTTGTCACAGCCTGCGGTGTTAGTTTTCTGAGCTGACGTCGGGGGGGTAATCGAGCGGAGCGGGAGCGATGGGCCGAGCAGAAGCGCGACGGGCGCAGCAGCAGCGCGGTGCGCAGAAAGCGCCGAGCGGGCGCTCAGACGGACGCGCGGGCAAGGCGGCCGGCAAACGCAGCGGCATACGCCGCTTCTTCACCTGGAAGAAGGTCCTCGGCGCGTTCTTCGGGACGGTCCTGCTCCTGATAGCCGGCGCGTTCGCCGCCTACTTCCTGGTGGAACCGCCGGACCCGAGGAGCGACGCGGTCCTCCAGAGCAACACCTACAAGTACGCCGACGGCTCGATCATGGCCCGTACCGGCCAGACGAACCGCGTGATCGTCCCGATCGAGAAGATCCCCGACGACGTGCGGACGGCGTTCATCGCCATCGAGAACAAGTCCTTCTACAAGGACAGCGGCGTCGACGTGATGGGCATCGGCCGCGGCTTGTTCAACACCCTGCGCGGCAAGGGCACCGCCGGTGGCTCGACGATCACGCAGCAGTACGTCAAGAACTACTACCTGACCCAGGACCAATCGGCGACCCGCAAGCTGCGCGAGCTGGTGATCGCCATCAAGGTCGACCAGCGCATGTCGAAGGACGACATCCTCGCCGGCTACCTGAACACCAACTTCTACGGCCGCAACGCCTACGGCATCCAGGCCGCGGCCCAGGCCTTCTACGGCGTCGACGCGGACAAGCTCACCCTCGCGCAGGGCGCCTACCTCGCCGCCGTCATCCAGGCCCCCAGCCAGTACGACTGGGCGACCGCCGGCCCGAACGGCAAGCACCTGGTGATGCTCCGCTTCAACGCCGTCCTCGACAACATGGTCGAGATGGGCAAGCTGGACCCCGCCAAGCGCAAGACGATCCAGTTCCAGGAGCCCATCAAGCCCAAGCCCGCACCCGGGCTGGACGGCCAGAAGGGCTACCTCATCGAGGCGGCCAACGCCGAGCTCAACCGGCACAACGTCACGGACGCCCAGATCACCGCCGGCGGCTGGACGATCACGCTCAACGTCGACAAGAAGAAGCAGGCCGCGCTGGAGAAGGCGGTCCAGGACAAGCTGGAGTCCCAGCTCGACCGCAAGAACGTCCAGGAGCGGCCCCAGGACCAGAGCGTGCAGGCCGGTGCCACCTCGGTGGACCCGAAGACCGGCGCGATCGTCGCGATGTACGGCGGCACGGGCCTGAACGAGAAGTACAACAGCAACGCGCTGCGCACCGACTTCCAGCCCGGCTCGACCTTCAAGCCGATCGTGCTGGCCACCGCGCTGGAGACCGGGGCGACCACCCAGGACGGCCGCAAGATCACCCCGAACACCCTCTACGACGGCACCAGCAAGCGCCCCGTCGTCGGCAGTTCGGTGCCCTTCGCCCCGCAGAACCAGGACAACATCAACTACGGCGACCCGATGCTCACGGTCCAGGAGGCCACCAACTCCTCCGTGAACTCCGTCTACGCGCAGATGATCGTGGACGCCAAGCCGGCGAGCGTGAAGAAGCAGGCCCTCGCCCTCGGCATGCGCGACCGCGACGGCTGGCCCGAGGACAAGCCCGCCATGTCGCTCGGCACCATGAGCGCCAACACCGTGGAGATGGCCGGCGTCTACGCCACCTTCGACAACCACGGCAAGAAGGTCACCCCGACCATCATCAAGAAGGCCGAGCGCAAGGACGCCCAGTACGACCCGGGCAGCCCGATCGGCGGCCAGGCCATCAGCCGCAAGACCGCCGACACCGTCACCAAGGTGCTCACCGGCGTGGTCGCCGACGGCTCCGGCAGGGCCGTGAAGAGCGACGCCTACCAGGCCGCGGGCAAGACCGGCACCACCGAGTCCAACGTGGCCGCCTGGTTCACCGGGTACACCCCGGAGCTGGTCACCGTCGTCGCGATGTTCGGCGAGGACCCCAACAGCCACCGGCAGGTCACCCTGACCGGTACCGCCGGCGGTGGCCGCGCCGGCGGCTCCAGCTTCCCCGCCGAGATCTGGAAGGCGTACACCACGGCCGTCCTCAGCGGGGTGAGCACGGGCGAGTTCGACCTGTCGGACGCCGAAATGGGCCCCGTCCAGGCGCCCACCCGGTCCGCCTCCCCCACGAAGGACCCGAGCCCGACCGCCAGCACCTCGGCGAACACCAAGTCGCCGACGGCCACCAACAGCCCGACCAAGACCGCCGACCCGACCGGCCACACCAAGGACCCGACGAAGACGGCCGACCCGACCAAGCCGACGAAGGACCCGACGAAGGGCCCGGACCCGACGAAGTCGTTCATCTTCCCGCCGCCGCCGCAGGAGCAGCAGCCCTGACGGCCCGGAGAACGGAATACCGCCCCGCGACGTGAACGTCGCGGGGCGGTTGCGTACCGCCCTGGCTCCGGCCCCGGCTCCGGGGCGGCTCAGCCCGCGTCGCCCCGCGGCAGCGTGAGCTCGAACCAGACCACCTTGCCGCTGCTCAGCCGGGTGGCACCCCACCGGCGGGCCATCCGGTTGACGAGGAACAGGCCGCGGCCGCCCTCGTCGGTCTCCCGGGCCCGGCGCTGGCGGGGCAGCTGCGGGGAGTCGTCGCCGACCTCGCAGCGCAGTACGTCCGTGCGCAGCAGCCGCAGGGTCACGGGCCGCTCTGCGTACCGGACTGCGTTCGTCACCACTTCGCTGACCAGCAGCTCCAGCGAGTCCTGGAGCTCCTCCAGGCCCCACCGGGCGAGCGCCCGGCGGGCGAAGCGGCGGGCCCGGCCCGGAGCGGTCTCCTCCGGGTCCAGGAACCAGTACGCCACGTCACTGGGCGCGATCCCCTCGAAGCGGGCCGCGAGCAGCGCGATGTCGTCGTCCCGGTCGCCCGGGCCGAGCATGTCCAGCACGTCGTCGCACAGCGCCTCCAGCGGCGGCGAATGGTCGACGCCGGTCAGCTGCGCGGTGGTGGCCAGCCGCTCCCGCAGCTGCTCGATGCCGGTCCAGACGTCGCGCAGCCGGGATTCCACCAGCCCGTCGGTGTAGAGCAGCAGGGTCGCCCCCGCCGGGGCGTCCAGCTCCACCGCCTCGAAGTCCACGCCGCCGACGCCGATGGGGGCGCCCGGCGGTACCCGCAGTACCTCGGCGCGCCCGCCCAGGTGCAGGAGCACGGGCGGCGGGTGGCCGGCGTTGGCGATGGTGATCCGGTGCGAGACGGGGTCGTATACCGCGTACAGGCAGGTGGCCATCCGGTCGGACCCCAGGCGCTGGGCCTGCTCGTCCAGGTGGTGCAGGACCTCCGCGGGCGGCAGGTCCAGCTGCGCCAGGGTCTGCGCGGTGGTGCGCAGCTGCCCCATGATCGCGGCGGAGGTCATGGAGTGGCCCATGACGTCACCCACGACCAGCGCGACGCGGCTGCCGGGCAGCGGTATGGCGTCGTACCAGTCGCCGCCGACCCGGGCCGTCTCGGCGGCCGGCAGGTAGCGGGAGGCGAGCCGGACCCCGGTGGGCTGGGGGAGGCTGTCGGGGAGCATGGTGCGCTGGAGTTCGTCGGCGATGTACGCCTCGCGGCCGTACAGCACCGCCTTGTCGATTCCGAGCGCGGTGTGCGTGGCCAGCTGGGCCGCGACCAGCAGGTCGTTGGTCTCGAACGCGGGCCGCTCCGGGGTGCGCAGGAACACGGCCGAGCCGATCACCCGGCGCCGGCCGCGCAGCGGCGCGAGGATGGCCCGCTGCCCGCGCGGTACGGGGTGGTCGCCGCCCAGCAGCTCCGACATGGCGTCCTTCGCGGCGACGGAGGACCCGAACACCGGGCGGACGCCGCGGAGCACCTCGGCGAGCGGGCCGCCCGGCCGGATCTCGCACAGCTCGGCCGCGGGCAGGTCACCCTGCGGGCCGACCAGCGGGAGCCGGCTGAAGTCGAGTTCGCCGCCGGACCCGCCCGGGCCGGCGAGCTCGCCGCCCGTCAGATCGTCCAGCGGCCGGAGCCGGTCGGTGCGGCGGAGCCGTAAAACGACCGGGCCGACGGGACGTTCGTCACCGACCGGCAGCGGATCGCGCAGGTAGACGAGGATGGCGTCCGAGAAGGTCGGCACGGTGGCCCGGCACAGGCCGAGCACGATCTCGTCCAGGTCGATGCCGCGCGCGATCCGGCGGGTGGCCGCGCCGACGAAGCGCAGCCGGTCGCCCTCGCGGCGCGCGGCGGTGACGTCCGCGGTCCCGGCGACGGGACTGCCGCCGACCGGTCCGCCGCTGCCGGGTACCGGGCCGCCGGGTACCGGGCCGCCCGGCAGGCCCGCGCCCGGACCGCCGCCGACCGGGCCCGCAGCGCCCGGGGCGGACACCCCGTCCGGGGCCGGGCGGCCTCCGCTGCCGCCGCCCACGCCCCGGGGCCGGGGAAGTTCGGCGGACCGGCCGGGCGCGCGGGCGCCGTCCGGGTCGCCGGCCGTGTTCTGCGCATGCGTGCGCACGGCCTCGGCGGCCACGATCGGGGCCTTGCCGTGGCCGGCGTCGTCCGTACCTCCGCCGGAGGCGACGGGCTGCGGGCCCTCCTGGGAGGTGGGGTACTCCGTCACGCGTGGATTTCCGTCCGTTTGCGCTCGATGTGCGCTGCACTCAACTCGGTTCAGTCGCGGTATACCCGCTCAGCGGCAGGGGCACCACCGCCCCGCGGTTCCGCGTCCCGCTCGTTACCTCACCTCGCGTCGGTCTTCGGCCAAGTCCCCTGTGCAGCACGTCGATTGCGGATGTCCAGCCCGGCGGAGGACGATCCTACGGTTGCCCCCCGGGGGCGCATCAAGGGTCTCATGAGGTCATATGGGCCGGGGTGCGGTCCCAGTCACCGGGCAGAACCGGAACCGGCCAAACTGGATCGGGGCGCCAGTCCTGCCAGCCGTCGCGGAACGGCGGACCCCACTCCTTGACGACCTCCAGGGCCGCACGGCCGGCCGCCTCCACCCGGCGGGCCAGCGGCGGGTCCACCAGCCCGACCCGGCGCGCCTGCGCGAACTCGTCCTCGTCGCGCCACACCCAGCTGCGGTCCGGGTACACGGCGATGTCCAGGAAGTGGTCCACGGAGTCCACGCCGCCCGACCACCGGGTCCGCGGCTCCTCCAGGTTCACGTACCAGTTGTTGAACCGCCAGCCGTGCTCCCAGAACAGCCAGACCGACCAGGGCTCCCCGGGCCGGGCCAGTTTCAGCACCCCCGCCCCGAACCAGCGCGAGCGGACGGTGGTCCGCGGCGCGGTGTAGCGGGTGGCGAGCGGTTCCTCGTGCACCGGGGTGCCGTCGGCGAGCACCGGCTTGACGCATTCGGTGCCGGGCGCCATCCACACCGCCAGCAGCTCGTCGGTGTCCTGCACCACCGTCACCGGCCGGCAGATGTGCACCGGGCCGCTGAGCCCAGGGGCGTTGTCGCGGTAGCGCCAGAGGATCTGCTCCCCGGGCGCCCAGTGCGGGGCCGGTGCCCCGCCGTGCGCGGGGCCGTGCGCGACGCCGTCCCCGCGGCCTCCGGTACCTGTCATGCGCAGATCTTAGGTCGGAGCGCCCTCCCTGTGCTGCGGTGCAGGTCACGGTCCTGTCCGGGGACGGGAAACGACCGGATCCGGACCCCGCCCCCGGGGCGTTCAGGGCCGGGTCATGCGCAGTACGTCCAACGCCTCGTCCAACTGGGCGAGGGTGAGCGCGCCCTGGTCGACGTAACCCGACTCGAGCACGACCTCCCGGATCGTCTTGCGCTCCGCCAGGGCCCGCTTGGCCACCTTGGCGGCCTCCTCGTAGCCGATGTAGCGGTTCAGCGGAGTCACCACCGAGGGCGAGGATTCCGCGTACTCCCTGGCCCGTTCGGCGTTGGCGGTGATCCCGGTCACCGTCCGGTCGGCCAGCAGCCTGCTCGCGTTGCCCAGCAGCCGGATCGATTCGAGCAGGTTCCGGGCCATCAGCGGGATCATCACGTTGAGCTCGAAGTTGCCCGACGCGCCCGCCACGGCGACCGCCGCGTCGTTTCCCGTCACCTGGGCGGCCACCATCAGGACGGCCTCCGGGATCACCGGATTGACCTTCCCCGGCATGATCGAGGACCCCGGCTGGAGATCCGGGAGATTGATTTCGGCCAATCCGGTGCGCGGACCCGAGGCCATCCAGCGCAGATCGTTGCAGATCTTGGTGAGCGAGACGGCGACGGTACGGAGCATCCCCGAGGTCTCCACGAGCGCGTCCCGGGCCCCCTGAGCCTCGAAGTGGTTCCGCGCCTCGGTCAGCGGCAGCCCCGTCGCGGCGGCCACCTCCGCGATCACGGCGGCGGAGAACCCGGGCGGGGTGTTGATTCCGGTGCCCACCGCCGTCCCGCCCAGGGGAAGTTCGGCGAGCCGGGGCAGGGCCGCCCGCAGCCGCTCGACGCCGTACCGCACCTGGGCCGCGTACCCGCCGAATTCCTGGCCGAGGGTGACGGGGGTGGCGTCCATCAGGTGCGTGCGCCCGGCCTTGACCACCTCCGCGAACTCGGCGGACTTGAGTTCCAGCGCGCCGGCGAGGTGCTCCAGGGCCGGGACCAGCTCTGCGGTGACGGCGGCGGTGGCCGCGATGTGCACGGAGGAGGGGAAGACGTCGTTGGAGCTCTGCGAGGCGTTGACGTGGTCATTGGGGTGCACCGGGCGGCCGAGCCGTTCGCTCGCCAGCGTGGCGATCACCTCGTTGGCGTTCATGTTGGACGAGGTCCCGGACCCGGTCTGGAACACGTCGACGGGAAAGTGCTCGTCCCAGCGGCCGTCGGCCACCTCCGCGGCGGCGGAGCGGATCGCCGCGGCGACGTCCTCGTCCAGGACGCCGAGCCGGGCGTTCACCAGCGCCGCGGCGGCCTTGACGTGGGCCAGGGCGGCGATGTGGGCGCGTTCCAGGCGCTGCCCCGACACGGGGAAGTTCTCCACCGCGCGCTGGGTCTGGGCCCGCCACTTGGCGTGCGCGGGGACCCGTACCTCGCCCATGGAGTCGTGCTCGATCCGGAACTCGGCGGGTTCGGCTCCGGTGTGCTGATTGTCTGTCATGTCAGTTGCCTCCTGGAAAAGTTGAGCAATTGTCTTGTTCGAAGTGTTCCCAACTCCCCTACCGGCCAGTAAATACCGGGGGTAACACTGATATCGGGGAGGCGTTCATGGCACGTGCTCGTACGAAACCCAGGCTCAGATCTACCTTCGCCGCCGTCGCGGCGATCGCGGCCGCCCTCGGGGGCGTCACCGCCATCACCCCCATGGCCCAGGCGGCACCCGTCGCCGGACCGGCCGTCACCCCCCTCTCGCCGGAACTCGAAGCCATCCGGGCGGCCGAGGCCACCAAGATCTACGGGGACCCGGCCATCCGCCCGGTCGCCGACCGCAAGACCGGCCTGATCTCGCTCGGCGACAGCGAGATTTCGGGCGAGGGCGTCGGCAACTACGACCCGGCCACCAACACGTCCGCCAACCAGTGCCACCGCTCGCCCGACTCGGCGATCCACCGCACCGGCATCCCGGCCGACCTCACCTTCAACGTGGCCTGCTCCGGCGGGTACACCGGAAACATCCGGATCGGCGGCAGCAAGCAGTACCCCGACGAACTGGTGCAGAGCGACAGCCTGGCCATCAAGGCCCGCAACACCCGCATCAAGATGGTGCTGCTGGTCGCCGGAGCCAACGACGACCTCCAGTTCGGGCCCGTCATGACGGACTGCGTCACCCGCTGGGTGCTCAGCCAGGGCACCTGCGAGCCCAAGTACGGCCCCGGTTGGCAGGCCCGGGTCGACGGCCTCAAGCCCAAGGTGGAGGCGACCGTCGCGGACCTCAAGACGGTCATGCGCGAAGCCGGCTACGCCGACTCCGACTACAAGCTGGTCGTGATGGGCTACCCGAGCCCCATCGGCCCCGACTTCAACGACAACCCCAACTTCCCCGGCAAGCTCCCCGGAGGCTGCGCCGGCTACGACTCCGACGCCGCCTGGGGCCGTAACTACGCGGTGCCCACGTTCGAGAAGGGCATGCGCGAGGCCGCCCTCGCCTCCGGCGCCACCTACCTGGACAACTCGCGGCTCTTCCACGGCCACGAGGTCTGCATGGAGGACACCTGGGCCCGCGGGCTCTACCTCGACCTCGGGGACCACTTCCCGTGGGACGAGAACACCGCCCGGCAGTCCTTCCACCCCAACTACCGGGGCCACGGCGCCTTCGCCTCCTGCCTCACCCAGCTGTACGACTCCGGTCTGCGCGAGGCCTCCTGCGCCGACCCGGCGAGCACCGGCACCCCGGTCCTGACCCCGGGCGCCTGGGACTCCCTCTACCAGCCCCTCAAGAACGAGGCCACCGGCAACTGCCTCGACACCTTCGGCGGCTCCAGCGCCAACGACACCAAGGTGGTGGGCTGGGACTGCCACGGCGGGCGCAACCAGGGCTGGTGGTACGACACCACCCGCAAGGCCCTGCACACCGAACTGACCCAGGACCGCTGCCTGGACGTCCCCGGCGCCAACTACGGCAACGGCACCGCCCTGATCATCTACAACTGCCACGGAGGCGCGAACCAGCAGTTCGTCCGCGACGGCGCCACCCTGCGCCCGGCGGCCGCCCCCGGCACCTGCCTGACCGTCGCCGCCCCGCACGAACCGCTGCGCCTGCAGACCTGCAACGGCTCGGCCAACCAGCGCTTCGTCTGACCCGCCCCCGTACACCCCACACCCGGCCGGTCCCCGGCCGGGTGTCCCACCCCGTGTCCTCTTAACGCGCGCGGAGGGCCTCCAGCTGCTCCCGCACCTGCCGGGGCCGGTTGGTGATCAGCGTGTCCACGCCCAGGCGCAGGCACAGCTCCACGTCCGCGGGCTCGTCCACCGTCCACACCCGCACCGCGAGCCCCTTGGCCCGGAGCCGGCCCACCAGCGCCGGGTCGCTGCGTACGAGGTCGATACCGGGTCCGGCGTGACCCGCGAACGGCGGCCGCGGCGGGCGCAGCCGGCGCTCGATCAGGTAGACGGCGGGCAGCCCGGGCGCGAGCCGGTGCAGCCGGGTCAGGGCGGTCCGGGAAAAGCTCATCACCTCGACCAGGCCGTCGGCGCCGTCCGCGAGCCCGTGCTCCTTGAGCACCCGTACGAGCTCGGTCTCCAGCCGGCCGCCGGCCCGGGTGGGGTGCTTGGTCTCGACGGCCAGCCCGACGGGCCGGCCGGCGGCCAGCGCCTCCTTGAGCAGGTCCTCGAACAGCAGCACCTGCGCCCCGCGGTGCGCCTCGCCCTTCCACCGGCCGAAGTCGAGCGCGGCCAGCTCCTCGTAGGTCATGGCGGAGACCACCCCGCGCCCGTCCGAGGTCCGCTCCACCCGCCGGTCGTGCACGCACACCAGCCGCCCGTCGGCACTGAGCCGCACATCGCACTCCAGCGCGTCGGCCCCGTCCTCGACGGCCTGCCGGTACGCGGCCAACGTGTGCTCGGGGTGCTCGTACGACGCCCCGCGGTGGGCGATGACCCGCACGCCGCGGGCGGGGGAGGGCAGCTCAGTCATGGTGCAGACGTTATCGGGACGACGCGGCCGCCCCGTTACCGCATGCTGCACGGATGGCTGAACAGCCGATGACGGCAATGCTGCACTGCGGCCCGTGCGAGGAGTGCGTCGACGAGGAGCGGCAGACCGTCGAGGACGGCGAGCTGCGCTGGTACGCGGAGGAGTCCTGCCCGCGCTACGCCGTCCAGGCCTGCGACCGCGGCCGGGGCGTACCGCCGCCGTGGATCCGGGAACGCACAGCGGCGCGCGAGGGCACCGTGCACCTGCCGGTCGGCGGCCCCGACGGGGTGCCGATCGCCCTGCTCCGCCGGGTGTACGGCCTGAGCATCGCCGAGGTCGTCGCCGCCCGGGCGGACGCATGGCGGGCCCCCCCGTCGAAGCCCGCTACCTGGCGGCCGACGGGTAGCGGGCCCCGACGGCGTCGGGTACTCGGGTATTAGGCCAGGCCCGGGCCGCGGACCGGGATGTGGGTGAAGGTGGGCTCCGGGGCGGGGTTCTGGAAGAAGTCGTTCGGCTTGTGGGTACACCGTGCCCGATCAGGTGCCGTCCAAGTACGTTGACGCTCTGAAGGCGAATTCGACTTTCCTTCGAGGTCTGCCGACCAGCAGCATCATTCCCTTCACGTCGGACACTCTGTCCGTTCCGCAGCTTGTCTCTTCGACGGGTGCCGACTATGCGGCCGAGGGTTTCCCAGGGTGTGACCACGACCCTGGGCGCCGGAAAGGTCACTGTCACCTACCACGACCTCGCGGACGCGGTGGCTCGCATCGAGGCCACTAACGGGCGCCCCTCGGTCGTCTGGGCTTCCACTGATATGGCTGCGGCCCTCCGAAAGGAGAAGGCCAACGGGGCGGGTATCTACCAGGGCGGTCAGCAGACCGATTCTCCGGCTACGGCCGCGTGGGGCCTTCCCGTTCTGGTGAGCGGCTTCCTTGCGCCCAAGACCGTTGCAGTTGCTGACGCTTCGCGAATGGTGGTCGGTGTCCGTCGGAATGCTCAGGTGAGGGTGAGTGAGGACGCCCGCTTTGCCCCGGATCACGTCGGATCTAAGCTCACCATGCGCATGGCTGGTGTTTCCCTTGCCGAGCGTGCTTCGGTGCAGATTATGAAGGCCGCTGCCTCCTAGGTCGGCTGCAAGTGAAACCCCCCGTACCCGAAAGGGTGCGGTGGGTTCTCTGTGTTTGAGCCCCTGGGGGTTAGGCGTTGTAGTGCGTGGGGGGTTCCGCGACCTGACCCGGGGTGAGCCCATCGACGGTCAGGTTTCCCGTCCAGAGCTGGTCTCGGTTTGCATAGGTTGCATCGAACCGTACATGCTTCCCGCCCGGTTCCAATTTCCATCCCTGTTCATGGAATTGCGCGATGCGGTCGCTGCCGCACACGAACGCCCGGGTACCTTGGGTGAGCACCCATTGCGCTAGCTCGGTCTCGCTGGCCGTGGGCCGTCCGCAGTTGCGGGCCATCTGCCACAGGCGCGGCCATTCGACCCCAGGAGTCAGGGGGCCCACGATGGCCACGTCTCCGATTCGCCGTTCGTCAAGATGATGCGTGGCATACCCGAATACCACGCCGAACATGGCGAATACGGTGACCCTGCTACGACCGGTGAGACCCTCGTCAGATGCCATGGGCGGTACCTTTGCTCAGGGTAGGACCCGGGCACCTGTGACGTGCCCGGGTCCTACTTCGTTCGAGGGGGATCAGCAGCCGTCGCCGTCGCCGCAGCAGGCCGGGGGATTGCAGTCCTTCGCGGAGCCCCACAGCCGGTTGTCGACGTAGAAGCCGGCCGCCTCGATTCGATCCACTACGGAGCCGATCAAGGGACGGGTGCGGACGGTGGCCTTCGGTTCGTGGTGCAGGAAGTAGCCGAACTGTTCCTGACACCACGCGGCGTAGGCCGTCGTGTGGAGCGCGAACGAGTGCCAGCCGGGGTCCACGGTGGCCGAAGGGGTCATGTCGAACGCGCGGGTGTCCCCCATGACCTTAAGGAAGGCCAGGGCCTGGTCCACGATCGCGCAGGCGGCGGGCAGTTCGTGCCCGTACTCCTCCGCGCAGAATTCGGACACCTTCTCGAACAGCTCGGGACTGACGAGATCCCGACCGCGCCGTAAGGCGACGGGGCTTTCAACCGTGATCGTCATCGTGAGACTTCCTCTCTCGGCGATTGGGTGTGGTGCTGGGGTCCGCTTCCGCCAGGCAGCGGGCGGGGGCGGGAACTGGCCCCCGCCGGACCCTCCGTCTCCCGACTTGTCTCCAGGGTCGTTGCGCATGCGTGCACCTCCTTCGGTCGTGGACGTCTCGCTGCCGTCCCAGCCGCTCGACCTGTCCAGGTCTCCACCACTGGGGGGAGCCGATCGGATGATGCGGACCCCCGCCAGCCATGGGGGTAGCTGGCAGGGGTCCCATTCCTCACCGTGCGTCGAGCATCAGCACGGCACCCCGCATACGAGGGCGGGTCGGGTCGTGGCTCGGAGCGCGTCCGTTCCGACGCGGGATCGTCTCCCGCTACCTGGCGATGCCCGATCGGGGAACGTGAGCCCCCGCCCTTACCGCGCCGCGCCGCCGCGACCACGGGAAGGACGGGAGCTCTGAGAGTCGGCGCGCACGACGATCGCGAACGATGTGCAGAGCCGCCGGAACGACTTGTGACCACCCAGACCCGCATGACTCATGCATTCGACATCCACAGCCGCACCATCTGGGGAGGCTGCCGCCTTCCATTCACATGCCAGGCACTCGGCTTCGAACGTCACGTCGGTGTCAGGGTGTTGCGTGATCCGATGCGTGACGAATCGCAGGACTGCGCGGGTCATCGCGCGGAACGCCTGCCGTGGGGGTGGTTCCGAATTTCCACATCCGCATCAGTCACGGCCGACATGTCCCCCCGCTCGACCGCCGCTCTCTTCTGCTTCACCAGCGACTCGCACACACCACAACCTGGGGCCGCCGTTGGAGGGTCATTGGGGAGGGACAGGTGAACGGGGCCGTCCATGGTCGTCTGCCTTGCGCTCATCGCTGTTGCCTCCCCGGCTCGGGAATCTCGGTGCGAGCAATGCTCTACCGGGAAGGAGGCCCCGCCTAACCGATTTCCTGTTCGCGCAAGAACTCGTCCCGAACCTTGTCAAGCAGGGCGCGGGCCTCGTCGCCGGAAATTGCCATGGCTGCGAAACCCTCAAACTTGCGGACGTAGAGAGACACGTCCCTCGGATCCGTAACTACTATTTCGGCATGGGTCGTTTCGATCGTCACCGTTCGGTCATCCCGGATGGCGAAGGCGTGGTTGGCTATGTCGTGTTGCCGCGCAGACAGAGGGACGATTCGAACGTCTATATGTGGAAGGCGAGAGAGAGAAACGATCCGGTCCATTTGCTCCGCCATCCTGGATGCCGTCACGATCCGCCACCGCAGGGCAGGTTCCGTGATGATGAACTGGAGTTCCTTGGTCGAGTCGTAGAGCGCTTGTTGGCGCTCCAGGCGGGCGCCGATGGTTCTGGTAAGGACATCGTCGCCGAGATCATGACGCGCCAGAATCGCTCTGATGTACTCGGGCGTTTGCAGTAGGCCGGGGATCAAAGCCGGCTGGAACAGCCGAAGAAGTGTCATCTGGGCTTCCAAGGCTCGCGTTTGCTGCTGAGCCTTATGTACTCCCATGCGGCGGATGAGACGCCATGCTGTGGCCTCTGTCGCCGCCGCCCTGACGGCTTCTAGGTACTCTTCCTTGACCTCATCCGAAACGCCGAGGGCTGCAAGGATGCGCTCAACATCCACGACGGACGGAGCAACCTTCGCAGTCTCGATCTTGCTCAACTTGCTTGCGGACATGACCGCACTGCGGGCTACGGCCTTAGCTTCCTTACCGGATGCCAGCCGTAGTGCCCGCAGTGCGGCTCCCAGCTCTCCTCTGTTCACTCGCCGTGCTTCGCCCACCATTCTAGGAATGGCGCGGCGTGAGTCATGGCCGTGTCTCGGTACGCACGAAATTCTTCAGCATGTTGCTCAGAGAGGATTTCAACCCCGAGGAATGATCCATCGTCCGAGTAGTTCATGACCCCTGGCGTCAGGTTGTCCATCAACCAGAAATCGGGAACGCCTTCGAGCGGATTCGATCCCTCGGTGGTGTCGAGGATGTAGAATTCCTCGCCGCCTGTCATATTTTTGCGGTAACCCCAACTCAGCTCGAACCGTAGATACGGCGTGAGAGGGCGAGAGAGAATGTGCACGCGATAGATGCGCTTTCCGGCGTCACTGTGGGAACGGAGTTCTGACACCCAGGCCTGGTTGTAGTCAGCCGGCTGAGGGTTCCCCGCGAGGAAGGCCCGATAGGCCTCCACGTTCCCTGAGTTGCTGTAGTCATCCAGGGTCTCAAGCCGGAACGCCTCCTGCTCGAAGGTGTCGAACAGTTCGCTGAGTGTCCTAGGCGCCACGAAGACCCTTCCGGATGAGATCGAATACGAGCTGTTCGGGGATCTCCACCACGGTTTCGTGGGCGGGAATGTCGAGCCCGTGGTCCGTGGGGGTTTCTCCCTGGACAAGCAGGGTGCCCCTGTCGGTGAGGTAGATCGTCGGACAATCCTTGAGGTCGCAGGTGCTCACAAGCTTGGTGACCTTCATCAGGTTCCCCTCCTGGCCTTCGGCGTTGCGTCTCAGTCGATGCTCGCGAGCAACTGACCTGAGACGCAAGGGGTTCCAGTTTCTGGAACAGGAAACCGACGCAGGTGAAACGGACCCGAGGTCGGCGGGGCCGCTTCGGCGCGGGCCTGCGGGGGTGGGAGGGGCGGGAGCGACAGAGAGCCCCCGGCTTGGCGCCGGGGGCTCTAAAGGGCCGTGAGAAGCGGTGGCTACGCCAGGCCGGGACCCCGGACCGGGATGTGGGTGAAGGTGGGCTCCGGGGCGGGGTTCTGGAAGAAGTCGTTGCCCTTGTCGTCGACGACGATGAAGGCCGGGAAGTCCTCGACCTCGATCTTCCAGACCGCCTCCATGCCGAGCTCCTCGTACTCCAGGACCTCGACCTTCTTGATGCAGTCCTGCGCCAGGCGCGCCGCCGGGCCGCCGATCGAGCCGAGGTAGAAGCCGCCGTGCGTACCGCAGGCGTCCGTCACCTGCTGCGAGCGGTTGCCCTTGGCCAGCATGACCTTCGAGCCGCCCGCCGCCTGGAACTGCTCGACGTAGGAGTCCATGCGGCCGGCCGTGGTCGGGCCGAAGGAGCCGGAGGCGTAGCCCTCGGGGGTCTTGGCGGGGCCGGCGTAGTAGACCGGGTGGTCCTTGAGGTACTGCGGCATGCCCTCGCCCGCGTCCAGCCGCTCCTTGATCTTGGCGTGCGCGATGTCGCGCGCCACGACCAGCGGGCCCGTCAGGGACAGCCGGGTCTTGACCGGGTGCTGCGAGAGGGTCGCGAGGATCGACTCCATCGGCTGGTTCAGGTCGATGGAGACCACGTCCGAGTCCTCGCTGAGGTGCTCGTCCGTGGTCTCCGGCAGGAACCGTGCCGGGTCCGTCTCCAGCTGCTCCAGGAAGACGCCCTCGGCGGTGATCTTCGCGACCGCCTGGCGGTCGGCCGAGCAGGAGACGGCGATCGCCACCGGCAGCGACGCCCCGTGCCGCGGCAGCCGGACGACCCGAACGTCGTGGCAGAAGTACTTGCCGCCGAACTGCGCGCCGATGCCGATCTTCTGCGTCAGCTCGAAGACCTGCTGTTCGAGGTCGAGGTCGCGGAAGCCGTGGCCCAGCGCGGAACCCTCGGTCGGCAGCTCGTCCAGGTAGTGCGCCGAGGCGTACTTGGCGGTCTTGAGCGCGTGCTCCGCCGACGTGCCGCCGACCACGATCGCGAGGTGGTAGGGCGGACAGGCCGCCGTACCGAGCGAGCGGATCTTCTCCTCCAGGAACTTCATCATGGAGGCCTCGTTGAGGACCGCCTTGGTCTCCTGGTAGAGGAAGGACTTGTTGGCGCTGCCGCCGCCCTTCGCCATGAAGAGGAACTTGTACGCGCCGCCGTCGGTCGCGTACAGCTCGATCTGCGCCGGCAGGTTCGAGCCGGTGTTCTTCTCCTCCCACATGGTGAGCGGCGCCATCTGCGAGTAGCGCAGGTTCAGCCGCGTGTACGCGTCGTAGATGCCGCGCGAGAGGGCCGCCTCGTCGGCGCCCTCCGTCAGCACGTTCTGCCCGCGCTTGCCCATCACGATCGCGGTGCCCGTGTCCTGGCACATGGGGAGCACGCCGGCGGCCGCGATGTTCGCGTTCTTCAGCAGGTCGAGGGCGACGAACTTGTCGTTCGAGGAGGCCTCGGGGTCGTCGATGATCCGGCGCAGCTGCGCGAGGTGCGCGGGACGCAGGAAGTGCTGGATGTCGTGGATGGCCTCTTCGGCGAGCTTGCGCAGCGCCTCGGGCTCGACCTTGAGGAACGTACGGCCGTCGGCCTCGAAGGTGGAGACGCCTTCGGAGGTCACCAGCCGGTAGGGGGTGGTGTCCTCGCCCAGGGGCAGCAGGTCGGTGTACGCGAACTCCGGCATCGTGGCCATTCCTCACTCGGCAGACAGCGCTGACGACCAATTGGCAGCGCAGTCCACCAGCGTAGGACCTCGCCGGACGGCTGTGGCTGTGAGGTAAGGCTCACTGGCCCGGGGAGGGGTGCCGGAGGCGCGCCGCGACGGGGGAGTATCGCGATCTATCGTGTTTGGCTATGCTGGTGGCGTGGACCTGGAAAAGCACCCCGCCGCCCCCGCCGCGCCCGCCGTCCCGTCGGCCGTCGGGCTGCGCGCCTCCGACGCCGACCGGGACCGGATCGCACAGATCCTCGCCGACGCCGTGGCCGAAGGCCGGCTGACCGCCGAGGAGCACTCCGACCGCCTGGACTCCCTCTACGCCGTCAAGACGGTCGGGGAGCTGGACGTACTCGTACGTGACCTCCCCGCGGCCCACGGCGCCGCCTGGGCGCCCGCGGCGGGCGCGCCGCCGCCCGCACCGGTCGCGGGGCCGGCGGGAGCCGAGGCCGAGACGGTGCTGGCGGTGTGCAGCTCGGCCTCCCGCAAGGGCCGCTGGCGGCCGGGCGCGCTGATCCGAGCGGTCTCGGTCCTCGGCGACGTCTCCCTCGACCTCACCGAAGCCGTGTTCCAGCAGCGGGTCACCGAGATCAACGTGAACTGCGTCCTCGGCAACGTCGAGATCACCGTCCCGGAGAACGTGACGCTGCGCGGCTACGGCGGCGGCGTGCTCGGCAACTTCGAGGTGACCGACGAGAGCGGCGCGGCGGCCGACCCGCAGGCGCCGGTGGTTATCGTGCGCGGCTTCGCGCTGCTGGGCAACATCGAGGCCCGGCCCAAGCGCGGCGCCCGGGTGAGCGACCTCGCGGGCGAGCAGCGGCCGCACCTCGGCGGCTGAGCTCCCGGCGGCCGGACGCCGCGCCCGGAGCGCGGCACGGGTGGGAGCGGAGGGACGCGTTTCGGTCGAAGTTCGGTGCAGCGGCCGACGTGCGGCACGCAGTGCTTAGGGGCACGTACAGCGGGTAGGGACAGACGCATCGTCTCTCGCTCGCGTATACGTCGTCAGGAGTAGACCGTGCCGCATCCGCCGCATCAGTCCCTGCAGGTAGCCGCCGTCCAGACTCTTCGGCCGCGTCCGGCCGCCGTGCCGCAGCCGCGGGTGCCGGCGAGGGAAGAGGACGGCCCATGGCATGCGGAGGCGGTGTGCCGCAGGGACGAGGCGGGGCTGTTCTTCGCCCCCTCCAAGGAGCCCACCGCGGCGCGGCTCGCCCGCGAGGAGGCCGCCAAGCGGGTGTGCGCGCGGTGCCCGGTGATGGTCGCCTGCCGGGAGCACGCACTGCTCCAGCCCGAGCCGTACGGGGTGTGGGGCGGACTCACCGCCGCCGAGCGGCGCGTCGTACTGGCCCGGCGGCGGCGCCGGGCCGCGGAGCTGCGCCAGGGCAGCGCGGCGGGACCGGTGGCGGCAGCGGGGTGAGCCGGGCCCGCCGAGGCGGTGCGGCCCGTCCGTACGAAGGAACGTGAGCGGACAGCACGCGGAAGGGGCGGTCCTCCACCAGGAGGACCGCCCCTTCCGCATGGCCGGCCGGCCGCGGGCCGCTACTTGGCGCGGTCGAAGTCGATCGCGCTGTAGGCGCGCAGCTTCGACAGCCGGTGGGTGGAGTCGATCTGCCGGATCGTGCCCGACTTCGACCGCATGACCAGCGAGGACGTGGTCGCGGTCTCCGAGCGGTAGTGGACGCCGCGCAGCAGCTCGCCGTCCGTGATGCCGGTGGCGACGAAGAAGACGTTCTCGCCGGACACCAGGTCGTTGGTGTGCAGGACGCGGTCCAGGTCGTGGCCGGCGTCGATGGCCTTCTGGCGCTCGGCGTCGTCCTTGGGCCACAGCTTGCCCTGGATGGTTCCGCCCAGGCACTTGATGGCGCAGGCCGAGATGATGCCCTCGGGGGTGCCGCCGATGCCGAGCAGCAGGTCCACGCCGGTGCCCTCGCGCACCGCCATGACCGACCCCGCGACGTCGCCGTCCGAGATGAACTTGATGCGGGCGCCGGTCTCGCGGATCTCCTTGACGATGCCCTCGTGGCGGGGGCGGTCCAGGATGACCACGGTGACGTCCTCGACGGCGATGTTCTTCGCCTTGGCGACCCGGCGGATGTTGACCGAGACGGGGGCGTTGATGTCGACGAAGTCGGCGGCCTCCGGGCCGGTGACCAGCTTGTCCATGTAGAAGACCGCGGACGGGTCGAACATGGTGCCGCGGTCGGCGGCGGCCAGCACGGCGATGGCGTTGGGCATGCCCTTTGCGTTCAGGGTGGTGCCGTCGATCGGGTCCACGGCGATGTCGACCTCGGCGCCGGTGCCGTCGCCGACCCGCTCGCCGTTGAAGAGCATCGGGGCTTCGTCCTTCTCGCCCTCGCCGATGACGACGACGCCGTTCATCGAGACGGTGGAGATCAGGGTGCGCATGGCGTTGACCGCCGCGCCGTCCGCGCCGAGCTTGTCGCCGCGGCCCACCCAGCGGCCGGCGGCCAGGGCGGCGGCTTCGGTGACGCGGACGAGTTCCAGGGCGAGGTTGCGGTCGGGGGCGTCGGGCGAGACTTCGAGCTGGGGCGGCAGGTTGTGCTCGGTCATCGGAGCGCACCTTTCTGTACGACGACGGCCGGGATGTGAGGGTGCTGGAACTCTATCGGTACGTCGACATATTGAGCAGAGCGGGTCACTTATGAGCGGAATATCGGTCAGGGTGTCGGCCTGAGCGGACATCATCAGCCCTGGCCGACGGCTTCGCCCGGGCGCCGCGCCCTACCCCGGCGGTGATCGCTCCCGCGCGTACGGGACTATGGAGCCGTGGCAGGTATGAAGGGCAAGCAGACGGTCCTGGACATGGTCCGGTCGCTGGCGGTGATCGGTGTCGTCGTGGCGGGCATCTACATGTTCGTCCCGCATGACGAGAACGCCGACCCGACGCGCGTGGTCGACTACCGGGTGGAGACGGCGACGGCCCGGCGCGCGGCGCCGTACCCGGTCGCCGCGCCGGTGGGTCTGCCGGCCGAGTGGCGGGCGACCTCCGTGTCGTACGAGCGCAAGAACGCCGACGCCTGGCACCTGGGCTTCCTCGACCCGGACAAGCAGTACGTGGCGGTGGAGCAGTCCAGCGACGCTTCCGCCAAGAACATCGCCAAGGTGACCCAGCAGGCCAAGCCCACCGGGCAGTCGCAGCAGGTCGGCGACCAGAGCTGGGAGCGCTGGGACGGCGACCAGTACGACGCGCTGGTGCGCCGGGAGCAGGGCCACGTCACGGTGGTGACGGGGACCGCCTCCTTCGAGGGGCTCGGCGCGATGGCCGCGGCGCTGGAGTTCAAGCAGGGCCAGTAGCCCCCGGCCGCGTGCAACGCCAGAGGCCGCCCACCCCGGGATCGGGGGTGGGCGGCCTCTGGCGTTGCACGCGGCCGGTACGGGCCGCCACCGCACTCA
Source organism: Streptomyces sp. NPDC026522 (assembly GCF_055567555.1). Classification (NCBI taxonomy): domain Bacteria; kingdom Bacillati; phylum Actinomycetota; class Actinomycetes; order Kitasatosporales; family Streptomycetaceae; genus Streptomyces; species Streptomyces sp. NPDC026522. Next base: position 405,414 of record NZ_JBVHQF010000002.1, read on the forward strand.
GACGGTGGTGATGACCTGGTCGAACGACAGGCGCGGGGAGCGCGGGAACCAGGCGTTCTCGCCCGGCTTGCCGATGTTGACGACCATCAGCGGGGTGTGGTCGGCGTCCAGGAACTCCTTCTGGACACCGGCGAAGTCCAGGCCCGTCATCGGACCGGCGGCCAGACCGGCGGCACGGACGCCGATGATGAAGTACGCGGCCTGCAGCGAGGCGTTCACCAGGGCGGCCTGCTCGCGGACCGGACGCTCGGCGAAGAAGAGGTCCGCGGCCTGCGGGAAGTGCGGCAGCAGCTGCGGCAGCTCCTCGTGGAACTCGTTGTCGGCGGAGAGGATCGCGACCAGCGGCGCGGCGGCGGTCTTGGCCTGGTTGCCCTCGGCCATGTGCTTCACGAGGCGCTCGCGGGCCTCGGGGGAGCGGACGAGGGTGATGCGCAGCGGAGTCTGGTTGAAGGCGGTGGGACCGTACTTCACCAGGTCGTAGATCGCCTGGACCTGCTCGTCGGTCACCGGCTCGTCGGAGAAGGAGTTGGCGGTACGGGCCTCGCGGAACAGCAGGTCCTGAGCGGCGGCGTCGAGAACGAGAGACATCGGAAAGCCTTCTTCTATGCGGAGGTGAAGCGCGATGTCGTCGACTCTACGAGAGAGATAGGTGAATTTTCAACTAAATCCCCCGAGAGTGAGCGAGGTCACATCCGGGCGGCCGTGGCCTTCACTCGCCGTCGTTCCCGGTGCCCTCCTCGGCCCCATCGCGCGCGGCCAGCGCGGAGTCGAGCCGTGCGCGGGCCCCTTCCAGCCAGTGCCGGCACACCTTCGCCAACTCCTCGCCGCGCTCCCAGAGCGCGAGCGAGTCCTCCAGCGAGGTGCCACCGGCTTCCAGCTTTCGGACGACCTCGATGAGTTCGTCCCGCGCCTGCTCGTACCCCAGCGCCGTATCGGCCTCGGTCATTCCCATCTCACCTTCATGCGCTCGATTTGCGGTAGATCTGCGGTTGAACGGCTCGTGCGGCGAGCCGACGCCCGTCGTCATTCGGCGGTGCGGGCGGCCTCTTGCCCCGTTTCCGCGGCCCGCCGGGTCTCTCCGGCCGGCCCGGCCTCCGCGGCCCGCCGGGTTTCCTCGGGCCCACCCGTCTCCTCGGGCCGCCCGGCCCCGTCCACGCGGACCGTGAACTCCCCGGCCGCCACCCGGGCGCGCAGCACGTCCCCGGTGCCGACCTCCTGGGGCGAGCGCACCACATGGCCGTCGGTCCGCTGGAGCACCGCGTACCCGCGCTCCAGCGTGGCCGCCGGGGACAGCGCCAGGACCCGCGCCCGGGTGTGCGTCAGCTCCGAGTCCGCCCGGTCCAGCAGGTGGCCCAGCGTCCGCCGGCTGCGTGCCACCAGAGCCTCCACCTCCGCCTCCCGGGTCTCCACCATCCGCTGCGGGTGCACGAACACCGGTCGGCCGAGCGCGTGGGCCAGCCCGCGCTCCTCCCGGTCGAGCAGCCCGCGCACCGCGCGCAGCCCCCGGGCCTGCAACTGGCGTACCCGCTCCAGCTCCTCGCCGACGTCCGGGACCACCTTCTTCGCCGCGTCCGTGGGCGTGGAGGCCCGCAGGTCCGCGACCAGGTCGAGCAGCGGGGAGTCCGGCTCGTGCCCGATCGCCGAGACGACGGGGGTGCGGGCGGCCGCGACCGCCCGTACGACCTCCTCGTCGGAGAACGGCAGCAGGTCCTCGACGCTCCCGCCGCCGCGCGCCACGATGATCACGTCGACCTCGTCCATGGCGTCGAGCTCCCGTACCGCCCGGATCACCTGGGGCACCGCGTTCACCCCCTGCACGGCGACGTTGCGCACCTCGAAGCGGACCGCCGGCCACCGGCGCCGGGCGTTCTCCAGCACGTCCCGTTCGGCCGCCGACGCCCGGCCCACCACCAGCCCGATCAGCTGCGGCAGGAACGGCAGCGGCCGCTTGCGGTCCAGCGCGAACAGCCCCTCGGCGGCGAGCGAGCGCTTGAGCTTCTCCAGCCGCGCCAGCAGCTCGCCGATGCCGACCGGCCGTATCTCGGTGGCCCGCAGCGACAGCTGCCCGCGCGGGGCGTACCACTCCGGCTTCGCCCGTACGACGACGCGCGCGCCCTCCGACACCAGGTCCGCGACGTCGTCGTAGACCTGGCGGAAGCAGGTGACGCTCAGCGAGATGTCGTGCGACGGGTCGCGGAGCGTCAGGAAGACCACCCCCGCCCCCGGCCGCCGGGACAGCTGGGTGATCTGCCCCTCCACCCACACCTGGCCGAGCTTGTCGATCCAGCCCCCGATGAGCCGGGACACCTGACCGACCGGCAGCGGCGCCTCGGCCGACGTATTCAGACCCATGCAGGCAGGCTAGCCGCCCGGACCGACAGTGGGACCGGGCCCCGCCCCCCGGGGCCGTCCGCGTCGGCCCCGCTGGGCCACCAGCACCACCAGGCCCACCACGAGCCACAGCGCCCCCACCACCTGCGCCGTCCGGGCCGCCTCGGCGATCACCGCGACGGTCACCGCCGCGCCCAGTACCGGGACCACCAGGTGCAGCCACCAGTTCGGCGGCCCCGACCCGCGCCGTACGACGAACCACCCCACCACCGAGGCGTGCAGCAGCGTGAACGCCACCAGCGCCCCGACGTCCACCACCGACACCAGACGGTCCAGGCCGTCGTCGCGCCGCGCCGCCCACACCGCCGCGACCAGCGTCACCGTCGCCGCCACCAGCAGGGCCGGCCGGGGCGTGCCGTCCGAGGTCCGCGCCAGCACCCCCGGCAGCCGCCGCTCCCGGGCCATCGCGAACACCAGCCGGCCCGCCGCGGCCTGCCCCGCCAGCGCCGCGAAGGCCGCCCCGATCGCCTTGCTCGCCGCGACCAGGTCGTGCAGCCAGGTACCGGCCGCCGACTCCACCGCGGTGTAGAAGGCCGGCCCCTGCAGCGCCGGGTCGGCCGCCAGCTCCGCCGAGGACAGCGGCATCAGCAGCGCGGCCAGGTAGCTCTGCGCGACGAACAGCACCCCGGCCAGCGCCAGACAGAACAGCACCGCCCGCGCGACCCGCTCCGAGCCGCCCGTCACCTCCTCCGCGAAGGACGCGATGGCGTCGAAGCCCAGGTACGACAGGACCGCGACCGATACCGCGCCCAGCACGGCGGCCACCGAGAACTCCAGCGAGCCGTCCCCGGTCAGCGGGGACAGCCAGCCGCGCCGCGCGCCGCCCTGGGCGAGCACGGTCACCGCCGCGACCACGAACACCAGCAGCACCAGGACCTCCATCGCCAGCACGGCGAACCCCACGCGCGCGGCGGCCCGTACGCCCCACAGGTTCAGCAGGGTGGTCACCACCACCGCCAGCGCCGTCCACACCCACCGGGAGACCTCGGGGACCAGGGCGTTCATCGCGATGCCGGAGAAGAGGTAGGCGACCGCCGGGATCAGCAGGTAGTCGAGCATCGCCATCCAGCCCGCGATCAGCCCCGCCCCCTCGCCCAGGCCCTGGCGGGCGTACGTGAACACCGACCCGGCCCGCGGTGCCACCCGCACCATCTGGGCGTAGGAGCAGGCGGTGAAGGCCATGGCCACGGTCGCGGCGAGGTAGACCAGGGCGACCGCGCCGTGCGACTTGGCGTCGAGCGTGCCGAAGACCCCGACCGGGGCCATCGGCGCGATGAAGAGCAGCCCGTAGACGACCAGGTCCCGGAAGCCGAGGGTGCGCCGCAGGGCGGCGGGCGCCGTGGGGGTGTCCGTCGCGGACGCCATCGTTCCTCCGGGGGATAGCCGGTACGTACGTGCCACCCAGTCTGTGCCGAACGGGCGACGACCGGCCTGCCGGAGACCCCCGTACGATGGACCGCATGACTGCTCCCGCCCCTGCTCCCGCTTCCCGCCGCGTCCTGCTCGCCGCCCCCCGCGGCTACTGCGCGGGTGTCGACCGAGCCGTGATCGCCGTCGAGAAAGCCCTCGAGCAGTACGGCGCGCCGGTCTACGTACGCCACGAGATCGTGCACAACAAGTACGTGGTGCAGACGTTGGAGAAGAAGGGCGCCATCTTCGTCGAGCGGACGGAGGAGGTCCCCGAGGGCTCCATCGTGATGTTCTCCGCGCACGGCGTGGCCCCCGTGGTCCACGAGGAGGCGGCGCGCGGCAAGCTCGCGACCATCGACGCGACCTGCCCGCTGGTCACCAAGGTGCACAAGGAAGCCATCCGGTACGCGAACGAGGACTTCGACATCCTCCTCATCGGCCACGAGGGCCACGAGGAGGTCATCGGCACCTCCGGCGAGGCCCCGGACCACATCACGATCGTGGACGGCCCGCACGACGTGGAGAAGGTGACCGTCCGGGACGAGTCGAAGGTCGTCTGGCTGTCGCAGACCACGCTCTCGGTGGACGAGACGATGGAGACCGTCGACGCGCTCAAGACCAAGTTCCCGCTGCTGGTCTCGCCGCCGAGCGACGACATCTGCTACGCCACCTCCAACCGGCAGGCCGCGGTCAAGCAGATGGGCGCCGACTCCGACCTGGTCATCGTCGTCGGCTCCAAGAACTCCTCGAACTCCATCCGCCTGGTCGAGGTGGCGCTGGACGCGGGCGCGGGCGCGGCCCACCTGGTGGACTTCGCCAGCGAGATCGACGAGGCCTGGCTGGAAGGCGTCACCACGGTCGGTCTTACCTCGGGCGCCTCGGTGCCGGAGGTGCTGGTCGAAGAGGTGCTGGAGTGGCTGGCACAGCGCGGGTACGGGGACGTGGAGATCGTCAAGACGGCGGAGGAGTCGATCGTCTTCTCGCTGCCGAAGGAGCTGCGCCGCGACCTGCGCGCGGAGGCGGCCGGCCTGGTGGCCGACACCTCGGAGTCGGCCGACCAGTAGGCCACGGCCCGCACCGTTGCCTACGGTGGTCCCATGGAGATCTTCGGTGTGGACATCGGCGGAACCGGCATCAAGGGCGCTCCCGTGGACCTGGACCGCGGCGAGCCGGTGCACGAGCGCCTGAAACTACCGACACCGCACCCGGCCACCCCCGAGGGGGTGGCCGAGGTCGTCGTCGAGGTGGTCCGCCACTTCGAGTGGGACGGCCCGGTCGGCGTCACCTTCCCCGGCGTCGTCACGGACGGCGTCACGCGCACCGCGGCCAACATGGACCCCGCCTGGGTCGGCATGGACACGGCGTCCCTGCTCACGAGCCGGCTGGGCGGGCGCCCCGTCACGGTGCTGAACGACGCGGACGCGGCCGGGGTCGCGGAGATGACGTACGGGGCCGGCCGCGGCCGCACCGGCACGGTCATCCTGCTGACGCTGGGCACGGGCATCGGCAGCGCCCTCTTCACGGACGGCCGGTTGGTGGCCAACAGCGAGCTGGGGCACCTTGAGCTGCACGGCCACGACGCGGAGAAGCGGGCCTCGGTGAAGGCCAAGGAGGACGCGGAACTGACGTGGGAGCGCTGGGCGCGGCGGGTGGAGAAGTACCTGGCCCACGTGGAGATGCTGTTCTCCCCCCAGCTCTTCATCATCGGCGGCGGCGTCAGCCGCAAGCCCGAGAAGTTCCTCCCGCTGATCGAGGGCATCCGGGCCGAGATCGTCCCGGCGCAGCTGCAGAACAACGCGGGCATCGTCGGCGCGGCGATGGCGGCCCGCCCGGCGAAGACGGCGTAGCGGGGACGGCGGCTGCCTGTCCCTAGGCCGTGCGCCTGGGCAGCCGCCGCTTCCCGATCAGCACGGCCTTGCGCACCAGCGCGATCAGCGCGGCGATCACCGTGCCCGCGTACAGCCAGCCGGCGTGCAGGGACAGGGCCGACACGATCCCCATCAGCTCCCCGCCGAAGCCGCCGGAACCCCCCGAGACGGGCCACACCCCGACGGCGAACGCGATCGGCACGGACACCGGCGCGGTGATCAGGTCCGCCGGGCGCACCCAGAGCGCGGTGGCCGCGGCGACGGGCAGGAAGAGCAGCCCGTACGCGAACAGCGAGGAGCCGAACAGCAGCCAGTCGATCCCGCCGACCAGCACCATCGCGGCGCAGGCGAACAGCCCGCCGCCGAGCCCGGTCAGCCGGGGCCGGGGCAGCCGCCGGGCGGCCGCTGGCCGCGCCGGCCGCCCCGCCCGCGGGCCGCGCACGGGGCGCTTCGTTCCGTACCGCTCCGCGCTGCTGTACTGCTCCACCCTGTATGGCTCCACCGCACCAAACTAGGCGGGAGGGGCCGTCCGGGGCGGCCTGGACACGCGTACATCGAGCGCCACTCAGCGGAAAGTAAACTGTCAGGTGGCCCATCCCCGGGCCGCCGCCCCCTCCAGCTACGGGAAGTCGCCAACGTGTCGCTCACGATCGGAATCGTCGGCCTGCCGAATGTCGGCAAGTCGACCCTGTTCAACGCCCTGACCAAGAACGACGTGCTGGCGGCCAACTACCCGTTCGCCACCATCGAGCCGAACGTCGGCGTCGTCGGTGTCCCGGACAAGCGTCTGGCCGTCCTCGCGGGCATCTTCGGCTCGCAGAAGGTCCTCCCGGCGACGGTCGACTTCGTCGACATCGCCGGCATCGTGCGCGGCGCGTCGGAGGGTGAGGGCCTGGGCAACAAGTTCCTGGCGAACATCCGGGAATCGGACGCGATCTGCCAGGTCATCCGTGCCTTCAAGGACGAGAACGTGGTCCACGTCGACGGCAAGGTCTCGCCCAAGGACGACATCGAGACGATCAACACCGAGCTGATCCTCGCGGACCTCCAGTCGATCGAGAAGGCGGTGCCGCGCCTGACGAAGGAGTCCCGCCTGCAGAAGGAGAAGGTCGCCGTCCTGGCCGCCGTCACCGAGGCGCAGAAGATCCTCGAAGCCGGCGACACGCTCTTCTCGAAGGGCATCACCAAGGGCACGGAGCAGGGCGACCTGCTCCACGAGCTGCACCTGCTGACCACGAAGCCGTTCCTGTACGTCTTCAACGTCGACGAGGACGAGCTGACGGACGACGCCTTCAAGGCGGAGCAGAGCGCCCTGGTCGCCCCGGCCGAGGCCATCTTCCTGAACGCGAAGCTGGAGCAGGACCTCTCGGAGCTGGACGAGGACGAGGCCCTGGAGCTGCTCCAGTCGGTCGGCCAGGAAGAGCCCGGCCTGGCCACCCTCGGCCGCGTCGGCTTCGACACCCTGGGCCTCCAGACCTACCTGACGGCCGGCCCGAAGGAAACCCGCGCCTGGACCATCAAGAAGGGCGCCACCGCCCCCGAGGCGGCCGGCGTCATCCACACCGACTTCCAGCGCGGCTTCATCAAGGCGGAGGTCATCTCCTTCGCCGACCTGGTCGAATGCGGCTCGGTCACCGAAGCCCGCGCGAAGGGCAAGGCCCGCATGGAGGGCAAGGACTACGTCATGCAGGACGGCGACGTGGTGGAGTTCCGCTTTAACGTTTAATGCGTTCGGCAAAAGGCCGTCTGACCTGCGGCGGCGCGGGTTGGGCGGCCTTTGCAGTCCGCACAGAGTCCGCAGCGTGCTGGCTTCGGTCCGCGCGCGGGGGGAGCGGCTACGCCGCTTCGTCGACCTGCGGCTGGGCATCGGCGGACCGGTCCGCGTACGCCCTGTCGACGGCGGCCCGGGTCCGCTCCTCGGAGTCGGGCCACAGGTGGGTGTAGATGTTCAGCGTCATGGCCGCGTTGGTGTGGCCGAGGCGCTCGGAGACGGTCTTCACCGACTCGCCGTGCTTGATCAGCAAGCTGGCGTAGTGGTGCCGGAGAGAGTGGGGTCCGGTGCCCTTCGCTATTCCGGCCTTCGCGCAGGCGGGCCGCCAGGACCCCGCTTCCTCGCCATCGCGGCCTTCACCACCGCCGGCGTCGCCATGCCGCTCGGCTACGACCACGAAGCCACGACCCGTATGCTCCGAGCCCGCACCGGCACGTCCCTAGTCGGCGCGGAGGACGTGGACGTCGTACGCCAGATCACCGCGGCCTTCAGCGCCGCCGACGAACGCCTCGGCGGCGGGCACGGACTGACCACCGTCACCGCGTACCTCGCCGACACAGCGGCCCCCATGCTGCGCGGACGCTTCCCCAGCGATGCCTTACGCTGGGCCGCCTTCGGCGCCGTCGCCGAACTTGCCTACCTCGCAGGGTGGAAGCACCACGACCTCGGCCAGGAAGGTGCCGCCCAGCGCTACTACCAGGTCGGCTACGAGCTCGCCTGCGAAGCCGACCCCCACGGCCACGCCGCCTGGATGATGCGCGCCCTCGCCCACCAGGCCCTGAGCCTCAAGCAGCCCCACCACTGCGTCGACCTCGTCGAAGGCGCCCTGCGGCGCGGACTCAGCCACGTCGACGGCCAGACCGAGGCCCTCCTCCACATCACCCACGCCCGCGCCTACGCGGCCACCGACGAGAACCCGTCGGCCGCACGCGCCCTCCTCGCCGCCGAGGACGCCCTCCTACGGGACGACGGCCCCCAGCCCAGCTACTCCCGCGTGAGCGGCCCGGCCGCTGGCACCGTGGCCAGCCACACCGCCCGCACCCTGACCGACCTCGCCGACCACATCGGCACCGAACAACAGCACCGCGATGCCTTCACCCGCTGGGACCCTGAAAAGTACAAGCGCGTCCACGCCCTCACCCACGCCGACCTCGGCGACAGCCTCGCCGCCCAGGCCCGTGCCGACGAAGCCGTCGCCGCCTGGACCCAAGCCCTGGTCCTCACGGAGGGCATGACCTCAGACCGCACCCGCAAGGCGATCACCTCGATCCGCTCCACCCTCGTGGTCTACCAGCGCCGCCGTGTCCCTGGCGCCGTCGATCTCGCCCGCCGCGCCCGTGAAGCCCTCGCCTAACATGCCCAACAACCCACCCGAAGGGAAGACCGTGGCCCAGCAGACCAACGACCAACCAGAGGCCCTCAAGCCGGCCTTGGAATCCATGACCCTGCTGGTCGCCGCCGTCATCGTCCACGACAAGGCCACCAACCGCGTCGTCCTCCTCCAGCGCAGCGAAATCGCCAAGTTCGCCCAGGGCATGTGGGACCTCCCCGTCGGCAAGAGCGAACCGGGTGAACCCATCACGGAGACCGCCGTACGTGAGCTTTACGAGGAGACCGGCCTCACGGTGAAGCCCGAGTCCCTCAAGGTCGCCCACATCATCCACGGCGCCTGGGGCGTCGAAGCCCCCAACGGCTTCCTGACGGTCGTCTTCGCCGCTCACGAGTGGACTGGCGAACCCGAGAACCGCGAACCGCGCAAGCACTCCCAGGTCTGCTGGGTTGATGCCAACGCCATCCCTGACGCCTTTGTAGACACGACTGCCAGTGCACTCCATCAGTACCTGCGCGGCAGCTCTCAGGTGTCACTTAACGGGTGGCATTAGTTGCGCGTCCTGAGTGTGGGTGCCGTGCCATCCGCCGACTCCGGCTTGATGGCGACGGGCTGGTTGGGCTACTCACCTGGGAACATCGTGGCTGGGAAGTAGCAGCTTCCGGTCTCATTTGCATGACGCTTCTTGCGTCGCAAAAGTTCATCGAGCGTTAGGCGCCCGTCGAGAACATAGAAGAAATCGAGGCCCTCCATCGTTAGGAACGGCGTACTCTCTCTGTACGCTTCTCGGGCTCCGCTAGTGAATCCATTTACGCTGATAAATATTCCAAGCGAATTCTTTCCCTTCCGTCTCACCTTCTCATTGAAGCTGTAGAGGTGGTGGGGCTGGATCGCTTCCTGCCACCACTTGGCCTCAACGATGTAGTCGTCTGTGTCGAAAGTGAGTGAGCCGTCGATTTGCTCGTACTCCAGGCTGTATGACAGGCGAGGTTCCGTGTCGAACAGCCTGAAGATGTCATTCAGGAATGGCTCGAAGAGCCTGCCAGCCTTCTGGCGATTATCCATATGCTCCAGTTCGAGGAAGCGTTCTTTAAGGGCAGCAAGCTTAGCTTCAAAGCTGTGCTGGGCTTCTACCACAGCGCGGTATGTGAGAAGTTCGTCATCGAACTTCCACTGTTGTTCGTGGGCAACGCGCTGGCGGTCCACCAGCCCCCTGAGATGGTCGACTGCTTCTTTTGCCTCGGCGATCAGGGACTCGGCGTTCTCATGCCGCTTCAGGGCAGGGAAGCTCGTCAGCTGAGAAACCTCCGCCATCATCCGAAGCGAAAGGTCGCGGTATTGGCGCTCATTTGCCATCAACCGGTCCACGAACTCATCTGCGGTGGCCCACTTGTAGCCGCTGAAGTCCATGTGGGCCAGCAGTGAAGGGTGGTCTGTGGCCCACAAGCGGATGAATCGTTCGAGGTCGCGCTTGTACCAGAAGATCGACTTAAGCGCGCCGGCCAGGGCTCCGTAGGCGGCTGGGCTGATCGGCTGCGCTGGTTTCGGCGTGCTCGTCATCCCTCGTCCGACCTCCCAGTCTCTGTGCGGGGCTACTAACGCCTGGTCAGATGATGCTATAGAGGGGAGTCGGGTGCTTACCTGCCTTCGTGTTGGATTGCCCGTCCTGTGTGGCGCCGCAGGCCAGGATTGGGCCGCAGGCATTCTGCTTCCGTTACTGATGTTCCGTCAGGAATGTTGCTCAGCAGTCGAGCAGCGTTCTGGTTAGTGCCGGTCGGTCGGCTATGAGCGCCTCGTTCTACTGGCGGCGCCGCAGTTGCTGGATGGTCGGCACGATGGCCAGACAGAGCAGGGCGGTCCCGCCGAAGGCGGCGCCGCCTGCGAGCAGGGCGTCCACCGGCGTGCTCCCACCGAGGCGCTTGAGGAAGCCGGTGCACGCCGCGACCAGTAGCGAGAACAGCAGCATGACCAGCAGCCAGGGGAGCCACGTGCCACCTGTGGTGTCGGTGGACCGGGGCGGGCTTGGAGGGGGAGTCACGGCGGAGTTCCTTGTCGGATCGACTTTGACGCGTTGAAATCGCGTTGAGATTTCTAAGTTCTAGCGCAAGAGCGCAGGGTTATGCATCCAAGTCCACATATGTCATTGAAGTTGGGTAGATTCTCGCGTTAAGCGCTCAACGTTCAATGGCAATCGGTCACTTTCGTTCAGTTCATGGCATCGGCTTCGTATTTCCAATGTAACGCGTAAGTATGGATTCGAGGGACTGGCCTGGCTAGATGGATCGGCTTGAAAAAGAGAAGCTTCAAGGGTGTGGTCGATCGCGTCCGGCAGCGGTCTCGGTGAACCCGATGATGTGATGGGGAGAAACGGTGGTTGAAAACGCTCAGGCGGGGCCATTTGCTCGCCCTGCGTCTTTGAAGATGCAGCGCCAGTGGGTGGACGCCGGTCTGAACACGCCAGGGGTGAACGTTCCGCGTGAGGCGCTGCTCAATTTCGCCCCGTTCGTGGTCGATCCGGAGTCCATGCTGACCGAACAAGATCAGGTCGGAATACGAATGTGGCGACCGGATGCCCTGCGGCAGCTCCACACCGATGCAGGGGACATGCTGATCGCGGCGGTGCGGATGCATGGCGCTGGGGGAAGTGTCTGGGAACACAACGAGCGGATCAGCTCGTTGTGGCACTCGCCCGCCAATCCGGCACCGGTGCGGGAGGACGAGAGCTCGCTGTCCGCAGTGCGCCCCTACGTCCAGCAGGTGGCTGGCGGCTCGACTCAGGAGTTTGCGGCCGTGGAGAGCGTGGCCGAGAACCGCGAGTCACTGGTCGCGAATCTGGAGAAGGCCGCGTCGGGGCTGCGCGAACGGGAAGGCCACCGTTCCTACGATCTCAGGCAGGACCTGATCCTCAACGGGCAACTGGAGCCGTGCCTCTACGTCGCGCAGCACATCCTCATCAAGGAAGCACCGCTACAGGGTCGGGACGGACGTCCGCTACATCCGGCCGAACACTGGCAGTGGATGGCGGTCCGGGGCAACAACCGGACGCAGCGGCGCCACGACATTTTCCGGATCTCGTCCGCCGATGTGGTCGCGGGTGTCCCGGTCAAGAAGATCGGAGGGAGCGGGGAAGGCGTCGTCTTTGATCCGAACGACTGGCTCACGCGCCTCTCCGACCTGCTGAACGAGGAGTACGAATCGCTCTCCGCCGCCACGAGCCCTGCCGATCCTGACGACGACTCCCGTGCCGTGCAGGCTGCCAGGCTCGCGGTGGTGGAGTCCCACCTGGTCGTGGGCACCTCGACACCACGCAGGCTCTACCGCATCGCACAGATGAGCAATCGGCGTGACCACGTTCATATGCCGCTGGAGTTCACCCCGAACGACCGAGGGCGGGCGCTCGGTCGCAGCGTGCTCGGAATGTACGTAGCGGAGGGAGTGCTCGGCGAAAGGGTCGCGGACGTTTTGTCAGGAGGCGTTCCTATTGCGGGTTTGCCAGGACTGCCGGCGGATGCGGCGGTATCGGAGCTGCGGGACATCCGTTCGATGATGCTTATCCGGGAGCTGTTTCCGGTGGAGCGGCGCAAGCGGTTGCTGATCCGACGGGCACTCAGCGAGGCGCCGCCGTCCCAACTGAGCGCTCCGGAGGCCAACCGGCGGGCGCGGGTCTGGTCGGCTATGACCTCGGAGAGCTTTCCAAGCCCGTGGAACCCGCGGATCGCGGAGGTCTTCCAGCTCGGCGATGTCCGGGACGGCCTCAATCCCTCGGACCGGCGGTTGCCGGAGCTGCTTGCCAAGGCGGACACTGATGATGAGGCATTCGAGGAACTTATTTTTTTCCGGGCGGCACATTGGCTCGCGGCCTTCGACCTCATCGACGCGGACCGGGGATCGCTGACAGGGCAGAAGACCGACGACGACGGAGCCAAGGCGGACCGCGTCCGACGGACAGTCAAGAACAACCTGATGGCCATGCGGAACAACCGCCGCAAGGCGGTGGGTGTCCTGCGGGAGCTGGCGGCCGCGATGGACGAGGGGGACCGTCGCCCGCGGAAGGTCTCGGCGACTGGCGAACCCTTGCTGGAACCGATGAATCGGGCTTGGTTCAACCGGGAGTTCCCCAAAGAGGCGGGAATTCGTGGACGTGGGGTGCCGAAACCACGGGGCAACTCCTCTGCGCCGCGGTCAACCGCACAGTCCGTTCAGTTGGCGGTCGGCAACGGTGCTATGGCGGTGCCCGGCGAGGAGCGGGCGGCACCTGCAGCGAAGAACGGGCCTCTTCAATCTCCGAAAAACGTACCGACCCGTCCGGCGCCGGATGAGGTTCAGCCGCCGAGCCTAGAACGTGTCCCTGTGACCGACCCGGCGCCCGATTTGGCGGTGAACCTGGAGCAGCAGGTGGGGGCGCTTATCCAAGACGTCGGGAGATGTCTAGAGCTTGCCGCGTCTCTGGCCGTGCTTGCGAAGCCTGGAGGCCGGTCACTGGCTCGGGACCAGGCGGACAGCATGACACTGGGCTTGATGACGGCTGAGGTGGAGATCCGCCGGTTGCGGGCGAAGCTGGAAGGACTTGCCGAGCCGCTCGCAGGTCCGTGAGACGCTACTGGGTTCGTTCGGGCCGTGCCTGCAGCTACGGCCGAGAGGCGAGAGGCGGCTTAGCCCTCGGAGGCGGGGGCGAGTCCGAGGGCTGCAGGAGGGGGTCGCGCTCGGTGTTGAAGGGCCATCGCCGCCCATCCCCGGCGGCGTACAAGGCGTCGTTATCGCCGTCGAGCTGTTGGACGAGGGCCTCGATGGGGACGTCATGATGCAGCCGAGTGGCCGCGACGCCAGAAGGTGGGGAGCCACCAGCAGAGCACCGAGCGGTCGTCGGGCCACGGGGCGCGTTCGTCCGCGTCCCAGTCCTCGAAGGAGTCGCGCGTCAGGTCGATGGGGCGCCAGGCGGGCTCGAGGGGCTCGTCCTCGGCCGGAGGGCGGACGTACCGCAGGCCGTGATGGTCGCAGGCGCCGAAGTCCTGGTAGTTGCGCTGGGCCTCGATCAGGGAGACCTTGTTCGCTCCGCCGTCCATGGTCGGCCAGCGGAACTGGACCCCGTCGTCCTCCCAGAAGCAGACGGGGCAGATCTCGTAGGAGCCGGGCATGTCGTCGAGCACGCGGTGCCCGCAGCAGGGACAGGGGTAGGAGTCGCTCACCTGCGCAGTCTCGTTGCAGGTCCCGCCGGTGTGCCATGGATTTCTCTGCCTCGGCGTACCCAGCGAGTCCGCAGTCAGTCCGCGGGACACCCGTAAACGGCCGTCGGGTGCCAACGCCTGCCAACGAGGAAATCCCAGGTCAGGTCCCTGCGCGGGGCTCCGCCGCAGGGCAGGATTGGCCGCCAGACATTCCGCTTCAACGTGTAGTCATCTCGTTACTTCACGTTAGGTAATTTCGTCCGGTGTGCAGGTCAGAAGGGGTCGGACTCTGGTGACTCCGACCCCTTCTGCGTTCCCGTGCTGACTTGATGCTGACTTTTCAGCTGCTGCGTGGCGGTGTGAGCTTGTCGAGGTCCAGGCTGATCTCGAAGGGCACCGGGCGCTGGAGGGTGCCCCGGAAGATCCCGGCGGGGGCGTAGGCGCCGGTTGGTTCGTCGAGCTCGTAGACGTGGACGACGGGTGCCCCGTCCTCGTCCTCGATGCACCAGTAGTGCGGGATGCCGGCCTCCGCGTACTTGCGGAGCTTTACTGTGCGATCGCGATGGGCAGACTCGGGTGAGACCGCCTCCATGACGAGCTTCACGTCCTCCGGGGCGTACCAGGTGCGGTCGGGGTCGTACGGCAGGTTCGTCAGCAGAAGGTCCGGCTCGGGGCGGTTGCGGGCGTCCAGGCGGATCGTCATCTCGCGCTCGACCTCGAAGCCGGCCGGCGCCTGCGCCATGAGCGTGGTGGTCAGGGCGGTGACGAGGCGGCCGTGCCAGGACCGCTGGGGCGACATCATGAAGACGAGGGCTCCGTCGATCAGCTCGGTGTGGCGGGGCGCCTCGGGGAGGCGGTCGAGGTCCTCCGCGAACCAGCCTTCCGCGCGCGGCGGGCGCATCCAGTCGGGCAGTGCGGTCATGGCTTCACGGTAGCGCCTGCTGCTCATGCCGAGGAGCGAATGGCAGGGCGAGTGGAGCGCTGGCAACTTCTAGCAGACCGCCGCGCCTATCCGGTCTTGGAGGTGATCGAGGCGCTCTGGCCTCTTTCGCAACCTCATCTCCTGGAAACGACCGAGTCGCAGGCCGGTCTGGTGATGGTCAGGGGAGACCGGGACGCCGTCGGGACTACTTCCGTGCTCGCGCCTCAACCCCGGTCCGTCTGAGAGGTGCGTGGCCCTCAGCCGCTTTCACCGCTAATGAGGTGGGCGGTGCGAAGGGCGTGTCGCGCCGCTGCTGCGGCCCGTGCTGATTCTGTGCTGACTTGAGCCCCGCGAAAGTATGTTTCCACAGGTGGGAGCGTTGTGATGGAAGTTCCGGTTCAACGTCTGAGCGGATGAAATGACACCACGTCGCTGACGTGGCAAATATGCAGGTGGAAAAGGGCCGGACTCGGGTGAGTCCGGCCCCTTCCGCCCCCCTGTCGGTCGCCGCGTGGCGGGGTGAGCTTGTCGAGGTTCAGGCTGATCTCGGAGGGCACCGGGCGCTGGAGGGTGCCTCGGAAGATTCCGGCGGGCGCGTGGGCACCGGTGAGTTCGTCGAGCTCGTAGACGTGGACCAGGGGATCCCCGTCCTCGTCCTCGATGCACCAGTAGTGGGGGATGCCGGCCTCCGCGTACTCGCGGGGTTTACTGTGCGGTCGCGGTCGGCGGACTCGGGGGATACGGCCTCCATGACGAGCTTCACGTCCCCCGGGGCGACGTCGTGAAGACGAGGGCCCCAGCGATCAGCTCGGTGTGGCGGGGCGCCTCGGGGAGGCGGTCGAGGTCCTCCGCGAACCAGCCTTCCGCGCGCGGCGGGCGCACCAGTCGGGCAATGCGGCCATATGCCAACCCTAGTGATTGCAGCGCCCCTTTCGCCGTTCGGTCAGAGGCCGGGGACCGAGGCGATCGTGAAGGTGGTCGGGGTGCCCGTGGAGGGGGTCATCGGGCCGTCCTTGTCGAACTGGGAGCGGACCACCAGGGTGCGGCCGGCCCGGTGGGTGAGGGTCGTGGGGATCTGGAGGTCCGGGTCGGTGAGGGCGCGGGTCAGGCGGGCCGCGGTGCCGTCCGGGGTGAGCTGCCAGCGGGTCAGCGTGTTGGTGGCGTTGTGGGCCACGCGCAGGACGCCGCCGGGGGAGAGCTGGAGGCCGTCGCCGTGCTTGAGGTCGCCGCCCCGGAGGGTGACCCGGGACAGGGCGCCCGTGCGGAGGTCGATCCGGTGGAGGTCGCCCGCCGTCATGTCGACGGTCAGCAGGAAGCGGCCCGCCGGGTCCGCGACGATGCCGTTCAGCGTGGCGCTGCCCGCCGGGGCCGGGGGGACGTCGGCGCTCAGGTCGTACGCCACCTCCAGTGCGCCGGAGCCGGCGGCCAGTCGCGCCGGGGTGACGCGGTAGACCACCGCGCGGAGGCTGTCGGTGAGGTACGCGGTGCCGTCCGGGGTGAGCGCGAGGTCGTTGACGAAGGACGGGGCGCCGGCGGGGGTGTCGAAGTGGGCCAGGCGGGCGCCGGAGCGGGTGTCGTACACGGCGACGCCCTTGGTGGAGTCGGTGACCCACAGCCGGCCGTGGGCGTCGACGGACAGGCCGTTCGCGGTGTGGCGGCCGTCGGTCCCGGCCGGGAGGAAGACCTCGGCGGTGCGCTGTCCGGGGCGGGCGCGGTAGACGGTCCCGTTCGCGTACGAGCCGACGTACACCGTGCCGGTACGCGGGTCGGAGGCTATGCCCTCCGGGTAGACCTTCCCGCCGGGGAGGGAGAAGGCGGTGGACAGCTGCGCGGGGGCGGCCGCGCCGGCCGGGGCGGCGCCGAGGGTGAGGACCGTGGCGAGGGCGGCGGCGAGGGGCACGGCCTTGAGGGTGGACTTGGCTGCGAATCGCATCCGGCGACGTCCTGTTCTGTGTGGTCGATCAATGTTGTGGGTGCGAATGTAAGTTAGAGCTCTAATGTATGCAAGGGGTCTAGGATGTGGGAATGACTTCCATGCCTGCCCAGGAGCGCATCGGCGCGTACATCAAGCGCGCCGAGCAGGCGCTCCTCGCGGCGAAGAACACGGCGTGCAAGCCGGCCGCAGTAACGGTTCCCCAGTACGCCGCCCTGCTCTGGCTCTCCGAGAAGCCGGGCATCTCCGCCGCCGCGCTCTCGCGCCTGTGCGGGGTCACTCCGCCGACGATGAACACCGTGCTGAAGAACCTCCAGGAGCGCGGGTTCATCGAGCGGACGCCGCACGAATGGCACGGCAACGTGCTGGAGACCCGGCTCACCGAGCAGGGCCGGGCCGCGATGGAACTGGCGGACACCGGGGCGGTGCGGGTCGAGCGGGCGCTGGCGGCCGAGTTCAGCGGCGAGGAGCGGGAGCGGCTGATCGAGCTGCTGGAGCGGTGCGCGAGCGTCCTCGACGCGCTGAAGTGACCCCGGGCCGGGGTGGGTCGGGTCGCGGCTTTTTTGATCGTTCCGGGAACTCCCGGCAGGATTCGTACATCAGCACCAGTGGGTCAGTACTCGGGACGTCCCACCCCGTTCAGCGTTCGGAGCGAAGTCCGTGCCTCAGTACCCGCAGGGCCCGCGGCCCCAGGAGACGACCGCCGGCCCCGCGCCCGAGCGGTCCCGCCGCGCGATATGGATCAGCGTCGGCCTCGCGGTCGCGCTGATCGCCGGGGGCGGTGGCTTCGCCGCCTGGAAGGCCGAGTGGTTCTCCGGCAACGGCCGGGCCGTATCCTTCGGCAAGACCGCCCCGACCGCCGACGCGAAGGCGCCGCGGAGCCCGCAGCAGCAGGCGCCGGCGGCCCCGCCGCGGCCCACCGGAGATCCGGACGTCCTCATGGAGACGGGCCCGCGGTCCGACTTCAAGCAGACCGCCAAGCTGGACGACGGCACCGTCATCGCCAAGACGCGGCTGGCCGGCGCCAAATCCGGCTTCGAGGGCGACGTCTGGGTCTGGACGCCCAAGGAGTACGGCGACCCGAAGTACGCAAAGAGCGCCTTCCCGGTCCTGATCTCGCTGCCCGGCGGCAACGGCTTCCCGGCCAACTACTGGTCCGACCGCAGCCTCGGCCTGCAGAAGGCCGTCGAGGACGGCGTCGCGGCCGGCACCAGCCTGCCGTTCATCCTGATCATGCCGGTGCTCAACCCGGACAACAAGTACTACTACGACGGCTCCGACATCCCCGGTCAGCCCAAGATGGGCACCTGGCTCGCCGAGGACGTCCCGGACTTCACCCGCGCCAACTTCCGTACGTACAAGTCCCGCGACGGCTGGGCCTTCATGGGCTCCTCCGCGGGCGGCTTCGTCGGCATGAAGCAGGTCCTCCAGCATCCGGACCGGTTCAAGGCCGTGATCGCCAGTGGCGGTGAGATCGTTCCCGACTCGCCGCTCTGGAAGGGCCACCAGACGGAGATGGACGAGAACAACCCGGAGAAGCTCGCCAAGAAGCTGATCGACGCCAAGGGCCCGGACGTCTACATCAACTTCCAGGTCGGCACGAAGGAGACCGGCAAGGACCGGATGCTCAAGTTCCAGCGCGAGTACGGCACCGGCCCCGTCAAGACGACCATCCACGACATCCAGAACGGTGAACACAACGGCTGGCATTACGTCCGGGGGATGAAGGAAAGTTCCCTGGAGTGGATCAGCAAGGTGCTGAAGGGCCCCGTGCCCGCAGCCGGCTGACGGGCCGCCGCACCACCCCCGGCCTGCGCAAACGGCCGTCGGACCGGCCGCCGTACCGGTCCCCGGGCCAGTACGCCGACCCGTACGCCGGACACCTCCCGGGCCCGCCGTGCGCGCGGGGGCGCCCGTCCCCCGCGTGGCTCTCGCCACGTCGCACCCGTCCCAGGCAACCCATAGCGTCGTTCACACCTCTGTAAGGGGTGTAAGGGGGACCAATCGGTCCGACCCGCGCTCGCGCAGGGCGCCGGAGAGGGAACGGGACACGATCCGTGCAGCAAGACCAGCAAGGCGACGGCAGCCCGACGACCAGGACGACCGGCCGCCGCCGTCTGATCCTCCTCAGCGGCGCCCTCGCCCTCGCCCTCGCCGCCGGGGGCGGCGTGGCGGCGTACGAGACCGGCTTCTTCTCGGGCGTCGGCGAACCGGTCGCCTTCGGCAAGACCCAGGAGACCGCCGCGGCCACCGTGGCGATGCCCCGGGGCGTCCGGATGCCCACGGGCCCGAAGGCCGCCTTCGTCCGCACCGCCCGGCTGCCCGACGGCACCCAGATCGCCAAGACCACCCTGACCGGGGCGAAGTCCGGCTTCACCGGCGACGTGTGGGTGTGGGTGCCGAAGGAGTACGACGAGCCGAGGTACGCCAAGAGCGCCTTCCCGGTCCTGATCTCGCTGCCCGGGGGCCGCGGCTACCCCACCAACTACTGGGGGACCGGCCCCGGCCTCGGGCTCCAGCAGGCCGTGGCCGACGGCGCGAAGGCGGGCACCAGCCTGCCGTTCATCCTGGTCATGCCGGTGATCAACGCCGACACCAAGCACCACTTCGACGGTTCGGACATCCCCGGTCAGCCCAAGATGGGTACCTGGATGGCCGATGACGTCCCCGCTTTCACCAAGGCCAATTTCCGCACCTTCACCTCCCGCGACGGCTGGGCCTTCATGGGCTCCTCCTCGGGCGGCTTCGGCGCCTTCAAGCACGTCCTCAAGTACCCCGACCGGTTCAAGGCCGTCATCGCGAGCGGCGTGGACATCGTCCCCGACTCCCCGCTGTGGAAGGGCCACCAGAGGGAGATGGACGAGAACAACCCGGAGAAGCTCGCCGCCGAGCTGATCGAGGCGGGCGGCCCGGACGTCTACGTCAACTTCCAGATCGGCACGAAGGAGAGCGGCCGCGACCTGGCCGAGGGCTTCATCAGGGAGTACGGGAAGGGCCCCGTGCACACCCGGCTCCAGGTGATCCAGGATGGCGAGCACAATGGCAAGTCCTACGTGCGGGGCATGAGGGAGGGAGCCTTGGAGTGGATCAGCAAGGTGATGCTCGGACCGACCCCCGACCCCGACGTGCCGTGAGCCCGCCGGTGAAGGGACGCGCCGTCATCGGCGCCCTGGCCGCCGCCGGGATCGCGGCCGTGTTCGGCGTCGCGTTCGTCGAGGCGACGGGCGACCGGGCGGTGCACCCCTTCCCCACCGTCGGAGTCCTGATGGCCAACGGGGAGCACTGGTGCACGGCCAGCGTCGTCGACAGCCCCAAGGGCAACGTCGTCGCCACCGCCGCGCACTGCGTGGCCCCCGCCGGCGAGGACGGGCAGCCGGGCCAGGCCGCCCACGACGGCCAGGCCATCGGCGAGCTGGCCTTCGCGCCCGCCTTCTCCGGCGCGGGCTCCGGCACCCAGCCGCTGGGGCTGTGGAAGGTCCGGTCCGTCCACGTGGACGACCGCTGGACGAAGTGGGGCGACGAAACCGCCGACTTCGCCTTCCTCACCGTCGAGCCCGACGAGGACGGCCGCAGCGTGCAGGACCGCGTCGGCCGCGACGAGGCGCCGAAGCCCGACTGGACCTCCGGTTACGAGCGGGAGGTCACCGTCGTCGGCTACCCCGAGTCCGACCGCAACCCGCAGAACAAGCCGGTCTCCTGCACGACGCAGACCCGGCACGACGAGGACGACCCCGCCATGCTGTACATCAGCTGCTCGGGCTTCTGGACGGGGACCAGCGGCAGCCCCTGGATCGCCGACCGGGGCGGCCCGGGCCGGCCCGGCCGGCTGATCGGGGTGCTCAGCGGCGGCGACACGGACGTGGACTCCACGGCCGCCCTGTACGACGAACGGGCGAAGGCCCTGTACGAGCGGGCCGCGCGCGGCTGAACCGGGCCCGCGCCCTCAGCCGCGCTCGGTGCTGACGATCAGGCCCACGCCCGCCACGACGATCGCGCCGCCGGTCACGATCGGCCAGGTCAGCGGCTCGGCCAGGATCAGCCAGCCCAGCGCGACGGCGACGACCGGATTGACGTACGCGTACGTGGCCACCAGCGACAGCGGCGCCGAGCGCAGCAGCCACACGTACGCGGTGAAGGCGACGAGCGAGCCGAACAGCACGAGGTAGCCCAGCGCCAGCCAGGAGGCGGTGGAGAACTCCGCCGGACGCAGCCCGTGCTGCTCGCCCCGGGCGAGGCCGGTGAGGATGCCGCCGATCCCGCCCGCGAGCATCTGGTAGGCGCTGCCCGCGAACGGATTGGCGGGCAGCGGCAGCTTCGAGGAGGAGAACGAGCCGAGCGCCCACAGCACCGAGGCGGCCAGCACCAGCAGCACCCCCGACAGCGCTACGTCGCCACCGGTCCCGGGGCTGGTCAGCACGGCCAGACCGGCCAGCCCGAGCAGTACGCCGGCCACCGTGCGGGCCGGCGGCCGGTCCCCGGTGGCCGCCCGGAGCAGCACGAGCCACATCGGCACGGCGGCGACGAGGAGGGCGGCGAGGCCGGAGGGGATCGAGGTCTCGCCGAGCACCACCAGGCCGTTGCCGCCGAGGATCAGCAGCAGGCCCACCAGTACCGCCGAGCCGAGCTGCGCGCGGGTGACGCGCAGCGCGGCCGGGCCGAAGCGCCAGGCGACGAGGCCGGCCAGCAGGAGCCCGGCCGTGATGAACCGGGCCCCGGCCGAGAGGAACGGCGGCATCGTCCGCACGACGACGCGGATGGCGAGGTAGGTCGAGCCCCACAGGACGTAGACCAGGCCGAGGGCGGTCCATATGGACGCGGAGATCTTCGAGGTGCGCACCACGGGAGCCTACGGGGGTTTGCGGATCGGACTTGGCGGACCATCAGCCCTTGAGCAGGCCGTTCAGCTCGCCGTACGGGAGGCCGCCGGAGACGGCGCCGTAGGTGCCGGCGGTGAGCAGCTCCTCGGTGGCGCGGCGTACGACGGCGTACGCGGCTTCCGCCACCGCGGACCCGAGGCTGACGCGGGCCACTCCGAGGGCGCCGAGCTCGGCGACGGTCGGGGCGCCGGGGCCGACGAGGACGTTGAGCGGGGCGTCGATGCCCTTGGCGAGTTCGGCGACGGTGGCGGGGTCGGTGACCCCGGGGACGAAGATGCCGGAGGCCCCGGCCCGCAGGTAGGCCGCGGCGCGGGCGAGGGTCTCGTCGAGCCGGGTGTGCGGTGCGCCGAGGCCGAAGAGGTACGTGTCGACGCGGGCGTTGATGTAGAGCGGGATCCCGGCGGCTTCGGCGGCGGCGCGGGCGGCGGCGATGCGGTCGGAGTGGTCGGCGGGGGCGCGGTTGCCGTCCTCGATGTTGATCCCGGCCGCGCCGGCGGCCAGGACGGCGGTGACGGTCTCGCCGACGCCGGCGGGGTCGGCGGCGAAGCCGCCCTCGATGTCGGCGGTGACGGGCACGGAGACGGCGGCGACCACGCGGGCGACCAGGTCGAGCGCGCGGTCGCGGGCCAGGGCGTCGCCGTCGGGCGAGCCGAGCGACCAGGCGACGCCGGCGCTGGTGGTGGCGACGGCGGGGGCCCCGGCCGCCTCGACGAGGCGGGCGCTGGCGACGTCCCAGGCGTTGGCGAGGGCGAGGGGGGAGGCGGGGGTGTGGAGGGCGGCGAAGGTGCGGGCGGCGGTGGCGGTGGCGGTGGCCTTGGCGTCGGCGAGGGTCATGGGGTCAGTCCACCAGAGGGTGGGGGGTGGGGGCTGGCCATTTTCCGACGGGGTCGTGGGGAGGGCGGTCCGGGTGCGGTCCGGTCGCGCTGCGCGGCCCCGGCTGCGCCGGGCTCTGCGGGGCTCCGCCCCGCGCCCCGCGCCTCAATCGCCGGCGGGGCTGGGGGTGCCGGCCGGGCTCAAAGATCGGGGCTCCGCCCCGGACCCCGCGCCTCAATCGCCGGCGGGGCTGGGGGGTGCCAGGCGGGGCTCAAAGATCGGGGCTCCGCCCCGGACCCCGCGCCTCAATCGCCGGCGGGGCCGGGAGTGCCGGCGGGGCTGGGGGTGCCGGCCGGGCTGGGGGTGTCGGCGGGGCTGAAGGGACGCTTCACACGCCCGGGGCGCCGGAGGGGTTCGCGCCGCAGAGGGGGAGGGCTGCCGTGCGGCCCCGCAGGGGGTTGGTGGGGGAGTCGGGGGAGACCGCCGCCCAGCAGGCCGCCGCCGTCGGTTCGACCGAGAGGCCGCGCCGGGCCAGGTCGGCGCGGGCCGCGCGGAGGCGGTCGTCCGGCACCGTCACGATGGCGCCGCCCGACTCGCGGACCGCCGCCAGGATCTGCCGGGCCCGCGGCGGGGCCGGGATCGCGATGCCCTCCGCCAGGGTCGGCCGCTGCACCACCGGCTCCGCGTCGTCCGCGCCCGCCGCGAACGCCGCCGCCAGCGGGGCCACCGCCGCCGCCTGCACCCCGATCAGCGCGGGCGGCCGTACGCCGCGCCGGGACAACTCCGCCACCGCCAGCGCCGCGCCCAGCAGCAGCGTGCCGTTGCCCACCGGCACCACCAGCACCTCGGGCAGCCGTCCCCCGAGTTCCTCCCAGACCTCGTACACGTACGTCTTCGTCCCGTGCAGGAAGTACGGGTTGAAGACGTGGCTCGCGTAGAAGACCCCCGGCTCGTCGGCGGCCGCCCGTGCCGCCCGGGCCGCCGCCTCGCGTCCGCCCGGTACCACCCGGACCGCCGCCCCGTGCGCCCGCATCCGTTCCGTCTTCTGCGCCGAGGTGCCCTCCGGCACGAAGACCTCGAGGTTCAGCCCGGCCCGCGCGCAGTACGCCGCGAACGCCGTCCCCGCGTTGCCGCTGCTGTCCGCGACCACCCGCTCCGGACTCAGCCTCCGGGCCAGTTCCACCAGCATCACCGCGCCCCGGTCCTTGAAGGACAGCGTCGGCATCAGGAAGTCGAGCTTGGCGTGGATCCGCTCCGTCAGCGGCACCAGCGGGGTGAGCCCCTCGCCGAGCGAGACCGGGATCTCCCCCTGCAACGGCAGCACCGGCGCGTACCGCCACAACGACGCAGGCCCGGCCGCCGGTTCCAGCGCCACGGCCGGGTCCGGCGCGAAGTCGAGGTCCCAGGGGCCGCCGCACGCGGGGCAGCACCACCGTGCGGTCGCCGCGTCCGACCGGGTGCCGTCCTCAGGGCAGACGTAACCGGGGAGTTCCTGTGTCATACACGGATGTTACGCGTCAGCCGGGGCTCAAGGCGGGCTGTTCCGCGCCGTCCTGACACCCCGTCCCGCGCGGCGGCACGGCCGGGCCGGGAACACGGGGCCGACCGGCGGACCGGTCGCCTCCGCCTCGTACTATGCGCGCAATCGTCCGCGCCCCGCGCCCTCGCGCCCCGCGCGCCCTTGTGATGGAGCACCGCACCTCGTGACCACTCCGCCCCTGCCGCCCCCGCCCGCCGGCCCGGGCCACCACTGGCCCCCGCCGTCCCCGCCGTCCGTGTGGGGGTCGCCCGTGACGCAGCTGCCGCCCGCGCTCAACGGTTTCGCCGCCGCCTCGCTGCCGGTCGGGCTGCTCTGCCTGCCGCCGCTGGGCGTCGTCCTCGCCGTCGTCGCGCTGGTTCAGATCGCCCGGAAGGGCGACCGCGGCCGGGCGCTGGCCGTGGTGGGCCTGGTGGTGTCCCTGGCGATGACCGCGGCCCTGCTGTTCGCCACGGGCCGGTACGCCGACCCCTTCCTCCAGCGCCTCGGCTCGGCGCACATCGGCCGGCACGTCGAGGGCCGGCTGACGGATCCGGACCAACTCCAGTCCGGCACCTGCTTCAACGTTCCCGGCGGTGACCTCCTGGTCGAACGCACCCCCGTCTACGCGACGGAGTGCGCGGGCGTGCACCACGCGGAGGTGACGTTCGTGGAGAACATGGAGGACGGGCCGTTCCCGGGAGCGGAGCGCCTCAAGGACAGGTGCTGGAAGTGGCAGGACGAGTTCGCCATGGACAGCTGGGCGCTGCCCGACTACGCGGAGATGTACTACTTCGCGCCCTCGGCGCAGGCGTGGCGCCTCGGGGACCGGCGGCTGGTGTGCTTCATAGGCACCTCCACCAAGGAGCACCGGGGCACCCTGCGCAACGACGAGGGGACCCTGCGGCCGGACCAGGTGACGTTCCTGCGGGCGATGAACGGGGTCGACCAGGTGATGGGGCGCGAGCCGGAGGCGGACGTCGACGGCGCGCTCGCGGAGTACCGGACGTGGGCGCGGGAGGTCGAAACGGCGCTGGGCGGCGAGGCGCGGATGCTGGAGACCGCTCCCATGATGCGCCCGGCGGCGGCCGCTCCGGCGGCGGCCCGGCTCCGGGAGGTCGAGGCGGCGCGCAGGGAATGGCGGCGGGCGGCCGCGGCGACGACCCCCGGCCAGTTCCAGGAGGCGTGGGACCGGGCGCTGGACCCGGTCACGGTGGACACGGAGAAGGCGCTGCGCGGTGCCTACGGGCTGGCGACGGACGTTCCGGTCTGGCTGCGGCCGGCCCCGGGGGCTACGAGCGGTGGTTCCGGGAAAGGTCCCTCGACCGAGCGGGTGTGAGGGAGCGTCGGTGTGTAACGCGCGGTAACGGGTTTGAGTGACCAGGCTTCATCACTTCGGGTGAAACTCTGGCCTCTGCTTGCGGCGTACAACCATGGGTTGCCAGGGTGTAGCTGTCTGTCAACCTGATGGGAGTGGCCAGTGACTTTCGGTGAGCAGCCGGCCTATCTGCGCGTCGCCGGGGATCTGCGACAGAAGATCGTCGATGGGTCCCTGCCCCCGCACGCCCGGCTCCCCTCGCAGGCCCGGATCCGCGAGGAGTACGGGGTCTCCGACACCGTGGCGCTGGAGGCCCGCAAGGTCCTCATGGCGGAGGGCCTGGTGGAGGGCCGCTCCGGCTCGGGCACGTACGTACGAGAACAGCCGGTGCCGCGCCGGGTGGCCCGCTCCGGCTACCGGACGGGCGGCCCGTCCACGCCGTTCCGCCAGGAACAGGCGGACGCGGGGGCGCGCGGCACGTGGGAGTCGAACAGTGAACAGGCCGACGCCCCGCCCGAGATCGCCAAGCGGCTGGGTGTCGCCCCGGGTGACCGGGTCATGCGGACGCGGTACGTCTTCCGCGACGCGGGGGAGGCGATGATGCTCTCCACCTCCTGGGAGCCGCTGGCCGTGACCGGCCGGACCCCGGTGATGCTGCCGGAGGAGGGGCCGCTGGGCGGCTCCGGCGTGGTGGAACGGATGGCCGCGATCGACGTGGTCGTGGACAACGTGGTGGAGGAGGTCGGCGCGCGGCCGGGTCTGGCGGAGGAGATCGCGCTGTTGGGCGGAGTGCCGGGCCATGTGGTCCTGGTGGTGAGCCGTACCTACTACGCCTCGGGGCTGGCCGTCGAGACCGCGGACGTGGTGGTTCCGGCGGACCGCTACCGGCTGGCGTACCACCTGCCGGTGCGGTGATCCGGCGCGGGTGGTGCGCCGGCTGACCCCCGACCGGACCGTGCGCCGTGTGACCGCGCGGTACTGGATGTGCGCCGGTGCACGCGCGGTGTGTTCGTACGCGTGGCCGGATGCGTACGCCTGCCAGGTACCTCTTCGTGAAAAACCGTATCCGCTCAGTAAAGGTCGGGCGTAAGCTCCGGCATATGCGCAATGCGGTTTCCCGGGCAGGCACATCGGCGGAGGGTGAAACGCGATGAACGACAGCGGTGCCCTGCTCTCATGGCTGGTCATACGTCAGGACGACAACGGCAACCGCTACCGGGTGGGCCGGTACGCCACCCGGGCCGAGGCCCAAAAGGTCGTCGACAGTCTCGATGACCGGGGACACAAGCAGCTCTACTGGGTCGAGCGGGTCGGTCAGGACACCCAGACCGCGACGACGAACTGATCCACGCACTGATCGATGAACCGGGCGCCCGGGCCGCCGGCGCGCTGACATAGGCTCCGCCCATGACTGTACGCGTGGTCGTGGGCGGAGCCCTTTGTCATGACGGGCGGCTGCTGGCCGCCCGGCGCAGTGCGCCGCCCGAGGTGGCCGGCCGGTGGGAACTCCCGGGCGGGAAGACCGAACCGGGCGAGTCGGTCCCCGAGGCGCTGGTGCGCGAACTGCGCGAGGAACTCGGCGTGGAGACCGAGGCGCTGGAGCGGATTCCGGGTGAGTGGCCGGTGCGGCCCGGCCTGGTCCTGCACGTGTGGACGGCCCGGCTGGTGTCGGGCGTTCCTGCGCCGCTGGAGGACCACGACGAACTGCGCTGGCTCGGCCCGGACGAACTGGACTCGGTGGACTGGCTCGACCAGGACCGCCCGGCGGTCACCGAAGCCGGCCGCCGCCTCGCCCTCCTGAACCGCGAGTAGGCCCCCTTCGAACCCCGCCGAGTAAGCCCCGCTTCTTCCCCCGCTCGAAGTCGGCACGGGCGAGTGGGGCGAAGGGGCGCGCCGGTGGGGGTACCTCCCGGCCGGAGGCTGGGGGACCGGACCGAGCCCCCCAAAAAAGAAGAGGGGGCGCATGCCGGCTCGCGCTCTAGGCCGTCTGCGCCACAGTGCGCCGGTGGGTGGGCGATGGTGTGGTACGACGCCTCAAATATCGGGTATGTCGCTATTAATCCCTATCTCGTCTCCGAAACGTCCCTGCTGAACCCGACTGGGGTCGCCGCGGCCCGGGAAGTGATCGGCGTGATCGACACAGACGGTGAGTGCGCCGAGTGGGCCTTCCCCGCCGAGCCCGGTGCCGTTCGCACCGCTCGCCACGCCGTGCGCGGAAAGCTCCGCGCCTGGGGCCTCGATTCCGTGGGTGACGTGACCGTTCTGCTGGTCAGCGAGCTGGTGACCAACTCCCTGCGCTACGCCTCCGGCCCCATCGGGGTCCGCCTGGAGCGGCGCGATTCCGCCGCGGGGGATAACGTGTCGGGTCCGGCGCTTCTCGTGGAGGTTTCCGATCCGCTTCCGGATCCGCCCCGCGAGCGGGCCGCGGACCCGGACGACGAGGGCGGCCGGGGCCTGCACCTGCTGGCCGTCTCGGCGCAGCGGTGGGGGACCCGGCACGGGAAGTCGGGCAAGACTGTGTGGTTCGAGTTGGCACTTCCTGGTGAGTAACAAGGAGAAGGGTGGCCGACCACCATCCAGAATGGCTCAAAAACAACGGGACCTTTTTGTGATCGTGAACGCCGTGCCGTCCCGGGCCGTGGTGCTGAATACTTCGGTCATGGCCGGTCCGGTTGCGGTGAGCTGGAGGGGACGGTCGCGTGAGCGAGATACCTGCACAGGCACATCAGGCCCGCGTGCGCGGGGAGGCGTGGCATGACTCCCTGTGGCACAGCAGCCCGCCTGGCTCGATATACGACTACATAAGGGTCGCCTCTTTCTCGATCGGGCCGGACGGTCTCATCGACCAGTGGAGCCTGCGTGCCGAGGAACTCTTCGGCCTGACCGCCGCCCAGGCGGTGGGACGCGACCCGGTCGACGCCTTCATGCCGCCTGAGCTGCGCGCCGGCGGACACCGCAAGGTGGCGGAGATCCTCGACGGCGAAGAGTGGACGGGCCTGATCCCCTTCCGCATACCCGGCGGGAACGGGGCGCACGGGGTGGCGGAGATCTATGTGATGCCCACCCGGACGGAGACGGGCCGGCGGGCCGCCCTGTGCGTCGTCGTCGACGTACGCGCGCTGCGCCGGATCGAATCCGATCTCGCGGCCTCGCAGGCCATATTCGGTCAATCTCCCTTCGGCTTCCTGCTGTTCGGTACGGACCTCACCGTGCAGCGCGCCAACCGCCGGTTCGCGACCGTCTTCGGCGGCGCGGTGGAGGAGCACCGGGGCCGCACGGTCCACGACTACCTGCCGGCGCACGAGGCCGACCGGATGACCGATGCCCTGCGGCGGGTGCTGGAGACCGGGCAGTCCGTCAACGACCTGCGGATCACCGGGGCCACCCCGCGCAGCCGGGAGGACCGGCACTGGTCGATCAACCTCTACCGGGTGCACGACGGCACCGGCAGCCCCATCGGCATCGCCGGGATCGGCATCGACGTCACCCGCCGCCACCTCGCGGCCCGCGAAGCCGCCGGGGTCCGGCGCAACCTCGCCCTCCTCAACGAGGCCGGGCACCGGATCGGGAACTCCCTCGACCTGGAGACCACCGCCCGCGAACTCCTCGATGTCACCGTCCCCGGCTTCTGCGACCTGGCCTCCGTCGACCTCTACCAGGGACTGCTGCTCGGCGACGACGACCGGCCCGCCCGGCCGCAGGGCCGGCGCCGGGAGCTGCCGGCCCTGCCCGGGCAGGGCTCCGGGCGCACGCCGTCCGCCCCGTCCGCGCCGCTGCGGCGGGTGGCCTTCGCCTCCGCCGTGTCCGACGCCCTGCCGGCCGGGCCGGACGCGCCGGTCTCCGTGGGCGGGATCCACCGCTACCCGGCCGGATCGCCGGGCGCGCTGGCGCTGCGGACGGCCCGGCCCCGCCTCGTCGAGGGCGGGGGGTCCGAGGACCTCGTGCAGTCGACGCTCGTCGTGCCGATGGTCGCCCACGACACCGTGGTCGGGCTCGCGCAGTTCTCCCGCGCGAAGGGCAGCGAGCCGTTCGGGGAACGCGACCGGGCGGTCGCGGTGGAGCTCGCCGCGCGGGCCGCCGTGTGCATCGACAACGCCCGCCTCTACCGGCGCGAGCACGAGCGGGCGCTGATCCTCCAGCGGAGCCTGCTGCCCCCGGGCGACCCCGAGGCGGCCGGGCTGGACATCGCCTGCCGCTACTTGCCGGGGAACGCCGCGACCGAGGTCGGCGGCGACTGGTTCGACGTCATCGAACTGCCCGGACACCGCACGGCGCTGGTCGTCGGGGACGTGATGGGCCGGGGGCTGCGCGCCGCCGTCGCCATGGGCGAACTGCGCACCGCCGTACGGACGCTGGCCCTGCTGGACCTCGAACCGGCCGAGGTGCTCACCGCGCTGGACGAGGTCGCCCGCGGTCTCGGCGCCCCGGGCGGCGCGCAGCAGGCCTCGCGGGCGGCGCTGCACTCGCGGGACGCCGACCGCTCGGAGGTGTACCTCGCCACCTGTGTCTACGCCGTCTACGACCCGGTGACCCGGCGCTGCACCATCGCCAACGCCGGCCACATGCCGCCGGTCCTCGTCGAACCCGCCGAGGAGGGCGCCCCGCCGCGCCCCGGGCTGCTGCTGGAGGTGCCACCGGGGATGCCGCTGGGCGTGGGCGGCGAGCCGTTCGAGGAGGTGGAGGTCGAGCTCCCGGAAGGGGCCCTGCTCGCCCTGTACACCGACGGGCTCGTCGAATCGCGCGACCATCCGCTGGAAGAGGGCCTGAGCGGGCTGCGCGAGGCGCTGGCCGATCCGGCGCGCCCGTTGGAGGAGGTCTGCGACCACGTGCTGAACACCCTGGAGACCCGGCACGGCGAGGACGACATCGCGCTGCTGATGGCCCGCGTCCAAGGGCTTCCGGTGGACGCGGTCGGGGACTGGCAGCTGCCGCGCGAGGCCCGGTCGGTGGGGCGCGCGCGGGAACTGGCGCGGGCCAAGCTGCCGGCGTGGGGCCTGGAGGGGCTGCTGGACACCACCGAGCTGCTGGTGAGCGAGCTGGTGACCAACGCCCTGCGGTACGGGGAGGGCGAGATCCGGCTGCGGCTGCTGCTGGACCGCACCCTGGTGTGCGAGGTGTGGGACGCGAACCTCGCCCAGCCGCGCCGGCGCCGGGCGCGCGACACCGACGAGGGCGGCCGCGGACTCCAGCTGGTCGGGCTGCTGTCCGCCGGGTGGGGCACGCGGCGGACCCACCGGGGCAAGACCGTCTGGTTCGAACTCCCGCTGCCGGGCGCGGCCGCGGAACCGGTGACGGAGCTCTCGGCGGAGCAGCTGCTCAGCATGTACGGGTAGTCGCGCGGTCCGGGCGGTTGCCCCCCAGGTACGGTCGCCGCCGCGCGGTCAGGGCAGAGCGACCGCCGTCAGCTCCGGCAGCGCGAGGACGACGCTGTCCCCCGCCAGGACCGCGTCCCTCGGCGCCGCCCCGATCCCGGGGTGCGCCCAGCGCCAGTCCACGGCGCCGGAGCGCACGTCGAGGCCGGCGAGGAACGGCGGCGCGGCCCGGCCCAGCAGGCCGCGACGGCCCCCGTACCCGGCCTTGACGTACAGCATCCCGTCCCGGACGCCGAGCAGTTCGAGCCCGGAGCCGTCCCCGCCGCGCCGGCCCAGCGTGCGCCGCCAGCGGACCGTGCCGCTCTCCGCGTCGAGTGCGCACACGGTGTCCCCGCCGTACTGGGCCAGGTACGAAGCCGCGTAGACGGTGGCACCGTCGACCAGCATCCGGGCCGACGGCGAACCCAGCTCGGCGTGCCACAGCTGACGGCCCTCGCGCCGGTGCAGGGCGCGCACGCTGCCCCCGTCCAGTACGTGCACCGGTCCGCCGTGCAGTTCCGGCCCGGCCGGGTGGCCGTTGCGGGGCCAGGCCCACACCGGCCGCCCGTCGGCGAGGCGCCACGCCGTGAGCAGCAACCGGTGCGCGACCACCACGCAGTCGCCGGACACGGTCGGCTTCGCGGCGCCGCCCCCTTCGAGCGGGACCCGCCACACCGGCTCACCGGTCGTCTTGCGCAGGGCGGTCAGCTCGCCGCCCGCCACCAGCAGGACCACCCCGTCCGCCAGGCGCACGGTCGCCGCGGTGGTGTCCGCCAGCTCCCGCCACCAGCGCACCCGGCCGTTGGCGGGTTCCCGGGCCACCAGCCGGCCGCCGTCCTTCCCCCGTACCAGCACCGCCAGCAGGTCCGGATCGGCCGCGCACCACACCTGCGGCGGGCCCGGCCGCGGCGGCGCCGGCACCCCGTCGTCGCCGTACGCCGACCAGCGCGCCGCGCCCGTGTCGGCCCGTACGCAGCCCACCTCGTCCCCCACCGTCCACACCACGGCGTCCCCGCACCGGTGCAGGGCGTCGGGCACCACCGCGCCGCTCCAGCGCGCCCCGCCCGGCGCGGGCCGCCCCGGTCCGGACACCGTCCGCGGGCCGGCGCCGGCCACCGCCCACGCGCTCTGCGGCGGCGGGCTGCCGGGATCGGCGGCCGCCTCCGCGAGCCAGGGGGTGCCGGCCGTGCAGTCCCGGGCGATCCAGGCCAGCTCCCGGCCCCGCTCCCAGGGGGTCTCCAGGGCCCGGGCGGCGGCCACCCGCTCCCGGACGCCGGCCAGGTCCGGCACCGGTCTGGGCGCCGGGCCGCCCCGGTCGCGGACGCCGGCCAGGGCGGCCCGGGCCGCTTCCACCTCGGCCTCCCGGGCGCCCCCGCCGGGCCGGGCCGCGCGGTCCGCCACCAGGTCGGCGTAGGCCCGCTCGGCGAGGGCGGCGGCCTCGGCGGCCCCTTCCGGGTCGGCGGCGGCCGCCCGTTCCTCCGCGACCCGGCACAGCGCCCGGACCCGGCCCCCGCCGACCGGGAGGCGGCCGGCCAGGCGCAGCGCGGCGGGCAGGTCCTGCCGGGCCACGACGGGCACGGCCTTCGCCTCGGCGGCCGTGCGCAGCGCCGGGTTCCCGATCCGGGCCGCGTACCGCTCGGCCAGCGCGGGATCCGTGCGGGCGGCGGCCACGGCGGCCCGGGCCAGGACCCCTTCCTCCGCCGGGGTTCGCGCGAAGTGCCGCCGGGCCAGCTCCGCCCCGCGCTCGGGCGAGACCGCGGCCAGCTCCTCGGCGACCTTCCGCAGCCGGCCCTCCCGCTGCGGGCCGAACACCGTGAACAGGGCCTGCTGGGCATCGGTCAGTACCCGCTCGGTACGGACCGGGGCGTGCTCGGAGATCCGCCGGGCCAGCCCGGTCAGCAGCCCCGCGACCTTCGCGCCGTCCCCCTCGCCGTCGGCCCACGCCCACTGCTCGGCGTCCGCCAGCAGCCGTCCGGCGAGGCCGGCGTCGAAGCGGGCGGCCGCGTCCGCCGCGAGCGCCAGCCCCTCGGCGCGGTGCTCACCGGCCGTGGCGGGCAGCGAGTTCAGCGTCTCCTCGGCCTCCAGGAGCAGTTCGCGTACGAACTCCAGCAGCGGCTCCCCGCCGGACCCGCCGGAGCCCTCACCCGCAGGGCGGCCCTGCGACCGCGGCGCAGGCTCCGACCGCGGCTGCGGCACCGGGACCGGCGCCGCACCGCCCGCGATCAGCCCCCGCAGCGTCTTGGCCACCACCTGCGCCGACTCCGGCCGGTCCGCCGGGTCCTTCGCCAGCAGGGCGCGCAGCAGCCCGTCCAGTTCCGCCGGCACCGGCAGCGGGAGCGGCGGATCCTCGATGTGGCGGAGCATGAGCACCCAGGGCCCCTCGCCGTCGCCGGTCCCGGAGCCGAACGGGGGCGTCCCGCTCAGCAGGGCGTACAGCACGCACCCGAGCGCGTACAGGTCGCACCGGGCGTCCACGTGTTCGCCGCGCCACTGCTCGGGGGCCATGTACGCCGGGGTGCCGAAGACGCCGCCGGTGACCGTCCAGCCCGCCGTCGCGTCCGAGGAGTGCGCGATGCCGAAGTCGCAGATCTTGAGCCGCCCCGGGCCCGGGACGCCGCCGGAGCCCGGGCCGTGCTCCCCGCCGGAGCCCGCCGCCGGGGCGGCGCCGCCCAGCAGGAACAGGTTCCCCGGTTTCAGGTCCCGGTGCACGACGGCCTGTTCGTGCGCGGCGGCCAGCGCCTCGGCCGTCTGCGCGGCCAGGTCGAGCGCGGTCGCCCGCGGCAGTCCGTCCGGCGAGCGCGCCAGTACCGCTCCCAGGTCCTCGCCGGAGAGCAGCTCCATCACGATGAACAGCCGCCCGTCCTGCTGCCCCACGTCGTGCACCACCGTGATGCCGGGGTGCTGGAGCCGGGCCCCGATGGTGGCCTCGCGCCGGAAGCGGACGACGAGCTCCTCGTCCGCCGCTTCCTCCCGCAGCACCTTCACCGCCACGGCCCGGTCCAGCGCCAGGTCGTGCCCGCGCCACACCTCGCCCATGCCGCCGGACCCGAGCCGCCGGTCCAGGCGGTACCTGTCCGCCAGTCGATCCCCCACCCGCACCGGCCGTGCCCCCTGACTCACGTCGATGACGTTCCCCAGGGGGCATTGTGTCCTGCGAAGTGAACAGTCGGGGTGCTATGGCTGCGAACGCCGGCCGATCTTGTTCCCCAGCCACACCAGCGGGTCGTACTTGCGGTCCACCACCCGCTCCTTCAACGGGATCAGCGCGTTGTCGGTGATCTTGATGCCCTCGGGGCAGACCTCCGTACAGCACTTGGTGATGTTGCAGTAGCCCAGTCCGTGTTCCTCCTGGGCGGTGCGCTTGCGGTCCAGGCCCTCCCCGGCGGCCGCGTCCAGCGGGTGCATGTCCAGTTCCGCCACCCGCATCAGGAACCGCGGACCGGCGAAGGCGCTCTTGTTCTCCTCGTGGTCGCGCACCACATGGCAGGTGTCCTGGCACAGGAAGCACTCGATGCACTTGCGGAACTCCTGCGAGCGCTCCACGTCCACCTGCTGCATCCGGTACGCACCCGCGGCCACCCCGGGCGGCGGCACGAAGGCCGGCACCTCCCGCGCCTTCGCGTAGTTGAAGGACACGTCCGTCACCAGGTCGCGGACCACCGGGAAGGCCCGCAGCGGGGTCACCGTGATGGTCTCCTCCCGCGAGAAGGTGGACATGCGGGTCATGCACATCAGCCGCGGCCGGCCGTTGACCTCCGCGCTGCACGAGCCGCACTTGCCCGCCTTGCAGTTCCAGCGGACGGCGAGGTCCGAGGCCTGCGTGGCCTGGAGGCGGTGGACGATGTCCAGCACCACCTCGCCGTCGTTCACCTCGACGGTGAAGTCCCGCAGTTCCCCGCCGTCCGCGTCGCCCCGCCAGATCCGGAAGCGGGCGTCGTAGGTAGTCACTCGTAGAGCTCCTCTTCGGCGAGGTACTTGGCCAGCTCTTCCTTCTCGAAGAGGGCGAGCAGGTCAGGGCGGATGGGTTCGGTACGGGTCCGCTCCAGGCGGATCCGGTCCGCGGCCGGGCCGTCCCCGGGCTCCGGTTCCACGAGCCGGCACAGCAGGTTCACCGGCCGCCAGTCCCGCTCCATCGACGGGCAGTCCTCGCGCGTGTGGCCGCCCCGGCTCTCCGTGCGCTCCAGGGCGGCCCGCGCCACGCACTCGCTGACCAGCAGCATGTTCCGCAGGTCCAGGGCCAGGTGCCAGCCCGGGTTGAACTGGCGGTGGCCCTCGACCCCGGCCCGCGCGGCGCGCGCCCGCAGTCCGCGCAGCCGCTCCAGCGCCTCGGCCATCTCGCCCTCCCGGCGGATGATGCCGACCAGGTCGTTCATCGTCGTCTGGAGCTCCTGGTGCAGGGTGTACGGGTTCTCCGCGCCCTCGGCGGCCTGGAAGGGGGCCAGCGCCTCGGCGGCCGCAGCGTCGACCTCCGCCTGCGAGACGGCCGGGGGCGAGGCGCCCGCGCCGGAGGCGTACTGCGCCGCGTGCAGCCCCGCCCGCCGGCCGAACACCAGCAGGTCGGAGAGCGAGTTGCCGCCGAGCCGGTTCGAGCCGTGCATACCGCCCGCGACCTCACCGGCGGCGAACAGCCCCGGCACCCCGGGGGTGGCGGCGGTCTCCGACTCGACCGCGATCCCGCCCATCATGTAGTGGCAGGTCGGGCCGACCTCCATCGCCTCCGCGGTGATGTCCACGTCCGCCAGCTCCTTGAACTGGTGGTACATCGACGGCAGCCGCCGCTTGATGGTCTCGGCGGGCATCCGTGTGGACACGTCCAGGAACACCCCGCCGTGCGGGGATCCGCGCCCGGCCTTGACCTCGGAGTTGATGGCCCGCGCCACCTCGTCGCGCGGCAGCAGCTCGGGCGGACGCCGGTTGTGGTCCGGGTCCTCGTACCAGCGGTCGCCCTCCTCCTCGGACTGCGCGTACTTCTCCTTGAACACGTCCGGGATGTAGTCGAACATGAACCGCTTGCCCTCGCTGTTGCGCAGCACCCCGCCGTCGCCGCGCACCGACTCGGTGACGAGGATGCCCTTCACCGAGGGCGGCCAGACCATGCCGGTCGGGTGGAACTGCACGAACTCCATGTTCAGCAGCGGGGCCCCGGCGAGCAGGGCCAGCGCGTGGCCGTCGCCGGTGTACTCCCAGGAGTTGGAGGTCGTCTTGAAGGACTTGCCGATCCCGCCCGTGGCCAGCACCACCGCCGGGGCCTCCAGTACGAAGAACCGGCCCGTCTCGCGCTCGTAGCAGAAGGCCCCCGAGACCTGCTGCCCTTCCTTCAGCACCCTGGTGACCGTGCACTCCTGGAAGACCTTGAGCCGGGCCTCGTAGTCCCCGTACTCCTTGAAGTCCTCCTGCTGGAGCGCCACGATCTTCTGCTGGAGGGTGCGGATCAGTTCCAGGCCGGTCCGGTCCCCGACGTGGGCGAGGCGCGGGTACTCGTGGCCGCCGAAGTTGCGCTGCGAGATCTTCCCGTCCGGGGTCCGGTCGAACAGGGCGCCCCAGGTCTCCAGCTCCCAGACCCGGTCGGGCGCCTCCTTCGCGTGCAGTTCCGCCATGCGCCACTGGTTGAGGAACTTCCCCCCGCGCATGGTGTCGCGGAAGTGCACCCGCCAGTTGTCGCCCTCGTTGACGTTGCCCATGGAGGCGGCGATGCCGCCCTCCGCCATCACCGTGTGGGCCTTGCCGAAGAGGGACTTGCAGATCACGGCCGTACGGGCGCCCCGTTCGCGGGCCTCGATCGCGGCCCGCAGCCCGGCGCCGCCCGCGCCGACCACGACCACGTCCCACTGCTGCCGGTCGACTTGAGCCATGTCAGAAGAACCTCGGATCGGTGAAGGCGCCGCTGGCCACCAGGTAGACGTAGAGATCGCACAGGGCGACGCTGATCAGCGAGGCCCACGCCAGCTGCATGTGGCGGGCGTTGAGCCGGCTCACCCAGCCCCACAGGCGGTAGCGGACGGGGTGCTCGGAGAAGTGCTTGAGCCGGCCGCCGATGATGTGCCGGCAGGAGTGGCAGGAGAGCGTGTAGGCCCAGATCAGCGCGATGTTCACGACGAACAGCAGCGAGCCGAGGCCCATGTGGCCCCACTCGTAGCGGTCGTTGCGGAACGTCAGCACGGTGTCGTACGTGAGGATCCCCGCGACCGGCAGCGCCGCGTAGAAGAAGTACCGGTGCAGGTTCTGCAGGATCAGCGGGAACCGGGTCTCGCCCGTGTACGCGGTGTGCGGCTCGGCGACCGCGCAGGCGGGCGGCGAGGCCCAGAAGCCCCGGTAGTAGGCCTTGCGGTAGTAGTAGCAGGTCAGCCGGAAGCCGAGCGGGAAGACCAGGATCAGCAGGGCGGGGGACAGGCCCCACCAGCTGCCGAACAGGTCCAGGTTGGGGCCGCCGCGCATGGTCCGGCAGTTCTCCGCCAGGCAGGGCGAGTAGAAGGGCGAGACGTAGGGCGCCGCGTAGTAGTCGGCGTTCGCGAAGGCCCGCCAGGTCGAGTACGCGATGAAGGCGAGCAGTCCGGCCGCGGTGCCGGCGGGCGAGAGCCACCACCGGTCCGTACGCAGGTGACGGGCCGCGATGGCGGCCCGGGCGGGATCGTGGACGCCGGACCGCGGAGGCCGGTGGGATGGGGGCAGGTCCGTGCCTGTGGCCAAGGGGGACTCCGGGTGGAGTGATGAGGGGTGGCCCGGCGGACCCGGCCGCGCGCGCTGCGCCGGCCGGGTCGGACGGGGTGTGGGTGTGCGGGGGAGTCCGCCGGGTCAGGGGGCCCGGCGGTCGCGGGCGCCGAGGCCCTCGTCGTCGGAGTCCGTCCACAGCGTGCTGTCGTACGGGGTGTCCGGGACGGTGACCATGCCCTCCTTACCGGGCCGGGAGGCGGCCGGGGCCTGGCGGGCGACGTCCTGCTCCAGCCGCTCGACGGAGCGGACCAGCTCGTTCAGGTTCCGTCGTACGGCGGTCAAATCGTCTTGCAGGGACATGAGGTGCCCTCACTTCCGCGCGTGCGGTGGCAATGCTCCTGGGCGCCTGCGAGTGTCGCCCTTCCGCTCCCCCGTTGTGAAGGGACGTGCAGCGATTGCGGGCGCGCAGGCGCAATGTGTGCGCCCCTCCCTGCCCCCATTCTCATCCCTCGTCCGGGCGAACGCCCCTCCGGCCGCCGCCGGGAAGCGGCCCGTGCCGCAAGCCGGATTGGTCCGCACGGGTGGGGTTCGCGGCGTGGCGCGGGTCCCCTCCGGGGCACCCGGCGGGGCGTCGATTTCAGTGGGTTTCGCACGCAGTGTGATCAGCTCCATATACCGCCAAATTGATCAAGGTTGCCGCTCAGGCTCACCCCACGCCCCGCCCCGGAGGTACCACCCATGACCCAGAGAAGGCGCAGGTCCTTGGCGCTCCTGACCTCGGGAGTCCTCGCACTGCCGCTGCTCGCGGGCTGCGGCGCGGGTGAAGACGAGGGCGGTCCGGTCGCCGCCGGCCAGGACATCGCCACGACGGCCCGCGACCGGGTCGCCGACGGCGGCGTGCTGCGCTGGGCCGTGGACACCCTGCCGGAGACGCTGAACACCTTCCAGGCCGACGCCGACGGCACCACCGTGCGGATCGCCGGGGCGGTGCTGCCGCAGCTGTTCACGCTCGACGAGAAGGGACGGCCGGTGGCCGATCCCGACTACCTGGAGAAGGCGGAGATCGTCGAGCGGGAGCCCAAGCAGGTCGTCCTGTACAAGCTGAACCAGCAGGCGGTGTGGAGCGACGGCCGGGAGATCGGCGCCGCCGACTTCGTCGCCCAGTGGCGGGCCCTGAACGGCAAGGACTCGGCGTACTGGACCGCGCGCAACGCGGGCTACGACCGGATCGAGAAGATCGAGCGCGGCAAGACCGACCTGGAGGTGAAGGTCACCTTCGCCAAGCCGTACACCGACTGGCGCTCGCTGTTCAGCCCGCTCTACCCGAAGCAGGTCACCGGCACCCCCGAGGCCTTCAACGAGGGGGCCCGCGGGGCCCTCAAGGTCACCGCCGGACCCTTCAACCTCGGCGCCATCGACAAGCAGACCGGCACCGCGGCGCTGACCCGCAACGCCCGCTGGTGGGGCCGGCCCGCCAAGCTGGACAGCCTCGTGCTGACCGCCGTACCCCGCTCCGAGCGCCCGGCCGCCCTCGCCGCCGGCCGGCTCGACATGGCGGAGGTCGACCGGGCCGGCGCCGACCGGATCGCGCTCGCCCAGCGGGACGCGGGCCACGCGGGCGGCGCGCACGGGCCCGGCGCCTCGGTGACGGCCGCGGAGGCCACCTTGTCCTGGGCGCTGGCCTACGGCGCCGACGAGAACCGGGCCCGGGAGGAGCAGGAGACGCGGGCCAGGAACGCGGACGCGGCCAAGAAGTACGCCGACGAGCAGGCGGCCCTGCGCGCCTTCACCGTCCGCAAGTCCCTGGAGCCCGCCTACACCCAGCTGGCCATGAACGGAGCCTCCGGGCCGCTCTCCGACGAGCGGGTCCGGCGCGCGGTCGCCCGGGCCATCGACCGCAAGGCCCTCGCGGAGACCGTACTGAAGCCCCTCGGCCTGCCCGCGAAGCCGGTCGGCAGCCACCTGGCGCTGGCCGGGCAGCGCGCGTACGCCGACAACAGCGACGCCATCGGCGGCCAGGACACCCAGGCCGCCCAGGCGCTGCTGGCCGACGCGGGCTGGCACCGCGGCGGCAAGATCAAGGAGTCGGGCGCCAAGGCGGGCCCCGAGGGCGAGGACGGGGCGGCGAAGGACGACGGCAAGACCCCCGCGGGGCCCGGCACCGGCAACGACGGCCTCTACATCGTCGGCCAGGACGACCGCAACGGCGACGACAAGCCCGCGGGCGCCGGGCGCGCCCCGGCGGGCAAGCCCGGCGCCCACCTGGCCCACGGCGGCCTGCGCGGCGCGGGCATGCTCCCCGCCGAGGAGACCCTGCCCGAGGGCCTGTACGCCCCGGACGGGGAGATCGTCGACGCGGACCGCTTCGCGCCGGGCGCTGCCGCGGGCCGGCCCTCGCCGGTGCTGGCCCCGGCCCCGCTCGCGGTCCAGCAGGAGCGGGCGCTGCTGGCCCAGGCGTCGAAGGTCATCGACGACGCCAAGCACGCCGCGGCGCAGCAGGGCGAGGAGGGCGCGGACGCCAAGGACGGCGCCGACGCCAAGGACCCCGCCCAGGCCCCGGCTCCGGCGAAGGCCAGCCCCGCCCCGGCGGCCCCGGCCAAGCAGAACCGGGCCGGCGCCCCGCTCGCCAAGGACGGCAAGCCGCTGACCCTGCGGTTCGTGCTTCCCTCGGGCCCCGGCTCGGAGGCACTGCGGACGGTGGGGGAGCGGATCTCCCAGATGCTCCAGAAGGTCGGCATCCAGACCGAGGTGACCAAGGTCGCCGACGAGAGCTTCTTCAAGGACCACATCGCCTCGGGCCAGTACGACCTGGCCCTCTACTCCTGGCCCGCGACGGCCTACCCGGCCACCGACGCCCGGCCCATCTTCGCCAAGCCGGCCCCGGCCGCCGACGGATCGCTGCTGGTGGAGCAGAACTACACCCGGGTCGGCACCGACCACATCGACCAGCTCTTCGACCAGGCGCTCGGCGAGCTGGACGAGGAGAAGTCCCGCGAGCTGATCCGCAAGGCGGACGCCCGGATCTGGGCCGCCGCCGGATCCATCCCGCTCTACCAGCGCCCGCAGCTGGTGGCGGTCAAGTCGAACCTGGTGAACGCGGGCGCCTTCGGCCTCGGCACCCCCCGCTTCCAGGACATCGGCTGGAAGAAGCCGGGCGCGGCTCCCGAGAAGAACGGCAAGAAGTAGCGGAGGCGACCCGGGGAAGAAGTGGTGACGAAGAGGTGCCGCGCAGGTTGACCCGCGGGTCACAAGCTCAGAAGTGACTCAATTGCCTTGCCCGCCGGACACCCGGCGGGCAAGGTCGTGGATACCCGTTGACCCGCGCCGATCCCAGGTGCACACGGGCGACTCGCACGGCCGCGGCACCCCACTCCACACCCGGCCCCGCTCAGTCGTCCGGCCTCTTGACAGACCCCACGGCATGCGGTTCCCGCCATTCGACGTACGATGGGGTAAGGCCGTGGCAGGTTTCCGCCCGGCTCAAGGCTCGCGTGCCGGACCGTACGCGCCGCCATCCACGATCCCGGGAGAAGCGCCGAAGTGCCCACGCGCCACGACATCCGTAACGTCGCCATCGTCGCCCACGTCGACCATGGCAAGACGACCATCGTCGATGCCATGCTCAAGCAGGCCGGTGCCTTCGCCGCCCACCAGCACCTCGACGACCGCATGATGGACTCGAACGACCTGGAGCGTGAGAAGGGCATCACGATCCTCGCCAAGAACACGGCGGTGAAGTACCACCCCAAGGACGGCGGGGCGCCCATCACGATCAACATCATCGACACCCCCGGCCACGCCGACTTCGGTGGCGAGGTCGAGCGCGGCCTGTCGATGGTGGACGCGGTCGTCCTCCTGGTCGACGCCTCCGAGGGCCCGCTGCCGCAGACCCGCTTCGTGCTCCGCAAGGCGCTCCAGGCGAAGATGCCGGTCATCCTCTGCATCAACAAGACGGACCGCCCGGACTCCCGGATCGACGACGTCGTCAACGAGACGTACGACCTCTTCCTGGACCTGGACGCGACCGAGGAGCAGATCGAGTTCC
The DNA here is from genome assembly GCF_055567555.1 of Streptomyces sp. NPDC026522. Classification (NCBI taxonomy): domain Bacteria; kingdom Bacillati; phylum Actinomycetota; class Actinomycetes; order Kitasatosporales; family Streptomycetaceae; genus Streptomyces; species Streptomyces sp. NPDC026522. The sequence continues at coordinate 446,775 of NZ_JBVHQF010000002.1, forward strand.
CGATCGTCTACGCCTGCGGCCGTGACGGCATCGCCTCGCTGACCAAGCCGGAGGACGGCACCGTCCCCGCGGACAGCGACAGCCTGGAGCCGTTCTTCTCCACCATCCTGGAGCACGTCCCCGCCCCGGTGTACGACGAGGAGGCCCCCCTCCAGGCCCACGTCACCAACCTGGACGCCGACAACTTCCTCGGCCGCATCGCGCTCCTGCGCGTCGAGCAGGGCGAGCTGCGCAAGGGCCAGACCGTCGCGTGGATCAAGCGTGACGGCACCATGTCCAACGTCCGCATCACCGAGCTGATGATGACCGAGGCCCTGACCCGCAAGCCGGCGGAGGTCGCCGGCCCCGGTGACATCTGCGCCGTCGCCGGTATCCCCGACATCATGATCGGCGAGACGCTGGCCGACCCGGAGAACCCGATCGCGCTGCCGCTGATCTCGGTGGACGAGCCGGCCATCTCCATGACCATCGGCACCAACACCTCGCCGCTCGTCGGCCGTGGCGGCACCGGTAAGGGCGCGGACGCCAAGGCGGCCGTCAAGGACCGCAAGGTCACCGCCCGCCAGGTCAAGGACCGGCTGGACCGCGAGCTCATCGGCAACGTCTCGCTCCGCGTGCTCGACACCGAGCGCCCGGACGCCTGGGAGGTCCAGGGCCGTGGTGAGCTGGCGCTCGCCATCCTGGTCGAGCAGATGCGCCGCGAGGGCTTCGAGCTGACCATCGGCAAGCCGCAGGTCGTCACGCAGGAGATCGACGGCAAGGTGCACGAGCCGGTCGAGCGCATGACGATCGACGTGCCCGAGGAGCACATGGGCGCGGTCACGCAGCTCATGGGCGTCCGCAAGGGCCGCATGGACAACATGTCGAACCACGGCTCCGGCTGGGTCCGCATGGAGTTCGTCGTCCCCTCGCGCGGTCTCATCGGCTTCCGCACGGAGTTCCTGACGAACACCCGCGGTACCGGTATCGCCCACTCGATCCACGAGGGCCACGAGCCGTGGTTCGGCCCGCTGGTGACCCGTAACAACGGCTCGCTGGTCGCCGACCGCGCCGGTGCGGTCACGCCCTTCGCGATGATCAACCTCCAGGAGCGCGGTGTCCTGTTCACCGAGCCCGGCACCGAGGTCTACGAGGGCATGATCGTCGGTGAGAACTCGCGCTCCGACGACATGGACGTGAACATCACCAAGGAGAAGAAGCTCACCAACATGCGTGCGGCTTCCGCGGACAACACCGAGAACGTGGTGCCGCCGCGCAAGCTCTCCCTGGAGCAGTCCCTGGAGTTCTGCCGCGACGACGAGTGCGTCGAGGTGACCCCGGAGGCGGTCCGCATCCGCAAGGTCGTGCTGGACCAGAAGGAGCGCTCGCGCACCGCGTCGCGCGCCAAGTCCGGTAAGTAACGGGCGTATTGCCCGAGCCCCGCTCCGGCGGCGGCTGAAAGCCGTTCGGTCGACCGGCCCCTCCTCTCACGATGTCCGTGAGGGGAGGGGCTGTTCGCTTTTGTCAAGCGGATTTGCCGCTTGGAGTGTCCGCATACCGACCGTGACACTCCGGATGGTGAGCTAACCGTCCGTTTCGCACGTGTCTGTCTCCTATCCGTTTGTCCGGATTTCGGGTTTTCGCCATGCGGTGATGTTGTGAAAACGAGACCCCGTAAGTGTGGTTTACGGTCTGGGTGTCGCCGAGGATGGCTCCATTGAGCTCGGGTCAATGGGTCACACGCTGTGGGGAGCGTCGACTCACGAGCACACACGACGGGACCGGATTTCGCTGTCAGGGGTGTCAGCGGGGGACGGCCCTTCACTATCGACAGTGACTCCTGAGGAGGCAATTACCCATGCGCGGAGCAACGAGCGCCAAGTGGGTCGTGGGTGCCGTCATCGTGGCGATGAGTGCCACGGCATGTGGCGGTGGCGACGCAAAGTCTGACGGTGCGTCGGGCGGTACGTTCCGCTTCGGCATCACCGAGCCGGCGGCCATCGACCCCGTGAACGCACAGGAGTCTGAGGGCATCGTCATCGCCCGCGCGCTCTTCACCGGGCTGTACGACACGTCCAACGACGGCAAGCTGATCCCGAAGCTGGCCGAATCCAGCACGCCGAGCGACGACGGCAAGACCTGGACGTTCAAGATCAAGGGCGGCACCAAGTTCACCAACGGTGAGCCGGTCGACGCCGAGGCCTTCATCCGCGGCTGGACCCGTGTCTCCGCCAAGGCGTCCGCCTCCGACGTCTCGTACCACATGGCCGACATCGTCGGCTACGAGGACCTGCACTCGGGCAAGAGCGACAAGTTCGCCGGTCTGACCGCCGTGGACGCCACCACCCTCAAGGTGGAGCTGTCCATCCCGGACTTCGAGTTCGTCAAGAAGACCGCGCACTCCGTCTTCAGCCCCGTGCCGAAGGTCGCCGGCGCCGGAGACAACAAGGCGTTCAACGACCAGCCCATCGGCAACGGCGCCTTCAAGATGACCGGCCCGTGGCAGCACAACACGTCGATCACGCTGGTCCGCAACGACGACTACGGCCTGGAGAAGGCGCACCTCGACAAGGTCGAGGCGAAGATCCTGAACCCGGCCAACGGCTCCACGCTGGAGTACCAGGGCTTCCAGTCGGGCCAGTTCGACTACGCCCGTATGCCCACGCCGCAGCTGACCTCGGCCAAGGCCAAGTACGACCCGCAGGGCGAGTGGATCTCCGGTGACTTCTCCGGCATCAACTACCTGAACATCTTCAACCAGAACGCGCCGTTCAACAATCCGGACGCGCGCAAGGCGATCTCCTACGCGATCGACCGCGAGGCCATCGCCAAGGGTGTCTTCCAGGGTCTGCAGAAGCCGGCCACCGCGTTCCTGCCGCCGTCGTTCGCCGACGTGTACCAGGCCGGTGTCTGCACCAGCTGCGTCAAGCAGGACGTGGCGAAGGCCAAGGAGTACGCCGAGAAGGGCGGCCTCAAGCCGGGCACCGTCGTCAACTTCGGCTACAACACCGGCGCCGGCCACGAAGAGTGGGTCCAGGCCGTCGCGCAGCAGCTGAAGGACGTCCTCGGCCTCGACGTCAAGCTGGACGGCAAGCCGTTCAAGGAGGCGCTGGCCACCCAGCAGGACAAGGCCACCTCCGGTCTGTGGCGTCAGGCGTGGACCGCCGACTACCCGACCGCGGACAACTTCATGACCCCGCTGCTGAGCACCACCGGCATCGGTGAGGACCCGGCGACCGGCAAGGCGCAGGGCGACAACCGCGGCCGCTACTCCAACCCGGAGTTCGACAAGCTGCTCGTCACGGCCAAGGCCACGAAGGACGACGCCGCCCGCGCCGCCCTGTACAAGCAGGCCGAGAAGCTCGCCGTCGACACCGACCAGGGCGTCATCCCGCTGTGGCAGCGGACCCAGTACCGCCTGGTCAACAGCAAGAAGTTCAAGGACATCAAGATGGACTTCTACGAGGACCCGACCCTCGCGGAGATCTCGCTCAAGTAGCGGCCCCTCCACACACAGCAGGTAAGCGAAGGCCGTGGGGACGGAGCTACTTCCTCTCTCTCCACGGCCTTCGTTCAGTCACGGGCGCACCCCTCTACCGGCGCCCGGCGGCGGCCCCTCTCCCGATCGGATGATGCCGCCCATTCCCACGCTCAGTATGTGAAGGAGGCATCGTGGGCAGATATGTGATCCGCCGGCTCGGGCAGATGGTGGTCGTCCTCTTCGGTGCGACGGTTGTGCTCTTCTGCTGTCTGTTCATCCTCCCTGGCGACCCGGTGGGTTCGCTCGGCGGTGACAAGGCCCGCGACCCGGCTGTCGTCGAACAGCTCAGGGAGCGCTACGGACTCAACGATCCGCTCCCCGTCCAGTACGGGAACTTCGTGAAGAACCTGGCCCAGGGTGACCTCGGCGAGGACTTCACCCAGCGCCGACCGGTGACGGAGATCTTGCAGCCCAAGCTCGTCAACACCGCCGAGCTGGCCATCACCGCCATCGTCATCGACATCGTGATCGGCCTCCTGGCGGGCCTGGTCGCGGCGCTGTTCAGATACTCGTTCTGGGACGTGCTGATCACGCTGCTCACGACGATGGCGGTCGGATTCCCGTCCTTCGTCATCGGCATGGTCCTGCAGAAGGCGTTCGTCATCGAGCTGCCCTGGTTCCCGCTGATCTCCGACGGGACCGCCAACTCCCTGATCCTGCCCGCCTTCACCCTGGCGATCCTCGACGCCGCGCTGGTCGCCCGGCTGATGCGCGGCACCATGCTGGAGGTGCTGCGCGCCGACTACGTCAAGACGGCCATCGCGAAGGGCCTGCCCCGGCGGACGGTGCTCTTCAAGCATGTGATGCGCAACTCGATCATCCCGGTCGTCACGTACCTGGGCATCTCGTTCGGAACGCTGCTCGGTGGTGCGCTCATCACCGAAGCGATCTTCAACTGGGACGGCATCGGACTCGCGCTCGTGCAAGCGGTCCAGCAGCAGAACAACCCGATCATCATCGGCGTGGTGAGCTTCGGCGTCGCCGTGTTCGTTCTGCTCAACCTGATCGTCGACCTCTTGTACGCGGTCCTCGACCCGCGCATCCGTCTCGCCTGATTCCAGGCAGCCTGTTCTAGGAGTCACACCCATGTCCGAGCTCACCAAGAGCACAGCTGGGGCGGGGCCCGCTCAAACGGCGCCGGCCGCCCCCGCGGAGCCGGCGATCGCCCGCGTCACGCAGTGGGGCGAGATCCGCCACCGCTTCCTGGCCAACAAGCTCGCAGTCATCGGCCTCGTGCTGGTCGCCCTGCTGTTCGTGGTCGCGATATTCGCGCCCCTGCTGTCCCCGCACGACCCGTACGCCCAGGACCTGAACAACACGCTGGCCAGCCCGGGCGGAGCGCACCTGCTCGGCACGGACGCGCTCGGCCGCGACCAGCTCTCGCGCATCCTGTACGGCAGCCGCATCGCCGTCGTCGTCGGTCTCGCCTCGATCTTCCTGGCCTGCGTCATCGGCATCGCCGTCGGTGCGGTGGCGGGTTACTTCGGCCGCGGCACCGACTCGGTGCTGATGCGCATCGCCGACGTCTTCTTCGCCTTCCCGCTGCTCATCGGCGCCATCGTGATCATCATCGTGATGGGCCGCGGAGTGACCCCGGTGATCATCTCGCTGGCCGTGTTCTCCTGGCCGACGGTCTCCCGACTGCTGCGCAGCTCGATCCTGTCGGTCCGCGAGGCCGACTACGTGCTGGCGGCGCGGGCCCTGGGCGCCAACACCCGCCGGATCATCATGCGTCACATCCTCCCCAACTCCATTGCCGCCGTGATGGCCTACGCCGCCTTCAACGTCGGTGGTGCCATCGTGGCCGAGGCCTCGCTGTCCTTCCTGGGCGTGGGCGTGAGCCCCGAGGTCCCGGAGTGGGGCAACATGCTCGCCGCCGCCAAGGACTTCATGGGCGTCAAGGACTACCTCTGGACGTACCCCAGCATCGCGATCGTGCTGACGGTCCTCGGCTTCGTTTTCGTTGGTGACGGGCTCCGCGACGCCCTTGACCCGAAGCTGCGCTAGAAGGGCGGCACCATCACATGACTACTTCAGGCATCACCGCAGAAGTGCCCCGGCAGAGGGGCGAGGCCGCCGAGGGTCCCGTACTCGAAGTGCGCGACCTGCACGTCGAGTTCAAGACCCGCGAAGGCATCGTCAAGGCCGTCAACGGCGTCAACTACAGCGTGTCCTCCGGCGAGACGCTGGCCGTGCTCGGCGAGTCCGGCTCGGGCAAGTCCGTGACCGCCCAGGCGATCATGGGCATCCTGGACTCGCCCCCCGGGCGGGTCTCCAAGGGCGAGATCCTCTTCCAGGGCCAGGACATCCTCCAGCTTCCGGAGAGCGAGCGGCGCAAGCTGCGCGGTCCGAAGATGGCGATGATCTTCCAGGACGCGCTGTCGGCGCTGAACCCGGTCTTCTCCGTCGGCAACCAGCTGGGCGAGATGTTCCGCGTCCACCAGGGCATGTCGAAGAAGGACGCCAAGGCCAAGTCCATCGAGCTGATGGACCGGGTGAAGATCCCGGCGGCCCGCAGCCGCGTCAACGACTACCCGCACCAGTTCTCGGGCGGTATGCGCCAGCGCATCATGATCGCGATGGCGCTCGCCCTGGAGCCGGACCTGATCATCGCGGACGAGCCCACCACGGCGCTCGACGTGACGGTCCAGGCCCAGGTCATGGACCTGCTGGCGGACCTGCAGCGCGAGTACAACATGGGTCTGATCCTGATCACCCACGACCTCGGCGTCGTCGCCGACGTGGCCGACAAGATCGCCGTCATGTACGCGGGCCGCATCGTCGAGCAGGCACCGGTCCACGAGCTGTACAAGCGCCCCGCGCACCCGTACACCCGCGGTCTGCTGGACTCGATCCCGCGCCTGGACCAGAAGGGCCAGGAGCTCTACGCGATCAAGGGTCTGCCGCCCAACCTGCTGAAGACCCCCTCCGGCTGCGCCTTCAACCCGCGCTGCCCGAAGGCGCAGGACATCTGCCGCACCGAGGTCCCGGCCCTGCTGCCGGTGGCCGAACAGGACGGCACCGAGCTGGCCGGCCGCATCAGCGCCTGCCACTTCCGGGAGGAGCAGCTCCATGGCTGAGTTGGACAAGAAGGACGACGCCGTGGACGCGACCCCCGGCATCAGCGAGGTCGAGGTCGTCGAGGCGGCGACCGAGACGGCGGCCCTGGCCGCCATCGAGGCGCCCGTCGACCGCGGCGAGCCGATCCTGCAGGTGCGCAACCTGGTCAAGCACTTCCCGCTGACCCAGGGCATCCTGTTCAAGAAGCAGATCGGCGCGGTCCGGGCGGTGGACGGGGTCTCCTTCGACCTGCACCAGGGCGAGACCCTCGGCATCGTCGGCGAGTCCGGCTGCGGCAAGTCGACCGTCGCCAAGCTGCTGATGCTGCTGGAGACGGCGACGTCCGGCGAGGTCTTCTACAAGGGCCAGGACATCACCAAGCTGTCGGGCAAGGCCCTCAAGGCCGTCCGGCGCAACATCCAGATGGTGTTCCAGGACCCGTACACCTCGCTGAACCCGCGCATGACGGTCGGCGACATCATCGGCGAGCCGTACGAGATCCACCCCGAGGTGGCCCCGAAGGGCGACCGGCGGCGCAAGGTCCAGGAACTGCTGGACGTCGTGGGCCTGAACCCGGAGTACATCAACCGGTACCCGCACCAGTTCTCCGGCGGCCAGCGCCAGCGCATCGGCATCGCCCGCGGCCTCGCGCTCAACCCGGAGATCATCATCTGCGACGAGCCGGTCTCCGCGCTCGACGTGTCGGTGCAGGCGCAGGTCATCAACCTGATGGCGAAGCTGCAGGACGAGTTCAACCTCTCCTACATCTTCATCGCGCACGACCTGTCGATCGTCCGGCACATCTCGGACCGCGTCGGCGTCATGTACCTGGGCAAGATGGCCGAGATCGGCACCGACACCCAGATCTACGACCACCCGACGCACCCGTACACGCAGGCGCTGCTGTCGGCCGTCCCGGTTCCCGACCCGGCGGCCCGCGAGGGCCGCGAGCGGATCATCCTCACCGGCGACGTCCCGTCGCCGGCCAACCCGCCGTCGGGCTGCCGCTTCCGCACCCGCTGCTGGAAGGCCGAGGACAAGTGCGCCACGGAGGAGCCGCTGCTGGCGGTCCCGGAGCGGTTCAAGACCGTGGACACCCCGGCCGCGCACGAGTCGGCCTGCCACTTCGCGGAGGAGAAGGCCGTCCTGGCCGTCTGATCCCGCGAGGCGTACGTCCACCAGGGCGCCCGGCACCGGATTCCTCCGGCGCCGGGCGCTCCGGCGTTCCCCGCCCCGCGGCCGGGCGCCGGGGCAAAGGCGGTTGCGGCCGCGCCGGGGCCCGGCCGAGAGTGTCCGGATGACCGCCACGCTGACCGTCCGCCCCGCCGGGCCGGGGGACGCCGCCGACATCTGCGCGCTGCTCAACGCCGTCGACGTGATCGAGATCGGCAGACCGGAGACGGACCTCGGCAGCGTCGAGGCCGACCTCCAGCACCCCGGGACGGACCTCGCCACCGATTCCCGGCTCGCCTTCCAGGGCGGCCGGCTCGTCGCCTTCGCGCTGGTCCGGGCCGATTCCGGGCCGGGCAGGGCCGACTGCGACCACTACGTGCTGCCCGGCCACACCGAGGCCGCCGTCCGGCTGCTGGAGCTCATGGAGATCCGGGCCCGCCGGATCGCGGGCCCGGACCGCGACGCCGTCCTGCGGCTCCAGCTCCACGTGGAACCCACCCTCCACCCCGGGGTCCTCGCTCGGCGCGGCTACCGCACCGTGCGCCGCCACCAGGTCATGACCCGCCCGCTGGACCCCGCCGAAGGAGCCGGGCCCGGCCCGGCCGGGCTCACCCTGCGGCACTGCGGTACGGACGCGGCCGACCGGCGGCGGGCGCACGCCCTGGTGGAGCAGACCTTCGCCGCGCACTTCGGGCACGTGGAGCGCGCGTACGAGCCCTGGCTGGACCACCTCGGCGCCCGGGACCTGGACTGGAGCCTGGTCTGGATCGCGGCCCTGCCCGCGCTGGGCGACGTAGCCGTCCTGCTCACCCGCGACGACCGCACCCTCATGGGCTGGATCAGCCACATCGGCGTGCGCGAGGACGTACGCGGGCGGGGCATCGGCGGCTTCCTGCTGCGCCACGCCTTCGCCGCCTACGCCGGGCGCGGCCGGGACTCCGTGGGCCTCGGCGTCGATACGGGCAACGAAACCGGCGCGTTGGCGCTCTACGAGGCGCACGGAATGAGGCTGCACTACGCCGTGGACACCTGGGAGCTGCGTTTGCACCCACAGGGGTGACGCGCGCGTATCGCCCGGGTGGAATCGGTCCAACCATGAGGGCACGGGGCCTCGGGCGGGGTGACAGTGGGGCCTAAGTGAGTCTTGGGACCTAGGAGGCACTCCATGCGCGGAGCCACCCACGCCAAGTGGGCCGCATGCGCCGCGGCCGTCGCCCTCGTGGCGACGGCCTGCGGCGGCGGAAGCGACAGCGGCGGCGGGGACGCCGGCATCGTCAGCTCCTCCTGGGGTGACCCGCAGAACCCGCTGGAGCCGGCCAACACCAACGAGGTGCAGGGCGGCAAGGTGCTCGACATGCTCTTCCGGGGCCTCAAGCGGTACGACCCGAAGACGGGCGAGGCCGTCAACATGGTCGCCGAGAAGATCGACACGACCGACAGCCAGCACTTCACGATCACCTTGAAGGACGGCTGGAAGTTCAGCAACGACGAGCCGGTCACCGCCCAGTCCTTCGTGGACGCGTGGAACTACGCGGCGGACGTGCGCAACAAGCAGAACAACGCGCCGTTCTTCGCCGACATCGTCGGATACGCCGACCTGCACCCCGCCTCCGGCGAACCGAAGGCCAAGACGATGTCCGGCCTGGTCGTCAAGGACGCCAAGACCTTCACGGTCGCGTTGAAGGCGAAGTTCTCCACCTGGCCCGAGACCCTCGGCTACCAGGCCTTCTCCCCGCTGCCCAAGGCCTTCTTCACCGACCACGCGGCCTGGCTGGACAAGCCCGTGGGCAACGGCCCGTACACGGTGGACTCGTACACCAAGGGCACCGGCATGAAGCTGCGCACCTGGGACGGCTACCCGGGCCCGGACAAGGCGCAGAACGGCGGGGTGGACCTCAAGGTCTACACCGACAACAACACCGCCTACACGGACCTGATCTCCGGCAACCTCGACCTCGTCGACGACGTGCCCGCGCAGCAGCTGAAGAACGTCCAGAACGACCTCGGCGACCGCTACATCAACCAGCCGGCCCTGATCATCCAGACCCTCACCTTCCCGCTGTACGACGAGAACTGGGGCAAGCCGGGGATGGAGAAGGTCCGCCAGGGCATCTCCCGCGCCATCAACCGCGACGAGATCACCAAGCAGATCTTCCGCGAGACCCGCACCCCCGCCAAGGACTGGACCTCCCCGGCCCTCGGCGCCAAGGGCGGCTTCAAGGACGTCTGCGGCAACCTGTGCATGTACGACCCCGCGGCGGCCAAGAAGATGATCCAGGACGCCGGCGGGGTGCCGGGCGGCAAGATCACGCTGACCTCCAACGTCGACACCGGCTCCCACCGCGAGTGGATGGACGCCGTCTGCAACAGCATCAACAACGCCCTCGGCGAAGGCCCGGTCTGCACCGTCAACCCGGTCGGCACCTTCGCCGATTTCCGCAACCAGCAGAGCGCCTACAAGCTCACCGGCCCCTTCCGCTCCGGCTGGCAGGCCGACTACCCGCTGATCCAGAACTTCCTCCAGCCGCTCTACTTCACCGGCGCCTCGTCGAACTACGGCAAGTTCAGCAGCCCGGAGTTCGACAAGCTCGTCGACGAGGCCAACCAGGAGAGCGACTCCGCCAAGGCGATCGCGAAGTTCCAGGACGCCGAGAAGATCCTCGCGGAGCAGATGCCGTCGATCCCCCTCTGGTACCAGAACGGCAGCGCCGGGCACTCGGAGCGGATCACCGACGTCACCCTCAACCAGTTCAGCGTCCCGGTCTACAACCAGATCAAGGTCAGCTGACCCGCCTTCGGATCGATCCTGGAGCAGTCCATGGGACGTTATGTGATCCGGCGGCTGCTCCAGATGATCCCGGTGTTCATCGGCAGCACGTTCCTGATCTTCTTCATGGTGTACGCGCTCGGTGACCCCGTCGCGGCCCTCTTCGGCGACAAGGCTCCCGACCCCGCGACCGCCGCCCGCATCCGCAAGGACCTCTACCTCGACCAGCCGCTGTGGAAGCAGTACCTGCACTACATGGGGCAGATCTTCCAGGGCGACTTCGGCACCGCCTTCAACGGCCAGAGCGTCACCGACCTGATGGCCACCGCCTTCCCCGTCACCCTGCGCCTGACCATCGTCGCCGTCGTCATCGAGGTCATCGTCGGGATCACCCTCGGCGTGGTCAGCGGACTGCGCCGCGGCAAGTCCGTCGACACCAGCCTGCTGGTGCTCACCCTGATCGTGATCTCCGTGCCCACCTTCGTGACGGGCTACCTCCTCCAGTACCTCTTCGGCGTCAAATGGGGCTGGGTACGGCCCACCGTCTCGCCGGACGCCCCCTTCAACGAGCTGATCCTGCCCGGCATCGTCCTCGCGCTCGTCTCCCTCGCCTACGTCACCCGGCTCTCGCGCACCTCCATCGCCGAGAACGTCAAGGCCGACTACGTCCGCACCGCCACCGCCAAGGGCCTCCCGCGCCGCCGCGTCGTCACCCGGCACCTGCTGCGCAACTCGCTCATCCCGGTCGTCACCTTCATCGGCACGGACATCGGCGCCCTGATGGGCGGCGCCATCGTCACCGAGCGGATCTTCAACATCCACGGCGTCGGCTACCAGCTGTACCAGGGCATCCTGCGCAACAACTCCCCGACGGTGGTCGGCTTCGTGACGATCCTCGTCATCGTCTTCCTGCTGGCCAACCTGCTCGTCGACCTGCTCTACGCGGTCCTGGACCCGAGGATCCGCTATGCCTGAGCGCGACGAGCCCGCCTACGACCCGCTGCAACCCGGAGAGGGAGAGGCCATCGCACCCACCGGCCAGGGCGGCCCCATGGACCTCGCGCTGGACGAGGCCGAAAGCCTGGAGAAGGTGCTGGGCGACGATCCGACGGGCCCGGCCGAGAAGGCCCGTTCGCTGTGGTCCGACGCCTGGCACCAGCTGCGCCGCAATCCCGTCTTCGTCGTCTCCTCGCTGCTGATCCTCTTCCTCGTCGTCATCGCGATCTGGCCGCAGCTCATCGCGAGCGGCGACCCGCTGCACTGTGACCTGTCCAAGTCGCAGCAGGGCTCCGCACCGGGGCACCCCTTCGGCTACGACACCCAGGGCTGCGACGTGTACACGCGCACCGTCTACGGGGCCCGCGCCTCCATCACCGTCGGCGTCTGCGCGACCCTCGGCGCCACCCTGCTCGGCTCGGCGCTCGGCGGGCTGGCCGGGTTCTTCGGCGGCTGGGGCGATTCCCTGCTCTCCCGGACCGCCGACATCTTCTTCGGCATCCCGGTCGTGCTCGGCGGACTGGTCTTCCTGTCCGTCGTCACCAGCACCACCGTGTGGCCGGTCGTCGGATTCATCGTGCTGCTCGGCTGGCCCCAGCTCGCCCGCATCGCCCGCGGCTCGGTGATCACCGCGAAGCAGAACGACTACGTCCAGGCCGCCCGCGCCCTCGGCGCCGGCAACACCCGGATGCTGCTGCGGCACGTCGCGCCCAACGCCGTCGCCCCCGTCATCGTCGTCGCCACCATCGCCCTGGGCACCTACATCGCCCTGGAGGCCACCCTGTCGTTCCTCGGGGTGGGCCTGCGGCCGCCGACCGTCTCCTGGGGCATCGACATCTCCAACGCCGCCTCGCAGATCCGCAACGCCCCGCACATGCTGCTGTACCCGGCGGGCGCGCTGAGCCTGACCGTGCTGGCCTTCATCATGCTCGGCGACGCGGTGCGCGACGCCCTCGACCCCAAGCTGCGCTGAGGAGCCCCTGTCCATGCTGCTCGAAGTGCGCGACCTGCACGTGGAGTTCAAGACCCGCGACGGGGTAGCGAAGGCGGTCAACGGCGTCGACTACTCGGTGGACGCGGGCGAGACCCTCGCGGTGCTCGGCGAGTCCGGCTCCGGCAAATCGGTGACCGCCCAGGCCGTGATGGGGATCCTCGACATGCCGCCGGGCCGGATCGCGGGCGGCGAGATCCTCTTCCAGGGGCAGGACCTGCTCAAGATGCGGGAGGAGGAGCGGCGCAGGATCCGCGGGGCTCGGATGGCCATGATCTTCCAGGACGCCCTCTCCTCCCTGAACCCGGTACTGAGCGTCGGCGCCCAGCTCGGCGAGATGTACGAGGTCCACCGCGGCCTCTCCCGCAAGGCCGCGCGGGCCAAGGCGGTGGAGCTGATGGACCGGGTGAAGATCCCGGCGGCCAGGCAGCGGGTGGGGGACTACCCGCACCAGTTCTCCGGCGGCATGCGCCAGCGCATCATGATCGCCATGGCGCTCGCCCTGGAACCCGCGCTGATCATCGCCGACGAGCCCACCACGGCCCTGGACGTCACGGTCCAGGCCCAGGTCATGGACCTGCTCGCGGAGCTCCAGCGGGAACTGAACATGGGGCTCATCCTGATCACCCACGACCTCGGCGTCGTGGCGGACGTGGCCGACAAGATCGCCGTCATGTACGCCGGCCGGATCGTCGAGGCGGCCCCCGTGCACGAGATCTACGCCGCCCCCGCGCACCCGTACACCCGCGGTCTGCTGGACTCCATCCCGCGGCTGGACCAGAAGGGCCAGGAGCTCTACGCGATCAAGGGGCTGCCGCCCAACCTGCTGCGCATCCCGCCCGGCTGCGCGTTCAACCCGCGCTGCCCGATGGCGCAGCCCGTCTGCCGCACCGACGTCCCGCCGCTGTACGAGGTGACCGAGTCGCCCGTGCCGCGCACCTCCGCCTGCCACTTCTGGAAGGAGTGCCTGCATGCCTGAGCCGATCCTGGAGGTGAAGGGGCTGGTCAAGCACTACCCGCTGACCCAGGGCATCGTCTTCAAGCGGCAGATCGGCGCGGTCCGGGCGGTGGACGGGGTCTCCTTCGACCTGCACCAGGGCGAGACCCTCGGCATCGTCGGCGAGTCGGGCTGCGGCAAGTCCACCGTCGCCAAGATGCTGGTCAACCTGGAGCGGCCGACGGCCGGGACGATCTCGTACAAGGGCGAGGACATCACCAAGCTGTCGCGCAAGGCCCTCAAGGCCGTCCGGCGCAACATCCAGATGGTGTTCCAGGACCCGTACACCTCGCTGAACCCGCGCATGACGGTCGGCGACATCATCGGCGAGCCGTACGAGATCCACCCCGAGGTGGCCCCGAAGGGCGACCGGCGGCGCAAGGTCCAGGAACTGCTGGACGTCGTGGGCCTGAACCCGGAGTACATCAACCGGTACCCGCACCAGTTCTCCGGCGGCCAGCGCCAGCGCATCGGCATCGCCCGCGGACTGGCCCTGCGGCCCGAGGTCATCGTCGCGGACGAGCCGGTCTCGGCGCTGGACGTCTCGGTCCAGGCGCAGGTCGTCAACCTGCTGGCGCGCCTCCAGGACGAGTTCAGCCTCTCCTACGTGTTCATCGCCCACGACCTGTCGATCGTCCGGCACATCTCCGACCGGGTCGGCGTGATGTACCTGGGCCGCATCGCCGAGATCGGCACCGACACCGAGATCTACGAGCACCCCACCCACCCCTACACCCAGGCGCTGCTCTCGGCCGTGCCCGTGCCCGACCCGCGCGCCCGGGCGCTGCGGGAGCGGATCATCCTGGTCGGCGACGTCCCATCGCCGGCCAACCCGCCGTCGGGCTGCCGCTTCCGTACCCGCTGCTGGAAGGCGCAGGAGCGGTGCGCGGTGGAGGTGCCGCCGCTGGCCGTTCCGGAGTGGTTCCCGTCCGGACCGCGGGCGCATCCGTCGGCCTGTCACTTCGCGGCCGAAAAGCAGGTGGTGCCGGTGACGGCCCCGCCGCCGGGTCCACCGCCGGCCGCGCCGCCCACGGGGCTCACCAAGGAGGAGGGGCCACCGCGGGACGGATGATTTCCGGCCACCCCCGCGCGTACGTCCGAATACCCCTCCCGTGCACCCGACCGGCGTTTACTCCGCGGCAACTTGGCGGTATCTGCCCCGAGATATCCGCCCGGCAGCCTGGTGCGCGTGCGGCCGTGCGGGTGCCGACGGCCGGTCGGGCAGGCGTACAGCCTTCCCGGCCGGCCTCCCCGTGCCCCTCCACGTGCGCGGCGTGCGCCCCTCGTGCTGCCGGAATTCGATCGATGCGCTGGTACGGATAGTTATGATCCGTAGCGCACGGTGGGTATGACTCCGCCGAGCACGAGTACGCGTACCGATGTCCGCTCGACGTGGAGGTGAAACGCCGTGGCACTCTCGATCTCGGCCGTGGTGCTGCTGGCGATCGTCGTCTTCCTGCTGGTGCGGAGGTCGGGGCTGAAGGCGGGACACGCCTTCGTCTGTGTGCTCCTCGGCTTCTACCTGGCGAGCTCGACGATCGCGCCGACCCTGAGCCAGCTGACGTCGAACGTGGCGAGCATGATCAGTGGCCTCAAGCTGTAGGGCCCAGCTCGTAGGCTGACCCCATGAACGGTCTTCCCGCCCGTCGTCTGCTCCTCGTGCACGCGCACCCGGACGACGAGTCGATCAACAACGGCGTCACCATGGCCAAGTACGCGGCCGAGGGCGCCCACGTCGCGCTGGTGACCTGCACGCTCGGCGAGGAGGGGGAGGTCATCCCGCCCGCCCTCGCCCACCTCGCGCCCGACCGCGACGACACCCTCGGCGCGCACCGCGTCGGCGAGCTCGCCGCCGCCATGAAGGAACTGGGCGTCACCGACCACCGCTTCCTCGGCGGCCCCGGCCGCTTCCGCGACTCCGGGATGATGGGCGCCGAGCAGAACCGCCGGCCCGGGGCCTTCTGGTCCGCCGACGTGGACGAGGCCGCCGCGCACCTGGTGGAAGTGATCCGGGAGCTGCGGCCGCAGGTGCTGGTCACCTACGACCCCGACGGCGGCTACGGCCACCCCGACCACATCCAGGCACACCGGGTCGCCACCCGCGCCGCCGAACTCGCGGCGGAGCCCACGTACCGCCGTGACCTCGGCGACCCGCACGAGATCCGCAAGGTCTACTGGAACCGGGTGCCGCGCTCGGTGGTCGACGAGGGTTTCGCACGGCTGCGCGCGGCCGGCGCGGCGGTGCCCTTCCCGGGCGTCGCGACGCCCCAGGACGTGCCGGGCGTCGTCCCGGACGAGCGGATCACCGCCGAGATCGGGGACGAGGACGGCCGGGAGACCTTCGCGCGGGCCAAGGCCGCCGCGATGCGGGCGCACGCCACCCAGGTGGCCGTGGACGGCCCCTTCTTCGCCCTCTCGAACGACCTGGCCCAGCCGCTCTTCGCCCGTGAGTACTACGAACTCGTCGCGGGCGAGCCGGGCGTCCCGGCGGGCGAGCGGGAGCACGACCTGTTCGCGGGGGTGACGGCATGACCGGGACGCTGGGCGCCGGGCGGATCGCCGCCCTGCTGGGCCTGCTCGTCGCCGGGGCGGTGACGGGCGCGGCCGGATGGCTCGTGGTCGACCTCTGGTTCCCCGGCGGACTGCTGCTGGCGCTGCTCGCCCTCTTCGGGGTCTTCCTCGCCGGCCGGCTCGTGACCGGGAGCGGGATCGGGGTGGGCGCGGCCGCGGGTGGCTGGTTCCTGGCGTACGTGCTGCTCAGCCTGCCGCGCCCCGAAGGGGACTTCCTGCTCGGTTCGTCCGGAATGGGGCTGTACGCATACCTTTTGGGCGGGGTCGCCGTCGCTGTGATCTGCGCCACGATGAAGAGTGCGCCGGAGGGGCCGGTTTCGGCCGCGGGGCCGCGGCGCTGACGTGCCGTCGAACTCGGCCGGACTCCGATCGGGGACGGCTTGAGGGGGTTTGACGGTCCGTGCGAGGGTGGGCCCGCGAAGGCCCAAGAGGAATCCCTGATTCCCGACGGACAGTTGCGCGTGCACGGCGGCCAGTATGGTGGACGGGCCGCCGAGCTGCCCGCGCAAGGTTGACGGGCGGCGGAGCCAACCGGGAGAACCTGCCTTGAGTCGTGAAACTGACAGTTCGTCCCCCGGGCCCCAAGGGCACGGTGGAGCCGCCCACCCCTCGGGCACGCCGTATGGAACCGGCCAGTATCCGTCCACGACTGTGCCACCCGGCCCTGGCGCGGCGACCGCCACGGAGGAGAACCCTGTGACTTCGAAGCCGTCCACGCCCGACTCCGACGGGCCGAAGACCGAGACCACCCTGACGACCCGGATCCGGATCAACATCCCGGGTTCCCGTCCGATCCCGCCCGTCGTCGTGCGCAAGCCGGTGAAGGACGGCGAGGGCTCCGCCGAGTCGCGGCCCGGCGCGCCCGGGGAGGCGGCCGGGCAGGCCTCCGCTCCGGCGCCCGCGCCGCCCGCCGGTCCGCAGGCCGGAGGTGCGCCGCAGGCACCGCCCGCGCCGCTGCCCACGCGGACCCCCGCCGTCTCCCAGGCGGGCCGCGGGCCGGCCCAGGGCGGCTCGGACGAGGCGTCCAGCAACTGGTTCGCGCCGCGCAAGGCCCCCGCGACGCCGCCGGCGGGCGTGCGGACCGATTCCGGTCCCGCGCAGGCCGGTCCGGCGCAGGCCGGTCCCGGACCGGCCGGTCCGGGGCAGGGGGGCGCGGGCTACGGTTCGGGCCCGGCCGCCGGGCCGGGCGGGCCTGGTGGGGCCGCCGTACCCGGGGCGCCCCTCGGCAGCGGCGCGCCGGGCCCGCGGGGTCCCGGGGCCGGATACGGCGCCGACCGGCCGTTCCCGCCGGGGCCGCCCGCCCCGTCGGGTCCGGGCGGTGGACCGGCCCAGGGGTACCCGGAGTTCGACAACGGTCCCTCGACCGAGGCGTTCCCCGCGTACACCGACCCGGCGGGACCGGCCGCACCCGCCGGGCCGACCGGTGGCCCCGCGCTGGGCACCGCCCCCGTACGCGCCGACGACGCGCCGCGCTGGCCCGGCCCGGAGGCCCCGCCGGCCGGCGGACCGCGGCCCGCCGGTGGTCCCGGGGCGCAGTTCCCGGGCGGTCCCGGCCCGCTGCCCGGCGCGCAGTTCCCCGGCGGTCCCGGCCCGCTGCCCGGCGGTCCGTCCGCGGGCGGCCCCGGACCCGGGCCGGTCGTGCCGACCGCGGCTCCGCAGCCGCCGAAGCAGACCCGGCCGGCCCCCAAGGCCCCCGCCAAGCCCGCCAAGAAGCGCTCCAAGCTCGTCGTCATCGGCGGCGGCCTCGTCGCCCTGCTCGGCGTGGCCTACTGCGCCGGGCTGCTCCTGAACCACTCCGACGTCCCCAAGGGCACCACCGTCCTCGGCGTCGACATCAGCGGCGGCCGCGACGAGGCCGTCACCAAGCTCCAGGACCGCTTCGGCACCCGCGCCGCCGCCCCGCTCCAGTTCACGATCGGCGGCAAGCAGGTCGAGCTGAAGCCCGACAAGGCCGGGCTGACGCTCGACACCCAGACCACCGTCCGCAACGCCACGGGCAGCGACTACAACCCCGTCACCGTCATCGGCTCCCTCTTCGGCCAGGAGCGCAAGGCCGAAGCGGTGATGCCCGTGGACGAGGAGAAGCTGCGCGTCGCCCTCCAGCAACTGGCGGGCAGCGCGGGCACGGCGACCGAGGGCACGATCAAGTTCGACACGGGCAAGGCGGTCGCCGTTCCCGGACGGGCCGGCACCAGCCTGGACGTGGACGGCTCCGTCGACCCGGTGATCAAGGCGTTCCGCGACGCGGTCGCCACCGGCAAGCCGACCCCCGTCGAACTGCCCACCGCCAACCGGGAACCGGCGGTCAACCAGGCGGAACTGGACCGCGCGATGAAGGAGTTCGCGGAACCCGCGATGTCCGGCATCGCCACCGTCAAGGCGGGCACCAAGTCCATCGCGTTCGGCGCCAAGACGCTGCCCAAGATCCTCAGCATGCAGGTCGTCGACGGGCACCTCGTCGAGAAGTACGACCTCGAAGCGTTGAAGGCCGCTTACAGCGACACCTTCGACGGGATCCAGATCACCCGGGGCACCGGGGCGAAGACCGCCGTCACCCCGCAGGACGTCGCGGGCGCCCTCGGCAAGGCCCTGCGCGGCAAGACGGCCGCCGAGCGGACCGCGGTCATCGACACCAACGCGAGCTGATCACCGACTGACCCCACCGCAGGCCGGAGCCCCGGCCGGCCTCCTCGCACGGGAGGGCCGGCCGGGGCTCCGACCCGTTCCGGCACGCCGTCACGCCCACGGGATGACAACTGTCATGCGGCAGTCACGACGCGCGACACTGCCGCGGACCGGGCGCTACGGGCGAATCTTGAGCCATGAAGACGACGACCGCGACGCAGACAGCCGCCGCCCCGGGCTCAGGAGCCGCCACCGGTTCCGTGGTGAGCTTCCAGAACGTGACCAAGAACTACGGCGCCGTCCGCGCGGTCGACGGCCTCTCCCTCGACCTGCACCCGGGCGAGACCGTCGCGCTCCTCGGCCCCAACGGCGCCGGCAAGTCCTCCACCCTCGACCTCCTGCTCGGGCTGCGCCCCGCCGACTCCGGGTCCGTCCGGCTGTTCGGGACCACGCCCCGCGAGGCGATAGCAGCCGGCCGGGTCGGAGCCATGCTCCAGACCGGCGGGCTGATGGAGGAAGTGACCGTACGCGAGATAGTCGCCCTCACCTGCGCGCTGCACCCCCGCCCGTACCCGGTCGAAGAGGTGCTCGGCCGCGCCGGGATCTCCGACATCGCGGGCCGGCTCGTCAACAAGCTCTCCGGTGGCCAGGAGCAGCGCGTCCGCTTCGCGCTCGCCACCGCCGGCGACAACGAGCTGATCGTGCTGGACGAGCCGACGACCGGCATGGACGTCACCTCCCGCCAGGCCTTCTGGGCCACGATGCGGGAGCAGGCCGCCCGGGGCCGTACGGTCCTGTTCGCCACGCACTACCTGGAGGAGGCGGACGCGATAGCCGACCGGGTCCTCGTACTCAGCAAGGGCCGGCTCCTCGCCGACGGCAGCGCCGCCGAGATCAAGGCGAAGGCCGGCGCCCGCCGGATCGCCTTCGACCTCGCGGACGACCAGGTGGACGAACAGGCGCTGCGCGCCCTGCCGCACCTCACCGGCTACGAGCGGCACGGGGACACCGTGAAGCTCCAGTCGCGCGACGCCGACGCGACCGTGCACGCCGTCTACGCCCTGGGGCTCTACCCCCGGAACCTGGAAGTCGCCGGGCTGGGCCTGGAACAGGCCTTCATCGCCCTCACCGAGGCCGAGGAGGCCAACGCATCATGACCACCGGAACGATCAAGCTCATCAAGCTCGAAATCAGCCGCGCCCTGCGCAACAAGAAGTACCTGTTCTTCACCGTCCTCTATCCGGCGGCGCTGTTCCTGATGCTCGGCGGCACCCTGAACGGCACCACCAAGGTCATGGGCACCGAACTGACCCTGCCCGCCTTCTACATGGTCGCCATGGCCTCCTTCGGCGCCCTGACGGCCGTCCTCATGGGCAACAGCGAGCGCATAGCCAAGGAGCGCGAGGCGGGCTGGGTCCGCCAGCTGCGCCTGACCGCCCTGCCGGGCCGCGGTTACGTCCTGGCCAAGACCGCCAGCGCCGGCGTGCTGTCCCTGCCCGCCATCCTCGTGGTCTTCGCGGTGGCCGCCCTGGTCAAGGGCGTGCGGTTCGACGCCTGGCAGTGGCTCGCCCTGACGGGCTCCATCTGGGCCGGCAGCCTCGTCTTCGCCGCCCTCGGCGTGGCCATCGGCTACCTGGCCAGCGGGGACACCGTCCGCCCCATCACCATGCTGTTCTACTTCGGCCTCTCCATCCTCGGCGGCCTGTGGATGCCCACCGCGAACTTCCCGCAGTGGCTGCGCGACATCTGCGAGTGGCTGCCAACCCACGCCTACGCGGGCCTCGGCCAGGCGATAGAACTGGGTGGCGCGCCCCACATGAAGGACGTGGCGATCCTCGCGGTCTACTTCGTACTGTTCACTGGTGCCGCCGCCTGGCTGTACCGCAAGGACTCTCTGAAGGCGTGAGGACGGAAGTGACCAGCACGACCAGGGCCGTTGACGGCAGCCTGACGGGGGTGCCCGGCGGACCGAGGATCGGCATGCGGCCCGAGACCCGGCGCCACAAGATCGTGAAGTCGATGTGGATCAGCCTGTGGCTGTTCTACCTCAGCGCCCCCGTGGTCGACCTGGTCAGCGGCGGACACAGTACGCAGGCCCGGGTGCTCGGCGGTCTGGGCCTCGCGGTCTTCGTCGCCTGGTACCTGGCCCTGGTGTTCCGCACCGCCCGGGAGGGCGAGCTGCGCTGGCTGCTGATCTCCGTCGCGGTGCTCTCCACCCAGGCCACGGTCCTCTCCCTGAGCCTGGGCCGCGAATGGCTGGTCCTCTTCGTCTACGTCTCCATCTCCTCCGGCGCCGCGCTCCCGGGGGAGATCTCCCGCTGGACGGTACCGGCCGCGACCGGGCTGCTGACGGCGACGGCCCTGGCGGTACCCGGCGGTGACGCGTACCTGGCGGGCCTGCTGATCCCGGCCGTTATGGGCGGCTTCGCGATGGTCGGCATCCGCGCCATGATCCGCACCACCGTGGAGCTGCGCGAGGCCCGGGCGACGGTGGCGCAGCTCGCCGCCAACGAGGAACGGCTGCGGATGGCCCGGGACCTGCACGACCTGCTCGGCCACTCGCTGTCGCTGATCACGCTCAAGAGCGAACTGGCGGGCCGGATGCTGCCGGACCGCCCGGAGCTCGCCGCCCAGCAGGTGGCGGACATCGAACAGGTCAGCCGGCAGGCGCTGGTCGACGTCCGGGAAGCGGTGAGCGGCTACCGGCGGCCGACCCTGCCGGGCGAACTGGCGGGCGCGCGCACCGCCCTGACGGCGGCGGGCGTGCTCGCCGACCTCCCCTCGGAGGTCCCGGAGGACCTCCCGCAGGAGATCGAGTCGGCGCTGGCGTGGTCGCTGCGCGAGGCGGTGACCAACGCGGTGCGGCACAGCGGCGCCAAACGCTGCACGGTCAGCCTGGACACCTGCCAGACGCTGGCCGGACGGTTCGTCGAACTGGCCGTCTTCGACGACGGTGCGGGCGGCACGGCGGTCCACGGCAACGGTCTCACCGGCCTGACGGAGCGCCTGCACGCGGTGGGCGGCACCCTGGAGGCGGGTCCGGTGGGCCGGACCGGTTTCCGGCTGCTGGCCCGCGTCCCCCTAGGATCACCGTCATGACGTCACGGCCCATCCGGATCCTCCTCGCCGAGGACCAGTCCATGGTCCGGGAGGCCCTGGCCGCGCTGCTCGGCCTGGAGCCGGACATCGAGGTGCTGGCCCAAGTCGCCCGCGGGGACGAGGTACTGGCGGCGGCCCGGGCACACGACGTGAACGTGGCGCTGCTCGACATCGAGATGCCGGGCATGACGGGCATCGAGGCGGCCGCGGCCCTGCGGGACGCCCTGCCGGCCCTGCGGATCGTCATCCTGACCACCTTCGGCCGTCCCGGCTACCTCCGCGGGGCGATGGAGGCGGGGGCATCGGCGTTCCTCGTGAAGGACGCCCCGGCCGCGCAGCTGGCGGACGCGGTGCGCAAGGTACTCACCGGCGAGCGCGTCATCGACCCGACGCTGGCGGCGGCGGCGCTGGCCGAGGGGGCGAACCCGCTGACCGACCGGGAACGGGAGGTGCTGCGCGCGGCGGAGTTCGGCGCGACCAACGCGGAACTCGCGGCCCGGCTGCACCTGTCCCAGGGCACCGTCCGCAACTACCTCTCGATGGCGATCCAGAAACTGGCCGCCCGCAACCGCGCCGAAGCCGTCCGCGTGGCCCGCGAAAAGGGCTGGCTCTAGGAAATCCCCAGCCTCGCCGGCGCTTGAGGCGCGGGGTGCGGGGCGGAGCCCCACGAGGCCCGGCGCAGCCGGGGGCGCTTGAGCGGCGGCGGCGCGGACGAACCTTCTCCCGGCCCCGGCCCCGGCCCGGCCCCGGCCCGCCCCGGCGCCGGGGTCAGTTCAGCAGGGCGCGGGCCGAGAGGGCCTCCGCACGGACGCGGGCGGCCGCCGCCTGGTCCACCGCGTCGACCACCTCCGCGTAGGCGTCGAGCTCCGCCGCGCCCGCCACGAACTCGCCCCGCTCCACCAGCACCCGTGCCCGCTCGTACCGCAGCGACGCCGGGTGCGAGGGCAGCAGCAGCGACAGGTCCAGCGCCCACAGCGCGACCCCGGACTGCTCCGGCCGGGTGGCGGCCCACGCCCGGATGTTGTTCAGGATCCGCAGCACGGTGTCCAGCGTGCCGGCCGGGGTGCGCGGTCCGGTCGCCAGCTCCGCCGGGCCCGCCCCGAGCGAGGCGCCCCCCGCGAAGGGGTCCACCACCACCCCCTCCTGCGGATCCCCGAAGCCGATCACGAAGTGCCCGGGCAGCCCCAGCCCGTACACCGGCGCACCCGCGCGCCGCGCCACCTCCAGCCAGACGACGGACAGCAGGATCGGCAGGCCCCGGCGGCGCCGCAGCACCTCGTGCAGGAGCGAGGACGAGAGCCGGTCGTAGTCCGCCGGAGTCCCGTGGAAGCCGAGCCGGCCGCCCAGCAGTTCCGTCACCGCCGAAGCCCACGCCGGCCCGCCGCGCAGCCCGTACGGCAGCATCCCCGCCAGCCGGTCCAGCTCGATCTGCGCCCGGTCCATGGCCCGCTCGTCCAGCTCCGGATCCGCCTCCGTCGCCAGCAGCAGGCACAGCAGCGCCAGGTCCGGCCGCTCCGAGCGGGCCTCCGCCGCGAACCGGGCCCGCCAGTCGGGGCTCACGCCGCCGCCCGGAAGTGGTGGTAGGCGTGGTGCGTCGCGAAGCCCATGCCGTCGTACAGGGCCCGCGCACCCGGATTTCCGGCCTCCACCTGGAGCCAGGCCGCCGAGGCGCCCTCCTCCAGGGCCCGCCGGGCCAGAGCCGTCATCACCGCCGTCGCGAGGCCCCGGCGCCGCTCGGCGGGGTCGACCTCGACCGCCGCGAACCCGGCCCAGCGGCCGTCCACCACCATGCGCCCGATCGCCTGGCCGGGCAGCGTCGCGAACCACACCGAAGGGCCCGTGACCAGTACCTTCCGGGCCACCTCGGAGTCCTTGACCCGCCCGTACCGCCCGAGCCACTCCGCGTCGGGCGTGCGGGTCAGCCGGACCCGGGAGGCCGCGGCGGCCGCCACGTCCCCGACCGGGGCCAGCGCCGCGATCCGGACCTCGGCCGACACCTCGTTCACCCAGCCCCGCCGCTCCAGCTCCGCGCACAGCCGCTCCTGGGTGCCGAGCGCGCCGGTCGCGGCCTGCACGTACGCCGGAAGGCCACGTTCCGCGTACCAGGAGGTCACCCGCGCGAGTGCTTCGTCCAGCGGCATGCCGGGGTCCCCCAGCGGCAGCGCCGAGTTGGCCCGCCGGGTGAATCCCGCGGCCGCCCGCAGGGTCCACTCGCCCAGCGGCTCGCTCTCCAGGGGCTGCCAGGCCCGGCCGGTGACCCGGGTCAGCTCCTCGAAAGACGCTGTAGGGCCCTTGCGCCGAGCGGGCGCCGGAGGGACGATCTTGCCTGCTACCAGCGTCGATTCCGCGATGTGGACGGACAGCCCGTCCTTGCGTGTGATCGTGAGCACACCCCCGGTCCAGGATATGAGAACCCCGACCGTGTCCGTGAACGAGGGGCGCCCGCTCCGGTCCGCCTCCACCCGTCGCACAGAAACCCGTTTACCCACGTCAGCCGGGGTAATACGGATCTCCAGCAGTCCACCGGCAGTGATTTCCACAGCTCTGTCCGCCCCTCCTGTTCGGATCGTGCCCGGGAACGGAGATACTAGGCGTGGGCATCGACGACGCCGCGCTCCCGCGCGATATGGAAAGCCCTACCGAGGAGGAACGAGAGCGTGACCTACGTCATCGCGGAGCCTTGTGTCGACGTCAAGGACAAGGCATGCATCGAAGAGTGCCCCGTCGACTGCATCTACGAGGGCCAGCGGTCCTTGTACATCCACCCGGACGAATGCGTCGACTGTGGTGCGTGTGAGCCGGTCTGCCCGGTCGAGGCCATCTTCTACGAGGACGACACCCCGGAGGAGTGGAAGGACTACTACAAGGCGAACGTCGAGTTCTTCGACGATCTCGGTTCGCCCGGTGGCGCCTCCAAGCTCGGCCTGATCGAGCGGGACCACCCCTTCATCGCCGCGCTGCCGCCGATGGGCGAGGGCCACTGACGGCCGTCGCCCCGGCGCAGCGTGCCTCGGTCCCGTACGGCCACGTGCCGCACGGGACCGAGCCGTTTCCGAGGCGTACTCCGGGGCGTTCCCCGTGGTGTTTTTCCAGTCGGCAGGACCAGTAGCGAGCAGAGAGCAGAGAGCACCGTGGCCGCAGTATCCGCACGTCTTCCCGCCTTCCCGTGGGACAAGCTGGAGCCGTTCAAGGCGACGGCGGCCGCCCACGCCGACGGCATCGTCGACCTGTCGGTCGGTACGCCCGTCGACCCGGTGCCGCAGCTGATCCGCAGCGCCCTCGTCGCCGCCGCCGACTCCCCGGGCTACCCGACGGTGTGGGGCACGTCCGCCCTGCGCGACGCGATCACGGGCTGGCTGCGCGGGCGCCTCGGCGCGAGCGCCGCCGGGCACCGCAACGTCCTGCCGGTGGTCGGCTCCAAGGAGCTGGTGGCCTGGCTGCCGACCCAGCTGGGTCTGGGCGCCGGCGACAAGGTCGCCTACCCCCGGCTCGCCTACCCCACGTACGAGGTCGGCGCCCGGCTGTGCGGAGCCGAGCCGGTGGTCTACGACGACCCCACCGAGCTGGACCCGGCGGGCGTCAGGCTGCTGTGGCTCAACTCCCCCTCCAACCCGACCGGCCGGGTGCTGCCCAAGGACGAGCTGATCCGGATCGTGGCCTGGGCGCGCGAGCACGGCATCCTGCTCTTCAGCGACGAGTGCTACCTGGAGCTGGGCTGGGAGGCGGAGCCCGTCTCGGTCCTGCACGACGAGGTGTGCGGGGGCTCCTACGAGGGCATCGTCGCCGTCCACTCGCTCTCCAAGCGGTCCAACCTGGCGGGCTACCGGGCGGCGTTCATCGCCGGTGACGCGGACGTGCTCGGCGAGCTGCTGGAGATCCGCAAGCACGGCGGCATGATGACCCCGGCGCCGGTACAGGCCGCGGTGGTGGCCGCCCTCGGCGACGACGCGCACGTGGAGGAGCAGCGCGGCCGGTACGCCGCCCGCCGCGAGGCGCTGCGCGGGGCGCTGGAGGCGCACGGCTTCCGCATCGAGCACAGCGAGGCCAGCCTGTACCTGTGGGCGACCCGGGACGAGCCCTGCTGGCAGACGGTGGCCCACCTCGCGGAGCTGGGCATCCTGGTCGCGCCGGGCGACTTCTACGGCGAGGCGGGGGCGGACTTCGTCCGTGTCGCCTTCACCGCCACGGACGAGCGGGTCGCGGCGGCGGTCAAGCGGCTCGGCGCGTAGGCCGGGGCCGGGCGGGTCCGGACCACCCGTCGGGCCGTCCGGCCCGGCACGGCCCGAGGGGCCGGGAGTGCGCACTCCCGGCCCCTCGGCGTTCCCGCGGCGGCGGGTCAGTGACCGAGACCACCCAGCGGCACGGCGTTCAGCGGCAGCTCCGGCGCCGCGGGCAGGCCCGCGGTCGGCAGGCCGGCGGTCGGCAGACCCGACGTGGGCAGGCCGGCGGTCGGCAGCTCCGACGTCGGCAGGCCCGAGGTCGGCAGGCCGGCCAGCAGCGGTCCGGCCGCCTCGGTCAGCTGCCCGGGGGCGGCCTTCGCCGCGGTGTCCGTGGCCGTGGCGGCGGTGTCACCGGCGGCGCCCACGGTGCTGGCGGCGGAGTCCGGAGACGTGAGCGCGCCCAGCTGCGGCACGGACTCCAGGCCCGCGGCGCTGGCCGCGCCGGCCGCACCGACCACGGGAGCTGTCCCGGCTGCGAGCAGCAGCGCGGCACGGGCGATCCGACGGGTCAGGGGGAGGGACATGATGCTCCTAAGCGGTAGCGGCTGAGTACGCCGGTACAACGGCTCCCGGGGCGGGCGAAGTTGCGGACCCGCCGGGTAAAGGATCGGTAACGCATCGTTTAATCGGGTTCCGCGACAACCGCACCGGACGGGCGCCGACCTGGCATTCCGCCCTTCCGCGCCCCCGGGCGCCCCCCGCGCCGGTGACCCCCGGGCGGGGGACGTGCCGCACACCCGAGCGGTATCCGGGCCCGGGGGCGGTTCACAGCGGGATCAGCGGTGCACGAAGATCCGTACCTCGTCCGCCTGCGCGGTGTGCGCCTGCGGCGCACCGGACCGGCCGTTCGCGGCGCGCTCTTCCTGCCACGCGCCGTCCGCCGCGCCCGCCGTCCAGCCCCGGGAGGCGTACGAGACGCGGGCGATCCCCAGCTCGCGGGAGTGCGCCACCGCCCAGTACGCCACCACCCGCGCCCGCCGGAACGCCGCGTCGGCGGGACCCTGCGGCTGCCCGACGGTGACCTCCGCCTCCGGGGCGCCGGCGCCCTCCTTCGCGGGGGCGGCGGCAGCGGTGTCCACCCGCACCTGCTTGCCGAAGATCCGCACCAGCTCGGCCCGCACCTGCTCCGGCCGGCCGGCCTCGGTGGGCGCCGGCCCGCCGCAGACGACGGAGCCGCCGCCGGCGAAGGCCGCCGTCAGGACGGTCGCGTTCGGCTCGTGCTTCGCGTACGCCTGCGGGAAACCGCTGAGCTGCACCTCCTGCGCGGCCTCCGTCAGCGGCAGCCGCGCCCAGCCCCGTACCTCCAGCAGCCGGTCGTAGAAGATCCCCGCCGCATGCACCGGGTCGCGGATCTCCTGCGGCGTGCCCCAGCCCTGCGAGGGACGCTGCTGGAACAGCCCGAGCGAGTCCCGGTCGCCGTGGTCGAGGTTGCGCAGCCCCGACTCCTGCATGGCGGTGGCCAGCGCGATGGTGACCGCCCGGTCCGGCACGCCCTTGGCGACGCCGACCGCGGCTATCGTCGCCGCGTTCCCGGCCTGCTCCGGCGACATCTCGTACGGCCGGCCCGCACCGCTCTGGCCGCCGGGTGCTTCGGCCGTGCAGTGCGGGGCGCCGCCCCCGCCGTTGGACTCGAACTGCACTACGAGGTAAGCGCCGAGCGCGAGCAGAACGAGCAGACCGGCGACCTTGAGAAACGGTCGGCGACGGCGCGGGCTGGAGTGATCGGTGGGGGACACCCGGCCCACCGTACTTGAGCCGCGTGTCGGGTCCTGCGGACGCGTCCACCGGCCGGACCGGCAGGCCCTCGCCACGGCCCGGGCGTTAGGGTCGGCTCATGTCCCCATCCGAGCTGGACCTCACCCTGGACGCTGCCGAGCTGACCGCCCGGCTCGTCGACATCCCTTCCGTGAGCGGCGACGAGAAGGTCCTCGCCGACCTCGTGGAGCACGCGCTGCGCGGTCTGCCGCACCTGACGGTCGACCGCTTCGGGAACAACGTGGTCGCCCGCACGAACCTCGGCCGCACCGAGCGCGTCGTGCTCGCCGGGCACCTCGACACGGTCCCGATCGCCGACAACGTGCCCTCCCGTCTGGACGAGAACGACGTCCTGTGGGGCTGCGGCACCACGGACATGAAGTCCGGCGTCGCCGTGCAGCTGCGGATCGCGGCCACCGTGCCCGAGCCCAACCGGGACCTCACCTTCGTGTTCTACGACCAGGAGGAGGTCGCCGCCGACCTCAACGGCCTGGGCAAGGTCGCCGAGGCCCACCCCGACTGGCTGAAGGGCGACTTCGCGGTCCTGCTGGAGCCGTCGAACGCCGAGGTCGAGGGCGGCTGCCAGGGCACCTTGCGGGTGCTGCTCCGCACGGCCGGCGAGCGCGCGCACTCCGCGCGCAGCTGGATGGGCGCCAACGCCATCCACGGCGCCGCCCCGATCCTGGCGAGGCTCGCGGCGTACGAGGCCCGCAGGCCGGTCATCGACGGCCTGGAGTACCACGAGGGCCTCAACGCGGTCCGCATCGAGGGCGGCGTCGCCAACAACGTCATCCCCGACTCCTGCACGGTGACGGTCAACTTCCGCTACGCCCCGGACCGGAGCAAGGAAGAGGCGCTGGCGCACGTGAAGGAGGTCTTCGCGGGCTGCGACATCGCCGAGTTCGTGGTCGACGACTTCTCCGGCGGCGCCCTCCCCGGCCTGTCCCACCCGGCGGCCGCGGCGTTCATGGAGGCGGTCGGCGGGCGCGCCATGCCGAAGTTCGGCTGGACCGACGTGGCCCGCTTCAGCGCGCTGGGCGTCCCGGCGGTCAACTACGGCCCGGGCGACGCGCTGCTGGCGCACAAGGTCGACGAGCGCGTCGAGACGAAGGCGATCCTGCACTGCGAGGAGCGACTCCGCGCCTGGCTGACCTCCTGAATTCCGCTCGTCGTCACCTTGGTGCGCCTAACCTGATCGAACGATCAGCAGGAGGGAGCACATCATGGGCAACCACCGCAATCCCGAGGGGTTCGCTCGTCGGCCCGAGGAGCAGCAGCTCGGGCCGGTGCTGCGCAGGCGGAGCCAGGTGCAGGCGGGCAGTACGACGGACCAGCGGCTGCTCGACTCCGCCGGGCCCTCCGAGTGGGTGCACACCGATCCCTGGCGGGTCCTGCGCATCCAGTCGGAGTTCATCGAGGGGTTCGGCACGCTGGCGGAGCTGCCGCCGGCGATCAGCGTGTTCGGATCGGCCCGCACCCCGGAGGGCTCGCCGGAGTACGAGGCGGGCGTACGGATCGGGCACGCGCTCGTCGACGCCGGCTTCGCCGTCATCACCGGCGGCGGCCCGGGCGCGATGGAGGCGGCCAACAAGGGCGCCCGGGAGGCCAACGGGATCTCCGTGGGCCTGGGCATCGAGCTGCCCTTCGAGCAGGGGCTGAACCAGCACGTCGACCTCGGGCTGAACTTCCGGTACTTCTTCGTCCGCAAGACGATGTTCGTGAAGTACAGCCAGGGCTTCGTGGTGCTGCCCGGCGGGCTGGGCACGCTGGACGAGATGTTCGAGGCGCTGACCCTGGTCCAGACCCAGAAGATCACCCGCTTCCCGATCGTGCTCTTCGGCACGGAGTACTGGGGCGGCCTGGTCGACTGGCTCAGGAACACCGTCGTCGCCCAGGGCAAGGCGTCCGAGTACGACCTCTGCCTCTTCCACGTGACGGACGACGTGGACGAGGCCGTGACGCTGGTCAGCAAGGAGGTCGGCGAGGGCACGAACGAACGCGCCGCCCGCGCCGCCACCGAGGAGGCGGCCCGGGAGGCCGGCGACTGACGGGGCGCGCGCCCGGCCGGGCCGGCGCGGCCCGTAGGGGAACCGCCGGTCAGGCGAGTCCCCGGCGGGCGACCGCCGGGGGCCGGTGGCCCTGGATGGACGCGACCATGTCGAGGACCTGCCGGGTCTCGGCGACCTCGTGCACGCGGTAGACCTGCGCGCCGAGCCAGGCCGAGACGGCCGTGGTGGCGAGGGTGCCGAGCAGGCGTTCCTTCACCGGCTTGTCGAGGGTCTCGCCGACGAAGTCCTTGTTGGACAGCGACACCAGCACCGGCCAGCCCGTGTCCGTCATCTCCCCGAGCCGCCGGGTGGCCTCCAGGGAGTGGCGGGTGTTCTTGCCGAAGTCGTGGCCGGGGTCGATCATGACGGCGTCGCGGCGCACCCCGAGCGCGACGGCCCGCTCGGCCAGCCCCACCGTGACCCGCAGGACGTCCGCCATCACGTCCTCGTACGCGGTCCGGTGCGGCCGGGTCCGCGGCTCGACCCCGCCCGCGTGGGTGCAGACCAGCCCGGCGCCGTAACGGGCCGCGACCTGGGCCAGCTTGGGGTCGACCCCGCCCCACGCGTCGTTCAGGACGTCGGCGCCGGCCTCGCACACCGCTTCGCCGACCTCGTGCCGCCAGGTGTCCACGCTGATCACCACGTCCGGGTGGCGGCGCCGCACCTCGGCCACGAAGCCGACCGTGCGGCGCGCCTCCTCGGCCGTGTCGACGTGCTCGCCGGGGCCCGCCTTGACCCCGCCGATGTCGATGATCGCCGCGCCCTCGGCCACCGCCTGCTCCACCCGGGCCAGCGCGGGCTCGTCGTGGAACGTCGCGCCCTGGTCGTAGAAGGAGTCCGGGGTCCGGTTCACGATGGCCATGATCACCGGTTCGTGGGTGTCGAACTCGCGCCTGCCCAGTCGCAGCATCCTGCTCTTTCCTCCTTCGGCGGCCCTCGCGCCTCGCCTGCGACCTTAACCTGGTGGCCGGAGTCTCTCAGGGGAGTTGATCGTGTTCTGGTTCTTGCTGATCGCGCTGGTCGTGGTCGTGGCCGCGGTCACCCTCGCGGTGGTCGGCGGAGGTTCGGAGGCCGTACTGCCCGAGGCGGAGCCGGACCGGGTGGCCGACTCGCTGCCGGAGACCCGGCCGGTGGTGCGGGCGGACATCGACGCCCTGCGGCTGCCGGTCGCGCCGCGCGGCTACCGGATGGCCGAGGTGGACGACGTACTGGACCGGCTGGCGGCCGAGCTGGCCGAGCGGGACGCGCGCATCGCGGAACTGACCGCCGCCGCCTCCGCCCCCGGCCGCGTCGACCTCACCAAAGAGGACCGGTGAGCGGCGCCCCGGCGGTGGCCGGGCCGGACGGGATCCTGCGCTGCCCGTGGGCGCTCTCGGCGCCCGAGTACATCGCCTATCACGACACGGAGTGGGGCCGCCCCGTCCACGGCGACGACGCTTTGTACGAGCGGCTGTGCCTGGAGGCGTTCCAGTCCGGGCTGTCCTGGATCACGATCCTGCGGCGGCGCGAGGGCTTCCGCAAGGCCTTCGCGGACTTCGCCGTCGCGGAGGTGGCGCGGTTCGACGAGAGCGACGCGCAGCGGCTGATGCTGGACCCGGGCATCATCCGCAACCGGATGAAGATCGAGGCGACGCTGGCGAACGCCAAGGTGCTCGCGCGGTGGGAGCCGGGCGAGCTGGAGGCGCTGATCTGGTCGCACGCCCCCGACCCGGGCAAGGCCCCGAAGACCCTCGCGGACGTCCCGGCGGTGACGCCGGAGTCCACGGCGCTGGCCAAGGCGCTCAAGAAGGCCGGCATCCGCTTCGTCGGGCCGACGACGGCCTACGCCCTGATGCAGGCCTGCGGCCTGGTCGACGACCACCTCGCGGCCTGCGGCTTCCGGCACCGGGACTGAGCGGTCACCCGGGCGGCCGCCGACGGCCGCCCGGAGACGCCTCTCAGCGGCCCAGGTACTTCGGGGGCTGCTTCGCGAGGAACGCCTCGACCGCGATGCCGTGGTCCGCGGAGGCGCCCGCGCGGGTCTGGAGGACGTCCTCGTGGGCCAGGGCCTCGGGCAGCGAGTGGGACGCCCCGTAGGCGAGGGACTCCTTGACGGCCGCATAGGCGACGGTCGGGCCCGAGGCGAGGGTCCGGGCCACCGACTCGGCCTCCGCGGCCAGCGCGTCCGCCGGCACGACGCGGTTCGCGATGCCGAGCTCGTACGCCTCCTGCGCCGTGACCGAGCGCGGGAACAGCAGCAGGTCGCTCGCGCGCGAGGCGCCGATCAGCCGCGGCAGGGTCCAGGAGACGCCCGAGTCGGCGGTCAGTGCCACCCCGGCGAACGAGGTGTTGAAGGAGGCCGTGTCGGCGACGACCCGGAAGTCCGCCGCCAGCGCGAACCCGAAGCCGGCCCCGGCCGCGACCCCGTTCACGCCCGCCACCACGGGCTTCGGCATCTCGGTGAGCGCCCGCACGATGGGGTTGTAGTGCTCCGCGACCGTGCTCATCGTCAGCGAGGAGCCGCTCTCGCGGTCGGCCGCGAGGTTCCCGATGTGCTCCTTGAGGTCCTGGCCCACGCAGAAGGCCCGGCCGCCGGCCGCCGTGAGCAGCACCGCCCGTACCCCCGCGTCGCCCGCGGCGGCCTGCACCGCGTCGCGCAGGGCGACCTTGGCCTCCGTGTTCATGGCGTTCATCGCGTCGGGCCGGTTGATCGTGATGGTGGCGAGTCCGTCGGTCACTTCGTAGAGCACGCTGTCGGCCATGGCGGGGGTCCCCCTTCGTCGCGGGCTTGGCTACCGACCGGTACCGGCCGGTGCAAGGGCCAGCATGGCGGACCGGACGCGCACCGGGCATGTGATGTGCGTCAAAGAAAGCAGAGGCTCCCCGCCGGGCGCAGCGGCGAAGTATCGCAGGCCGATCCCCGAAATGAGTGGTTTTGGTCAAGCGCGTTGCACAAGCGTTCCCCGCCGATGTTGGTCATCGGGTCCTGACATGCGGGATAATGGCTGGGAAGCAATGTGTTCGATGCCGGGTACTAGGCGCCTGAATGGGGCCGTCGGCGACGATGAGCTGGTTTCAGGAAGGGGAACGAGCATGGCGGCCATGAAGCCGCGGACGGGCGACGGCCCGCTCGAGGTCACCAAGGAGGGGCGAGGCATCGTCATGCGCGTACCGCTCGAGGGCGGCGGTCGGCTTGTCGTCGAGCTGACGCCGGACGAGGCGGACGCCCTGGGTGACGCCCTGAAGAAGGTCGTCGGCTGATCCCCCGAGGACGCTGACAGGCACTTCGCCTAAGAAACTCCGCACCGCCCCGGCCGCCCCGCGCGGCCGGGGCGGTGTCGTATCCGGGTGCCGTGCCAGGGTGTCGCAACCCGCGCGCGGTGACGCACCTCAGCGCCGGACCGCGCACAGCAGCCCGTCGCCCACCGGGAGCAGCGCCGCCTCCAGCGCCGGGCTCTCGCGCACGCTGCGCAGCAGCTCGCGGACCCGGAGCACCTCCACGGGCTGGGCGGCGGAGTCGACGGTACGGCCGTCGGAGAAGACCCCTTCGAAGCAGACCAGGCCGCCCGGCCGCAGCAGCCGCAACGATTCGGCGAGGTAGTCCAAGGACTCGGTGGGGTCCCCGTCGCAGAAGACGAGGTCGTATCCGCCGTCGGCGAGCCGCGGCAGCACGTCCAGGGCGCGGCCCGGGATGAACCGGGCCCGGTTGCCGGCGAAGCCGGCGGCGCGGAAGGCCTGGCGGGCGAACGCCTGCCGGTCCGGCTCCGGGTCGACGGTGGTCAGCACCCCGTCCGGGCGCATCCCGTACAGGAGGTGGATGCCGGAGACGCCGGTGCCGGTGCCGATCTCGGCCACCGCCTTGGCGTCGGCCACCGCGGCCAGCAGGCGCAGCGCGGCCCCGGTGCCGGGGGAGACGGAGCGCAGCCCCGCTTCCCTGGACCGGTCGCGGGCCCATCGCAGAGCGTCGTCCTCGGCGACAAACGCGTCGGCGAACGCCCAGCTCGTCTGCCGGTTGCCGCTAATGACCCTCTCCTGTCCCCATAGTTGGCGCAACGGTGACTGTATCCGTTGACGTCGGGAACCCGCAGATGGGACCGGGCGTTGGGAGAAGTGGACGCGGGCGGATGCGGGATAGAGGGGACGGCAGAGGGCAGATCGGCGATCCGGAGGCCCGCGGACCCATAAGACTCGTGCAAAGTTACTGCAAAAATACTTATCCGGAGCTGACGGGAGGGGTGGCTATGGTAGGGGCTCCACTGGACACCACCAGAGCCGATAGGGGAGGTGCGGCTGCGCCTACGGATCGAGGAGGGGTGCTACGACGCCTCTTCTGGTCGGCAGGTGAGCCGAAATCCGTGACCGAGACTGCTGACCGCATCCACACCGCCGACACCGCAACCACCGCGACCTTTGCCGCCGAAGCGGGACCGCAGGCGTGGACGCCTCCCTCCTGGGAGGAGATCGTCAGCACGCACAGCGCGCGGGTCTACCGCCTCGCCTACCGTCTGACGGGCAACCAGCACGACGCCGAGGACCTGACGCAGGAAGTCTTCGTCCGCGTCTTCCGCTCGCTGTCCACCTACACGCCCGGTACGTTCGAGGGCTGGCTGCACCGCATCACCACCAACCTCTTCCTGGACATGGTCCGCCGCAAGCAGCGGATCCGGTTCGACGCGCTCGGCGACGACGCTGCCGAGCGGCTGCCCAGCCGTGAGCCGTCCCCCCAGCAGGTGCTCCACGACACCCACTTCGACGCGGACGTGCAGCAGGCGCTGGACACCCTCGCGCCCGAGTTCCGCGCGGCCGTCGTGCTCTGTGACATCGAGGGGCTGTCGTACGAGGAGATCGCCGCCACGCTCGGTGTGAAGCTCGGCACCGTGCGCAGCCGGATCCACCGGGGCCGCTCGCACCTGCGCAGGGCGCTCAAGCACCGGTCCCCCGAGGCCCGCGCGGAGCAGCGGGCGCTGGCGGGAGCGGCGGTGGGCGCTCCCGGTGCCGGGGGAGAGGGCGGAACCGAGTGAGCGGAACCGGACCGTCCCCCGCCGAACAGCACCTGGGCGACCGGCTCGCCGCCCTGGTCGACGGGGAGCTGAGCCATGACGCCCGCGAGCGGGTGCTCGCCCATCTGGCGACCTGCGCCAAGTGCAAGGCCGAAGCCGACGCCCAGCGCCGGCTCAAGACCCTCTTCGTGGAGAGCGCGCCGCCGCCGCTGTCCGCCGGGCTGCTCGCCCGCCTGCAGGGCCTGCCGGGCGGTGATCCCGGGAACCCCTCCTCCGGAGCGCCGGGCGGGGGCGGCCCCACGGCCGCCTTCGGGTACGTGGCTCCGGCCGCGCCGCGCGAAGCGCTCCCGATCCATGAGGGCGGCCGCGTCCACGAGCCGGGCCGCCCCAGACGCCGGTTCGCGTTCGTAGCGGCCGGTGCGGTCTCGCTCGCCGCGCTCGCCCTGGGCGGCTCGCTGCCGCTGGACACCGTCGAGCCGGGCGCCTCGCGGGGCGAGGCTCCCGCCGCGCGGCCGGGTCCGTACGCACCGCTCACCGACGCCGTGGTCCGCGACCGGCTGCCCAGCCCCGGCGTGCTGCCCACCCTCGCGCCGAGGGGCCTACTGACGCCCTCCGCGCCGGTCTCGGCCCGACCGGCCGTGTCCCTGGCGCACTGACCGGGGCCGCCCGCCCCGGCCCGGGCGCGGGCGGCCGGGGAAGCGGGCCGGGGGGCTCGCGCTGCGAGCGGACCTGATTGAATCGGCGCCTGAGGCGCCGCCCGGCGGTGCGACAGCTTTGGAAGTCCGCCAGCCGCGGGGGAGCGCCCATGTCCGACAGCCAGCACACCGAACCGGCCCCGGCGCCCCGCTGGTGGAGCCGCCCCGAAGGCCCGGTGGCCGTACCGGGGCCGCGCGCGGCCGCGCCGGAGCAGGCCCCGGGCCCGCAGCAGCCCGGGCCGGTGGCCGAGCCGCCCCGCTACGACCCCTGGAGCGTCACCGCCGCCCCGTTGCAGGTGGCCGATCCGGGCCGGTCACCCCGGCGCGGGCCGCGGACGTGGCAGCTCGTGGCCCTCGGCGTGGTCACCGCCCTGCTGGCCGGCGGCATCGGCGGATACATCGGCGTGCTCACCGAGCGCCGCAGCAACACCCGCCTCGAACTGCCCCAGGCCGCCGTCGACCACAGGGACCGGGCCCCCGAGAGCGTGGCCGGGATCGCCGCCACCGCCCTGCCCGGCGTGGTCACCCTGCACGTCAGCAGCGGCAGCGGCGGCAGTACCGGCACCGGGTTCGTCCTCGACGGCGACGGCCACATCCTCACCAACAACCACGTCGTCGCCGACGCCAAGGACATAACGGTCACCTTCAGCACCGGTGAGAGCGTCGCCGCCGAACTGGTGGGCCGCGACGGCGGCTACGACCTGGCCGTGGTCAAGGTCACCGGAGTACGCGGGCTGCGCCCGCTCGCCCTCGGCAACTCCGAGAACGTACGGGTCGGGGACCCCGTGGTGGCCATCGGCGCGCCGTTCGACCTCTCCAACACCGTCACCGCCGGCATCATCAGCGCCACCGGCCGCCCCATCACCGCGGGCGGCGACAAGGGCGACGGCAGCGACATCAGCTACGTCGACGCCCTCCAGACCGACGCCCCCATCAACCCCGGCAACTCCGGCGGCCCGCTCCTGGACTCCCAGGCCCACGTGATCGGCATCAACAGCGCGATCCGGGGCGCGGACAAGGGCCAGGGCGGGGACGAGGGCGCCCGCCAGAGCGGCAGCATCGGGCTCGGCTTCGCCATCCCCGTCAACCAGGGCAAGCGGGTCGCCGAAGAACTGATCCGCACCGGCCACGCCACGCACCCCGTCATCGGGGTCACCCTCGACATGCAGTACACCGGCGACGGAGCGCGGGTCGCCGCCAAGGGCGAGGACGGCAAGCCGCCGGTCGTCGCGGACGGGCCGGGCGCCCGGGCCGGGATCAAGGCGGGCGACGTGATCACGAAGGTGGACGGGGCCCGCGTGCACGGCGGTGACGAGCTGATCATCAAGGTCAGGGCCCACCGCCCCGGCGACGAGCTCACCCTCACGGTGCTGCGCGAGGGCAGTGAGCACACGCTGCACATGGTCCTCGGCTCGGCCGGCGGATCATGACGGGCGGGGGGCCGCCAGGTGTCCGGGGAGGGCGCGCGGGGCCGAAAGCGGGATCGGGGGCCTCCTGACGTAGGGGCACCGAGGCGGGGCCGGGTACCGTTGTGCAGGCCGGACGTGGAGAGAGCCGAGGAGCGGCAAGGTGTTCAACGACATAGGCGCACTCGAACTGGTCACGATCGTGGTGCTCGCCATCCTCATCTTCGGCCCGGAAAAGCTGCCGAAGGTGATCCAGGACGTCAGCGGGGTCATCCGCAAGATCAGGTCGTTCTCGGACAGCGCCAAGCAGGACATCCGCTCCGAACTGGGCCCCGAGTTCAAGGACTTCGAGTTCGAGGACCTCAACCCCAAGACCTTCATCCGCAAGCACCTGGCGGAGAACGAGGACCTCAAGGAGATCCGCGGCAGCTTCGACCTCCGCAAGGAGCTGAACGAGGTCGCCGACGCCGTGAACGGCAGGGAGGCACAGCCCGGGCCGGCCGCCGCCGGGACCGCCGCCACGCCCGCCGTCGGCACCGGTCCGGACCTGATGAAGAAGCCCGCCGCCCCGGCCCCCGAACAGCGCACGCCGTTCGACGCCGACGCCACCTAGGCCACTGCCTGCCCGGGGATCCGGGACCTGATGGCTATCCTCTCCATCTGTCCGGACGCAGGGCACCCGAGGATGGGAT
Source organism: Streptomyces sp. NPDC026522 (assembly GCF_055567555.1). Lineage (NCBI taxonomy): Bacteria > Bacillati > Actinomycetota > Actinomycetes > Kitasatosporales > Streptomycetaceae > Streptomyces > Streptomyces sp. NPDC026522. The sequence continues at coordinate 484,369 of NZ_JBVHQF010000002.1, forward strand.
CCCCCCGCGAAGCGAGGGGAGGGCCGTTCCGGACCCCACGGAACGAGAGGCGCCCAGATGGAGACGACCAGCAGCCGGGTAGGGGCACAGCCCGCGGAAGCCACCGCCGAGGCCCCCGCCGCCGCACCACAGCCGACCCCGGAGCCCGAGCGGCCCCCCGCCCCAGCGGAAGCCCAGGAGTCCGCCGCGCCCATGCCGACGGCCCGCCGGGCGGTCGACGGCTACCTGCGGGCCGGCTTCCCCTGGTACGGGCTGGACGGGGCCTTCACCGGACCCCGCTGGCTCATGCAGGTGGGCTCCGCCGCCGACGGCACCGTCGAGCACGGTTCCACCGGCCACGGCGACGAGCCCTCCGCCCGCGGTGAGATCGCCACCGGCGAGAAAGAACGCTTCGCGGTGGTCATCACCGTGGCCAGCAACCCCCTGCGCCGCAGCGGCGACGGCACCGGCGTCCTGGAGGCCACCTCGGTCGCCTCCGCCGCCTGGCTGGCCGGCTCGGGCCTGCTCGCCTACAGCTGGCCCGCCCAGATGGACCACAGTCTGCGCAACGACTGGCTCGACCAGCAGACCGAGGCTGCCTGGGAACTCGCCGACGACCTCGAGGGCGCCGACTGGTCGACGCTCTCGCTGCCGGTCGACGGGGAGCCGACGACCTTCCACTACCGCGAGTCGGAATTCGGCTGGGTGCTGGCCGGCTCCACCCGGGCGGGCGTGCACCTGGGCGCGTACGGGCGCGGGATGAGCGCGTACGGCCTCGGCTTCTCGGCCATCGCCGACCTCGCCGCGTACGAGTAGCCCCGCCGCCCGCGCGCAGGCCGGAACGAAACGGGCCGGGCACCGCGGAACCCCGCGGTGCCCGGCCCGGCACTCATGCTCAGAACTTGTTGCGCGGCGTGATCCCCAGCGACATGCCCGACAGGCCGCGGGCGCGGCCGCCCAGCTTCCCGGCGATCGCGCGCAGCGCAGCGCCCGCCGGGGAGTCCGGGTCGGACAGCACGACGGGCTTGCCGTCGTCGCCGCCCTCGCGCAGCCGCACGTCGATCGGGATCGAGCCCAGCACCGGCACGCTCGCGCCGACCGTCTTCGTCAGGCCGTCGGCCACCTTCTGGCCGCCGCCCGAGCCGAACACGTCGACCATCTCGTCGCAGTGCGGGCAGGGCAGCCCCGACATGTTCTCCACCACACCGACGATCTTCTGGTGGGTCTGCACGGCGATCGAGCCGGCCCGCTCGGCGACCTCGGCCGCAGCCTGCTGCGGGGTGGTCACGACCAGGATCTCGGCGTTCGGCACCAGCTGCGCCACGGAGATCGCGATGTCACCCGTGCCCGGCGGCAGGTCCAGCAGCAGCACGTCCAGGTCGCCCCAGAAGACGTCCGCGAGGAACTGCTGGAGCGCCCGGTGCAGCATCGGGCCGCGCCAGACGACCGGGGCGTTGCCCGGGGTGAACATGCCGATGGAGATGACCTTCACGCCGTGCGCCGACGGCGGCATGATCATGTTCTCGACCTGGGTGGGACGGCCGTCCACGCCGAGCATGCGCGGCACGCTGTGGCCGTAGATGTCCGCGTCCACGACGCCGACCTTGAGGCCGTCCGCGGCCATCGCCGCCGCCAGGTTGACGGTCACGGACGATTTGCCCACGCCGCCCTTGCCCGACGCGACCGCGTACACCCGGGTCAGCGAGCCCGGCTTGGCGAACGGCACCTCGCGCTCGGCGGTGCCGCCGCGCAGGGTGGCCGCCAGGTCCTTGCGCTGCTCGTCGCTCATCACGTCGAGGGTGACGGCGACGGAGGTGACGCCCTCGACGCGCTCCACGGCCTCGGTGACGTTCTTGGTGATCGTCTCGCGCATGGGGCAGCCCGACACCGTCAGGTAGACCGTGACCGCGACCGCGCCGCCGTCGCCGATCTCCACCGATTTGACCATGCCGAGGTCGGTGATCGGCTTGTGGATCTCGGGGTCGTTCACCGTCGCCAGCGCGTCCAGGATCGCGTCCTGCCCAGGCGCAGCGGCGGAGCTTGTGTCGGTAGCCATGACCCGATGGTACGGCTCGGTAGCACGCCGCCGGTAAGCCCGTCAGCGGTCGCCTTCGTCACGTTCGGGCGCGAGCAGCCGCCGCTCGTCCATCTCCTTGATCAGGTCCTGGAACTCCGAGCGGATCCAGTCGCGCGTCGCGACCTCGCCCAGGCCCATCCGCAGCGAGGCGATCTCCCGGGTCAGGTACTCGGTGTCGGCGATGGAGCGCTCGTTCTGCTTGCGGTCCTGCTCCAGGTTGACCCGGTCCCGGTCGTCCTGCCGGTTCTGCGCCAGCAGGATCAGCGGGGCCGCGTACGAGGCCTGGAGCGAGAGCATCAGCGTCAGGAAGATGAAGGGGTACTCATCCCAGCGCAGGTGCGGCGGCGCGAAGACGTTCCACAGCACCCAGGCGACGATGACGACCGTCATCCAGACGATGAAGCGGCCCGTGCCCAGGAACCGCGCGACCCGCTCCGAGAGCCGCCCGAACGCCTCCGGGTCGTACTCGGGCAGCAGCCGCCGCCGGGCCGGCCGCGGCTGGTCCAGCCGGACGCGCGAACGCGTCAGCGCGCTCGCCCCGGAGGGCGCGCCCGCCTTCGCCCGCTCGGCGGAACGTTCCAGCCGCTCCAGCCGCAGCCGCTCGGCCGCCTCCAGCCGCTCGGAGAGGCTGTCCCGCGCCTGCTCGCGCCGCTCCCGGCGCCGTTCGCGCGCCGCCTCGCCGCGCGGCCCGTCGCCGCGCTCGGAGCGCCCGCGCCCCCGCTCAGTGGCCACGCACGGCCTCCTCGGAATGGAAGTCCGTCTCCCGCCAGTCGTCCGGCAGCAGGTGGTCGAGTACGTCGTCGACGGTCACCGCGCCCAGCAGCGAGCCGCTCTCGTCGACGACCGGTACCGCGACCATGTTGTAGGCGGCCAGGTAGCTCGTCACCACCGGCAGCGAGGCGTCCGGCCGCAGCGGCGGCAGGTCCGTGTCCACGATCGAACTGACCAGTGTGAACGGCGGATCGCGCAGCAGCCGCTGGAAGTGCACCGTCCCCAGGTACTTGCCCGTCGGCGTCTCGTCCGGCGGCCGGCACACGTACACCTGCGCCGCGAGCGCCGGGGACAGGTCCGACTGGCGGACCCGGGCGAGCGCGTCCGCGACCGTCGCGTCCGGGCGCAGCACGATCGGCTCGGTGGTCATCAGACCGCCCGCGGTGCGCTCCTCGTACGACAGCAGACGGCGCACGTCCGCCGCGTCGTCCGGCTGCATGAGCGTCAGCAGCCGCTCCTTGTCGTCCTCGGGCAGCTCGGACAGCAGGTCGGCCGCGTCGTCCGGGTCCATCGCCTCCAGGACGTCGGCCGCCCGCTCCTCCTTGAGCTTGCCGAGGATCTCCACCTGCTCGTCCTCGGGCAGCTCCTCCATGACGTCGGCGAGCCGGTCGTCGTCGAGGGCGCTGGCCACCTCGGCGCGCCGCTTCGGCGTCAGGTGGTGCAGTACGTTAGCCACGTCCGCCGGGCGCATCTGCTCGAAGGTGGCCACCAGGTTCTCCGCGCCCTGGCCCTCCTCCTCCAGCGAGAACCCGGTCACCGCCGACCACTCCACGGTCAGGGTCTCGCCGCGCCGGCGCAGTGCGCCGCCCTTGCCCTTGCGGACGAAGATGCGGTCGATCTCCCAGTCCCGGCGGGCCGGCAGTTGCTGGATGGCCACGTCCAGGACCGTGACCTCCTCGCCGGTCGAGACCAGCTTCACGCGCCGGTCCAGCAGTTCGCCGAGGATCAGCCGCTCGGTGGGGCGCTGCTCGAAGCGCCGCATGTTGACGACGCCGGTGGTGATGACCTGCCCGGACTCCACACCCGTCACCCGGGTCATCGGCAGGAAGATCCGCCGTCGGCTGACCACCTCGACCACCAGGCCCAGCAGCCGCGGCGGCCGGCCTCCGACGCGGAGCATGGCGACGAGGTCGCGCACCCGGCCCACCTGGTCGCCGTTGGGGTCGAAGACGGGCACACCCGACAGATGCGAGACGAAGATCCGCGGGGCGCCAGCAGCCATCCGAGCGCCTCCTAGAACGTGAACCGACCGTCGATCAACAGTCTTGCCGAGCCTCAGGCTAGCCCGTGGCCCGGGAAGGCGTCCTGGTGGGGCCCTCGGACGGGTCCGTACGGGGCCGGGCCGACGGGCGGCGCACGCGGGCGCGGGCGCCGCCGGACGGGCGGGTACGCTGCCTGCTGCCCCAGACGACCGACCGGGAGGCACCCGCACGTGACCGCCTACTTCCCCGCCGCTCGCCTGCGCCGGGCCGCCTTCATCGGCGTGCTGTGCGCGGGCCTCACCGTCACCGTCACGGGCTGCGGCGGCGGCGAGGACCCCGACAAGGGCACCAACGGCGTCGGCAAACTGCCCGCCGACCAGATCGAGGCGAAGGCCAAGGCGGCCGCGACGGCGGCCGCCTCGGTGCACCTCTCGGGCTCGGTGGTCACCGGCGGCAAGACCTTCACCCTCGACATGCGCCTCAAGGGCGACGGCGGTTCCGGCGAGGTCAAGTCCCAGCAGGACACCTTCCAGGTGCTGCGCATCGGCGAGCAGCTGTACCTGAAGGCGAACGCCGCCTTCTGGGGGAAGTCCGACTCGGCCGGCAAACTCGGCGACAAGTTCGTGAAGGTGCCGCAGAGCGACCCCACGTACAAGCAGTTCCGCGGCTTCACCGACATGCACGTGCTGCTCGACGGGCTCCTCGGCCTCGACGGCAAGCTCACCAAGGCCGCCTACGGCAAGGTCGGGCACGGCCGCGTGGTGCCGGTGCTGGCGGACGGCGGCAAGGGCGGGCGGCTCTCGGTGTCCCTGGAGGGGACCCCGTACCCGCTCCTCATGGAACGCGCGGGCGGCGCCGGGCGGGTGCAGCTCGCGGACTGGGGCCAGAGCTTCCAGCTGGCCGCGCCCGCACCTGACCAGACGGTGGATTACGGTCAGCAGCTGCCCACCACCAAGGACGCGAGCGGTGCCACGCCCGGCCCGGCCAAGAGCTCCGGCCAGGGTTCCGACCCCACCGCAGGCTGACCCCGGCCCGGCCCGGCCGGGCCGGGCCGTCCGCCAGGCCGCCCGGGGGCCTTCGCCCGGCCGGGCAGCCCGCCGCCCGGTCGGGAACGGCAGCGCCTAGCGGGCCGCCTTCTTCCGCTTGAGCAGCAGCTTCGGCAGCCCGGCCGGGATCTCCCGGCGGGTGATCGCCGCGGTCGGCAGCGGGGGCGCGGCCAGCGACCCGCCCGGCAGGGACTCCCGGACCGCCGCCGGCTCCAACCGCAGCAGCCGGCACTCGCGCGCCCACCGCTCCGTCATCTGCTCGGCGTCGGGTGCGTTCAGCCGCTTGCCCTTGAGCTCCGCCACCGCGGCGTGCCACTCCTCGCCGCGCGGGGCGAGCTCCCGGACGACGGCCGTCCAGGCGACCAGTCGGCCGCCCTTGTCCTTGCTGCGCACGGTCACCTCGGCGGCCGCACCGTCCGCGAGCCCCGGGAACGGCTGCTCGCCGGGCCCGTCGCCCACCACGTACGCGGCGGCGTCCACCCAGGCGTGCCACAGGGCCCGGTCGGCCCCGGAACCGCGGACCCAGATGAGGCCGGACTTCTTGGTGGCCTCCTCGACGAGGGCCAGGTCGAGTGCGCTGAGAGTCATGCGCACAGGGTAGCCAGGCCGCCGGACGCCGCTACAGCCAGCCGTTGCGGCGCAGGGCCCGGTGGATGGTCAGGCAGGCGCCGGCGATGGCGGCCATCACCATCGGATAGCCGTAGCGCCAGTGCAGTTCCGGCATGTGCTCGAAGTTCATCCCGTACACGCCGCAGATCATCGTCGGCACCGCGATGATCGCCGCCCACGAGGTGATCTTGCGCATGTCCTCGTTCTGCGCGACCGACGCCTGCGCCAGGCTGGCCTGGAGGATCGAGTTCAGCAGCTCGTCGAAGCCGACGACCTGCTCGTGCACCCGCGCCAGGTGGTCGGCGACGTCGCGGAAGTACTTCTGGATGTCGGGGTCCACCAGCCGCATCGGTCGCTCGCTGAGCAGTTCCATCGGCCGCAGCAGCGGGGACACGGCCCGCTTGAACTCCAGCACCTCGCGCTTGAGCTGGTAGATGCGGCCCGCGTCGCCGCCGCGGCCGCTGCCCTTGGCGGGCGCCGCGAAGACCGCGCTCTCCACCTCGTCGATGTCGTCCTGCACGGCCGCCGCGACCGCGATGTAGCCGTCCACGACGTGGTCGGCGAGGGAGTGCAGCACCGCAGACGGCCCCCGGGCCAGCAGTTCGGCGTCGTCCTGGAGGCGGTGGCGCAGCCCCTTGAGGGAGCCCTGACCGCCGTGCCGGACGGTGATGACGAAGTCCGGGCCGGTGAAGCACATGACCTCACCGGTCTCCACCACCTCGCTGGTGGCGGTCAGTTCGGTGTGCTCGACGTAGTGGATCGTCTTGAAGACGGTGAACAGGGTGTCGTCGTAGCGCTCCAGCTTGGGCCGCTGGTGCGCGTGCACCGCGTCCTCCACGGCCAGCGGGTGCAGTCCGAACGTGGCCGCGATCCCGGCGAACTCCGCCTCGGTGGGCTCGTGCAGGCCGATCCACGCGAAACCGCCGTCCTCGCGGACCCGGCGCATCGCCTCACGGGGCGTCAGACAGCCCGGGCCCAGCACGCGCCGCCCGTCGCGGTAGACGGCGCAGTCGACGACCGCGCTGCTGGCGGACGGGTCGCGGGTGGTGTCGTACCCGGGCTGCGCGGGAGTGGACCGGCGCAGGGCCGGACGGACGGCGGCACGGAGGTAGGGCAGCATCGACATGGCAGGCTCCTTCGCGCGCACGGCTGCGGACCGTACGGGTGGGAGGCCCTCCGCGGCTGCGCACGGGCACTCGGCCCCGGACAGGCGGAGGGAAACAGGACGGAGAGGACAAAGTTCTGCCGTCGCTCTTCTACCGACCTTCCGGCGGCCCGGAGGCCGCGGAGGGGAAGATCACAGGGGGCGCGGAACGCCCGGCATAGAAGTGGAAGAGCGATCGGTACTGCACGATCGACTTCGATCCATCGCAGCCCCACCTCCTCCGGCCGGTCCCCCGTGAGGGACGTCCTGTCGTCCGGACCCTTGGCACAACGCGTCTGCGTGCGGTCCCGACCAGCTGTCAACACTATCAGCCGACGGATGGTCAGGACCGCGCCTTTACCCGCCGGATACGAGTTCTATGCTCGCTCCATGGCAGAAATTCTCGCCCTTGTGGAGGCCCGGCTGCGCACCGCGTTCGGCGAACCCGACGCCCGCGCCGCCGTCACCTTCCTCGGCACCGACCGCATCGAGGTACTCCGTTTCGCCGAGGGCGACCTCGTGCGGTACGCGACCCTCGGCATGTCCGCGCACCCCATGACCGACCCGACCGCCGTGGTCGCCGACCCGCTGCGCGGGCCGCGCGCCGAACTGGTGCTGACCGTACGGGCCGGGCTGGCGCCCACCGACAAGGTGCTCCGCCCGCTCGCGGTGCTGGCCGCCTCCCCGATGGTCGAGGGGCTGGTCGTGGCGCCCGGGGCCTCGCTGGACGTGGGCGAACCCCTGTGGGAGGGCGCGCCGTTCAGCTCCGTCCTGGTCGCCGAGCCGGGCGGGCTGGTGGAGGACCTCGACCTGGACGAGCCGCTGGAGCCGGTGCGGTTCCTCCCGCTGCTCCCGATGACGGCGAACGAGGCCGCCTGGAAGCGGGTGCACGGCGCCGCCGCCCTCCAGGAACGCTGGCTCGCGCGCGGCACGGATCTGCGGGACCCTCTGCGTACGGCCGTCGCACTGGACTGAGACCGGACTGAGCTCCCGCCGTTGCGGGTACGGATGGCATCCGGACGGGTGAGCGTGCCTTGACGGGGCGCCGGGCGGGGAGGAGCGTGCTTCATATGAGGGGCGAACCGAGTTGCCCGAAGTGCGGTGGCCGGGTCCGAGCGCCCGGTCTTTTCGCCGACTCCTGGCAGTGCGCGGTGCACGGCGCCGTCCATCCCCTGCAACCCGTGATCCCGCCCAGCGTCGAGGGCCTGGGCGTCATAGTGCACCGTGCGCACGTACCGGTGTGGATGCCGTGGCCCCTGCCGGTGGGGTGGCTGTTCACCGGCGTCGCCACCGCGGGGGACGACCGCAGCGGTGGCCGCGCCACCGCCGTCGCCTGTTCCGGCCCCGGGCCGCTGGGCGGAATGGGGGAGCTGGTGCTCGTCGCGGAGGAACTCGGGGTGGGACTCGGCGCGCGGTACGCGGGGATCGACGCACCCGACCCCGGCCCGTACATGGACGTGTCGGCGCCCCCGCACGCGAAGGTCGTCGCGGCCGGCCGGCCCACTCCGCTGTGGCACGTCAAGGGTGCTCCCGATGACCGTGCCGTGTTCGCGGGCGAGGCGCGCGGGCTGTGGCTGTGGGCCGTGGTCTGGCCGGAGCAGACGGGGCTGCTCATGTACGACGAGCTGATCCTGACCGACCTGCGCGACGCGGGCTCCGAGGTCGAACTGGTCCCGTGCGGGGCACTGAGCCCCCGCATTTTGTCCTCTTGACGCGCCCCTCGCACCGCTCGGCCCTGGCGGGCCGCTGCCCTTCTCGACGCGCCCCTCGCACCGCTCGGCCCTGGCGGGCCGCTCGGGCTTCGGGCCGCTGGGCCGGACTCCGTCCGGCGGTCGCCGGGCGGGGCTTGCCGGCCTTCGGGCCGCTGCGCTGCGGACACCCTGGGGACATCCCGGGGGTACCCCCCCAGCGGTAGCTGGGGGAGACTCCGTCCGTCGGGCCATCGGCCGGGGCATCGGTGGGCCCGGTGGGGGCCGGGGGGCGGGTATCCTGGAGCGTCCCCCTTTGTCCGTCCGTAGAAGCTGGAGCCCGGCAGTGCGCATCGACCTGCACGCCCACTCCACCGCTTCCGACGGCACCGACACCCCCGCCGAGCTGGTCCGCAACGCGGCCGCCGCCGGGCTGGACGTCCTCGCACTGACCGACCACGACACCGTCGGCGGGTACGCCGAGGCGATCGCGGCCCTGCCGCAGGGACTCACCCTGGTCACCGGCGCGGAGTTGAGCTGCCGGCTCGACGGCGTCGGGATGCACATGCTCGCCTACCTCTTCGACCCCGAGGAGCCCGAGCTGCACGCCGAGCGGGAGCTGGTCCGCGACGACCGCACCCCGCGTGCCCAGGCCATGATCGGCAAGCTCCAGGCGCTCGGCGTGGACGTGACCTGGGACCAGGTCGCCCGGATCGCCGGTGCGGGATCCGTGGGGCGGCCGCACATAGCCACCGCCCTCGTCGAGCTCGGCGTCGTGCCCACCGTCTCCGACGCGTTCACCTCCGACTGGCTCGCCGACGGGGGCCGCGCGTACGCGGAGAAGCACGAGCTCGATCCGTTCGACGCGATCCGCCTGGTGAAGGCGGCCGGCGGGGTCACCGTCTTCGCCCACCCCGCCGCCCTCAAGCGCGGCCGGTGCGTGCCCGAGAGCGCCATCGCCGAACTGGCGGCGGCCGGACTGGACGGCATCGAGGTGGACCACATGGACCACGACGCCGCGACGCGCGCTCGGCTGCGCGACCTGGCGGACGAACTCGGCCTGCTGACGACCGGGTCCAGCGACTACCACGGCAGCCGCAAGACCTGCCGCCTCGGCGAGTACACCACCGACCCCGAGATCTACGGCGAGATCACGCGCCGAGCCACCGGGGCGTTCCCCGTCCCCGGCGCCGGTGGACGGCGCCACGAGGGCTGAGCCCTCGCCCGTCCCCGCCCTTTTTTGCTACACCCCTCTCCTGCAAGGCATCACTGTGTTTGATTTCGCCGTCTTCGGATCCCTTTTTCTCACGCTTTTTGTGATTATGGACCCCCCGGGGATCACGCCGATCTTCCTCGCCCTGACCTCCGGCCGCGCCACCAAGGTGCAGCGCCGCATGGCCTGGCAGGCCGTCTGCGTGGCCTTCGGTGTCATCGCCGTCTTCGGCGTCTGCGGCCAGCAGATCCTCGACTACCTGCACGTGTCCGTGCCGGCGCTGATGATCGCGGGCGGCCTGCTCCTGCTGCTGATCGCGCTGGACCTGCTCACCGGCAAGACGGACGAGCCGAAGCAGACGAAGGACGTCAACGTCGCCCTCGTGCCGCTCGGCATGCCCCTGCTGGCCGGCCCGGGCGCGATCGTGTCCGTCATCCTGGCCGTGCAGAAGGCCGACGGGTTCGGCGGGCAGCTCTCCGTCTGGTCGGCGATCATCGCCATGCACGTGGTGCTGTGGATCACCATGCGCTACTCCCTGGTGATCATCCGGGTGATCAAGGACGGCGGCGTCGTCCTGGTGACCCGGCTCGCGGGCATGATGCTGTCGGCGATCGCGGTCCAGCAGATCATCAACGGTGTGCTCCAGGTCGTGCACAACGCCTGAGGCGCCGGCGCCCGTCCCCGCACATGCGAATGCCCCGAACCGGTCCGGTGCGGGGCATTCGTCGTCGTCTCGTCGTTTCGTCGTCGTCTACCGCGGGGAGCGGGTCAGTTGGACGCGGTCTCGGCCGGTCGGATCAGAATGCGCTGGCCTACTGATGCGGCGTGCTGCACGATCCGGTTGACGGAGGCCGCGTCCACGACGGTGCTGTCCACGGCGCTTCCGTCGACATCGTCCAGGCGCAGAATCTCGAAGCGCACGGGCTTCTCCCTTCGTCAGTGTTTCACTTGCACTGGCATAACGAAGTGTAAGCCGCAAACATTCCCTACGCTAAGGAAATTTTTTCACTCGCTAACGAGTGTCTCCGGTCCGGGCCTCGCCCACGCTCCAGAAGGCGGCCAGTGCATCGGCTGTGACCTGGGGATTCTCCGCGTTCGGGGAGTGTTCGGCGCCCTCGACGACCACTCGGGCCGCGCTCAACCGTCGCGCCATCTCATCCATGAGCGGTACCGGCCAGGCGTAGTCGACCACCCCCGACAGCACCAGCTTGCGCAGCGGCACCTCTGCCAGCTCCGCCACCCGGTCCGGCTCCGAGATCAGTACCCGGCCCGTGCCGATCAGCTGCTCCGGCACCGTGGCCAGCCAGCGCTCGCGCAGGAAGGCGGCCAGTGCGGGGGAGTCGGGCACGGCGTCCGCCGGGTCCTGGGCGCGCATCGCGGCCCACACCGCGGGCATGTCGTCCCGCAGCGCCTCCAGCGCCGCGATCAGCAGCTTCGTACGGGCCTGCTGTTCCTCGGAGATCGCCGCAGGGCCGCTGCTCATCAAGGTGAGGGAGGCGAAGGGCGCGGCGTCGCGCAGCACCGCCGCGCGGGAGATCAGGCCGCCCAGGGAGTGGCCGACGAGGTGCACCGGCCCGGCGTCCAGCGCTGCCGCCTGGGCGAGCAGGTCCCGGGCCAGCTCCTCGCAGCTGTACGCGGACTCCTCGCGCGGGCCGGGGCTCTCGTACTGGCCGCGCCCGTCGACCGCCACCACCCGGTAGCCGGCGCCGGCCAGCGGCTCCAGCAGGCCGATGAAGTCCTCCTTGCTGCCGGTGAAGCCGGGGACCAGCAGGGCCGTGCCGCGCAGCGGCTCGCCCGCCTCGTGCACGGCGAACTCCCCGCGTGCGGTCCCGAGGCGGTACGCGCGGGCGACGGAGGGCAGGGTCAGGCGGGGCGGCTTGCTCATGGGCCCGAGGTTACCGGCCCGTAGCCGTCGGTACAGCCCCCCCGGTACGCGAACGGCCCCGGCCCCCTCCGAAGAGGGGAACGGGGCCCTTCGCGGTACGGGACCGGGCGGCGTTACGCCTCCGGCGCCTCGGCGACAGCCTTGCGGGTCCGCGTGCGCTTCGGCTTGGCGGGAGCCTCCTCCGCAGCGGCGGCGGGCGCCTCCACGACGGCCTCCGCGACCTTGCGGGTGCGGGTGCGCTTGGGCTTGACCGGGGCTTCCTCGGCCACCGGGGCGGCTTCGGCGGTCACCGGGGCGGCCTCGGCGACCTTGCGGGTGCGGGTGCGCTTGGGCTTGACCGGGGCTTCCTCGGCCACCGGGGCGGCTTCGGCGGTCACCGGGGCGGCCTCCGCGACCTTGCGGGTGCGGGTGCGCTTCGGCTTGACCGGGGCCTCTTCCGCGACCGCGGCCGGGGCGGCCTCGGTGACGACGGGGGCAGGCTCCGCGACCTTGCGGGTCCGGGTGCTGCGGCGGGCCGGAGCCGGCTCCACCGGCGGGGCCATCTGGAAGTCGGGCTCCGCGGCAGACGGCGCCACGGGCCGGCGGACCGGGCGGCGCGGCGCCCGGACGGGCTCCACGGCCGGCACCATCTGGAAGTCCGGCTCCGCGGCCACAGCCGGCGCCTCGGCGACCGGGGTCACCGCGGCGGCGGGCGCGGGCACGGCGGCGCGGGTCCGGCGGCGACGCGGCTTGCGCGGCTCATCGGCCGCCGGGGCCGCGACAGCCGGGGCCACAGCAGCGGCCGGGACCGCGGCGGCGGGGGCCTCGGCGACCGGGGTCACCGCGGCGGCCGACTCGGCGCCCAGCTCGCTGCCGCCACGGGTACGGCGGCGCTGGCGCGGGGTCCGGGTACGGGCCGGACGCTCCTCGACCGGCGCGGCGGCGGCCGGGCCGCGACCGCCACGGCCACCGCGGCCGCCGGTCTCGCCCAGGTCCTCCAGCTGCTCGGCCTTGAGGCCCTCCCGCGTGCGCTCGGCACGCGGCAGGATGCCCTTGGTCCCGGCCGGGATGTTCAGCTCCTCGAACAGGTGCGGGGACGTGGAGTACGTCTCGACCGGCTCGTGGAAGTCCAGCTCCAGCGCCTTGTTGATCAGCTGCCAGCGCGGGATGTCATCCCAGTCGACCAGGGTGACGGCGATGCCCTTGTTGCCCGCGCGGCCGGTCCGGCCCACCCTGTGCAGGAAGGTCTTCTCGTCCTCCGGCGCCTGGTAGTTGATGACGTGGGTCACGCCCTCGACGTCGATGCCGCGCGCGGCCACGTCGGTGCACACCAGCACGTCGACCTTGCCGTTGCGGAACGCCCGCAGGGCCTGCTCGCGCGCGCCCTGGCCCAGGTCGCCGTGGACGGCGCCGGAGGCGAAGCCGCGCTTCTCCAGCTGCTCGGCGATGTCGGCCGCCGTGCGCTTCGTACGGCAGAAGATCATGGCCAGGCCACGGCCCTCGGCCTGCAGGATGCGGGAGACGAGCTCCGGCTTGTCCATGTTGTGCGCACGGAAGACGTGCTGCTTGATGTTGGCGACGGTCACGCCCTCGCCCTCGGGGGAGGTGGCGCGGATGTGCGTCGGCTGCGTCATGTACCGGCGGGCCAGGCCGATGACCGCGCCCGGCATGGTCGCCGAGAACAGCATGGTCTGACGCTTCGGCGGCAGGTAGTTGATGATCTTCTCGACGTCGGGCAGGAAGCCCAGGTCGAGCATCTCGTCGGCCTCGTCCAGGACGAGCGCCCTGACGTGGGACAGGTCCAGCTTGCGCTGACCGGCCAGGTCGAGGAGCCGGCCCGGGGTGCCGACGATGATGTCGACGCCCTTCTTGAGGGCCTCGACCTGCGGCTCGTACGCGCGGCCGCCGTATATGGCGAGGACGCGGACGTTGCGGACCTTGCCCGCGGTCAGCAGGTCGTTGGTGACCTGGGTGCACAGCTCACGGGTCGGGACGACCACGAGCGCCTGCGGGGCGTCGGTCAGCTGGTCGGGCCGGGCCCGGCCCGCCTCGACGTCGGCGGGGACGGTGACCCGCTCCAGCAGCGGAAGGCCGAAACCGAGCGTCTTGCCGGTTCCGGTCTTGGCCTGGCCGATGACGTCCGAGCCGGAAAGGGCTACGGGGAGGGTCATCTCCTGGATCGGGAAGGGGGACACGATGCCGACGGCCTCAAGGGCTTCGGCGGTCTCGGGATAGATCCCGAGGTCACGGAACGTAGTCAGGGTGCTGCCTCTTCTGTGAGACGCGGCGCGAGGCGGCGAGGGGGGTCGTACCGTGCCGGGCTTGCAGTACTGCGCACGCCCAGGGTTCGGGCGAGCCGTACAAAGCTGCGCGGGACCACTAGCCTTCGCTCAAGCGCTTCTGCCGCTGAGGGGGCCCCTCGTGCAGGCGGTACGCATGGACGTACGCACCAGACAGAGGGCGGTCGGGTGGAGCCGATCGGGCCACCGACCGGGCATCCTCATTCGGATGGCCCGCCGAGTTTCCGGCAGGCGCATTACCACTGTACCCCGGAATCGCGCAGCTGTGTCGGGTGAATTCACCTGGTAGTCGGGTTTAGGTGGACTGACCAGGGGGTTCGCGCCGGGTTTCGGCGGGCTATTGTGCGGAGCATGTCGACCGTAGAAAACGCATCGCCCGCCGACGACGGCACCTCCGCGGAGGCGCCCGGGATCGCCGCCCAGGACTGGGCGACCGCCTCGGCCTCCCCGCAGTACCGCGCAGCCGTGGTGGACCTGCTCGGCGCGCTCGCGTACGGAGAACTCGCGGCGTTCGAGCGCCTGGCCGAGGACGCGAAACTCGCGCCCACGCTTTCCGACAAGGCCGAACTCGCGAAGATGGCCTCCGCCGAGTTCCACCACTTCGAGCGGCTCCGCGACCGGCTGTCGGCGATCGACGTCGAGCCCACGGCCGCGATGGAGCCCTTCGCGAAGGGCGTCGACGACTTCCACCGCCAGACCGCCCCCTCGGACTGGCTGGAAGGCCTGGTCAAGGCGTACGTCGGCGACTCCATCGCCAGCGACTTCTACCGCGAGGTCGCCAGCCACCTCGACACCGACACCCGCGCCCTCGTCGTCGGGGTGCTCGACGACACCGGCCACGGCGGCTTCGCCGTCGAGAAGGTGCGCGCCGCGATCGAGGCCGACCCGCGCGTCGGCGGCCGGCTCGCGCTGTGGGCCCGCAGGCTGATGGGCGAGGCCCTCTCGCAGGCCCAGCGGGTGGTCGCCGAACGTGACGCGCTGTCGACCATGCTGGTCGGCGGTGTCGACGGCATGGCGGCCGGCTTCGACCTCGCGGCGGTCGGCGAGATGTTCACCCGGATCACCAAGGCCCACACCAAGCGGATGGCGGCCCTCGGCCTCGCCGCCTGAGGCGCGGCGCCCCCCCAACGCGCCCGGCCCCGAGCGGGGAACCCCCGCCCGGGGCCGGGCACGTTTTCCGGGCGGTCAGCCCCGCGTCGGAACCGAAAACGGAGGGCGGCGACGGCTCCGCCCGGAATGTCCGGCGGGCCGCAGCAGCAGCGACAGCACCACGGCGGACACGCCCACGGAGCCCAGCAGCGTCGCGGCCAGCGAGTTGTGCCCCGGCCCCAGCGACATGTGCGTGAGGTACGCCCCGAACAGTGCTCCCGCCACGCCGCTGACCAGCACCATTCTGGAAGCGGGCAGCCGCTCCCCGAGCGTGCGCACGGCCGCCCCGGCGAGGGCCAGTCCCAGCAGACCGGAGCCAAGCGCTTCCATCAGCAGCATGAGATCCCTTCCGATACGTCAGCGGGCGTTTCCGGGGTGCACCAGTTGCGGTCCTACCCGAAGCGGAAGAAAGGGAAACGGCCCGGCGGAAGACCGCCGGGCCGTTTCTCTCGTTGTGTCGGGACTCGATGCCGGTGTCGACTCGCGCCCCGGTCCGCGCGCCTCAGAGCGCGCCGAAGCCCACCTTGCGCCCGCTCGGCTCGCCCAGGTCGACGTACGACAGGCGGTCGGACGGCACCAGGACCTTGCGGCCCTTGGCGTCGGTCAGGCTCAGCAGCGGCACCGTACCGGACAGCGCCGCCGTGACGACGCGCTCCAGCTCCTCGGCGCTCAGGTCGCTCTCCAGCACGATCTCCCGGGGTGCGTGCTGCACGCCGATCTTGACCTCCACGGCTTTGTCCCTCCGACGGTCCGGTTCGCGCGATCAGCCGCGCCGTACCCGGTCCACATTAGCCCGGAGAGGGGACGTGATCGGCTCGCGGCGGACACGCTCGCAGCGAACAGTGCCCCCCGTGCGACGGGGCCGTCCGGGTGTCAGCCCTCGGTGCCGTGCAGCGGGAATCCGGCGATGCCGCGCCAGGCGAGCGAGGTCAGCAGCCCCACCGCGGTGTCCCGGGCGACCGGGCTCTCGCTGGAGAGCCAGTACCGCGCCACGACCTGCGAGACGCCGCCCAGCCCCACCGCGAGCAGCATCGACTCGTCCTTCGACAGGCCGGTGTCCTCGGCGATGACGTCGGAGATCGCCTCCGCGCACTGGAGCGAGACGCGGTCGACGCGCTCGCGCACCGCCGGCTCGTTCGTCAGGTCCGACTCGAAGACCAGCCGGAACGCGCCGCCCTCGTCCTCCACGTACGCGAAGTAGGCGTCCATGGTCGCCTCGACGCGCAGCTTGTTGTCGGTCGTCGACTCCAGCGCCGTGCGCACCGCCAGCAGCAGGGCCTCGCAGTGCTGGTCCAGCAGCGCGAGGTAGAGGTCCAGCTTGCCGGGGAAGTGCTGGTAGAGCACCGGCTTGCTGACACCCGCGCGCTCGGCGATGTCGTCCATCGCCGCCGCGTGATACCCCTGCGCGACGAAAACCTCCTGGGCCGCGCCCAGGAGCTGGTTGCGTCGGGCTCGGCGCGGCAGTCGCGTGCCCCGGGGACGCGCTGCGTCCGTCTGCTCGATGGCTGTCACGCCGCCTCCCACTTTCTCTAAGAACACACTGCGCTCTGCGCCGCGCCGCCATCGTACTTTTCGGTAACCGGATCTGGTGGGTTCAGGCCGAGTTTTCTCGCTGTACGGACCACCGCCGACCGACCGGACACGCTGGTCAGCGGTAGTCGTCCTCGTCCAGCGGGACCACCCGGGCCTGCTCGAAGGCGTCCCCGTCGGTGGCCTCGTCCCGGTCCACACCAGTGGGCCGGTCATCGTCGTGCGGCTGTACATCGGTGTGCTGCTCCGCGGCGTCCGCCTCGGGCGTCTCCGGGTCGGGAAACTCCCGGAGCTCCTCCTGGAACGTGTCCGGTTCGGCAGGATCGACCGTCATCGCGCTCCCCTCGCCTTCACTCGTCTCCCTATGAGCCTAGGAGGATCGCCGTTAGGCCGCCAGGTGGTCCTGTGACTGCCGCCACAAGGGGCAGGGTGTGATCGTCTCGTAACATTGGGCCCATGTCTTCGACGGAGCTGCCGGGTGTAAAGGCCGCCACCGAGGTGACCTCCCAGGTGGGGGGCGCCCGGGTGGCCGAAGGCGAGCGGCTGCGCACGGCTCCGCTGTCCGGCCTGGAGCTGAACGTACGGTTCCGGCCACCGGTACGGGAAGGGCTGCCGCCCGCGCTGTTCGTGCACGGGCTCGGCGGTTCCTCGCAGAACTGGTCGGCCCTGATGGAGCAGTTGGCCGGCGACGTGGACTGCGAAGCCGTGGACCTGCCCGGATTCGGCTGGTCACCGCCGCCCGCCGACCGGGACTACTCCGTCACCGGTCTGGCCCGGGTGGTCATCCGCTACCTCGACGCCGCAGGACGCGGGCCGGTGCACCTGTTCGGGAACTCGCTGGGCGGCGCCGTGTCCACCCGGGTCGCCGCCGTCCGGCCCGACCTCGTACGGACCCTGACGCTGGTCTCGCCCGCGCTGCCGGAGCTGCGCGTGCAGCGGTCGGCGGTGCCCACCGCCCTGCTGGCGGTGCCCGGTGTCGCCGCCCTGTTCGGCCGCCTCACCCGGGGCGTGACCGCCGAACAGCGCACCAGGGGGGTGACGGACCTCTGTTACGGAGACCCCTCACGGGTGACCGTGGAGGGGTTCGAGGCCGCCGTCGAGGAGATGGAGCGGCGGCTGGCCCTGCCGTACTTCTGGGACGCGATGACCCGCTCCTCGCGCGGGATCGTCGACGCCTACACCCTCGGTGGCCAGCACGGACTGTGGCGGCAGGCGCAACGCGTGCTCGCGCCGACCCTGCTGATCTACGGCGGGCGCGACCAGCTGGTCTCGTTCCGCAAGGCGCGCAAGGCCGCCGCGGCCTTCCGTGGTTCACGGCTGCTGAGTCTGCCCGAGGCCGGCCACGTGGCGATGATGGAGTACCCGGAGGTGGTCGCCACCGCCTTCCGGGAACTGCTGCGGGACACCGAACGCGCGCGCCACACTGCTGCGGGAGAACGGTCGGAACGGCGCGAGCACTCGGAACGGCGCGAGCAGGGCGAAGAACAGAACGAACCGACGGCAGACACCGAAGACGACAGAGGCTGAACGCGTGGGACGACATAGTCGCAAGGACTCCGCCCCGTCCAGGCCCGCGCCGCCGGCGGAGTCCGCGCCGGACGAGCGGCACCGTGAGCCGCACGGCGGCCGGGCGGCCGCCGCCCCCGCCCCCTTCGACGCCTTCGGCACCCACCCGCCGCGCGCGGAGCGGCCGGCCGGGCACCCCGAGCAGCGGGAGCCCGGCGGCGCCTGGGGCGCCGGTCCGGCGACGGGTACCGGCGCCGTCTACGGGGACTGGCGCGGGGTGCCGCGGACGCGCGTGGCAGCGCCGCCGTCCGGGCGCGACGGCGACACCCCGGCGTTCGGCGTCCCCGTCGTCGGCTTCGCGGCGCGGGCCGCGGCGCCGCCCGCCGAGGCCGGCTCCGGCACCGGTACGCACCGCCGCTTCCCGGGGCCCCGTATGCCGCTCATCGCGCCGGAGCCCGCGTCCGATCCGGCGCCCGACTCCGAGCCCGAGCCCGAGCCCGCATCCGAGGCCGGGCGCGAGCCCGCATCCGAGGCCGGGCCGGAGCCCGGTTCCGGGCGCGGCACGAAGGTCCGTGCCTACACCGGCATGGCCGCCGCGGCCGTGACCACGGTGCTCGCCGTCATCGTCGCCGGGCAGGTGGCCGGCCACGGCGACAGGGACGCCGCCACCGCCCGGGCCGCCGCGGACACCGCGAAGGACCGGCCGGCCGGCGGGCAGTCGCCGGCGTCCCGCTCCGTGGGCCGGGCGACGCCGGACGCCGCCCCGGCGGAGCCGACGTACGAGCAGAAGATGGCCCAGCAGCTGCCGATCGACGCGAAGCTCACCGGGCCGGGCCTCTTCGACACCGTCCCCGGCGTCGCCAATGCGCCGGGCAAGGGGAGGCTGCTGCGCTACCGGGTCGACGTCGAGCAGGGGCTGGGGATGGACCCGCAGCTGTTCGCGGAGGCCGTGCAGCGCACCCTCAACGACCCGCGCAGCTGGGCGCACGGAGGGGAGATGACCTTCGAGCGGGTGCCGGGCGGCGAGGCCGACTTCGTGATCACCCTCGCGAGCCCCGGGACCACCGCCGCCTGGTGCGCCAAGTCCGGGCTGGACACCACCGTCGACAACGTCTCCTGCGATTCCGCGGCCACCGAACGCGTGATGATCAACGCGTTCCGCTGGGCGCAGGGTTCCCCGACCTACGGCGCGGACCAGATGTTCGCCTACCGCCAGATGCTCATCAACCACGAGGTCGGCCACCGGCTCGGACACGGGCACGTCAACTGCCGGACCCCCGGCGCGCTCGCCCCGATCATGCAGCAGCAGACGAAGTCCCTCGACATCGACAACATCCCCTGCAAGCCCAACCCGTGGGTGTATCCAGGGCCTTGATTCCGGCCCGGGACGGGTACGGGCCCCCTCCGGGCCCTTTTTAGCGCGCTCGAACGCGACCCGTACCGGAAAGTTACGACTCTTCACCCCTTCCGGTGGCGCGATGGACAACCGTCCGTCGCGCCTTCGGCATATCGGCTTGAGTTCTCCCGCGGCGGGTCGACGGACCGACGGAGACCGCCTGTAACGGGAGATCGGGGGTGCCACTCGTGCGGATCGGACTGCTCACGGAAGGTGGTTATCCGTATGCGACAGGAGAGGCCGGGCCGTGGTGCGACCGGCTCGTGCGCGGGCTGCCGCAGCACGCGTTCGAGCTCTACGCGCTGAGCCGCAGCGCCGAACAGGAACAGCGCGGCCGCGTGCCGCTGCCCGGCAACGTCACCCGGGTGCGGACCGCCTCGCTGTGGGCCCCCGACGACGACGGGCGCAGCCACTCCCGGCGTGAGCGCCGCCGGTTCGCCGGCTGCTTCGCGGACCTGGTCCGGGGCATCTGCGCGGGCGAGCCTGCCCCGTTCGCCGCGGGACTGTACGGACTCGCCGAACTCGCCCGTGAACACGGCGGGCTGTACGCGGCCCTGCGTTCGGAGACCGCCGTGCGGACGGTCGAGGCGGGCTGCCGGGCACCGGGCGCCGGGCGCGCCTTACAGGCTGCCCGGGTACCGGACGTACTGGAGTTCGTGGACGAACTGGAGCGCGCCCTGCGGCCCTTGTCCCTCGACTGGTACGGGGAACTCGGCGCGACCGACGTCTGCCACGCCACCGCCGGCGGGACCGCCGCCGTCCCCGGACTGCTGGCCAAACGCTTCTTCGGGGTGCCGCTGCTGGTCACCGAGTACGGAGTGCGGCTGCGGGCCCACTACCTGGAGCACTCCCCGGACGAGCGCCCCGCCGTCCGCGCCCTGCTGGCGGCCTTCCACATCCGCCTGGCCGCCGAGATCTACGCCCAGGCCGACCTGCTCACCCCCGGCAACGCCCACGCCCGCCGCTGGCAGGAGCGGTGCGGAGCCGCGCGCGAGCGGGTGCGCACCGTCTACCCGGGGATGGAGGCGGACCGATTCGCCACCGTCGGGGAGGACCCCGGCTGCGGCGACCCGGACACGCTCGTGTGGGTCGGCCGGATAGAGCCGGCCAAGGACCTCGTCGCCCTGCTGCACGCCTTCGCCGAGGTGCGCCGGGCCGCACCGCAGGCGCGGCTGCGGATCTTCGCCACCGCCGCGGCGCCCGGCTACCTCGCCGACTGCCGCTCCCTGGCGGCGCAGCTCTTTCCCGACGAGGCCGCCGACGCGATCACGATGGGCGAGAACCCGGTCACCTTCGAGGGGATCGGGGGTCCCGAGGCACCCTCCCCGGCCGACGCCTACGGGGCCGGCCGGGTGGTGCTGCTGTCCTCGGTGATCGAGGGCTTCCCCCTCACCCTGGCCGAAGCGATGTTCTGCGGCCGGGCCACCGTCTCCACGGACGTCGGCGCGGTGTGCGAGGTCATCGGCGGGACCGGCCTGGTCGTACCGCCGCGCAACCCGAAGGCGCTGGCCGAAGCCTGCCTGTCGCTGCTCCGCGACCCCGAGCGGGCGCAGCGGCTCGGGGCCGCCGCCCGGGCCCGGGCCCTGGAACTGTTCACCGTCGAGCAGAACGTGACCGCGTTCCGCGACATCTACCTGCTCCTGCTCGCCCAGGGACCGGCCCGGCCCGAAGGGGGCGTCCCGTTCGCGCAACCGCCCGAGGCGCGGGTACGGGGGCACTGGACCACGCCGACCTGGGCTAAGGCGCCGGAACCGGCCCCGGGGGAGGGACCGCCGGCCGCGGCACCCGCACCCCCGGATCCCGGGCCCCCGGTGGGTGCCGCCCCGGCCGCGGAGGCGGCGGCATGACCCTCGACGACACCGGGCTGCGCCCCGACCCCGCCGCCGCCCCGCGCCGGCGGGCCGCCGGGGACCCCGTCAAGGCCCTGCTGCACCGCCACCGCGAGCTGTGCGAGCGCGCCGTCGACCCGCTGGAGATCGCCGCCGGGCTCGAAGCGCACGGCATCACCGACCGCACCGCCGCGCGCTTCCGGCACCGGGACGTCTTCTCCCTCGCCGAGGAGCTGTACGCCCGCACCCCGCGCGGCGAGGCCCGGGCCGTCCGGACCCCGGCCGGCGCCGCCACCCCCGCCGCCCTGCGCGGCTTCGGCTGCGCCCTGCTGCCCGGGGCCGTGGCGCTCGGGGCGGCCGCCGCCCGGGTGCCGTGGGCCGGGGCCGTCGCGGTGGCCGTCACCGTCGCCGCGCTGGTGTGGCCCGGGCGGACCGCCGGGGGGCGGTTCCCCGGCCTGCTCCACCTGCTCGCGGCGGCCGCCGTCGGCTGGGCCGTCCACCGGCACGGCCCCGCCCTCGGTGCCGCCCTCGCCCTGGCCGTGGCCCCCGGGCAGGTCGCCGCCACCGGCTTCGCGGCCCGGGCGCGGCGCGGGCTCGCCGGGAGCCGGGCCCTGGAGGACTTCGCCGCCGGGGTGCGGCCGCTGCTGGCCGGCACCGTCGCCGCCTTCGCGGGGGCCGCCGCGGGGGCGGCCGCACTCGCCGGTGCACCCCTCGCGCCCGCCGTGCCGCTCGCCGTGCTGCTCTTCGTGACCCGGCTGCTGCTCACCCACGGCGCGCGCCGGGTGCCCGCCGCGGCCGCCGTGGCCGTGGCCCTCGTACCGGTCCCGGGGGCGCCGCTCGCCGCCGCCGCGGGACTCCTCGTACACGCCGTCGTCGCGCTGTCCCGTGCTTCCGCACACGCGCGGCCCTGAGTCTTCGGAAACCTTCGCCGGAGCGCCGTACCCCTACCACCCCACCCCAGACCCAAGGAGAAACAGGATGACCGGCCAGCCAATCGACCGAGGGGCCGCGCGATGAGGGTGCTGCTGATCGGAGCCAACGGATACCTCGGGCGCTACGTCGCCGACCGGCTGCTCGCCGACCCCGCCGTGCAGCTCACCGCGCTCGGCCGGGGCGACGACGCCGACGTCCGCTTCGACCTCGCCACCGGCAGCCCCGGGGCCCTCACCCGCTTCCTGGACGCCGTCCACCCGGGCGTCGTCATCAACTGCGCGGGCGCCACCCGCGGCGGCGCCCGCGAGCTGACCCGGCACAACACCGTCGCCGTCGCCACCATCTGCGAGTCGCTCCGCCGCAGCGGCTGCGGCGCCCGGCTGGTCCAGCTGGGCTGTGCCGCCGAGTACGGGCCCAGCCAGCCCGGTTCCTCCACGGCCGAGGACGCCGTCCCGAGACCGGGCGGACCGTACGGCGTCAGCAAGCTGGCCGCGACCGAGCTGGTGCTCGGCTCCGGGCTGGACGCGGTCGTGCTGCGGATCTTCTCGCCCGTCGGCCCCGGCACCCCCGCCGGCTCGCCGCTGGGCCGGCTCGCCGAGGCGATGCGGCGGGCCATGCAGTCCGGCGACAGCGAACTCAAGCTCAGCGGGCTCGGGGTGCAGCGCGACTTCGTGGACGTGCGCGACGTCGCCCGCGCCGTGCACGCCGCCTCCCTCTCCGCCGCCCAGGGCGTCGTCAACATCGGCACCGGCCGCGCGGTCCGGCTGCGCGACGCGGCGGCCGTACTGGCCCGGGTCGCGGGCTTCGGCGGCTCCCTGCACGAACTGGACGTACCGCACGGCGGCACGCAGCACCCGCTCGCGCACGGGCACCCGGGACGGCCCCAGGGCCTGCCCGCCATCGGCGCCCCGCGTTCCGAGGCCACGGCCGACCAGCTCGCCGCCGCCCCGCAGGCCCCGTACCCGGACGGCTGCGGCAGCTGGCAGCAGGCCGACGTCCGCACCGCCCGCGACCGGCTCGGCTGGCGGCCCCGGATCAACCTGGAGGAGTCCCTGGCCGACATCTGGATGGAGGCGGCGTGTCGCATCTGACGACGCCGGCGCCCCGGGTCCCGGCGACCGAGGCGGGCCGGCTGGGCCTGGGCACGCCCGGCTACGCGCATCCGCTGCTCGCGCCGGTGGAGTGGGCCGAGCTGACCCGGCCCGGGACCCCGCTGCACTGGGCCGTGCTCAACGTGACGGACGGCCCGGGAGGCCGGCCCGATCCGCACTGCGCGGAGGCGGCCGGCCGGCTGCGTCACGCCGGGGGCGGCACGGGCCGCCGGCTCCTCGGCCACCTCGCCGTGCGGGACGGTGCCAGGTCGTTCGGGGAGCTGCTCTCCGACGCCCACCGGTTCCGGGACTGGTACGGGGTCGACGGCTTCTACCTGGCCGACACCCCCGCGGACCGGGCGGACCTGCCCGCGGTGCGCCGCGTCGTGGCCGCGCTGCGCGGCCTCGGCGACGGCCTGCGCATCGTGCTGGGCCACGGCACCCACCCCTACGAGGGCTACGCGGAGACTGCCGACCAGCTGGTCACCTTCTGCGGCGCCTGGGCCGACTACCGCTGGTCGCTGGTGGCGGAGTGGACGGCCGGGTACCCGCCGGAACTCTTCTGCCACCTGGTGCACGGGGTGCCGCGGACCCACCTGGACGAGGCGCTGCGGATCGCCCGCTGGCAGGGCGCCGGGACGATCTGGTTCACCGACCGGCGCGGGGCGGCGGACCGTGATCCCTGGGCGTCGATGCCCGGGTACTGGGACGAAATCGTCTCGCGTATCGGAACGGGTGTCTCGGAATGAAGAAGGGCGTGGCAGTGTTACGGGAAGAACCACCGTTCAGACATACCCATCTACGGAGTCCCCGTGTCGCTGCCACCCCTGGTAGAGCCAGCTGCTGAGCTCACCGTTGACGAGGTCCGTCGGTACTCCCGCCACCTGATCATCCCCGATGTCGGGATGGACGGCCAGAAGCGCCTGAAGAACGCCAAGGTGCTGGCCGTGGGCGCGGGCGGCCTCGGCTCGCCCGCCCTCATGTACCTGGCGGCGGCCGGCGTCGGCACGCTGGGCATCGTCGAGTTCGACGAGGTCGACGAGTCGAACCTGCAGCGCCAGATCATCCACAGCCAGGCGGACATCGGCCGGTCGAAGGCCGAGTCGGCCCGGGACAGCGTGCTGGGCATCAACCCGTACGTCAACGTGGTCCTGCACGAAGAGCGGCTCGAAGCCGAGAACGTGATGGAGATCTTCAGCCAGTACGACCTCATCGTCGACGGCACGGACAACTTCGCCACGCGCTACCTGGTCAACGACGCCTGCGTGCTGCTGAACAAGCCGTACGTATGGGGCTCCATCTACCGCTTCGACGGCCAGGCCTCGGTGTTCTGGTCCGAGCACGGGCCCTGCTACCGCTGCCTGTACCCGGAGCCCCCGCCGCCGGGCATGGTCCCGAGCTGCGCCGAGGGCGGCGTACTGGGCGTGCTCTGCGCGTCCATCGGCTCGATCCAGGTCACCGAGGCGATCAAGGTGCTGACGGGTGTCGGCGAGCCGCTGGTCGGCCGTCTGATGATCTACGACGCCCTGGAGATGCAGTACCGCCAGGTCAAGGTCCGCAAGGACCCCGACTGCGCCGTCTGCGGCCCGAACCCGACCGTCACCGAGCTCATCGACTACGAGGCCTTCTGCGGCGTCGTGTCGGAGGAGGCCCAGGAGGCGGCGGCCGGTTCGACGATCACTCCCAAGCAGCTCAAGGAGTGGATCGACGGCGACGAGCAGATCGAGATCATCGACGTCCGGGAGAAGAACGAGTACGAGATCGTCTCGATCCCCGGCGCGAAGCTGATCCCCAAGGGCGAGTTCCTGATGGGCACCGCCCTCCAGGACCTCCCGCAGGACAAGCGGATCGTCTTGCACTGCAAGACGGGTGTCCGCAGTGCGGAAGTCCTGGCCGTCCTGAAGTCGGCGGGCTTCGCCGACGCGGTGCACGTCGGCGGCGGAGTCATCGGCTGGGTCCACCAGATCGAGCCCGAGAAGCCGGTCTACTGATCCTCCGCTGATCCCAGCGCCCGGAGGGGCCGTACCGCGCATGCGGTGCGGCCCCTCCGCGCGTGTGCCGCCGCGGCTCAGGTGCCCCCGTCGGGCTGCTCGGGCAGCGAGGGCTGGGGCGACGGGCTCTGGCTCGGCGTGCAGACCTTGCCCGCGGGCGGCACCTTCCCGTCCAGCAGGTAGGCGTTCGTCACCTGCTGGACGCAGGGGTCGCCGCTGTTGTACGCGCCGTGCCCCTGGCCCTTGTACGTCAGCTCCACGCCGACGCCGGGGCCGAGCCGCTCCACCATCTTGCGCGCGCCCTCGTACGGGGTCGCCGGGTCGCCGGTGTTGCCGATCACCAGGATCGGGGCGGACCCGCGGGCCGAGACGTCCGGGGTCTCCCAGGCGCCCGCGACCGGCCAGCCCGTGCAGCTCGTCAGCGCCCAGCCGAGGAAGTCACCGAAGACGGGCGACGCCGAACGGAACTGCGGCAGCTTCGACTTGGCCTGCTCCAGCGTGAAGCGCTCCTTGGAGTCGGCGCAGTTGATCGCCGTGTTCGCAGCCCCGATGTTGCTGTAGCGGCCTTGCTGGTCCCGGCCGTTGAGGGCGTCCGACAGGGCCATCAGCAACTGCCCCTGGCCGCCCTGGGCCTCGTCCAGCCCCTGCTCCAGCAGCGGCCACAGCTCCTTGGAGTAGAGCGCCTGGGCGATGCCGTTGGTGGCGGCGGAGTCGGTCAGCTGCCGCCCGCCGAGCCCGGGGATCGGCTTGACCGCCAGTTCCTTCTGCAGCCGGGTGACGTTCGCCTCGACCTCCTTGGCGGTGCTGCCCTGGAGCCGGCAGGCGTCGCCCCGGTCCACGCAGTCCTGGGCGAAGTTGTCGAGCGCCAGCTGGAACCCCTTCGCCTGGCCCAGCGCCCCCTCCTCGGAGGTCTGGGTCGGGTCCACGACGGCGTCGAGGACGGCCCGGCCGACGTTCTTCGGGAAGAGGTGGGCGTAGACCCCGCCGAGTTCGGTCCCGTAGGAGATGCCGAAGTAGTGCAGCTTCTCGTCGCCGAGCGCCTGGCGGATCCGGTCCAGGTCGCGGGCGGCGTTCTCGGTGCCGACGTAGGGCAGGACCTTGCCGGAGTTCTGCACGCAGGCCTGCTGGTACCGCTTGGTGTTGTCCGCGAACGCCTTCTCCTGTTCCGGGGTGGCCGGCGTGGAGTCCGAGGCGTAGTAGGCGTCCAGCTGCCGGTCGTTCTCGCACAGGACGGGCGCGCTGCGGCCCACGCCGCGCGGGTCGAAGCTGACCAGGTCGTACCGGGAGCGCAGGGCCTCGTACTCCTTGGCGGCGCCCGGGAGGGTGGTGATGCCGGAGCCGCCGGGGCCGCCGAAGTTGAAGACGAGGGAGCCGATGCGCTTGTCCTTGTCGCGCGCCTTGGCGCGGATCAGGGCAAGCGGAATCGTTTCTCCTTCGGGCTTCGCGTAATCGAGGGGCACGTCCAGGGTCGCGCACTGCCAGTCCTTGCCGGGGGCCTGCCCGCCGCCCTGGGCGTTGGTGGGGGCCTCGCACGCCTCCCATTTCAAGGCCTTGGGGGCGTTGCCGCCTGAGGTCTTCGTGTCCTTCTCCTGGCCGTCGCCGGAAGAACAGGCGCTGGCGGTGAGCAGCGCGGCGGCGACGGCTGCGGCGGCGGTGACCCGCAGTGCGTTTGTCGGCATGCCTCCATCCTGTGGGCGGGCGGGCCGCGGCGCGCGGGTGATGAGCCGTTCGGGGGTGTGCGGGCGGCGGCCGTACGTGGTCACCTGGATCCATGGACCACGCGCAGTGGATCGGGATCGGCGAAGCCGCCGCCCTGACCGGTACGACGCCGAACGCCATCCGGCACCTCCACCGGATCGGCCTGCTGCCGGAGCCCGAGCGGGGGCCGGGCGACCGGCGCCGGTACGGGTACGAGGACGTCGTCCGCATCCTGTGGGTGCGGGGGATGACGGAACTGGGGATGCCGCAGGCCGACGTCCGGTCGGCCATGGCGGGCAAGGCCGGGCGGGAGGACCTCCTGGCGGAGCTGGAGGCGTCGCTGGAGCGGCACCGGGAGCGGGCGCGGGCGCTGCTGTCGGCGGTACGGCGGCTGCGGGCGTGCGGCGGCGACCTGGGGCTGTCGGCCGCCGGAGTGGCCCGGACGGCGGACCAGACCGCGGTGGCGGGCGGGTCCCGGATCCCCGGCCTGCACCCGCGGCTGCGGGCGGAGCAGCGGCGGCTGGAGCTGGAGATCGAGGTGCTCTCCGACCCGCAGTTCCCGCCGGACGACCCCCGGGTGGTCGCGCTGGCCCACGACTTCTCGGTGCACCTGCTGGCCTTGGAAGCGGCGGAACGCGCGGCGGACTTCCCGGAGCCCGACTTCGTCGACACCACCCCGACCACGGCCCCGGTCGGCGACCCGTCCCGCTTCCTCAGCCTCCCGGGCACGATGTCCCCGGCCCTGTCCCGAGTAGCGGAACTCCTCTCGGAACGCCGCCCGGCGCAATGACCCCGGGCCGGCCGCCGCGGTCGCACCGCCCGCAGGCCACCGACGCGCACGGGGCCGGCCCGGGTACCGGCGGGGGCCCCGCTCCGGCTGCGGCCCGCCATGGGGCGCCTCGGCCGGCCCGGTGATGCCCGTCGGAGCGCCGAGGAGCTCCGGTGGTGCCGGCCCCCGCCCCTGGGGGCGGCCGGACCGCCGTGACGGTGCACGTTCCCTGCCCCGGGCCCCCGCGGGGCATGGCGGGTAGCCGGAGCGGCGGGGTGGGCCGTTCCGTGGGCTCGCCCGTCGGCCGGGGCTGCCCCACAGTCGCCCGGCCGGCCGCTACGGGATGACCCGCACGTCCGGCCGTCTCGGGGCAGTGCCCTCAAAGCGTCGCAGCGGCCGACCGGACCACGCCCGGCGCCGTCTGCCGGGGCCTGCGGGCCCGTGCGGGCCCGGTCGGGCGGACGGGCCACGCCCTAGCTAGTGCTGTGACCGGAAAGGCCCACCGGGTCGCGGCTCCCCCAGCGGCAGCGGGGGGAACCGCGACCCGGCAAGCCTTGCCGGGTCGCAGCACTAGATGGCTTCCTTGCGGGTCAGGAAGTTGAACGACAGCCAGCCCGGCAGGACCGGCAGCCAGAAGGTCATCAGGCGGAACAGGAGCACCGCCGAGATCGCGACCTCCTTCTCCAGGCCCGCCGCGATCAGGCCCAGGGTCAGCGTGGTCTCCACCGCGCCGATACCGCCCGGCGTCGGCGCCGCCGAACCCAGGGCGTTGCCCGCCAGGAAGACCACCGCGATGCTCGCGTAGCTGATGGCCTGGCCGCCGCCGAACGCGCGGATCGACGCGTCCAGGCACATCACGAAGCACGCCGTCAGCAGCAGCATCCCGCCGATCCCGGTCATCAGCTTCTGCGGCCGCTGCAGCACGTCCAGCATGCGCGGCACGACCCCGGCGAACAGCGCCCGTACCCGCGTCGCGACGAACTTCCGCAGCAGCGGGACCGCCGTCACCACCAGCACCAGTACCGCCACCGTCAGCAGACCCGCGATGACCGTCCTGGACGGGGTCATCTCCGGGGTCTTCTCCGTCCCCGTCAGGTAGCCGAAGGACAGCAGCAGCAGGATGTGGCTGGCCAGCCCGAACAGCTGCGACGCGCCCACGCTCGCCACCGCCAGCCCGGGCCGGACCCCCGCCCGCTGGAGGAACCGGGTGTTCAGCGCGACGCCGCCGACCGCCGCCGGGGCCACGAGCTTCACGAACGACCCGGCCACCTGCGCCACGACCGTCCGCAGGAACGACACGCGCTCGGGTACGAACCCCAGCAGGCTCATCGCCGCCGCGAAGTAGCTCAGCGCCGAGAAGGCCAGCGCCGCCCCCACCCAGCCCCACTGCGCCTGCGCGACGATGGTCGCGAAGTCCACGTGGGCCAGCTGCGTGAGCAGGAAGTACGCACCGAACGCACCCGCGATGAACGAGACCAGCGTGCGCGGCCGGATCCGCTCCAGCCGGGCCGGCTCCACCGGCGCCTGCGGGCGGATCAGCAGCACCTGCCGGCGGATCTGGCTCAGCAGGTCCTCCTCGCGGGCCTCGTCGAGCGCGTCGTCCAGCGCCCGCTTCTCCGCCTTGCGGTCGGCGGCCGGGCTCGAGGCGGAGTCCGCCTCGCGCGCGGCCTTCGCCGCCCGCGAGGACTCCAGTACCGCCTCCCGCTCCCGGTCGGCCCGCTCCCGCGCCAGCTTGCGCAGCGTCGCCCGGGTGGAGCGGCTCAGCGCGATCGGCTGGAGCAGCGGCAGGCAGTCCGCGACCGCGTCGGGGCCGAGCACCGACACCGCCGAGGCCACCGACCGCTCCGCGCCGACCCGCAGGCCGAGCGTGGTCAGCAGCTGCGCGATGTCCATCCGCAGGACCAGGTCCCCGGCCGCGATCTCGCCGCCCCGCAGGTCGGTGAGGATGACGTTGCCGGAACGATCCACCACCAGGGCGTCCCCGGTGAGCCGGCGGTGCGCGATCCGCCGCGACTGCAGCGCCCGTACCTGCTCCCACGCGTTCCGGGTCAGCTCGTCGGTGATCTCCTCGTCCGCCAGGGAGTCCAGCGTCCGGCCGCCCAGGTGCTCGTAGACGAGCATCACGGCGTCCGGCCCGAGTTCCGAGGTGGCGATCAGCTTCGGCGCGTTGGCTCCGGCCGCGATGGCGGCGTACGCGAGGAGGGCCTCCTGCTCCAGTGCCTGGCGCAGCGACTGCAGGCTGCGCCGGGTGGTGATGCCGCGCAGGGTGAGCCGGCGCCAGACCCGGTAGAAGAAGCCCTGCGCCTGCTGCTCCCGGTCGACGACGGTCACGTCGAGCGGGGGTCCGTCCTCCAGCGTCACGTGGTAGCGGCGGCCCCGGTCGCTCACCTCGGAGGCCTCGGGGCCGTCCGGCGCCTCCGCGCGCATCGCGCTGACCGG
Organism: Streptomyces sp. NPDC026522; assembly: GCF_055567555.1. NCBI lineage: Bacteria > Bacillati > Actinomycetota > Actinomycetes > Kitasatosporales > Streptomycetaceae > Streptomyces > Streptomyces sp. NPDC026522. The sequence continues at coordinate 514,593 of NZ_JBVHQF010000002.1, forward strand.
CTGGAAGCCGACCCGGCGGAGCCCGGCGAGCAGGTGCTGCCCGGTCGGGCGGACGTTCGGGGAGCCGACCGCGTACAGCGTTCCGTACGCCACGCTCCAGCCGATCAGCACGGTCAGGATGATCGAGAAGGGCGTCGTGTAGCCGCTGACCAGCATCGCGAAGGCGTCGAGCAGCAGGACCACCCAGAGCGCGACCCGCCAGCGCGGGCGACGGGTCATCCCGACCGCGGTCATGTACGCGATGACGGGCGCGAGGTAGCCGTGCACCGGGTCGGTGAGGGCGCCGCCGACTCCGGTGGCGCGGGTGAGCGCGTCCTGGATCGTCGCGGGGGCGGCCTGGGAGACCCAGAGGTCGGTGGCGAGGGTGACGCCGTGCGCGAGGACCGCGGCGAGGACGCCGTCGGCGATGCGCAGCCCGTCGCGCTTGATCAGCCGTTCGATGGCGAAGGCGACCGGCACGAGCAGCACGGCGATGCTCGACACCAGACCGGCGACCTTGATCAGGACGTCGGGCGCCTGGCCGGTGCCGTTGGAGATGTCCTGTTCGAGGCCGGCGGTGGTGCCGTGGGCGAAGGCGGAGATGCCGAGCACGACGGCGATGCCGAGGACGCCGACGAGGAGCCGGACGAGGTCGGAGGGCCGGTGGACGCGGGCGGCGAGGAGCGGCTCGTCGATCTCGACGCGATCGGCGTCCGTCGGGGTGTGGCCGTGCGGGCGCTCGGGGCTGTCGAGGCCGTCGTCGGCGCCGCCGTCCTCGTCGTGGCCGTCGCCGGGGCCGCGCTCGTGGCCGTCGTTCGGGCCGCGCTCGTGGCCGTCGTCCACGTCATCCACGTCGTCCCCGTCGGGCCGCGGGCCGTGCTGCCGGCCCGGGCCCCGGCGGTCGTCGCGGGGCGTGTCTGGGCGTGCGCCGTCGTCCGACGTCGCGCCGTCCGGAGGGCTCACACCCTGCTCCTTCGCCGTCACTTCCGTCTCTTCTTGATCTCGTATCACCAGTCACCGCCCGGAAGATGGTGGCACGGACCGGCGTCCGCGCGGGGCAGCAGGGTGCGTGCCGGTGCGGAGGGAAACCCTCCGCGGAGTTGTCGGTGCGGTGCGGCACCATGGTCCGGATGAGCGCAGAACTGCCCGAGTACGCGGAGCGGGTGCTGGAGGTGGCCGAGCGGATTCCGCCCGGCCGGGTGATGACGTACGGGGACGTCGCGGAGTGGCTCGGCGTGGGCGGCCCACGCCAAGTCGGGCGCGTCATGGCCCTGTACGGCGCCGCCGTGCCCTGGTGGCGCGTGGTCCGCGCGGACGGCCGGCCGCTGCCCGGCAGCGAGCACCGGGCCCTGGAGCACTACCGCGCCGAGGGCACGCCGCTGCGCGAGACGGCCGTGGGCGGGCCCCGGCTGGCGATGCGGCGGGCGCGCTGGGACGGCCGGGACGGACGTGGCGGAGGCGACGAGGGTCACATCTGACAGCTTCCGCCATTCGGGGCCCGGGCGGGAGGTCGAAGGCCCGTACGGGGGACGAGACGCGGGGTCCGCGGGGCGACGTCCGGACCGCCCCGGGGCGTCCGGGACGACTGCGGCGGCCGGTGCGGGTGGCGTAGCGTTGCCTCTTCGGCCGTCCCGCCCGGGACGCCGGCCGAGGCGCGTGGGGCACCGCCCCGCGCGCCCGCCGTACCCGTAGCACCCGCAGACCCACCAGGACCGGCACCCCACGTGATCACCTCCCCCTCCGACCGCTCAGAGCGGCGTACGCGTGCCTCCGACGCGTACCGCCTGGTGCGCACCGGGCCGGAACGGGTGGCTACCCCTGTCCTGGACGCAGCGCAACGCGCGGTGGTTGAGCACACCCGCGGGCCGCTGCTGGTGCTGGCCGGGCCGGGCACCGGCAAGACCACCACGCTGATCGAGGCGGCGGCCGCGCGGGTCGAGGCGGGGACCGACCCGGCCCGCATCCTGATCCTGACCTTCAGCCGCAAGGCGGCCGTCGAACTGCGCGACCGGGCCGCCCTGCGGCTGGGCGGCGCCCGCGCCCCGCAGGCCACCACCTTCCACTCCTTCTGCTACGGCCTGGTCCGCGCCCACCAGGACACCGACCTCTTCGCGGACCCGTTGCGGCTGCTGTCCGGCCCGGAGCAGGACGTGATGGTCCGCACCCTGCTGGAGGGGCAGCGCCGGATCCGCTCCATCCGCTGGCCGGACGACCTGCGGGCCGCGCTGACCACCCGGGGGTTCGCCGACGAGGTCCGCGCGGTGCTGGCCCGCGCGCGCGAACTGGGGCTCGGTCCGGACGCCCTGTCGGACTTCGCCCGGCGAACCGGCCGGCCGGACTGGCAGGCGGCCGCCGCCTTCCTCTCGGAGTACCTGGACGTCCTGGACATGCAGGGCACCCTGGACTACGCGGAGCTGCTGCACCGGGCGGTGCTCCTCGCGGAGCGCACGCCGGCCCTGGCGTCCGCGTACGACGTGATCTACGTGGACGAGTACCAGGACACGGACGCCTCGCAGCTGCGGCTGCTGCGCGCGCTGAACGGGCCGGGCGGGACGCTGGTGGCCTTCGGCGACCCGGACCAGTCGATCTACGCGTTCCGGGGCGCCGACATCAACAACGTCCTCGACTTCGAGGGCTCATTCCCGGGGGCGGCGGTACGGGCCCTGACGGCGGGCCGCCGCTCGGGGTCGGTCCTGCTGGCCGCGACCCGGCTGCTCACGGCCCGCATGCCGGTACCGAGGCTGCCGGCGGCGGCGGTCCGGGCGCACCGGGCGCTGGAGCCGGTGCGGGAGGGCGGCCGCGTGGAGGTGTACACGTACCCGACGGCCGGGGCGGAGCTCGACAACATCGCCGACATCCTGCGGCGGGCCCACCTGGAGGACGGCGTGCCGTGGCGGGACATGGCCGTCCTGGTCCGCGCGGGCGGCCGCACGCTCCCGGCGATGCGGCGCGCGCTGATCTCGGCGGGGGTCCCGGCGGAGACGGACGGCACGGACACCCCCCTCCGCCACGAACCGGCCGTCGCCCCCCTCCTGACGGCCCTCCGCATCACAGCCACGGCCGCCACCCCCGCCCTACCGAACGCGCTCCCGGGCCCGGCCGCCGCCGAAGCGGCCGGCCCGGCAGGAGGGGCCGGTACGGGCCCGGCCGGGAGCACCGGCGGCTACGCCGTCCCGGCGGCGGCCGCCGACGAACCCGGCGCGGCCGGGCCGGCCGGGTCCGGGGGCCCGGACGGGGGCTCGGCCTCGGGTTCCGCCGGGTCCGACGCCGGCGGCCCGGCGCCCGTATCCGGTTCGGCTGCTGCCGCTGCCGGGGGCGTGCCCGGCCAGGCCGACGCCGGGGCGGTCGAGGGGGCCGGCCCGGCGCGGGCGGACGAGGGGTGGGTCGGGGTCGAGGCGGCCGTGGCGTTGCTCGGGTCGCCGCTCGGCGGGATGGACGCCGCCGATCTGCGCCGGCTCGGGCGGGCACTCCGGGACGAGGAGCGGGCCGCCGGGGTCACCGTGCCCGCGCCCTCCGACGTGCTGCTCGCCCGTGCCCTGGCCGAGCCCGAGCGGCTCGTCGCGCATGACCCCGGCTACGCCCGCGGCGCCCAGCGCCTCGGCCTGCTCCTGCGCAAGGCCCGCGAACTCCTCGAAGGCGGCGGCACCGCCGAGGAGGCCCTCTGGCTGCTCTGGGACGGCACCCCCTGGCCCCAGCGCCTGGAGCGCGCCGCCCGCCGCGGCGGCGCCGCCGGCCGCAACGCCGACCGCGACCTCGACGCCGTCTGCGCCCTCTTCGACACCGCCGCCCGCGCGGAGGAACGTACCGGCGGCCGCGGCGCCCTCAACTTCCTCGAACAGCTCGAAGCCGAGGACATCGCCGCCGACACCCTCACCCGCAAGGCCCACCGCCGCGACGCCGTCCGGCTGATGACCGCCCACCGCTCCAAGGGCCTCGAATGGGGCCTCGTCGTCGTCGCCGGGGTCCAGGAGGGACTCTGGCCCGACCTGCGCCGCCGCGGCTCCCTGCTGGAGGCCGACCGCATCGGCCGCGACGGCCTCGCCGAACCCCTCACCCCGGGCGCGCTCCTCGCCGAGGAGCGCCGCCTGTTCTACGTCGCCGCCACCCGCGCCCGCCACCGCCTCGTCGTCACCGCCGTCAAGGCTCCCGCCGAAGACGGCGACCAGCCCTCCCGCTTCCTCACCGAACTCGGCGTACCCGTCAAGGACGTCACCGGCCGCCCCCGCCGCCCCCTCTCCGTCCCCGCGCTCGTCGCGGAACTCCGCGCCACCACCGTCGACCCCGAGGCCTCCGAGGCGGTGCGCGACGCCGCCGCCCGCCGGCTGGCCCGGCTCGCCGCGCTCACCGACGACGAGGACCGCCCCCTGGTCCCCGCCGCGCACCCGCAGCGCTGGTGGGGGCTGTACGAGCCCACCCGCAGCAGCGTCCCGCTGCGCGACCGCGACCGGCCCGTCGCCCTCTCCGGCAGCGCCCTGGACCAGCTCGCCAACACCTGCTCCCTCCAGTGGTTCCTCGGTCGCGAGGTCAAGGCCGACGCCCCCGCCACCGCCGCCCAGGGCTTCGGCAACGTCGTCCACGTCCTCGCCGACGAAGTCGCCTCCGGCCGGACCCCCGCCGACCTCGCCGTCCTGATGGAACGCCTCGACTCCGTCTGGGACGCCCTCGCCTTCGACGCCCCCTGGAAGTCCCGCCAGGAGAAGGACAACGCCCGCGCCGCCCTCGAACGCTTCCTGCGCTGGCACGCCACCGACCGCGGGGGCCGGGCGGCCGTGGCCACCGAGCACGAATTCGACGTCACGCTCGAAGCCGGCGAGTTCGCCGTACGCATCCGGGGCTCCATGGACCGGGTCGAAGCGGACCCCCAGGGGCGGGCGTACGTCGTCGACTTCAAGACCGGCAAGGCCGCGCCCACCAAGGACGAGGTCGCACGCCACCCCCAGCTCGCCGTGTACCAGCTCGCGGTCCGCGAAGGCGCCGTCGACGAGGTCTTCGACGGCCGCCGCCCCGAACCCGGCGGCGCCGAACTCGTCCAGCTGCGCCAGGGCGCCGCCAAGCGCGACGGCGGCGACGAGGTGCCGAAGGTCCAGGCGCAGCAGCCCTTGTACGGCGAGGCCGGCGAATGGGCCGGTGACCTGCTCGCCACCGCCGCCGGCCGGGTCCTGGACGAGCGCTTCACGCCCACCACCGGGCAGCACTGCGACCACTGCTCCTTCCGCAGCGCGTGCAGCGCCCGCCCCGAGGGCCGCCACACCGTGGAGTGAGCCGCCCGGACACCGGGGCGGCGGGGACTGTCGGTGCGGGCCGCTAGCCTTTTCGGGTGTCCGCGCGTCCGGCCGGCCCACCGGCCCTCACCGATCCCGAGCAGCTCAAGGAGCTCCTCGGGATCCCCTTCACGCCGGAACAGCTGGCCTGTGCGACCGCCCCGCCCACCCCCCAGGTCATCGTCGCGGGAGCGGGCTCCGGCAAGACCACCGTCATGGCCGCCCGCGTCGTCTGGCTGGTGGGTACGGGAGCGGTCGCGCCCGACCAGGTCCTCGGCCTGACCTTCACCAACAAGGCCGCCGGCGAGCTCGCCGAGCGCGTGCGCAAGGCCCTCGCCCGCGCCGGCATCAGCGACCCGGACCCGGCCCCCGGCGACCTCCCCGCCGGGGACGGGAGCGGCGCGGCCGCCGGCGAACCCCGCATCTCCACCTACCACGCCTTCGCCGGGCAGCTCCTGAAGGACCACGGCCTGCGCATCGGGCTGGAGCCCAGCTCCCGGCTGCTCGCCGACGCCACCCGCTTCCAGCTCGCCGCCCGCGTGCTGCGCGAGGCCCCCGGCCCGTACCCGTCGCTGACGAAGTCCCTGCCCGACCTGGTCGGCGACCTGCTCGCGCTCGACGCCGAGCTGTCCGAGCACCTGGTGGACCCCGAGGAGCTGCGCGCGTACGACACCCGGCTCCTGGACGAACTCGCCGGCACCAAGCTGACCAACGAGGACCTGCGCAAGGTCCCCGAGGCGGTCCGCGGCCGGCTCGAACTGCTGGAGCTGACCGAGCGCTACCGCGCCGCCAAACGCTCCCGCGACCTGCTCGACTTCAGCGACCAGATAGCCCTCTCCGCACGGCTCGCCACCACCCGGCCCGAGGTGGGCGCGTTGCTGCGGGAGGAGTTCCGGGTCGTCCTGCTCGACGAGTACCAGGACACCTCCGTCGCGCAGCGGCTGCTGCTGTCCGGCCTGTTCGGCGCGGGCACCGGCCACGCCGTGACCGCCGTCGGCGACCCCTGCCAGGCGATCTACGGCTGGCGCGGCGCCTCCGTCGCCAACCTCGACGACTTCCCCGAGCACTTCCCGAACGCCGACGGCAGCCCGGCCACCCGGCATTCGCTCAGCGAGAACCGGCGCAGCGGCGGCCGACTGCTGGACCTGGCCAACGGCCTGGCCGCGCCCCTGCGCGCGATGCACGAGGGCGTCGAGGCGCTGCGGGCCGCGCCGGGGGAGGAGCGGGCCGGCTCGGTCCGCTGCGCCCTGCTGCCCACGCACGCCGAGGAGCTGGAGTGGCTCGGCGACTCCGTCGCGCACCTGGTCCGTACGGGGACGGCGCCGGGGGAGATCGCGGTGCTGTGCCGCTCCGCCGGGGACTTCGCGCGGATCCAGGCGGTCCTGGTGGAGCGCGAGGTGCCGGTCGAGGTGGTCGGGCTTTCCGGGCTGCTGCACCTGCCCGAGGTCGCCGACCTGGTCGCGGTGTGCGAGGTGCTCCAGGACCCGGGGGCCAACGCCCCGCTGGTGCGCCTGCTGACCGGCCCGCGCTGGCGGATCGGCGCCCGCGACCTGGCCCTGCTGGGGCGGCGGGCGCGGCAGCTCGTGACCGGCCGGCCGGCGGATGGTGCGGAGGCCGACCCGGACGCGCGCCTCGCGGCGGCCGTCGAGGGCGTGGACCCGGTGGAGGTCATCTCGCTGGCCGACGCGCTGGAGACGTTCCTGGACTCCGCCGGGGCCGTCGCCGGGGCGGACCTGCCCTTCTCGGCCGAGGCCCGGGTCCGCTTCGCGCACCTCGCTCAGGAGCTGCGTGACCTGCGGCGTTCGCTCGCCGATCCGCTGATGGACGTACTGCACCGGGTACTGGCGGTGACCGGGCTGGAGGTGGAGCTGTCCGCCTCCCCGCACGCCCTGGCCGCCCGGCGCCGCGAGACGCTGTCCGGGTTCCTGGACGTCGCGGCCGGTTTCGCCTCGCTGGACGGGGAGGCCTCGCTGCTGGCGTTCCTCGCCTTCTTGCGGACCGCCGCCCAGTACGAGAAGGGCCTGGACCACGCCCTGCCGGGCGGGGAGAACACGGTCAAGGTGCTGACGGCCCACAAGTCCAAGGGGCTGGAGTGGGACGTGGTGGCGGTACCCGGCCTGTGCGCGGGGTCCTTCCCGAAGGAGAAGCCGCCGGAGGCCTGGACCTCGTACGCGAAGGTGCTGCCGTACGCCCTGCGCGGCGACGCGTCGACGCTGCCGGGCGACCCGGCCTGGACCTCGGCGGGCCTGAAGTCCTTCAAGGCCGGGCTGAAGGAACACAAGGCGGTGGAGGAACTCCGGCTGGGGTACGTGACGTTCACGCGGCCGCGCTCCCTGCTGCTGGCGTCCGGCCACTGGTGGGGGCCGACGCAGAAGAAGCCGCGGGGGCCGTCGGCGTTCCTGGAGGCGCTGTACGCGCACTGCGAGGCGGGGCACGGGGAGATCGAGGCGTGGGCGCCGGAGCCGGAAGCGGAGGACGAAAACCCGGTCCTGGCCGACGCCGCGACGGCGGACCACGCCTGGCCGCTGCCGCTGGACCCGGCCTCCCTGGCGCTGCGCCGCCGCGCGGCGGCGCTGGTGGAGTCCCACCTGTCGGCGGCCCACCTCTGGCCGCCCCACTGCGAGGAACCGTCCTACGACGACCCCCCGTGGCCGGACCCGCACCCCTCCGCCACCCCCACGATCCCGACCCCCCGCCTCCCGGCCCGACCGGCCGACGGCTCTGAGCCGTGGCCCCCCACCGCCGCGCCCGCGGACGACCTCTGGCCGGAGGCGGACGGCTGGACCTCCCGGCCGGGTTCGGTCGTGTCCTCCGACCCTGTCGGGCCGCAGGCCGAGCCGGGGGCGGAGCCTGCCGGTGCTCCGCATGGCGCTGCGCCCGGGTCCGGCTCGGCGGTGCCTGCCGACGGTTCTGGGTCGCGGGCCCATGCTGCCGCGCCGGCCGAAGACCTGTGGCCGGAGGCCGAGGGCTGGACTCCGGGCCCCCGGACCGGCTCGGGCGTGCCCGCCGGCCACCTCGGGGCGCAGGCCCGATCCGTCGTACCCGCGGAAGACCTGTGGCCGGAGGCCGACGCCTGGGCTTCGCAGGCCGATGCGCCCCTCCCCGGCTCGGCCGTGGCTGCCGACGGGCCCGGGTCGCAGGCACCTCCGGCCGCTCCGGCCGACGCGGGGGCCTCGGCCCGCCGTTCCGGCTCGGCCGTGGCCGTCGGCCACCTCGGGCCGCAGGACCGCCCGGCCGGTGCGCCCGGGGCCGGCTTCGCCGTGGCCGCCGGTCACCTCAGGCCGCAGGCCCGCTCGGCAGAGGCCGCGGAGGGCCTGTGGGACGAGGCCGACGGGTGGGGGGCCGGGCCGGGGGGCGGGGGCGGTGGGTTGAGTGCCGAGGAGGCGCGGGTCGTTGCCTCGTGGGACCGGGACCTCGACGCCCTCGAAGGCGAGCTCCGCCGGGCCCGTACGGCCGTCCGGGACGTGGAGCTGCCCGCCTCCCTCTCCGCCAGCCAACTGCTGCGCCTCGCCGCCGACGAGCAGGGCTTCGCCCGCGAGCTCGCCCGGCCCATGCCCAAGCCGCCCCAGCCCGCCGCCCGCCAAGGCACCCGCTTCCACGCCTGGGTCGAGTCCCGCTTCGACGAGCTCCCGCTGCCCCTCCTCGACGTCCTGGACCCCGCCACCGAGCTCCCCGGCTTCGCCTCCGACCAGGACATCGCCGACGAGGCCGACCTCGACTCCCTCAAGGCCGCCTTCGAGCGCAGCGAGTACGCCGACCGCACCCCGTACCGGATGGAGGCCCCGGTCCAGCTCACCCTCGCCGGCCGCGTCGTCCGCGGCCGGATCGACGCCGTCTACAAGAACCCCGACGGCTCGTACGAGATCGTCGACTGGAAGACCGGCCGGACCACCGAGGCCGACCCCCTCCAGCTCGCCGTCTACCGGCTGGCCTGGGCCGAAGCCACCGCGACCCCCCTCGACCGGGTCTCCGCCGCGTTCCTCCACGTCCGCAGCGGCCGCGTGATCCGCCCCCGCGACCTGCCCGACCGGGCCCGCCTTGAGCGGATCCTCCAAGGCAAAACGGACACGCACAGCGACCCTCAGGCGGACGGTTAGGCTCGTGGCATGAGCGACACCCCGCCGGACAGCGTCGTCCGCACGTACATCGACACCCACCGCGCCGCCTTCCTCGCCGACCTCGCGGACTGGCTGCGCATCCCTTCCGTCTCGGCCCAGCCCGAGCACGCGGGCGATGTACGGCGCAGCGCCGAATGGCTCGCCGCCAAGCTCAAGGAGACCGGCTTCCCGGTCGCCGAGGTGCTCGAAACCCCCGGCGCCCCCGCCGTCTTCGCCGAGTGGCCGAGCGCCGACCCGGCCGCCCCCACCGTCCTCGTCTACGGGCACCACGACGTACAGCCCGCCGCCCGCGCGGACGGCTGGCACACCGACCCGTTCGAGCCGGTCGTCAAGGACGGCCGGATGTACGCGCGCGGCGCGGCCGACGACAAGGGCCAGGTTTTCTTCCACACCCTCGGCGTGCGCGCGCACCTCGCCGCGACCGGCGCCGACGCCCCCGCCGTGCACCTCAAGCTCCTCATCGAGGGCGAGGAGGAGTCCGGCTCCATCAACTTCCGCCACCTCGTCGAGCGCGAGGCCGACCGCCTGGCCGCCGATGTCGTCGTCGTCTCGGACACCGGCATGTGGTCCGAGACCACGCCCACCGTCTGCACCGGCATGCGCGGCGTCGCCGACTGCGAGATCGACCTGTACGGCCCCGACCAGGACATCCACTCCGGCGCTTTCGGCGGCGCCGTCCCGAACCCGGCGACCGCCGCCGCCCGCCTGGTCGCGGCGCTGCACGACGCCGACGGCCGGGTCACGATCCCCGGCTTCTACGACGGCGTCACCGAGCTCACCGACGCCGAACGCCGGCTGATCGCCGAACTGCCCTTCGACGAGGCCGAGTGGCTCCGTACGGCCAAGTCGCACGCCGCCGTCGGCGAGAAGGGCTACTCCACCCTGGAGCGCGTCTGGGCCCGCCCCACCGCCGAGGTCAACGGCATCGGCGGCGGCTACCAGGGCCCTGGCGGCAAGACCATCGTGCCCGCCTCCGCCCACGTGAAGCTGTCGTTCCGGCTGGTGTCCGGGCAGGACCCGTACGAGGTCGAGGCCGCCGTACGGGACTGGGTCGCGGCGCGCGTCCCCGACGGGGTCCGGCACTCCATCGTCTTCGGCGCCCCCACCCGGCCCTGCCTGACGCCGCTGGACCACCCGGCCCTGCAGTCCGTCGTGCGGGCCATGGGCCGCGCCTTCGGGCAGCCGGTCCGCTTCACCCGCGAGGGCGGCTCCGGTCCCGCCGCCGACCTCCAGGACGTCCTGGGTGCCCCGGTCCTCTTCCTCGGCATCTCCGTCCCGTCGGACGGCTGGCACGCGCCGAACGAGAAGGTCGAGCTGGACCTGCTCCTCAAGGGCGTGGAGACGGCCGCCTACCTGTGGGGGGACCTCGCCGCCCACTGGAAGCCCTGAGGACCGGAGCACCAGCACCCGAAGCCACGTCCGCCGCCTGCCTAGTCCGCCTGTCCACCACCGGGGGAGTTGGAAGTACCTGTGAGTACCCGTACCGAGCGCCCGCTCTCGCTCGCCGCGCCCAGCGGCATCGACCGCGCCGCGCACCACCGCCTCGACGAGGCCTGGCTCGCCGCCGCCTGGAGCCACCCGACGACCCGCGTCTTCGTCGTCTCCGGCGGCCAGGTCCTGATCGACGACACCCCCGACGGCGGCACCGGCATCGTGATGACCCCCGCCTTCGAGGCCCCGGTCACCCAGACGCACCGCTACTTCCTGGGCACCGACGAGGACGGCGTACGGTACTTCGCGCTGCAGAAGGACGCCCTGCCGGGCCGGATGGACCAGTCGGCGCGCGCCGCCGGGCTGCGGGAGGCGGGCCTGCTGCTGTCGCCGCGCGACGCCGGGCTGATGGTGCACGCGGTGGCGCTGGAGAACTGGCAGCGGATGCACCGTTTCTGCTCCCGCTGCGGCGAGCGCACGGTCGTCGCAGCCGCCGGGCACATCCGGCGCTGCCCCGGCTGTGGGGCCGAGCACTACCCGCGCACCGACCCGGCCGTGATCATGCTGGTCACCGACGAGCACGACCGCGCCCTGCTGGGCCGCCAGGTGCACTGGCCGGAGGGCCGCTTCTCGACGCTGGCCGGGTTCGTTGAGCCGGGCGAGTCCATCGAGCAGTCGGTGATCCGCGAGGTGTGGGAGGAGGCGGGTGTCAAGGTCGGCGAGGTCGAGTACGTCGCCAGCCAGCCCTGGCCGTTCCCGTACAGCCTGATGCTCGGCTTCACCGCCCGCGCCGTCACCTCGGAGATCACGGTCGACGGCGAGGAGATCCAGGAGGCCCGCTGGTTCTCCCGGGAGGACCTGCGCGAGGCGATCGAGTCGGGCGAGGTGCTCCCGCCGTCGGGGATCTCCATCGCGGCCCGGCTGGTCGAGCTCTGGTACGGCGAGCCGCTGCCGCGGCCCGCGGGCTGACCGCCCGCCCTGCCGTACCCGGCCCGTAACGTTGGTCACACCGGAAGGCCCCCGCCGCGGCGGGGGCCTTCCGGTGTGCGGCGTGCTGGCCGTCAGACGGCGAGGGCCTGCTTGACCTGGGCCAGGCTCGGGTTCGTCATGACCGACTCGTTGCCCGCGGGGGACTTCACGAGCACCGTCGGAACCGTCTGGTTGCCACCGTTCGCCTGCTCCACGAACGCCGCGGACGCCGGGTCGAGCTCGATGTTGATCTCGTTGTACGCAATGCCTTCCCGGTCCAGCTGGCTCTTCAGCCGACGGCAGTAGCCGCACCAGGTCGTGCTGTACATCGTGACGGAACCCGTGTCCTGCATGCTGCGCTCTCCTTCGTGAGGCTCGGTGGTCCGAGTACTCGAACGTACGCCACGGCCGCCCCATTCCCGGACGGGCGGCCTCCCCGCGCTCGTATCCGCGCCCGCCGGTGATAAGTACGACGGATACCGGCGGCCTGTGGACGACATTCCCGCCCGGCACACCGGACCTGGCAGCATGGCGGGGTGACAGCAGCAACGCACTCCTCATCCTTCCCGTCCGGCGCCGACTCGGCCGACGCGGTGCTCCAGGGCCTCGACCCCGAGCAGCGCGAGGTCGCGACGACCCTGCGCGGGCCGGTGTGCGTGCTCGCGGGCGCCGGTACGGGCAAGACCCGGGCCATCACCCACCGCATCGCCTACGGCGTCGCCTCGGGCCAGCTGATGCCCGCCAGCGTGCTGGCCGTCACCTTCACCAACCGCGCGGCGGGCGAGATGCGCGGCCGGCTGCGCGGCCTGGGCGCGGGCGGCGTCCAGGCCCGGACGTTCCACGCCGCGGCGCTGCGCCAGCTCCAGTACTTCTGGCCCCGCGCCATCGGTGGCGAGGTGCCCCGGCTGCTGGAGCGCAAGATCCAGTTCGTGGCCGAGGCCGGCTCGCGCTGCCGCATCCGCCTCGACCGCAACGAGCTGCGCGACGTCACCGGTGAGATCGAGTGGGCCAAGGTCACCCAGACCGTCCCCGCCGACTACCCGGCGGCCGCCCTCAAGGCCGGCCGCGAGGCGCCCCGGGACATGGCGGAGATCGCCCAGATCTACGGCACGTACGAGCAGCTCAAGCGCGACCGGAACATGATCGACTTCGAGGACGTGCTGCTCCTCACCGTCGGCATCCTCCAGGACCGCCACGACATCGCCGAGCAGATCCGCGCCCAGTACCAGCACTTCGTGGTGGACGAGTACCAGGACGTCAGCCCGCTCCAGCAGCGCCTGCTGGACCTGTGGCTCGGCGAGCGCGACAGCCTCTGCGTCGTCGGTGACGCCAGCCAGACGATCTACTCCTTCACCGGCGCCACCCCCGACCACCTGCTGAACTTCCGCACCAAATACCCGCAGGCCACCCTGGTCAAGCTGATCCGCGACTACCGCTCGACACCGCAGGTGGTCCACCTCGCCAACGGCCTGCTCAACCAGGCCAGGGGCCGGGCCGCCGAGCACCGGCTGGAGCTGGTGTCCCAGCGCGAGCCGGGCCCCGACCCGGTCTACGCCGAGTACCCGGACGAGCCCGCCGAGGCCGAGGGCGTCGCCGCCCGGATCCGTGACCTGATCGCCGCCGGGGTACCGGCCGGCGAGATCGCGGTCCTCTACCGCATCAACGCCCAGTCCGAGGTCTACGAGCAGGCCCTCGCCGACGCCGGGGTGCCCTACCAGCTGCGCGGCGCCGAGCGCTTCTTCGAACGGGCCGAGGTGCAAAAGGCGGTCCTCGCGCTGCGCGGCGCCGCCCGCTCCGGCGGCAACGACCCGCTGCTCGACGATGTCGTGGAGCTCGGTTCGCAGGTCCGGGCCGTGCTCAGCTCCACCGGCTGGACCAGCGAGCCGCCCGCCGGCTCCGGAGCCGTGCGCGACCAGTGGGAATCGGTGGCCGCGCTGATCCGCCTCGCCGAGGACTTCGCCCGCGGCCGCCCCGGCGCCACCCTGGCCGACCTCACCGTCGAGCTGGACGAACGCAAGGCCGCCCAGCACGCACCGACCGTGCAGGGCGTCACCCTCGCCTCGCTGCACGCCGCGAAGGGCCTGGAGTGGGACGCGGTGTTCCTGGTGGGCCTCACCGACGGCATGATGCCGATCACCTATGCCAAGACCGACGAGCAGGTCGAGGAGGAACGCCGGCTGCTGTACGTCGGCGTCACCCGGGCGCGGCTGCACCTGACGCTGTCCTGGGCGCTGTCCCGCGCCCCCGGCGGGCGGGCCTCCCGGCGCCCCAGCCGGTTCCTGAACGGCCTGCGGCCCGGCTCGGTGGCCCCGGGCGCCAAGGCGGGCGCGGCGGGCGAACGGGCGGCCCGCAAGCGCGGCCGCCGCGGCCCGGTGCTGTGCCGGGTCTGCGGCAAGACCCTGACCGAGGCGGGCGAACTCAAGCTGATGCGCTGCGAGGACTGCCCGTCCGACATGGACGAGGGCCTCTACGAGCGGCTGCGGGAGTGGCGTGCGGCCCAGGCGAAGGAGCAGGGCCTGCCGGCCTACTGCGTCTTCACCGACAAGACGCTGATGGCGATCGCGGAGGCCGGGCCGTCCGAGGAGGGAGAGCTCTCGATGATCTCCGGAGTCGGCGGCCGCAAGCTCGACCGGTACGGAGCGGACGTCCTGGCCATCTGCGCAGGCCAGGAGCCTGGTGACGAGGATCCTGACGACGCGTAGAAACTCGTCGGAAAAATAGTTTGCACATGCCCAGCGGATCCCCATAGGTTCTTAGCAACGGAAACGGTGGCTTCTCCGAAGCCCCTGATCCGTGCTGTACTTGGCTGTACTTATCCGAATACGCATTGGGACAGGCCCCCGGGCCGGGTCCCCGAGACGCCGAGAGGAGGCGAGACCAGTGACCAGCTTCATGACCTTCACCAAAATGACCGATCGCTCGGTCGCCGCTTCCTGCACGCTCGGCTCCTCCTCGCTCCTCCCGGTCCTGGGTACCGGTCTGTCCCGGATTCCCGCGGCCAGCCCTGTCCTGACGTCCGCGCCCTGCGCGCTGATCGCCGGCGTCCGGAATGAGCGACCGACCCAGGCACCGGTGGCAGTACTGGCTGGAGAAGCCCAGGCGCATGGCGCCTATGGCTCCGCGGCCGCGGCCGGTGCCGGATCCCAGACGAAGCAGACGAAGCAGCAGCACCACCTGATGTGGGCCTTCCGTGGGCTCGAACCCTGGAGTGATCCAGTCTGATCTCAAGATCAGACCGGCGCCTTCAGGGCCGCGGAACCCCACCCGGGATCCGCGGCCCTTCTGTTTGTCCCCGAACGGGGACTGCGGAGCGAAGGGGCCTCGGGACTGGCAAGAACAGGTACCAGCCGACCCCGGCCGAACCCGGCCGGAACGACTAGTCAACAAAGACGAGGAAGAAACCACCGTGCAACTCGAAGCGCACGCCCCGTCCGTACCGCAGACCCAAACGATCTCCCCGCCCGCAGTCCCGGAGGACTCCACCTTGACTCCCCTCACCGCGCTGACCGCGCTCGACGACGCCATCGAGAACCTCGGCGTACCCGTCCCCTGCCGCACCTTCGACCCCGAGGTCTTCTTCGCCGAGTCCCCGGCCGACGTCGAGTACGCGAAGTCCCTCTGCGGCACCTGCCCCCTGGTCGAGGCCTGCCTCGCCGGGGCGAAGGAGCGCCGCGAGCCCTGGGGCGTCTGGGGCGGAGAGCTCTTCGTCCAGGGTGTGGTCGTCGCCCGGAAGCGGCCCCGCGGCCGCCCGCGCAAGAACCCGGTTGTCGCGGCATGACCGCCATCGGAACCATCGACCGCCCCCTGACGCACGACCCCTTGAAGCAGGCCCCCATGTCCCCCTTCGCCACCACGAGCGAGCAGCCGCACGGCTCCGCCACCGCAGACTTCATCACCGCAGGCGCGATCACCTCGCGTCAGAACAGGACCCGCGAAATGCAACTCATCCCAGAAGCCCTGGCTCGTGCCCATATGGACGACCGCATGCGTGAGGCCGACGTCGAGCGTCACGCCGTGCGCCTGGTCGCCGCCCGGCGCATGCAGCGTCGAGCCGAGCGCGTCTCGCTGCGCGCCCGGCGCGCGCTGGCCATGGCCGTCATGCACTGACGGCCCAGCAGGCACCACCTCCGGGGGGACCGGTCCGCACGGACCGGTCCCCCCGGGGCGTTGCGGACGCGCACCGCGCCCCGTCCGGGGATATCGTCGGCAGGTGGACCAGCCGACTCCCCGCCCCACCCCGCCGGGGCCCAAGGCCCAACCCCGTCGCGGGACCGTCTGCGCGCGCTGCGGTACCCGGTCGCCCGACGGCGCCCCGCCCACCTGGACCTGCTCGGTGGAGAACGGGACCCGCCAGTACTTCTGCGTCGCCTGCGCGCGCGCCAACCTCAGGGCGATCGAGGGCCGCCTCGACTCCTCCTGGTGGTGACCCGGCGCCCCGCGAGCCCGCCCGGGTCCCGGGCGGCCGCTAGCTCTCGGGGAGGAACCCGGGCAGCCAGGACTCCAGTTCGTCGCGCAGCCGGACCGTCGCGCCGAGCTGGCACAGGACGCCGATGGTGCTCAGCGTCACCCGGTGGATCAGCAGGTACGAGGGCGGCAGGTTGATCTGCCGGCCCAACTGGTGGGCGGGGGAGCGGGGATCTGCGATCCGGGCCGCCTGGCCGCGCAGCCACGGCCGGGTGAAGGTGAACTCCTCCGCCTCGGCGGGCTCGATGATCGGCTCGAGGTAGTCCAGCACCGCCTCCGGATCGAGCTCGATCGACTTCTTCACGAAGCCCTCCGCGCACAGGTGCCCGTACACCCCCTCGGCGTCACCGTCCAGCGTCATCCGCAGCGAGCGGCCGATGGGCTCCGGCCAGCCGCCCGGCAGCCGGTCGACCGTGCCGAAGTCCAGCACCCCCAGCCGGGCCGTGCCGTCGGCGGCCTGGATCAGCCGGAAGTTCCCCGGGTGTGGATCCGCGTGCAGCAGCCCGGTGCGCGCGGGCCCGGAGAAGAGGAACCGGGCCAGCAACTGACCCGCCCGGTCACGCTCCTCCTGGGTGCCGTCGGCTATCACCTCCGACAGCGGGGTCCCTTCCATCCATTCGCTGATCAGGACCTGGTCACCCTGGTGCACGACGGTCGGCACCACCACGTCCGCGTCGCCTTCGAACGCCTCGGCATGCGTCCGCTGCGCCTGCGCCTCCAACCCGTAGTCCAGCTCCTCCGCCACCCGGTCACGCAGCTCGGTGATCAGCGGCTTGATGTCCATGCCCGGGATCAGCGGCCCCAGCAGCCCGGCGAACCGGCCCAGTTGCTTGAGGTCGGAGAGCAGCGCCTCCCCGGCCCCCGGGTACTGCACCTTGACCGCCACCTGCCGGCCGTCGTGCCACACCGCCCGGTGCACCTGCCCGATCGAGGCCGCCGCGGCCGGCTTGTCCTCGAACTCCTCGAACAGGTCCCGCCAGTCCTCGCCCAGCCGCTCCGCCAGTACCTGGTGCACCGTCGCCGAAGGCAGCGGCGGGGCCGCCTCCTGAAGCTTGGTCAGCGCGGCCCGATAGGGGCCCGCCACCTCCTCGGGCAGAGCCGACTCGAAGACCGACAGCGCCTGACCGAACTTCATGGCGCCGCCCTTCAGCTCCCCGAGGGTGCGGAACAGCTGCTCGGCGGTGCGCTGTTGGAGCTCGCGGGCGACGATCTCCGCGGACTTGCCTCCGATCAGCTTGCCCAGGCCCCAGGTGGCCCGGCCGGCCATGCCCAGTGGCAGCGCGGCCAGCTTGACGGTGCGGGTGACCGCCTTCCGGGGAAGATCAGACATACGCCCCTCCAGTTCCGAGACAGCCGTGCCGCCAGGGGCGGTTCGGGGGGTGTCCCCTCTGGCCTTCGGTCGAACGCATCCTGTCATGGCCCGCTGTACGAGAGTCAGCCCGATCCTGCCTCCTCCCTCTGCAGTACCGCTGGACCGCTCCCGGTGCCGCCCGGGCCCACCGCCCCGGCCGCGCAGGGGCAGTCCGGATGGGGGCGGACCTCCGAGCGCTCCCAGTGCAGGCCCGGCAGGGCGGCCTCCCAGCGGGCCGCCGTCGAAGCCGGCAGCCGGCCGTCGAGGAAGGACAGGGCGTGCGCGGCGGCGAGACCGGCCACCGCCGCGGCCAGGCCCAGATCGCAGGCGGCGACGGCTCTGCGACGGTGCGCCGACCGCCACTGCACCAGCATCCGGGGCCAGGCGGGATCCCGGTCGACCCGCTCCCGCTCCATGCACCCCGCGCACGCCGCGACCCCCGGCAGCACCAGCGGTCCGACCACCCCGGTGCCCTCCAGCACCCCCGCGTACAGGTGCGGGATGCCGGCCGCCACCCACTCGGCGGCCGCTTCGGGGTCGGGGGCCCACGCCTGGAGCCCGTCCCGGGGCGCGACCACCACCAGGGCCAGACCCGGTTCGGGTCCGCCGCCCTCCCCGGCCCGCGGGGCCCGACCGGGCGCCGCCTCCCGGACCACCGCCGCCGCGGCCTCGGCCCGCAGCCGCCCCACGCTGTCCGGGCCCAGCCCGCCCGGCGCCACATCGCCCGGCTGTACCCGCCCCCCGTCGAGCACCTCGACCCGGCCCACCCCGGCTCCCGCCAGGACGGCGGCGATCACCCCGCCCACCCGGCCGCTCCCGCGCACCTGTACCCGTATCGCCCGCCGGGCCGCGACCGCCCGTAACTCCCCGCCGGGCTCGCGGTGGACCAGGGAGAGCGACGCCAGATCCGGCCCCAGCCGCTCCAGGGTCTCCGGCCGCTTGCGCACCGCCTGCGCCCGGGGGCCGCCCGCGGTGGCGTCATCGAGCAGCCCGGCCCCCGCCAGCCGCCGGACCAGTTCATCCGCCTGGGTCGGGGGCAGCCCGATCCGCCCGGCCTCCTCGCGCAGCAACTCCATGCCCCGCGTCCCGTCGATCCGGTCGATCAGCGATGCCGTCGCCGTGTCCACCGGACCCAGCGCCACCGCGTGGGCGGGCGTCACCCCGCACTGCACCGTGAGCAGATCCCGCCACGCCCGCGCCAGCGCCGGCTTCACCTTCGGATACATGACCATCCCCCCGATTCCCGTCCCGTTCCCGCTCTGCTTCCTCCGCCGCGATTCCTTCGCGTCTTCCGTCACAGTGCCCGCTCCCCGAAACGCGTGCGGGAATTTGTCCACAGCCACGAGGTATTAGGCAGATGAGATGAATAAAGGGGGTGTTTCGCACCCCAGGTGAATCGATCATGTTCGAACCGCGGACGGGCGGGACGCCCGCACCGGCGACCGGGTACCGTCGAGGCGTGTCCGCCGACCCCTCGCAGCGCGCCGTCGAAGTACGCCGGAGCGCGCGCCGCCGCAGGACCGTGTCCGCCTACCGGGAAGGCGAGCGGACGGTCGTCCTGATCCCCGCCCGGATGTCCGAGGCGGAGGAAGAGCGCTGGGTGGGCGTGATGCTCGACAAACTCGCCGCCCAGGAGAGCAAGCGCACCCTCGGTGACGCGGAACTCACCGCACGCGCCGCGCGTTTGTCCGAGCAGTACTTCAGCTCCCGCGCCCGCCCCCGCTCGGTGCGCTGGGTCAGCAACCAGAACACCCGCTGGGGCTCCTGCACCCCGGCCGAGGGCAGCATCCGGCTCTCGCACCGCCTCCAGGGCATGCCCGAGTACGTCGTCGACTACGTCCTGCTGCACGAGCTGGCGCACCTCCTGGTACCCGGACACGGGCCCCGGTTCTGGCAGTTGCTGGAGGCCTACCCGAAGACCGAACGCGCCCGCGGATATCTGGAGGGGGTCGTCGCGGCGGACCGCCTCCCCGCCGCCCCCGGCACCCCCGCGGTCCCGGCCGCCCGCGGGGAATGACCCCTCGGCCGGGCTCCGGACCCGCCCGGTCAGGGCCGCCGCCGGGCGATGTGTACCGGCTCGGTACCGACTTGGCCGGATGTCCGCGCGAGCCGTTAGCCTGAGCGGCACGCATTCGGAGCGGGTGCGCGCATTCACAGTCGGGATGGGGGACGGTCGTACGCATGGCCAGGGAATTCCAACGCGGCCACAAGGCCAAGGTCAGTGATCTGACGGCGGGCACCGATCTGTACGTGGGCGTCCGGATCGCCGGCGCGGGGCTCTCCATCGACATCAGCTGCTTCGGCCTCGACGCCGACGAGCAGCTCTCGGACGACCGCTACTTCGTCTTCTACAACCAGCCGAAATCGCCCGAGGAGTCCATCCAGCAACTCGGCGCCCAGGCCGGTGACACCGAGTCCTTCCGGGTGACCCTCGACCGTGTGCCCGCGCACATCCACAAGCTGTCCTTCGCCGCCTCCATCGACGGCGCCGGCCAGATGTCCCAGATCGGCCCCGGCTACATCCGGGTCGTCGCGGGCGGCGAGGAAGTCGTCCGGTACTCGTTCACGGGTTCGGAGTTCAGCACCGAGCGCGCCCTGATGATCGGTGACTTCTACCTCAAGGACGTGTGGCGCTTCGCCGCCGTCGGCCAGGGCTTCGACGGCGGGCTCGCGGCCCTGCTCAAGAACTTCGGCGGCGAGGTCGCCGAGGAGGAACCCCAGGCAGCGGGCCAGGGCCGGCCGCAGCACCAGCCCCCGGCCGCCGCGCCCGGCTTCGCGCCGCCCCCGCAGGTCCCGGCGCCCGCGTTCGGCGCGCCCGCGCCCCAGGCCGCGCCCGCGCCCCCCGCCCCGCAGCCCGCCTTCGGCGCCCCCGCCCCCGCCCCCGCCTCCCACCAGCCGGTGCACTCGGCCCCCACGATGGTCGGCCCCCTGGTGCCCGCGCCGCCGACCGCCCCCTACGGGCAGCCGCCGCACGCGCCGCAGCCGCCCGGGCCGCCCTCGTACGGCCAAGTGCCGAACCAGCAGCCCTCGTACGGCGGCCAGGTGCCCCCGCCCGGCCCGGTCCCCGCGCCGCACGGCCACCCGGCCCCCTACGGCCAGCAGCCCGGATACCCCCAGCAGCCCGGATACCCCCAGCAGCCGGCGTACGGCCAGCAGCCCGGCCACCCGCAGCCGGCCGCCGCCGCCCCGGGACTCACCGCCGCGCTCAGCCGGTACAAGGAAGCCCCCACCGGCGCCCGCTGGACCCCGCAGAACCACCAGCTGATGCGGGTCGACCTCGCCCTCGGCGGCGGCCAGCCCGTCCTCGCCCGCCAGGGCAGCATGGTCCTCTACCAGGGCAAGGTCGACTTCAGCTACAAGGGCGCGGGCTTCGCCGGCCGCATCGTCGGCAACGCCACCGGCCAGGAGATGCAGCTCATGCGCTGCACCGGCCGCGGCCAGGTCTTCCTCGCCGAGAACGGCGCCCACCTGCACGCCATCGAGCTCCAGGGGGACGGCATCTGCGTCTCCGCCGAGTCCGTCCTCGCCTTCGACGAATCCCTCCAGCACGAGGTCCGCCGGATCGAGGGCCACGGCATCCCGGGCGGCGCCCTGTTCACCATGCTGTTCCAGGGCACCGGCACCGTGATCGTCAAGACGCACGGCACCCCCGTCGTCCTGCCCGTCACGCCGACCACCTTCGCCGACAGCAACGCCATCGTCGCCTGGTCCGCCGCCTCCCAGGTGATCATCTCCAGCCAGGTCCGGCTGCGCCGCAACGCCTACCCCGGCCACAGCGGGGAGACCGTGAACCTCCAGTTCCGCGGCGCCCCCGGCAACTTCATCGTCGTCCAGCCGTACGAGGTCTGAGGGAGCCCCACATGAACGCCATGAACGCCATGAACCAGCAGCTCGCGGGCTACGCCCCCACCCCCGTCACGGCCCGCATGGAGAACCACGGCCCGGCCATGCTCAAGGTCGCCATGCAGAGCGGCCACGACCTCTTCGCGCGCACCGGCTCGATGGTCGCCTACGAGGGGTTCGTCCAGTACGAGCCCAACCCGTCGGCCGTGCGCCAGATGGCCTCGCAGTGGCTCACCGGCGAAGGCGCCCCGCTGATGAAGTGCACCGGTGACGGCCTGCTCTACCTCGCCGACTACGGCGCGGACGTCGTCGTCATCCACCTCGACAACGACGCCCTCTCCGTCAACGGCACCAACCTGCTGGCCTTCGACGCGCAGCTCCAGTGGGGCGTCGAGCGGGTCAAGGGCATGGCCAAGTTCGCCGGACAGGGCCTGTTCAACGTCCAGATCTCCGGCACCGGCTGGGTGGCCATCACCTCCCGGGGCACCCCGATCGTGGTCGACTGCGGGCGCGGCGAGGACGAGACGTACGTCGACCCGGACGCGCTCGTCGCCTGGTCCCCCAACCTCAAGGTCAAGGGCAAGCGCAGCTTCAAGGCCTCGTCGATGATCGGCCGGGGCAGCGGGGAGGCCTACCAGATGGCCTTCTCCGGACAGGGCATCGTCGTCGTACAGCCCAGCGAGGACAGCACCGACCGGCTCCGGGCCCGGGGCTGAGGGGGAGCGGACACATCATGCAGAGCGCACTTTTCGGTTATGCCGAGACCCAGTCCCAGGACCGGTACACCGTCCAGAACCCGCAGCTGCTGCGGGTCTCCCTGAGCGGCTCCGACGACGTGCTCGCCCGCAAGGGGGCCATGGTCGCCTACCAGGGGATCATCGACTTCGACGGCGAGTACCAGAGCACCACCCAGCGCACCGCCCGCGCCCGCACCGGCGAGGGCCTGGACCTGATGCGCTGCTCCGGGCAGGGCACGGTCTACCTGGCCAACCTCGCGCAGTACGTCCACGTCGTGGACGTGGACCAGGACGGGCTCACCGTCGACAGCAGCTACGTGCTGGCCCTGGACTCCACCCTGCACACCGAGGCCGTCGCGGTGGACAGCCAGTACGGGATCTCCGGCTCGGGCAAGTACCAGCTCAACATCACCGGCCGCGGCAAGGTCGCCCTGATGACCTCGGGGCAGCCGCTGATGATGCAGGTCACGCCGGACAAGTACGTCAACGCCGACGCGGACGCCATCGTGGCCTGGTCCACCTCGCTGCGCGTGCAGATGCAGGCCCAGACGCACTCCACCGGCGTCTGGCGGCGGCGCGGCAACACCGGCGAGGGCTGGGAGCTCAGCTTCCTCGGCACCGGCTTCGCCCTGGTGCAGCCCAGCGAACTGCTGCCGCCGCAGAACGCCCAGCTCGGCCAGGGCCTGGCGGCGCAGTACGGCATGGGCCAGCACGGCGCCCACGCCCAGAACCAGAACAACGCCTGGAACTGAACGGCCGGCGTACGGGTGACGTACGGGCGGGGCGGCCCGGCTGGACCGCCCCGCCCGTACGTCACTGCCGTCAGAGGCGGGCCCGGGTGGCCTCCACCAGCCGCACCACCGACGCGTCGGCGACCGCCGCCACCTCGTCGTACGGGAACCAGCGCAGGTCGAGCGACTCCTCGCTGAGCTGTGCCACCGCGTCGGCGGGGGCCAGCGCCGCGTACTGCACGTCCAGGTGCCAGTTGCACGGCGCCGGGATCGGATGCCGGTCCAGTCGTACGGGGCCGCCCGGCAGCAACGTCAGCCCCGCCGGGATCCCCGACTCCTCGCGGGCCTCGCGCAGCGCCGCCTCCGCGAGGGTCGCGTCGCCGGGCTCGCAGTGGCCGCCCATCTGGAGCCACATGCCGAGCTTCTTGTGCAGGGTCAGCAGCACCCGCCCGCGCGCCGGGTCGACCACCAGCGCGCTGCCGGTGAGGTGACCGGCCCGGCAGGGCTTGTAGACCCCGTCCGGATGGGCCGCGAGGTGCTCCAGGTACAGGTCGCGCAGCTCGGGCTGGTCCTCGTACTCCTTGAGGACGAGGACCGCGTCGTCGTACAGGCTCACTGCTGCTCTTCGCCCTCGCCGTCGGTGCCTTCTGCGCCGCCCTGACCGCTCCGGCCCTGATCGCGCTTCTGCGCGGCCTCACCGAGCATCTTGTCGATCTCGGAGAAGTCCAGCTGCTCGCGGTGCACGAACCCGTCCGGGTCGTCCAGGTCGGAGGCCGTCGGCAGCATGTCCGGGTGCTCCCAGAGGCCGTCGCGCCCGTCCATCCCCCGGGCGTCGGAGAGCGAGGCCCACAGCCGCGAGGCGTCGCGCAGCCGGCGCGGGCGCAGTTCCAGCCCGATCAGCGTCGCGAAGGTCTGCTCCGCCGGGCCGCCCGAGGCGCGGCGCCGACGCATCGTCTCGCGCATCGCGTCCGCCGAGGTCAGCCGGGGCTTGGCCGCCTCGTGCACCACCGCGTCGACCCAGCCCTCGACCAGCGCGAGCGCCGTCTCCAGCCGGGCCAGCGCGGCCTTCTGCTCAGGGGTGTCCTGCGGCTGGAACATGCCGCCCTGGAGGGCTTCCTGGAGCTGCTCCGGGTTCGACGGGTCGATCTGGCCGACCACGTCCTCCAGCTTGGAGGTGTCGACCTTGATGCCGCGCGCGTACCCCTCGACCGCGCCGAACAGGTGCGAGCGCAGCCACGGCACGTGCGCGAAGAGCCGGGCGTGCGCCGCCTCGCGCAGCGCCAGGTACAGCCGCACCTCCTCGGACGGGACGCCCAGGTCCTTGCCGAGGCCCTGGACGTTCAGCGGGAGCAGCGCGGCCTTGCCGGCCGGGCCCAGCGGCAGCCCGATGTCGGTCGAGCCGACGACCTCGCCCGCGAGCACGCCCACGGCCTGGCCGATCTGCTGGCCGAACATGGCCCCGCCCATGGAGCGCATCATGCCGAGCAGCGGGCCGGCCATCGCCTGCATCTCCTCGGGCAGCACGCTGCCCATGGCGGCGCCGACGCGCTCGGCGACCGGGTCGACGAGCTCCTTCCACACGGGCAGGGTGGCCTCGACCCACTCGGCGCGGCTCCACGCCACGGCCGTCGTGGCGCCGGAGGGCAGCGAGGTGACCCCGTCCAGCCAGTGGTCGGCGAGGCGCAGGGCCTCTTCGACCGCCGACTTCTCGGCGAGGCCGACGCTGGCGTCCTTCACGCCGTCCGCCGTGCCCTGGGCGACGGTCTGGCGGGCGATGTCCTTGGCCATGTCCCAGTTCACGGGACCGCCCTCGTAGCTCAGCATCTGGCCGAGCTGCTGGAAGGCCGCACCGAGGTCGTTCGGGTTCATCGCGCCGAACATCGCGGCGAACGGGTTGTCCGCGCCGCCGCGCGGGGTACCGGCTCCGCCCGGCAGGCCCGCGCCGGGGAACCCGAACGGATTCGGGCCGCCCTGGCCGCCCTGGTTGCCCTTCTTCTTGCCTTCGTCGCCGTTCTCCGGCTCCTCCGGCGGAAGGCCGAATCCGAATGGGGTGTCGCTCACGGGTTTCCTCGGCTCGTAGGGCCGCCGGCGGGTGCCGACGGGCAATGGTCCGACAACACCACCCAGCGTAGACACCCGGCCCGCTTCCGGGCTCGGTGCTCCGCCGGGTCCTGGGCTGCGGCAGGATGGACATCACCTGGTGGGTACGCGTCACGGCGCGTCCCTACTGAAGACAACCGCTGGAGACGCCCGGTGAGTTCCCCAGATCCGCACGCTTTGGACAAAGACGGCCCGCACGAGCCCGACCCCGCGCCGCACGCCGCAGACCACACTGCGCCCGGCGAAAGTGGCGTTCGCCCGCCGCGAAACCCGGTGGTCCGAGGTCCCGTGATCGCGGTGACCGGCGCCGCGTCGGGGGTCGGCGCGGCGCTGGTGGGCCGCCTCGCCGCATCCGACGAGGTCAAGCAGGTCGTGGCCATCGACGAGCGGCGCGGCGACTGCGCTGCCGCGACCTGGCACGTCCTGGACGTACGGGACCCCGCGATCGCCGAGAAGCTGCGGGGCGCCGACGTGGTCGTCCACCTCGCGCTGGACCTGGACCTGGAGACGGACCCGGCGGCCCGCACGGCGTACAACGTGCGCGGAACCCAGACCGTGCTGACCGCCGCGGCGGCGGCCGGGGTGCACCGGGTCGTGCTCTGCACCTCCGCCATGGTCTACGGGGCGCTGCCCGACAACGACATCCCGCTGGCGGAGGACTCCGAGCTGCGGGCCACCGCCGAGGCCACCGGCGTCGGCGACCTGCTGGAGATCGAGCGCCTCGGCCGCCGCGCCCCCCGGGCGCACCCCGGGCTCAACGTCACCGTGGTGCGCCCGGCGGTGGTGGTCGGCGGTACCGACACCGCGCTGACCCGCTACTTCGAGTCGCCTCGCCTCCTGGTCGTCGCCGGATCCCGGCCCACCTGGCAGTTCTGTCACGTCGAGGACCTGGTCAGCGCCCTGGAGTACGCCGCCCTGGAGAAGGTCGAGGGGGAGCTGGCCGTCGGCTGCGAGGGCTGGCTGGAACAGGAGGAGGTCGAGGAGCTGAGCGGCATCCGCCGCATGGAGCTCCCCTCCGCCGTCGCCCTGGGGGCCGCGGCCCGGCTGCACCGGATCGGCCTGACCCCGTCCCCGGCGGGCGACCTCGCGTACACGATGCACCCGTGGGTGGTCAGCGTGAGCGCGCTGCACGCCGCGGGCTGGCGGCCGCGCTGGACCAACGAGGAGGTGCTCGCGGAACTGCTCCAGGAGGTCGCGGGCCGGCACACCGTCGCCGGCCGCCGCCTGGGCCGCAAGGACGCCGCCACGGCCGCCGGTGCGGCGGGCGCGACGGTCGCGCTGCTGGGCGCCGCCGCCGCGGTGCGCCGGGCCCGCAAGCGCCGCGGGATCTGAACGGGCCGGCCCGCCGCACCGGCGGAGCAGGCCCGGGCACGCCGCCCGGGCACGCCGCCCGGGCGGGGCCAGGCGCGGGCCCAGGCCCGGGGCCACCAGTGGTTTTCTGTAGGAGGCTCCCAAGAGGACCGCGCAGGGCCGGGGAATCAGCTATTTCGCCGGGCCCCCCGCTAGGGCACGATGGGGGCATGGCTGCGCACTTCGACCACCCCGGCGAGCAGGCCGCCCAGGACCCGGTCCGGCTGCTCGAAATCCGCGAGACCCCGCTCTCGATCGACGAGGTCTTCCAGGCGGTCGGCGACGACGCGACGGGCGGCACGACGCTCTTCGTCGGCACGGTGCGCAACCACGACGGCGGGGCCGACGTCGCCTCCCTCGGCTACTCCTGCCACCCCACGGCCGAGGCCGAGATGCGCCGGGTCGCCGAGCGCGTCGTGGCGAAGTACCCGGTCCGCGCCCTGGCCGCCGTACACCGCATCGGCGACCTGGCGGTGGGCGACCTGGCGGTGGTCGTGGCGGTCTCCTGCCCGCACCGCGGCGAGGCCTTCGAGGCCTGCCGGATGCTGATCGACGACCTCAAGCACGAGGTCCCGATATGGAAGCACCAGACGTTCGCGGACGGCACCGACGAGTGGGTCGGGGCCTGCTGAACCCCCGGCTGCGCGAAGGCACCCGGAAGGGGGTAACCTCGCACCCGTTCGGCCGCGCAACACGCCCTCGATTTGCGTAACCCCTTTCCGGGCACGAGCGTTGAAGCCACCGACGACACGTACTTTCGGGGCAGGGAGGCACGTCCATGGCGTCACTGGCGTGGTTGCTGATTCCGCTGTTCGCCGCCATCGGAGCGGCGATATGGGGCAGCTGGGCGGCGCGCGACCGCACGTCCGGCGACATATCCGAGCTGGCCGGCTACGCACGCTTCCGCGAGGCCATGGACCAGGCCGACCAGGCCGGTCCGTCCCGCACCAAAACGAAGGAAAAGGCGCACTCCGGTTCCGACGCCGTCTGACGCGTCCCGCGGGTCCGCCCCGAGCATCCTCCCCGGCCCGGGAACCCGGCCGACTGAGAATCCGCTGAGAGTTCCGCGGCCGAAGCCCGTACGGACGGGCCCCACGGGCCGCCCGGCAGAGGCGTCCCGTACTGTCGATCCATGCCACGCCGCACTGCGACGATGCTCGCTTCCACCCTCATGCTGTTCGCACTGCTCTGCGCAGGGGTGTTCCTCAAGGTCCCGTACTCCGAGATGAGCCCCGGCCCCACCGTGAACACGCTCGGTGAATCGCACGGCGAGCCCGTCCTGAACATCTCGGGGCACAAGACCTACCCCACCACCGGGCACCTCAACATGACGACGGTCCGCGTCACCGGCGCGGACTACGACATGAACCTGCTGGAAGCGGTGTACGGCTGGCTGGCCGGGGACAACGTCGTGGTGCCGCACGAGAACCTCTACCCGGGCGGCAAGACGGACAAGGAGTCCACGCAGGAGAACGCCGAGGAGTTCAGCCAGTCGCAGGAGAGCGCGAAGGTGGCGGCCCTCAAGACGCTGGGCATCGAGGTTCCCGTCCGTGTCATCGTCTCCACCGTCGTCAAGGGCAGCCCCTCCGAGGGCAAGCTGCACGCCGGCGACGTGATCAAGTCCGTCGACGGGACCGCGGTGGCCGAACCGGGCGACGTGGCCAAGCTCGTCACCAAGCACAAGGCCGGGGAGCCGGTCGACTTCGTCATCGTGCCCGCCGCCGAGGCGGCCGAGGCCGAGAAGGCCGGCCGCGAGCCGACCACCACGGCCAAGGTCACGATCGTCGCCGGGAAGGCGGAGGGCGACGGTCACGCCGTCGTCGGCATCCGGGCCGGCGTCGACCACACCTTCCCGTTCCCGATCGACATCAAGCTGGCCGACGTCGGCGGCCCGAGCGCCGGCCTGATGTTCGCGCTCGGCATCGTCGACAAGCTCACCCCCGAGGACCTGACCGGCGGGAAGTTCATCGCGGGCACCGGCACCATCGACGACGCCGGCAAGGTCGGTCCGATCGGCGGCATCCAGCTGAAGACCATCGGCGCGCGCAACGCGGGCGCCCGGTTCTTCCTCACGCCCGCCGAGAACTGCGCCTCCGCCGCCGCGCACGTCCCCGACGGGCTGACCCTGGTCAAGGTCTCCACCATCACGGACGCGAAGCAGGCCCTGGAGGAGATCGGCAAGGGGGACACGGCCGGACTGCCGCGCTGCAGCACGTCCTGACCGGCCCCCCGCCCGAGGGCTACGCGAAGGTCGCGGCCAGCGCCTCCGCCAGCCCGGGCACCAGCCCGCCGCCGGTGAGGACCTCGCTGGAGGAGTCCTTCTCCCGCAGCCGGACCGCGGACTCGCGCGACCCGTCGCGCAGCACGGCCACGGTCAGGCGGACCTCCTGCCGCTCGGGGTGTGCGGCGACCCACTTCGCCAGCTGCTTGTCGTTCAGCCCCTCCGGTACGGACGCCTCCGCGGACGGCGGCAGCATCAGCCGCTCCACGGTCAGCGCGCAGCCCACGACCGCGTCGGGCCACGCGATCGTGCCCAGGAACTTGTCCAGCGCGGTGTTGGCCGGCACCTCCTCCTGCTCGATCGGGGTCAGGGAGGACTTGCCGGTGTCGTCCTGGTCGAGACCGAGCTGGCCGGCCAGCCGGGGCTCCTGCCTGCGCAGGCGGGCGGTGTCGACGAGGGCGAACAGCCGGGCCGGCTGGTCCCAGCCGAGGCCGGCCGCGTACTCGTCGATCTCGAGGCAGGCACGGGTCAGCGGACTGGCCGCCATGGGAGTGCCGGAAGGCGAAAGGTTGGACATGGACAACATCCTGCCTCCTTTCCACCGGATATCGGGAACTGAGCAAACCCTCAGTAAGTTGCATGAGTGGGCTCTACGATCGGGGGCCCGTTGACGACCAGCTCCAGCGACTTTCAGAGGTGCGCACCTTGGCTTTCCAGATGCCGGACCGCGGCGCAGGCCCCTCCGGGCCACGGATGAGAGTCGGCCGCCCCTCCCGGCGCGCGCGCACTCTTCTGCTGACTCTGGGCGTGCTGGCCGTGCTGGCCATGGCGTTCATCATGTTCGCCGGCTTCTGGACGGACTGGCTCTGGTTCCGCTCGGTCGCTTTCTCCAGTGTGTTCACCACCACCCTGTGGACCAAGATCGGCCTCTTCGCGGTCTTCGGACTGCTGATGGCGGGGGCCGTCGGGTTCAACATCTGGCTGGCCCACCGGCTGCGGCCGCCGCTCAGTGCGATGTCGACGGAGCAGCAGAGCCTCGACCGCTACCGGATGAGCGTCGCGCCGTACAAGAAGTGGCTGCTGCTGAGCATCGCCGCGATCGTCGGCCTGATCGCCGGGGCGTCGGCGGCCGGCCAGTGGAAGACCTGGCTGATGTACGTGAACGGGGTGCCCTTCGGTAAGAAGGACCCCCAGTTCGGGCTGGACGTCTCCTTCTACACCTTCGATCTTCCCTGGTACCGCTTCCTGCTCGGCTTCGGGTTCGCGGCGGTCGTGCTGTCGGTGATCGCCGCCGTCGTCGTCCACTACCTGTACGGCGGGCTGCGCGTGACCAGCCCCGGCGCCCGGGCCACCGCCGCCGCCACCGGTCACCTGTCGGTGCTGCTCGGCCTGTTCGTGACCTTCAAGGCGATCGCCTACTGGCTCGACCGGTACGGCCTCGCGGTGAAGTCCAGTGACTTCAAGGCCGCCGACAACTGGACCGGCCTGCGGTACGTCGACGCCAACGCCTACCTCCCGGCGAAGACCATCCTGGTCGCCATCGCCGCGATCTGCGCGGTGCTGTTCTTCGCCACGCTGTGGCGCCGGACCTGGCAGCTCCCGGTCATCGGCTTCGGCCTGATGGTCCTGTCGGCGATCCTCATCGGCGGGCTGTACCCGGCGATCGTGCAGAAGTTCCAGGTCCAGCCGAACGAGCAGGCCAAGGAGTCGCCGTACGTCGAGAAGAACATCGATGCGACGCGGAACGCCTACGGCATCGCCAACGCCGAGGTGAAGGACTATCCGGGGGTCGGCTCCAACACGGACCAGGCCAAGCTCCGGGCCAACGCCGACACCACGGCCAGCATCCGCCTGCTCGACCCGAACATCGTCTCCCCGGCCTTCCAGCAGCTCCAGCAGGTCAAGGGCTACTACGGCTTCCCGGCGACGCTCGCCGTCGACCGGTACAAGGGCCAGGACACCGTCATCGGCCTGCGCGAGCTGAACCTCGCGGGCATCCCCAAGAACAACTGGATCAACGACCACTTCCGCTACACGCACGGCTACGGCGTGGTCGCCGCCAAGGGCACCGAGGTCACGAAGAACGGCGACCCGGTCTTCATCCAGTCCGACCTCCCCTCCAAGGGCGAGTTCGGCACCGGGGACGCCTTCAAGCAGCAGATCTACTACGGCGAGCAGACGAAGCAGTACTCGATCGTCGGCGGTCCGCAGAAGGAGCTCGACTACTCCGACGACAAGGGCGAGAAGGAGACGAGCTACACCGGAAAGAGCGGTGTCAGCCTCGACAGCCCGTTCAACCGCGCCGCCTACGCCCTCGCGTTCAGCGAGCCGCAGATCCTCTACTCCGGCGCCATCGGCGACGGTTCGCGGATCCTCTACAACCGCACTCCGAAGGAGCGCGTCGAGGCCGTCGCCCCGTGGCTGACCATCGACGGTGCGGCCTACCCGGCCGTGGTGGACGGCCGCATCCAGTGGATCGTGGACGCCTACACGACGACGAACGGCTACCCGTACGCCTCGCGCACCACGCTCGGCGACTCCACGGCGGACTCGCTCACCAACAGCCAGCGCGCGGTCGTGGCGCAGGAGAACCGGGTCAACTACATCCGGAACTCGGTCAAGGCCACCGTCGACGCCTACGACGGAACGATCAAGCTGTACCAGTGGGACACCCAGGACCCGGTCCTCAAGACCTGGATGAAGGCGTTCCCCGGGACCGTCAAGGCCAAGAGCGAGATCCCCAAGTCGCTCATCGACCACATGCGCTACCCGCAGGACCTCTACAAGGTGCAGCGGGAACTGCTGACCCGGTACCACGTCACCGACGCCCAGACGTTCCTCAGCGGTTCGGAGGTCTGGGCCGTCCCGGACGACCCGACCACCAAGACGGGCAGCGCGGTGCCGCCGTACTACCTGTCGATGAAGATGCCGGGCCAGAAGGAGCAGGCGTTCTCGCTGACGACGACCTTCACTCCGAACGGCCGGGACAACCTGAGCGCCTTCATGGCGGTCAACGCCGATCCGGGCACCCCGGACTACGGCAAGATCCGCATCCTGAAACTGCCGACCAGTACCCCGGTCGACGGGCCCAAGCAGGTCCAGAGCAAGTTCAACTCCAAGCCGGAGATCGCCCAGGAGATCAACATCCTGAGCCGTGGCGATTCCCAGGTGGAGTACGGGAACCTGCTGACGGTTCCGCTCGACGACGGCGTGCTGAACGTCGAGCCGGTGTACGTCAAGGGCGGCGGCCTCAAGTACCCGACGCTGCGCAAGGTGCTGGTGACGTACGGCGGCCAGACCGCCTTCGAGGACACCTTGGAGAAGGCGCTGAACGTGGTGTTCGGGGCGGAGGCGCCGAGCGCACCGACGACGCCGACCACCCCCGTGACCCCGCCGGGCGAGGGCACCACCACGCCGGGCACCCAGGACCCGACGGTCAAGGCGGCCCTGTCCGATGCGCAGAAGGCCGTCGATGCGGCCGAGAAGGCGCGCCAGTCGGGCGACTGGGCGGCGTACGGCAAGGCGCAGGACGACATCAAGGCGGCGCTCCAGCGGGCGGTCGACGCCGAGGCGAGGCTGACGGCCCCCAAGCCGGCCGGTTGATGATCGCTCGGTAATGGCCCGGCCCCGCGTCGTGATACTGTGGTTTCACCGACGCGGGGTGGAGCAGCTCGGTAGCTCGCTGGGCTCATAACCCAGAGGTCGCAGGTTCAAATCCTGTCCCCGCTACTGAAACGAAGGCCCGGATCCATGGGATCCGGGCCTTCGTCATGTCCGGGGTGACCGTCCCGGACACGGCAGGTCACGGGGTCACTGGGGCGGGTGAGTTGGGGTGGGAGCGTGTTTGACTTGTCTCTCTGTGGGCATGTCGACAAAACGCTGTAGTGACCTCACTGGCTGCGACATACCAGGTGTACGCGGGTAGCAGGTGATGCGACGATGGGATTTATGGGGGACAGGTCAACTCTGCTGGAGACAGGGCGGTTTGTGAGGTCGGGGGTCGAGTCGGGCAGGGAAGCCGAGAAGGGGGCTCAGACCGTTAACGCGCAGACCGCATTGACCGATGCGGATTTCGCGGACGAGGAGTTCGCCGAAGCCGACGTGGCCAGTGACGCGGAGCTCGAGGCGCGGCACCGCGTGGCCGCCGACAAGGGGGACCCGGGCGCCATGAGCGTGCTCGGGGCGCTGCTGCTGCGCCGCGGCGACCTGGCCGGCGCCGAGCCGTACCTGCGGGGGGCCACCGCAGAGGGGGACCGCGCCGCCGCCAACAACCTCGGCGTGCTGCTGCACCAGCGGGGCTACCCCGACGAGGCGGCCGGCTGGTGGCGGGTCGCCGCCGTCGCCGGTTCCGCGCCGGCCGCGCACGCCCTGGGCCGCCACTACCGCGAGCGGGGCGACGAGCCGGCGGCCGAGTACTGGATGAGGCAGGCGGCGGAATCCGGCCACGCCCTGGGCGCCTACGGGCTGGCCGACCTGCTGGAACACCGGGGGGACAAGGGCGTCGAGCGGTGGTTCCGCGCCGCCGCGGAGCAGGGGCACCGGGAAGCCGCGTACCGGCTGGCCCGGCACCTGCGCAAGGGCGACCCGGTCGAGGCCGAGCAGTGGTACCGGCAGGCCGCTGCGCGCGGGCACCGCCGGGCCGCACTGCACCTGGGCGCGCTGCTGGAGGCCCGCGGTGAACTCAAGGAGGCGGGGCGCTGGTACCTGACCTCGGCCAAACAGGGCGAGGCGCGGGCCGCGTGCGCCCTCGGCTTCCTGCTGCGCGACGCCGGGGACGAGGAGAGCGCGGCCGCGTGGTGGCGCCGGGCCGCCGAGGGCGGCGACGGCAACGCGGCCAACGCCCTGGGCGCGCTGCACGCGGCGCGGGGCGAGACCCAGACGGCCGAGAAGTGGTACCGGGTCGCGATGGACGCGGGCGACCACAACGGGGCGTACAACCTGGCCCTGTTGTGCGCCGCGCAGGAGCGGACGGCGCAGGCCGAGCAGTGGTACCGCCGGGCGGCCTACGCGGGCCACCGCGAGGCGGCCAACGCCCTGGCGATCCTGCTGCTCCAGGGCGGGGACGCGGAGGGCGCCGAGCCGTGGTTCTCGAAGGCGGCCGAGGCGGGCAGCGTGGACGCCGCCTTCAACCTCGGGATCCTGTTCGCCAGCCGGGACGAGGACCGGACGGCGCTGAAGTGGTACGAGCGGGCCGCCTCGGCCGGGCACACCGACGCGGCGCTCCAGGTCGGCATCGCCTTGGTGCGGGACGGCGAGGAGCGGGCGGCGGAGCGGCACCTGCGCTGCGCGGCGGGCGGCGGCAGCGCGGAGGCGGCGTTCAGGCTGGCCGCGCTGCTGGAGTCGCTGGCGCCGCCGCCGGAGCCGGTGGCGCTGGGCGAGCCGGTCGGCGGGACCCCGCGGACCGAGAGCGAGGAGTGGTACGAGCGCGCCGCCGAGCAGGGCCACCGGCGGGCCCAGGTCCGGGTCGGGATGCTGGCGGCGGCGCGGGGCGACCTCGCGGCGGCCGCGCGGTGGTACCGGGAGGCGGCGCAGGCCGGCTCGCGCAACGGGGCGTTCAACCTGGGGCTGCTGCTGGCCCGGGAGGGGAACGAGCCGGAGGCGGCGCTGTGGTGGACCCGGGCGGCGGTGGCCGGCCACGGCCGGGCGGCGCTGCGGCTGGGGCTGCTCGCGGCGCGGCAGGGGGACCTGAACGAGGGGCAGAAGTGGTGCGTGCGGGCCATGGAGCTGGGGCCGGCGGAGGTCTCGGAGCGGGCGGCGCGGCTGCGGGACGCGTTGGCGGAGGAGCTCTCGGCGTAGCCCCTGGCCGGGGGCGCGGGGAGCCGTCTGCGGCGCCGTCGCGCGGAGCGGCCCCGGCTGCGCCGGGCTTCCCGGGGCTGCGCCCCGGGCCCCGCGCCTCAAACGCCCCCAGCTACCGCTGGGAGGTGCCCCCACGGGGCTGGTGTGGGCCGGCCGGGCTGGGCTGGTCCGGGCTGGGAGGGGGCAACCGTTAAGCGATTTGCATCTGCCGGGTGGCGTCGCGTAAAGTCAGGTTTACCGACGCGGGGTGGAGCAGCTCGGTAGCTCGCTGGGCTCATAACCCAGAGGTCGCAGGTTCAAATCCTGTCCCCGCTACTCAAAGCCCGAAGGCCCGGATCCTCAGGATCCGGGCCTTCGGCGTTTGCCCTCGGGAACGTCACCGCAAAAGGCGGCCCCCGGAGCCGGTGCAGGCTCCGGGGGCCGCCTCGCGTCTGATCGCTACGCGCCCGCGCAGTTCGGGCACACCCCGCGGTACGTCACCTCGACCGTCGAGACCACGAACCCGAAGCGTTCGGCGTCCGGCAGGTCGGCCAGCGGGTCGCCCGCCGGGTGGACGTCGCGGATCGCGCCGCACTGGGCGCACACCAGGTGCTGGTGCGCGCGGTGGGCATTGGGGTCGTACCGCTTGGCGCGCCGGTCCGTGGACACTTCCAGCACCTCGCCGAGGCTGACCAGCTCCCCCAGGGTGTTGTACACCGTCGCCCGGGAGATCTCCGGCAGCTTGGCCACCGCGCGGGCGTGCACCTCGTCGGCCGTCAGGTGAACGTGGTCACCGTCGAGCACCTCGGCCACGACGCGCCGCTGTGCGGTCATGCGCCATCCGCGTCCGCGAAGTCGTTCCAGCAGGTCACTCATAAGCCCCAGCCTAACAGTGTCGCTGATCCGGTGTAACTCCCGAACCAGTGCGGAATTGGATGACTGCTTGACTTAGACAATGTCCATTGTAGGATCGGGTACCGGCAGCTGCCGAGGACAGGACACGCAGGTATGACGCAGGAGGCGCACGTGACGCAGGGACCGCTCACCACGGAGGCCGGAGCACCGGTCGCCGACAACCAGAACAGCGAGACCGCTGGCGTCGGTGGCCCCGTACTCGTCCAGGACCAGCTCCTGCTGGAGAAGCTCGCCCACTTCAACCGCGAGCGCATCCCGGAGCGCGTCGTCCACGCCCGCGGCGCCGGCGCGTACGGCACCTTCACGGTCACGCGCGACGTCTCGCAGTGGACCCGTGCGAAGTTCCTGTCCGAGGTCGGCAAGCAGACCGAGACCTTCCTGCGCTTCTCCACCGTCGCGGACAGCCTCGGCGGCGCCGACGCCCGCCGCGACCCGCGCGGCTGGGCGCTGAAGTTCTACACCGAAGAGGGCAACTACGACCTCGTCGGCAACAACACCCCGGTCTTCTTCATCCGCGACGCGATCAAGTTCCCGGACTTCATCCACACGCAGAAGCGCGATCCGTACACCGGCTCGCAGGAAGCCGACAACGTGTGGGACTTCTGGGGCCTGAGCCCCGAGTCGACGCACCAGGTGACCTGGCTCTTCGGTGACCGCGGCATCCCGGCGTCCTACCGGCACATGAACGGCTACGGCTCGCACACGTTCCAGTGGAACAACGAGGCCGGCGAGGTCTTCTGGGTCAAGTACCACTTCAAGACCGACCAGGGGATCAAGAACCTCACCCAGGCCGAGGCCAACCGGCTCGCCGGCGAGGACCCCGACTCCCACCAGCGCGACCTGCGCGAGTCGATCGAGCGCGGCGACTTCCCGAGCTGGACCGTGCAGGTCCAGATCATGCCGGCGGCCGAGGCGGCCGAGTACCGGTTCAACCCGTTCGACCTCACCAAGGTGTGGCCGCACGAGGACTACCCGCCGATCGAGATCGGCAAGCTGGAGCTCAACCGCAACCCGGAGAACATCTTCGCCGAGGTCGAGCAGAGCATCTTCAGCCCGGCGCACTTCGTCCCCGGCATCGGTCCCTCCCCGGACAAGATGCTCCAGGGCCGGCTCTTCGCCTACGGCGACGCCCACCGCTACCGCGTCGGCATCAACGCCGACCACCTGCCGGTGAACCGCCCGCACGCCACCGAGGCGCGCACCAACTCCCGTGACGGCGCCCTGTACGACGGCCGCCACAAGGGTGCGAAGAACTACGAGCCGAACAGCTTCGGCGGCCCGTTCCAGACGGACCGTCCGCTGTGGCAGCCCGTCCCGCTGACCGGTGGCACGGGCAACCACGCCACTCCGGTCCACCGCGAGGACAACGACTTCGTCCAGGCGGGCAACCTCTACCGGCTGATGTCGGAGGACGAGAAGAGCCGCCTGGTGGAGAACCTCGCCGGCTTCATCGCCAAGGTCTCCCGCGACGACATCGTCGACCGCGCGGTCAACAACTTCCGCCAGGCGGACGGTGACTTCGGCAAGCGGCTGGACGCCGCGGTCCAGGCCCTCCGCGGCTGAACCGGACCCGCTTGCCGTAGCGGGACGACGGGCCGGCACTCCTCGGAGGGCCGGCCCGTCGGCGTTCCCGCGGCGCGGACGCTACGCCGGTACGGCGCTGCGCCGGGCCGGCACCCAGCAGCGGATGACGTCGCGCACCGAGACGATGCCCACCGGGCCGCCGTCCTCCAGCACGATCAGGTGGCGGAAGCCGCCGTGGGCCATGGCCTCGGCGGCCTCCTGCACCGTGGCGTCCGGGGTGCAGAAGACGACGTTGTTGGTGGTGTGCGCGCCGACCGACTCCCGGTCGGGGTCGTGGCCGGCGCCGAGCGAGTTGAGGATGTCGCGCTCGGTCAGAATGCCGATGCCGCTGTGGTCGGGATCGAGGACGACGGCCGCGCCGACGCGTCGGCCGGACATCAGGCAGGCCGCCTGCCGGAGGGTGTGCGCGGGTCCGAGGGTGAGGATCACGGTGCTCATGGCGTCGCGGACGAGCATGAAGAGAGCCACCTCCTGGGTGAGACCCCGCCTGGGTGGGTGCGCCGGGTGACGGGCCCGTCTCAAGAGAAGGGCTTCACAAGCGCACAAGCGGAGGAGTCTCAGATTCCCACGCATACGCAGGGTCATCAAGAGGGCGCGCTCGGCAACACCCGCCCGGCCGAGCGCACCGACGGCGCGTCAGGGCGCCTCAGGGGCGCGGGCGCAGGCGCGCCAGCATCTCCTCGTGCAGCAGGCCGTTCGAGGCGGCCGCGTTGCCGCCGTGCACCCCGTCGGCCCCGTCCAGGCTGGTGAAGCGGCCGCCCGCCTCCTCGACGACGACCGCGATGGCGGCCATGTCCCACAGGTTCAGCTCCGGCTCGGCGCACAGGTCCAGCGAACCCTCGGCGACCATCATGTACGGCCAGAAGTCGCCGTAGCCCCGGGTGCGCCAGCAGGCGCGGGTCAGGTCCAGGAAGCCGGGCAGCCGGCCCTGCTCCTCCCAGCCCGTCAGCGAGGAGTAGGCGAAGGACGCGTCGCCCAGGGTCGCGACCTTCGAGACGCCGATCGCCGCGGTTTCGCCGAGCGCGCCGCCCGCCCAGGCTCCGCTGCCCTTCGCCGCCCACCAGCGGCGGCCCAGCGCCGGTGCGGAGACCACCCCGACCACCGGGCGGAACACCCCGTCCGCGCCCTCCGCCATCAGCGAGATCAGGGTCGCCCACACGGGGACGCCGCGGACGTAGTTCTTCGTGCCGTCGATCGGGTCCACGACCCAGCGGCGCGGGCCCGCGCCCTTGAGGCCGTACTCCTCGCCCAGGATGGCGTCACCGGGCCGCGCGGCCA
Source organism: Streptomyces sp. NPDC026522 (assembly GCF_055567555.1). Classification (NCBI taxonomy): domain Bacteria; kingdom Bacillati; phylum Actinomycetota; class Actinomycetes; order Kitasatosporales; family Streptomycetaceae; genus Streptomyces; species Streptomyces sp. NPDC026522. The sequence continues at coordinate 552,700 of NZ_JBVHQF010000002.1, forward strand.
GGATCCCGGCCCGGATGATCTCCTCGGCGGCCTTGTCGGCCTCGCTCACCGGGGTCATGTCCGGCTTGGTCTCCACCTGGAGGTCCAGGGCGCGGAACCGCTGCGTGGTGGCGGCGTCGGCCGCGTCGGCGAGTTCGAGGGCGAGGCGGAGGTCATCGTCATACTCGGGCATGCCCGAACAGTATCGAGACCACGGCCGACCGGCGAACGCCGTCCACGGTACGGCCGACGCGCACCCTTGACAGGATCTGGCGGCCCGTCAACTCTGGCGGGGAGGCCAACGGGGAAAGGGGAGCCGGGGAGGCGACGATGGCGGCGGCGCGGGAGTCCTTGCTGGAAGCGGCGGGAGCGGCGCTGGCGGCGCGCGCCTGGCCCGCCGTGCGCATGGTCGAGGTGGCGGCGTCCGCCGGGGTGTCCCGGCAGACCCTGTACAACGAGTTCGGCGGGAAGGCGGGCCTCGGGCGCGCCCTGGTGCGCCGGGAGGCCGACTGGTACCTCCGGGGCGTGGACCGGGCCCTGGTGGCGTCGGCGGACCCGGCCGAGCGGCTGGCGGGGGTCGCCGAGTGGACCGTACGGGCGGCCCGCGCCCGTCCCCTCGTACGGGCCCTGCTGACCGGGTCGTGGAACGGGAACCTGCCCGCGCCGCCCGGCCACGGGGCCCGGCTCGGCGTCCCGGCGCTCGGGCCCGGGGAGCTGGTGCGCGCCGTCCGCGACCGGGCGGCCGCCGCGCTCCCGGCGGAGCCGGCGCAGCGGTGCGAGCTGGTCGTGCGCCTGGCGCTGTCCTACGTGATCGCCCCGACCGGCCCCGGGGAGGACCCGGCGGCCGGGCTGCTCGGGCTGGTCAGTGCGCCGAACCGGACAGCTGGAGCCCGATGACGCCGAGGATGACCAGCGAGATCGAGACGAGTTTCAGGGTGGAGACCAGGTCGCCGAGGAAGACCATGCCGTAGACGGCGGTGCCGGCCGCACCGATGCCGGTCCACACGGCGTAGGCCGGCCCGACGTCGAGCTTCTTCAGCGCCAGGGTCAGCAGGCCGAAGCTGCCGAGCGCGAACGACGCGAAGGCGATCGTGGGCCACAGCCGGGTGAACCCGTGGGAGAGCTTGAGGCACACCGCGAAACCGGTCTCCAGGAACCCGGCGACCACGACCAGCAGCCACGCCATGACGTATGCCTCCCGGTCCCGTGTCACGTGACGTCGCGTCACTCGGTGCGATTATGCATTTATCCCGACGCGATCTTCGGCAAACACGAACGGCCCGCAGGCCGATGGGCCGCTTGCGCGGATCAGTCGCCCTCGCGGCGCTCCCGCGTCTCCAGCAGCCGCCGCAGCGAGTACAGCCGCGCCGGGTCCGCGTGACCGTCCTCGACCCACTGGTCGAGCGCGCAGTCGGGCTCGTCGTGACTGCACGCGCGCGGGCACTCCTCGGTGCCCCCGACCAGGTCCGGGAAGGCCAGGATCACCCGGGAAGGGTCGACGTGGTGCAGCCCGAACGAGCGCACGCCGGGGGTGTCGATGACCCAGCCGTCCCCGCCGGGCAGCGGCAGCGCGAGGGCGGAGGTGGTGGTGTGCCGGCCGCGGCCGGTGACCGCGTTGACGTGGCCGGTCGCACGCTGGCGGCCTTCGGCGACCAGCGAGTTGACCAGGGTGGTCTTGCCGACGCCGGAGTGGCCGACGAAGGCGGTGATCCGGCCGTTCAGCCGCTCGCGCACCCGGTCGGCGGCGTCCCCGGTGGCCAGCTCCTCCCGGTTGGTGACGACGTAGTTCACCCCGAGCGTCGAGTAGATCTCCAGGATCTTGTCCGCGGAGGTCAGGTCCGACTTGGTGAGCACCAGCAGCGGCTCCAGACCCGCGTCGTACGCGGCCACCAGGCAGCGGTCGATCATCCGGGGCCGCGGCTCCGGGTCGGCCAGCGCCGTCACGATGGCCAGCTGGTCGGCGTTGGCGACGACCACCCGCTCGTACGGGTCGTCGTCGTCCGCGGTGCGCCGCAGTACGGACTTGCGCTCCTCGATCCGCACGATCCGGGCGAGGGTGTCCTTCTTGCCGGTCAGGTCCCCGACGATCCAGACCCGGTCGCCGACCACCGCCGCCTTGCGGCCCAGTTCGCGGGCCTTCATCGCGTGCACCGTGCGCTCGCCGACCAGACAGGTGAGCCGGCCCCGGTCGACGGTCAGGACGAAGCCCTCGGCCGCGTCCTCGTGCTTGGGGCGGATGTTCGTACGCGGCCGGTTGCCCTTGGGGTTGGGGCGCGAGCGGATGTCGTCCTCGTCGGTGTTCTTGCCGTACCTGCGCATGCCGGGCCCTACGCTCCCGCGCCCTGCGCCGGTTGGCCGAGCATGCCGGCCCACATCGCCGGGAAGTCCGGCAGGGTCTTCGCGGTCGTCGCCACGTTCTCGATCAGTACGCCCTCCACCGCCAGGCCGATCACCGCGCCGGCGGTCGCCATCCGGTGGTCGTCGTACGTGTGGAACACGCCGCCGTGCAGCGGGCGCGGGCGGATGCGCAGCCCGTCGGCGGTCTCGGTGACGTCGCCGCCGAGACCGTTGATCTCCGCCGTGAGCGCCGCCAGCCGGTCCGTCTCGTGCAGCCGCAGGTGGCGTACGCCCCGCAGCACCGACTCGGAGTCGGCCAGCGCCGCGACCGCCGCGATGCCCGGCGTCAGCTCGCCGACCTCGCCCAGGTCCACGTCGATGCCGTGGATCTTGCCGCTGCCCGTGAAGACCAGGCCCGCGTCGGTCAGCTCGCAGGAGCCGCCCATCTCGGTGAAGATCCGGCGCAGCGCGTCGCCGGGCTGCGTGGTGCGCCGAGGCCAGTCGGGGATGGTGACCGTGCCGCCGGTGATCAGCGCGGCCGCCATGAAGGGCTGGGCGTTGGAGAGGTCCGGCTCGACGACCAGGTCACGGCCCAGCAGTGCGCCGGGGGTGACCCGCCACACGTTCTTCTCGCCGCCGGCCTCGGGGGTGTCGACCTGCGCGCCCGCCGCGCGCAGCATCTCCACCGTCATCCGGATGTGCGGCATGGAGGGCAGGGTGTCGCCGGTGTGGCGGACCTCTACGCCCTGGTTGAAGCGCGGGGCGGACAGCAGCAGCGCCGAGACGAACTGCGAGGAGTTGGAGGCGTCGATCTCGACCGTGCCGCCCTCCAGGGCCCCGCCGCCCTGCACGGTCAGGGGCAGCGCGCCCCGGCCGTCGTCGTCGATCCGGGCGCCGAGGACGCGCAGGGCGTTGATGACCTCGCCCAGCGGGCGCTCGTAGGAACGCGGGTCGCCGTCGAAGCGGATGTCGCCGGAGGCCAGGGTCGCGACGGGCGGCAGGAAGCGCATGACCGTGCCCGCGTTGCCGACGTCGACGGTGGCCGGGCCGTGCAGGGCCGCCGGGATGACCCGCCAGGCCTCCCCGCCCGCGCCCCCGCCGGCCGAGCTGGAGGAGACGGTCTCCTCGATGCCGACGCCCATCGCGCGCAGCGCGTCCGACATCAGCTGGGAGTCGCGAGAACGCAGCGGACGGCGCACCCAGCCCGGCTCGGAGGCCAGCGCGGCGAGGACCAGGGCCCGGTTGGTGACCGACTTGGAGCCCGGCACGGTGACGGTGGCGTGGACGGCGCCGTCCGCGAGCGGGGCGGGCCAGAGGGCGTGGGGCGCGGGGGTCTCGGTCATGGCCTCCACTTTAGTGGCTCCGCCGGTGCCGGGATCGTGCCCGGGGCCCGTTCGGGGCCCTGCCGCGGGGGCGCCACCGGCGCCGTCTCAGCAGGCGGGAAGCAGCCGGGAAGCCGGGCCTTCCCGGAGGCCGGGGAGCCCAGCCGTGTCAGAGGCCGAGAAGCCAGCGCGTCCCGCCGGTCAGCGCGCACAGCGCGACGGCGTGGAAGAACAGCAGCCACACCACCGGGTGGACGTGGGTGAGCCGCCCCAGCTGGTCCGCGTCGGAGTCCGGGGCGCCGCCGTGCCGGCGTTTGGCCTGGAGCTCGAACACCGGCCGGACCCCGCCCAGCAGCAGGAACCACACCACCCCGTACGCGAACACCGCCTGCACCTCGGCCGGCGCCAGCCAGGAGACCAGGACGAAGAGCCCGCCGGTCAGCACCACCGTCAGCAGCCCGTACGCGTTGCGGATCATCACCAGCAGCGCGAGCAGCAGCGCGGTCGCCGCCCACAGCAGCAGCGTGATCCGGTGCGCCGAGAGGAGGGCGGCCCCGCCGAGGCCGAGCAGCGAGGGCGCCGTGTACCCGGCGGCGGCGGTCAGCACCATGCCGAGCCCGCTGGGCTTGCCCCGGCTGACGGTGACGCCGCTGGTGTCGGAGTGCAGCCGGATGCCGTCGAGCCGGCGCCCGGTCAGCAGCGCCAGCAGCCCGTGGCCGCCCTCGTGCGCGATGGTGATCGCGTTCCGGGACAGCCGCCACACGGGCCGGGGCGCCACGGCGGCCAGCGCGGCGAGCCCCGTCGCGACCACCAGCCACCACACGGGCTGGGTCTGTATGCCGCTCAGCCGGTCCCACAGACCGGCCGTCGTCGTGCTGTCCATGGAGTGGCGGACTCCTTGCGGTAGGGGGAGCGGGCCATGGCAGTGTGTCAGCCATGTGCGGAAGGTATGCAGCGGGCCGGGCGCCCGAGGAACTGGCGCGGATCTTCGGCGTCGAGCGGTGGGAGCCCGAGGAGACCCTGGCCCCCGACTTCAACGTGGCGCCGACGAAAGAGGTCCACGTCGTCCTCGACCGTCCTGTGAAGGACGCGCAGAGCCGCCGTCCGGTTCGGCAGCTGCGCGTGCTGCGGTGGGGGCTCGTCCCCTCCTGGGCGAGCGGTCCGGAGGGCGCGGCCCGGATGATCAACGCCAGGGCCGAGACGGTCGCCGAGAAGCCCTCCTTCCGGCGCCCCTTCGCGCAGCGCCGCTGCATCATCCCCGCCGACGGCTACTTCGAGTGGGTCACCGCCCACGACGAGCGGCAGCTGGAGGTCGAAGGGAAGAAGAAGCGGGCGCGCAAGCAGCCGTACTTCGTGCTCCCCGCCGACGGAACCGCCTTCGCCATGGCGGGCATATACGAGTTCTGGCGCGACCGGACGCTGCCCGACGAGCACCCGAACGCCTGGTGGGCGACCTGCTCGGTCATCACCACCGAAGCCGAGACCGGGCCGCTGGCGGTGGCGCCCGAGGAGGGCCCCCGCTCGCTCGCCGACATCCACCCCCGGATGCCGCTGATGCTGACCCCCGACAAGTGGGACCCCTGGCTGGACCCGGCCCGCACGGACGCCGACGAGCTGCGGGGGCTGCTGGCGCCGCCGCCCGGCGGGCTGATGCGGGCCTACCCGGTCTCCGCCGCCGTGAGCAACGTGCGCAACAACGGGCCGGAGCTGCTGACCGAGCTCGCCGCGCCGGAAGAAGCCACGCTCTTCTGAGCCCGGTCCCGGCGACGGCATGATCGGCCCATGACCACGCGTACGGAAAGCGTCGACACCCCGGCGGGCGAGGCCCGTATCACCTGGCACCCCGCCCGCACGGCCCGGCTCGTGCTCGCCGTCGGCCACGGCGCCGGCGGCGGGATCGAGGCCCGCGACCTCCAGGCGCTGGCCGCCGCGCTGCCGGCCGGCGGGGTGAGCGTGGCGCTGGTCGAACAGCCCTGGCGGGTCGCCGGGAAGCGGGTCGCCGCCGCGCCCAAGGTGCTGGACGAGGGCTGGCGCGCCCTGTGGCCCGCCCTGCTGGCGCCCGGGGTGCCGGTCGTCGCGGGCGGCCGCAGCGCCGGAGCCCGGGTGGCCTGCCGGACCGCCGCCGAGCTGGACGCGGCCGGGGTGCTGGCCCTGGCGTTCCCGCTGCACCCGCCGGGCCGCCCCGAGAAGTCCCGCGCCGACGAACTGCTGGGCGCCGGGCGGCCCACCCTGGTGGTCCAAGGCGGCCGCGACCCCTTCGGGCACCCCGGGGAGTTCCCGCCGCCCGGCCCGCACGCCCCGTACGAACTGGTCGCCGTGCCGCACGGCGACCACGGGTTCGCGGTGCCGAAGCGGGCGGACCTGACCCAGGCCGAGGCCCTCACCGTGATCACCGGGGCCGTGGCCGACTGGCTCGGCCGTCTCCCCCTCCGAGACCGGCCGGCTCCCGCTCCGGGACCGATCTGACGGATTCCCGGGTGATCCCGCTCACTCCCCGCCCGGCCGCCCTCACGGACCGTCCGGCGGGCCCGGAAACCCTTGTCCCGCCCGGGAATGCGCCGCCCGGGCCCGTCGTTAACCGGGTGTCGGTACGCACGGAACTTCGTCGGAGGAGAGGGAGCGCATGACCCAGGTCATCAGCCAGAACCGTCGGCAGGCCGCTGACCTGGAGTGGACGGTGCTGCCCGCACCCAAGCGCGGGACGCTTCGGGCGGCGGAGGCCCGGGAGGGTCGACTATTCTCCGATTCGAGCGGGTCCGCTTTCGGAGCCGCCACGCTGTCGGAGGAGGTGGGTCCTGTCGCTGGGACCGACGAAGGCCACGCGGAGGAGACGACCCCGGAGCGCAACGCGCGCTTCGAGCGGGACGCCCTCGGCTACCTCGACCAGATGTACTCCGCCGCGCTGCGCATGACGCGCAACCCGGCCGACGCCGAGGACCTGGTCCAGGAGACGTACGCGAAGGCGTACGCGTCCTTCCACCAGTTCCGCGAGGGCACCAACCTCAAGGCGTGGCTGTACCGCATCCTGACCAACACCTTCATCAACTCCTACCGCAAGAAGCAGCGCGAGCCCCAGCGCAGTGCGGCGGAGGAGATCGAGGACTGGCAGCTGGCGCGCGCCGAGTCGCACATGTCGACCGGGCTGCGCTCCGCCGAATCGCAGGCACTGGACCACCTGCCCGATTCGGACGTGAAGGAGGCGCTCCAGGCCATTCCGGAGGAGTTCCGCATCGCGGTCTATCTTGCCGACGTAGAGGGCTTTGCGTACAAGGAGATCGCGGACATCATGGGTACACCCATCGGTACGGTCATGTCCCGGCTGCACCGTGGCCGCCGTCAACTCCGCGGAATGCTGGAGGACTACGCCCGCGAGCGCGGGCTGGTCCCCGCCGGAGCGGGAGAGTCGAACGACCTGAAAGGCTCGGGCTCATGAGCTGCGGAGAGCCGCACGAGACGGAGTGCGCCGAGGTCCTGGACCACCTTTACGAGTTCCTGGACCACGAGATGCCCGACAGCGACTGCACGAAGTTCGAGACCCACTTCGGCGAGTGCAATCCCTGTCTTGAGAAGTACGGTCTGGAGCAGGCCGTCAAGAAGCTGGTCAAGCGGTGCTGCGGGTCGGACGACGTGCCGAGCGACCTGCGCTCGAAGGTCATGGGACGGATCGAGCTGATCCGTTCGGGACAGGCCGTGCCCGACCACGACGTCACCGCGGATCCCGCCTCAGGCTGAACCGCCGGCAACCGCCCCCGGAATTCCACTTCGTTCACTCGAAGGTGCTAATCCGGGGGCGTCCGTATGCCCCGAAGCCGAAATGCGGCCCGCCGGCCCGCGGGCCCCGCCTATTCTCCCCTTCCGGTACCGGTCGGATTCGCGCCCGGCCCGGACCGGTGCAGGGAGGAGGGTGCCGTGCGGGTACTTCCGCCGAGGGCGCGCGCCTTCATCCTGTGCGCCGTCCTCGCCGCCTGCGGGTGCGTCGCCCCCGCCCTCACAGAATCCGGTACGCCGTGGCCGGCCGTGGCCCTGCTCTGCGTCCTGTGCCTCGGCTGCCAACTCCTGGCGGGCTGCCGGCTGCCGGGGGGCCGGGTGCCCGGGGGCACGGGCGCCTTCTTCCCGGTCGTGCTGGCCGCCGTGTTCCTCCTGCCGCCCGCGGCCGCCGCGCTCGTGGCGCTGCCCGGCGGGCTCGCCGCTCCGGTGGTGCAGCGGCCGGTACGGGTGCGCCGGGCCTGGCACGCCGCCCAGCAGGCGACCGCCGCCTGGGCCGCCGGGCAGGTGTACCGGCTGCTCGGCGGGCCGGCCGCGCTCGGCGGCGCCGGGACCGGCGCCGGGTCCTCCGCCCGGGTGGCGGACTTCCCGTACGCGGTGCTGCCCGCGCTCGTTGCCGCCGTCGCCTTCTGCCTGGTGCTCACCGCCCTCGACGGGGGCATCCTGGCCGCCGCCGAACACCGTCCCGCGGCCACGGCCTGGCGCGGACTGCTGACCGTCTCCCTCGCCCCTTACTGCGTGCACGGGCTGGCCGGGCTGATGATGGCCGTGATGTGGCGCAGCCCCTACGGGGTGCCGGCCGCGCTGCTGGTGCTGCTGCCGATGTACATCTCCTGCTGGGCCTTCGCCCAGTACACCCGCGAGCGCACCGCCCACCAGGCCACGATCCGGGCGCTGGTGCAGGCCGTCGACATCAAGGACCGCTACACGCGGGGGCACAGCGAACGCGTCGGGCAGGCCTCCGCGATGATCGCCCGCGAGCTGGGCATGCCCGATGACCGGATGGAGGTCGTCCGGATCGCCGGGATCCTGCACGACGTCGGCAAGCTCGGCGTCCCCACCCGGCTGCTGCGCAAGGCCGGGCCGCTGACCCCCGAGGAGCGGCGGGTCATCGAACTGCACCCCGAGTACGGGCACGAGATGGTGCGCGGCATCGGTTTCCTGGGCGAGGCCCGGGCCGCGATCCTGCACCACCACGAGCGGGTCGACGGCTCCGGGTACCCGTACGGACTGGCCGGCGAGCAGATCCCGGTGCTGGCCCGGGTGGTGGCGGTGGCCGACTCCTTCGACGCGATGACCTCCACCCGCTCCTACAGCCGGGCCCGGCCGGTCCCCGTCGCCCTGGCGGAGCTGGAGCGCTGCGCGGGGGCGCACTTCGACCCGGTCATGGTGCGGGCCCTGGTCGACGCCATCGGGCGGCACGGCTGGCACCCGGTGGTGACGTCCGACGACGACGTACGGGCTCCGGCCCCGCGCGCCGGGACCCCCGCCCCGGCTCCGGCCGCTCAGCAGCCGGCGCTGCCCGCGCTCCCGGGCCAGGGCCGCCGGGACGGCCCCGCGGGCGGCGCCGGAGCCCGCCCCGGCAGCGGCCGGGGCGCCGGGGGCGGGGCGTGAGGGCCGGCGCCGCCCTGGCCGTACGGGCCGCCGCCGCCCTGCTCACCCTCGTGGCGCTCGGCCACACGCTGTGGAACGGGGTCGTGGAAGGCGGCACCGCCCTCGCCTTCGGCGTCCTCATCGGCATCGGCGAGCTGGCCCGCAGCGACCACCGCGACGCCACCGGGCCCGTCCCGGCGGAGGAGCGCCGCCCCGCGCCGCTGGGCCTGGCCGGGGCCCTCGCCTACGCGCTGCTCGGCGGGGCCGCCGGGCACCCCACGCACCACGGGGTGCTCCAGGTCGTCGCCGTCGTCGTCGCCGCGGCCCTGGCCGGGATCGTCCCGCACATCGCCCGCGGGCGCGGGCCCGCCTTCGACCACGTGGCCCGGCGGGTGCTGACCGTGGCCTTCGCCGCCGTCTGCTTCCAGCCGCTGCACCATGCCGGCCGGCTGGCGGGCCGGGCCGACCAGGGCCCGTACCTCGTGCTGTTCCTCGTACTGCTGCTCGGCCTCACCGCCCTGTGCGACGCCGTGCTGGCCGCCGCGCTGGCCGGGGCCCGCACCGGCCGCTCCTACGGCCGCCTGCTCCGCGACGAGCTGCGCGCGCCGGCCGGGATCGGCTCGGCGATCTGCGCCACCGGCCTGGTGATGGCGCTGGCCACGGCCGTCGCCGGGCTGTGGGCGCTGCCCGTGTTCAGCGTGCCGCTGCTGCTCACGCAGATGTCCTTCCACCGGATCGCCGCCGTCCGCACCACCTACCGCCAGACCATCACCTCCCTCGCCCGGGCCACCGAGATCGCCGGTTGCACCCGCCCCGGGCACTCCCGCCGGGTGGCCGCCCTGAGCTGCGCCGTCGGGCAGGAGCTCGGGCTCTCGGAGCGGGAGCTCACGGTGCTGGAGTACGCGGCCCTGATGCACGACATCGGCCAGCTCTCGCTGGTCGACCCCGTTCCGGCCGGGGCGACGGCCCGGCTGCCCTCCGCCGAGGCCCGCCGGATCGCGGGGCTCGGCGGGGAGGTGGCCCGGCAGACCGGGGTGCCGGCGGAGGTCGCCGTCGTGGTGGAGCGCCAGGCCGACCCGTACCGGGAGCAGCCCGTCGCCGCGCGGATCGTGCGCGCGGTGAACGCGTACGACGACCTGTGCGGCGGCGAAGGTCACCCGGGCGGCTCACTGGCCGCCCTGGAACGGCTGCGCCTGGGTACCGGGCACGACTTCCAGCCCGAGGTCGTGGAGTGCCTGGCGAGGGTTCTGGCCAGGGACGGACGGGCCGGAGTCGGCCCGCTCCCACCTGGGTAACCCATGGGTAATGAGCGGCCGTCCGAGTGGGCATGGTTGGATGCGAGTAAGAGTGTCCGCAAGGCTGCACCGTTGTCCCCCAGCTACCGCTGGGAGGTGCCCCCAGGCAGGCGGGAATTGTGAGGATCTTCGGGAAGGTACGGCATCGGCCCTCCGCCTCGTGGCGGCAGGCCACCGACCGCGCGTTCACGCTGATCGGCGACGGGCGGTACGAGGACGCGGGCGCGCTCCTGACCAGAGCGGCAGACCTGGAACCCTGGCTGTCCGAGTCCTGGTTCAACCTGGCCCTGCTGCACAAGTTCCGCCACGACTGGGAGCAGGCACGGGCCGCCGGGCTGCGCGCCGTGGCCCTGCTGGACCGCGAGACCGGCGCCCCGGACTGGTGGAACGTGGGGATCGCCGCGACCGCGCTCCAGGACTGGCCGCTGGCCCGGCGGGCCTGGCAGGCGTACGGCCTCAAGGTCCCCGGCGACCCGCACGGGGCCGCGGCGGGCGCCGAGCCCGTCGGCATGGAGCTGGGCAGCGCCGCCGTCCGGCTCTCGCCGGAGGGCGAGGCCGAGGTGGTGTGGGGCCGCAGGCTCGATCCGGCCCGGATAGAGGTCCTCTCGATCCCGCTGCCCTCCTCCGGGCGGCGCTGGGGCGAGGTGGTGCTGCACGACGGCGTCCCGCACGGCGAGCGGATCACCGCGGCCGGGCCCTCGTACCCGGTCTTCGACGAGATCGAGCTGTGGGCGCCCTCGCCGGTGCCGACCTGGGTGGTCCTGCTGGAGGCGGCCACCGAGGCCGACCGGGACGCGCTGGAGCAGCTGGCCTCGGACGCGGGCTTCGCCGCCGAGGACTGGTCCTCGTCGGTGCGCCTGCTGTGCCGGACCTGCTCGGAGAGCGCGATGCCGAGCGACGAGGGCGACGGCGAGCACCTGGACCCGCACGACCACAGCGAGCCCGGCCACCCCGGCCCGCTGGGGCACCGCACGGCCGGCTCGGGTTCCTTGTGGGTGCCCGAGCGGGAATGCGGGATCGCGGCGCCGGCCGGTCTGGTGCGCGGACTCCTGGACGGGTGGGTGGCGGACAGCCCCGACAGCCGCGAGTGGCGCGATCTCGAAGAGGTCTGCTGAGCGGGGGCCGTAGGCTGTACCGGTCACATCGGTGACTCGGAGACTTACGGAAGGCGTACGGCGGACATGGCCCAGCAGGAGAACCAGGTTGTCCCGGTCGACGACGAAGGCTACGTCGTGGACACCGAGGACTGTGAGGCACGCGAGCTCGCCCACCGTGAGCGCGGCACCTCCCGCCCGATCACGGTGGTCGGCAACCCGGTCCTGCACCGGGAGTGCAAGGACGTCACGGAGTTCGGCGACGAACTGGCGCAGCTGATCGACGACATGTTCGCCAGCCAGAAGACCGCCGAGGGCGTCGGGCTGGCCGCGAACCAGATCGGCGTCGACGCCAAGGTCTTCGTCTACGACTGCCCGGACGACGAGGGCCGGCGCCACACCGGCGTCGTCGTCAACCCGAAGCTCGTGGAGCTGCCGGCCGAGGCGCGCGTCCTGGACGACTCCAACGAGGGCTGCCTGTCGGTGCCGACCGCCTACGCGGCGCTGGCCCGCCCGGACTACGCCGAGGTCACGGGCCAGGACGCGCAGGGCAACCCGATCAAGGTGCGGGGCACCGGCTACTTCGCCCGCTGCCTCCAGCACGAGACGGACCACCTCTACGGGTACCTGTACATCGACCGGCTCTCGAAGCGGGACCGCAAGGACGCGCTGCGGCAGATGGCCGAGGGCACCCCGCGCTACGAGACCGTCCCGAACGAGTAGCCGCCGCAAGAGATATGGGGAAGGCCCCGCACCGGGCAGGTGCGGGGCCTTCCCGTTGCCGGGCCCGGCTCAGAAGTCCTCGTCGAGGTCGACCGTGCCCTCGACGGCGACCTGGTAGGCCGACGGGCGGCGCTCGAAGAAGTTCGTCAGCTCCTGGACGCCCTGGAGCTCCATGAAGGAGAAGGGGTTCTGCGAGCCGTACACGGGCGGGAAGCCGAGGCGGACCAGGCGCTGGTCCGCGACGCACTCCAGGTACTCGCGCATCGACTCGGTGTTCATGCCCGGTAGGCCGTCACCGCACAGGTCGCGGCCGAACTGCAGCTCCGCCTCCACGGCCTCCTTGAGCATGTCGGTGACCTGCTGCTGGAGGGCGTCGTCGAAGAGCTCCGGCTCCTCCTTGCGGACCGTGTCCACGACCTCGAAGGCGAAGTTCATGTGCATCGTCTCGTCGCGGAAGACCCAGTTCGTACCCGTCGCCAGACCGTGCAGCAGACCCCGCGAGCGGAACCAGTAGACGTACGCGAACGCGCCGTAGAAGAACAGGCCCTCGATGCAGGCGGCGAAGCAGATCAGGTTCAGCAGGAAGCGGCGGCGGTCGGCCTGCGTCTCCAGCCGCTCGATCTTCTCGACCGAATCCATCCACTTGAAGCAGAACTGCGCCTTCTCGCGGATCGACGGGATCTCCTCGACCGCGTCGAACGCCGCCGCCCGGTCGTCCGGGTCGGGCAGGTAGGTGTCGAGCAGCGTCAGGTAGAACTGGACGTGCACGGCCTCCTCGAACAGCTGGCGCGACAGGTACAGGCGCGCCTCCGGGGAGTTGATGTGCTTGTACAGGGTCAGCACGAGGTTGTTCGAGACGATCGAGTCGCCCGTCGCGAAGAACGCGACCAGCCGGCCGATCATGTGCTGCTCGCCCGGCGTCAGCTTCGCGAGGTCGGCGACGTCCGAGTGGAGGTCGACCTCCTCGACCGTCCACGTGTTCTTGATCGCGTCGCGGTAGCGCTCGTAGAAGTCCGGGTAGCGCATCGGGCGCAGGGTCAGCTCGAAGCCCGGGTCGAGCAGGTTCTTGTCGGTGTTGGAGCTCATTACTGGCAGGCCTCGCAGGACTCGGGGTTTTCCAGGGAGCAGGCCAGCGCGTCGGCGTCGACGGCCTGCGGGAGGGTCGTGGCGGCGGCCGGGGCGGCGGCGCCGGACGCGGCGCGGGCGATCTTCGTCGCCGGGCGGGAGCGCAGGTAGTACGTGGTCTTGAGGCCCTGCTTCCAGGCGTACGCGTACATCGAGGACAGCTTCCCGATGGTCGGCGTCTCCAGGAACAGGTTCAGCGACTGCGACTGGTCCAGGAACGGCGTACGGGCCGCCGCCATGTCGATCAGGCCGCGCTGCGGGATCTCCCACGCCGTGCGGTACAGCTCGCGCACCTCGGCCGGGATCCAGCCGAAGCCCTGCACCGAGCCGCTGGCCTCGCGCAGCGCCTCGCGGGTCTGCGCGTCCCACACGCCGAGCTTCTTCAGCTCGGCCACCAGGTACGCGTTGACCTGGAGGAACTCACCGCTCAGCGTCTCGCGCTTGAAGAGGTTCGAGACCTGCGGCTCGATGCACTCGTACACGCCCGCGATCGAGGCGATCGTCGCCGTCGGGGCGATGGCGAGCAGCAGCGAGTTGCGCATGCCGGTCTTCGCGACCCGGGCGCGCAGCGCGTCCCAGCGTTCCGGCCAGTTCAGCTCGACGTCGTAGTGGTCCGGGTGCAGGACACCGCGGGCCGTACGGGTCTGCTCCCAGGCGGGGAGCGGGCCGCTGCGCTCGGCGAGGTCGCAGGAGGCCTCGTACGCGGCCAGCATGATCCGCTCGGAGAGCTTCGTGGACAGGGCCTTCGCCTCGGGGGAGTCGAAGGGCAGCTTCAGCTGGAAGAAGACGTCCTGGAGGCCCATCGCGCCCAGACCCACCGGACGCCAGCGGGCGTTGGAGCGGCCGGCCTGCTCGGTCGGGTAGAAATTGATGTCCACGACGCGGTCGAGGAAGGTGACGGCGGTGCGGACGGTCTCGTCCAGCCGCTCCCAGTCGATCTCCCCGTCCACCACGAAGGCGCCCAGGTTGACCGAGCCGAGGTTGCAGACCGCGGTCTCGCCGTCGTTGGTGACCTCGATGATCTCGGTGCACAGGTTGGAGGAGTGGACGACCGTGCCGGGTTCGGCGGTCTGGTTCGCCGTCCGGTTGGAGGCGTCCTTGAAGGTCATCCAGCCCTGGCCGGTCTGCGCGAGGGTGCGCATCATCCGGCCGTACAGGTCGCGGGCGGGCATGGTCTTGCGGGCCAGGCCGGCCGCTTCGGCCTTGCGGTAGGCGGCGTCGAAGTCGTCGCCCCACAGGTCGACCAGTTCGGGCACGTCGGCGGGGGAGAACAGCGACCACTCGGCGTCGGCGTTCACCCGGCGCATGAACTCGTCCGGCACCCAGTGGGCCAGGTTCAGGTTGTGCGTACGGCGCTGGTCCTCACCGGTGTTGTCGCGCAGTTCGAGGAACTCCTCGATGTCCGCGTGCCAGGTCTCCAGGTAGACCGCGGCGGCACCCTTGCGGCGGCCGCCCTGGTTGACGGCGGCGACGGAGGCGTCGAGGGTCTTGAGGAACGGGACGATGCCGTTGGAGTGGCCGTTGGTGCCGCGGATCAGCGAACCGCGGGCGCGGATGCGGGAGTACGACAGGCCGATGCCGCCGGCGTGCTTGGACAGCCGGGCGACCTGGTGGTAGCGGTCGTAGATCGAGTCGAGCTCGTCCAGCGGGGAGTCCAGCAGGTAGCAGGAGGACATCTGCGGGTGCCGGGTGCCGGAGTTGAAGAGGGTGGGGGAGGACGGCAGGTAGTCCAGGCGGCTCATCAGCCGGTACAGCGAGGCCACTTCCTCGACGGCGCCCACGCTGTCGTCCGCCGCGAGGCCGCAGGCCACGCGGAGCATGAAGTACTGCGGGGTCTCGATCACCTGACGGGTGATGGGGTGGCGCAGCAGGTAGCGGCTGTGCAGGGTGCGCAGGCCGAAGAAGCCGAAGCGGTCGTCCGCGCCCTCGACGAGCGCGTGTTCGACCAGCGCGTCGAGGCGGCTCGCGTGCGCGGCGACGAACTCGGCCGTGCGGTCGGCGATCAGGCCCTCGCGGTGGCCGACCGCGACGGACGCGGCGAAGGAGGTCGCGCCCTGGCCCGCGGCCTCGTCGCGCACGGCCAGCGTCAGCAGGCGCGCGGCCAGCCGGGAGTACGCCGGGTCCTCGGAGATCAGTCCGGCGGCGGCCTCGGTGGCCAGCGAGCGCAGTTCGGCCTCGTCCGCGGCGGCGCTGCGGCCGCGCAGGGCGGCGGCGGCGACCCGGCCGGGGTCGGTGTCGGGGAGGTCCGCCGTCAGCTCGGTGAGGGTGCGCAGCAGCGCGGCCCCATGGCCCCCGCCGGTGGTTGCGCTGTCGGACGGGTCGGACTCGGCGCGCGGTGCGGCGGGCGCGATGGTCACGGGGGAGCTCTCCCTCACTCGGCTCCGGGGCACCTTCGGTGCGGGGCGCGAGCGGGCGCGCGCGGGCGCGTCCCCGGCTCCGGGCACGCTTGCGCCGCGCTGCGTCCACCGGCCCAACCGCGAGGCCCGGACGTGGCTGTACCCGGTTCGGTCGAGCCGGGCTCGCTGTCGGCAGGTCCTCGGACTTGCGCATGCACCAATGGGCACAGTTCATACCGTTGCGGGACAGTTCCGGATTCGCACCGGATTCCCCTGCGGCGACAGCGAGCACGAGCATACATGTGGGGGCCCCCTCCTGGGCGACCCCCTAGATGTTGTGTCGCGCCCCGACTACAGCGCGAGACCGTACGTGAGCAAAGGGAGGTCGGGGACGGGCTCCCAGTCCCGCTCCGGGGTGCGGACGAAGCCCAGGCGCTCGTAGATCCGGTGCGCGCCGAGCATGTCCGGCGTGGTCGACAGCACGAGTCGCCGTACGCCCTCCAGGGCCCGGGCGTGGTCGATGCAGGCCCGGACCAGTGCCTCGCCGGCGCCCCGGCCGCGGCCCTCGCGGGCGACCGCCAGCATCCGGAACTCGGCCTCGTCCGGGCCGGCGATGTCGCAGAACGGACTGCCCGGAGCGGCGAAGGTCACACCGCCCACCACGCGCCCGTCGCCGAGCGCGGCGACGAACACCTCGGCGGCCGCGGCCCGTCCGGCCACGTCCCGGAGCCTGGCGAGGTACGGATCGTCCTCGCCGTAGGTGAGCAGCCCGTCCCCGAGGTAGGCCGCGGCGGTGATGTCACCGAGCGCTTCGTACTCCGAGGGCAGGGCCCGTCTGATGGTGATGTCCATGGACCGAGTGTGCCCCGGGGGCAGCGCAAGGGCCGCCGCGTTTTCCCGGGGGAGACGCGGCGGCCCGTGGCGGTTCAGCAGCAGCGGAAGCCCTCGCGCGGGTCGGCTTCGCGGGCGTCCGTGCGGGCCCGCTCGAAGGCGCGCCGGGTGAGGACCGGGGCGTCCGGGTCGTGGGAGCGGGCGTGGGCCGTGTAGCGGTCGTACGCGGCCTCGCCGGTGAACTCCCGTACGTAGTGCGCGGCCTTGGCCAGCGCCGCCCGGACGCCGCTCACGCCACCGGCTCCTTGACCTTGCCGCCGCCGGAGTCGAGCCCGGCCGCGGCCAGCTCCGCCCGCTCCTCGGGGGTCGCGATCAGACCCGCCGGGGCGACGATCTTCGACTCGGTCCAGGGGACTTCGGTGAGGGAGACGTCCTGCGGCGCGCGGACCGCCTTGACGCAGGTCCGGGCGGCGTCCACCAGGACGATGACGATCAGCAGGGCGAACAGCACCGACAGGACGCCGTCCACCGTGGCGTTGGTGACCACGGTGTGCATCTGCGCGAGGTCCTTCGCCGGCTTGATGACCTTTCCGGCGTCGATGCCGTCCTGGTACAGGTCGCGCTGCGCGAAGAAGCCGATCTTCGGGTTGTCGGAGAAGACCTTCTGGTAGCTGGCGGTGAGGGTCACCGCCACGTCCCAGGCCAGTGGGACGCCGGTCACCCATGCCCACTTGAGCCGGCCGGACTTGACCAGCAGCGTGGTGCAGACCGCCAGGGCGACCGCCGCGAGCAGCTGGTTCGCGATGCCGAACAGCGGGAACAGCTGGTTGATGCCGCCCAGCGGGTCCTCGACGCCCACCCAGAGGAAGTAGCCCCAGCCGCCGACGACCACGGCGCTGGCGATCCACACACCGGGCTTCCAGCTGACGTCCTTGAAGGACTTGTGCAGGTTTCCGAGGGTGTCCTGGAGCATGAAGCGGCCGACGCGGGTGCCGGCGTCGACCGTCGTCAGGATGAACAGGGCCTCGAACATGATGGCGAAGTGGTACCAGAAGGCCTTCATCCCGGCCCCGCCGATGACGGAGGAGAAGATCTGCGACATTCCGAGTGCGAAGGTCGGCGCACCGCCCGTACGGGACAGCAGGGTGGTTTCCTCGACGTCCTTCGCGGCCTGGGCGAGGGCGTCGGGGGAGATGGCGAAGCCGAAGTGGGTCACCGCCTGGGAGGCGGTCTCGACGGTGGCGCCGACCACCCCGGCGGGGGAGTTGACCGCGAAGAACAGGCCCGGCTCGATGATGCAGGCGGCGATCACGGCCATGACGGCGACGAAGGACTCGGTGAGCATCGCGCCGTAGCCGATGACCCGGACCTGGGTCTCCTTCTGGATCATCTTCGGGGTGGTGCCCGAGGAGACCAGCGCGTGGAACCCGGACAGCGCACCGCACGCGATGGTGATGAAGACGAACGGGAACATCGAGCCGGCGAAGACCGGGCCGTCCCCGCGCGAGGCGAAGTCGGTGACGGAGGGCATCTTCAGCACGGGCATCGCGATGACCACGCCGACCGCCAGCAGCGCGATGGTGCCGACCTTCATGAAGGTGGAGAGGTAGTCGCGCGGGGCGAGCAGCATCCACACCGGCAGCACGGAGGCCACGAAACCGTAGGCGACCATCCAGATGACCAGCGTCTGCTTGTCCAGGGTGAAGACGTCGGCGAAGGAGGAGTCGGCGACCCAGCCGCCCGCGACGATGGCGAGGAGCAGCAGGGCGACACCGATCAGCGAGACCTCGGTGATCCGTCCCGGCCGCAGGACGCGCAGGTAGAAGCCCATGAACAGGGCGATCGGGATGGTCATGCCGATGGAGAAGACGCCCCAGGGGGAGTCTGCCAGCGCGTTGACGATGACCAGGGCCAGCACCGCCAGCAGGATGATCATGATGACGAACACGGCGACCAGCGCCGCCGCCCCGCCGACCGGGCCGATCTCGTCACGGGCCATCTGGCCCAGCGAACGGCCGTTGCGGCGGGTGGAGAAGAACAGCGTCACCATGTCCTGGACGGCGCCCGCGAAGATCACGCCCGCCACGATCCAGATGGTCCCCGGCAGGTAGCCCATCTGCGAGGCGAGCACCGGGCCGACCAGCGGGCCCGCGCCGGCGACGGCGGCGAAGTGGTGGCCGAAGAGCACCCGGCGGTCGGTGGGGTGGAAGTCGACACCGTTGTCGAGGCGTTCGGCGGGGGTGGCCCGGGTCTTGTCCACCTTCAGGACGCGGTCCGCGATGAAGCGGGCGTAGAAGCGGTAGCCGATGGCGTACGAGCCCAGCGCTGCGGCGAGCAGCCAGGCGGCCGAGATCTCCTCACCGCGCGAGAGGGCCAGCACGCCCCAGCCGATGGCCCCGATCAGGGCCACGAGCACCCACACGGCGACCGACTTCGGCGAGAGCCCCCCTGACGAGGCTCCCGCCGTCTCCCGTGTCGTGCCCGTTGCTTCCGGTTCCGGCATGATCCTCGTCCCCTCGTTGATCACTGCTGAGCGCAGGGAATCTACGGGGACCCGACCGGTGGACGTAAGCCCCCGTCCGTATAGCGGTACGAGCGTCCACCGAGGGTCGTTCAGGAGTCAATGAGGTATCAGGGGGCGGGCCGCCGAAGGCGGGCAACAAACTTGTAACGGTCGCCGCGATACACCGAACGTACCCATTCGACCGGCTCGCCGTCGGCGTCCAGCGAATGCCGGGAGAGCATCAGCATCGGCAGGCCGACGTCCGTGCCGAGCAGTCCGGCCTCGCGCGGGGTGGCCAGCGAGGTCTCGATCGTCTCCTCGGCCTCGGCCAGGCGCACGTCGTACACCTCGGCGAGGGCCGTGTAGAGGGAGGTGTACTTGGCCAGCGAACGGCGCAGCGCGGGGAAGCGCTTGGCCGAGAGGTGGGTGGTCTCGATGGCCATCGGCTCGCCGCTCGCCAGGCGCAGCCGTTCGATGCGCAGGACGCGCCCGCCGGTGGAGATCTTGAGGAGCCCGGCGAGGGTGTCGTCGGCCGTCACGTAGCCGATGTCCAGGAGCTGGGAGGTCGGTTCCAGGCCCTGGGCGCGCATGTCCTCCGTGTAGGAGGAGAGTTGCAGCGGCTGGGAGACCTTGGGCTTGGCGACGAAGGTGCCCTTGCCCTGGATGCGTTCGAGCCGGCCCTCGACCACGAGCTCCTGCAGGGCCTGGCGGACGGTGGTCCGCGAGGTGTCGAACTCGGCCGCGAGCGTGCGCTCGGGCGGCACGGGGGTGCCGGGCGGCATGGTATCGGTCATGTCGAGCAAGTGCCGCTTGAGTCGGTAGTACTTGGGAACCCGGGCCGTGCGAGTGGCCGCCCCGCCTTCCGGCTCCGTGGTCGCCCCTTCGGTGGCCATCGCCGCCCGCCTTCCCGACTCCAGTTTCGCTGCCGTCACCGGCTCCTCCGATATGTGCGGTCACATCGTGACACGGGTGGGAGGACAGGCCTCCTTCCTCCCCCAGGTGTCGGTCCGGTAACGGACCGATCACCCGCTCATTAGACCCTTGACACCCCTAAAGGTCTAGGCCAAGCTCCGGTTACTGGTCTACACCAATATGGATCGGATCCCGGCCCCACGCTCAGTACTTCGCGTATGTCACCGCGGCGGGCAAGGGACGTGCATGAAGGCATCCCTGAGGAGGGTGGCGTGAAGCGCAAGCTCATCGCGGCGGTTGGAGTCGCGGGCATGGTGATCGGCCTGGCGGCCTGCGGTGGCTCGGACGGCAAGGGCGGGGACACGGCCGACAAGGCGTCCGGGGCCAAGGAGCTGACGGTCTGGCTGACGGTCGATGCCCAGAAGAACTGGCCCGAGCTGGTCAAGGCGGCCGACGACGCGATCGTCGCGAAGCACCCCGGCCTCACCATCAAGCACGAGTACTACGGCTGGCCGGACAAGAACGCCAAGCTGGACGCCGTCCTCGCCACCGACAAGGCCCCCGACGTGGTCGAGATGGGCAACTCCGAGATGATCGGCTACATGTCGACCGGAGCCTTCTCCGAGGTCGACCCGTCGAAGTTCGACAACTCCGCCGCCTGGCTGGACGCGCTGAAGCAGTCGGTCACCTACGACGGCAAGACCTACGGCGTCCCCTACTACGCCGGTGGCCGGGTCGGCACCTGGCGCAAGGACCTGGCCGCCGAGGTCGGCGTCACCGCCGCCCCGAAGAGCTGGGCCGACCTGACCTCCGCCCTGGACAAGATCCAGGCCGCGAAGGGCGACAAGTTCAGCGCCCTCTACCAGCCTTCCCCCGACTGGTACGCCGCGATGTCCTTCGTCTACGACGCGGGCGGCGCCATCGCCAAGAAGGACGGCTCCACCTGGAAGGGCTCCCTGTCCTCCCCCGAGTCGGTCAAGGGGCTCAAGCAGTACAAGGAGCTCCTCGACAAGTACATGCACGCGGACAAGACGAAGGACGAGTCCGACCGCCCGGTCGTCTTCGGCCAGGGCAACGCCGCCGCCATGTTCGCCGCCGCGTGGGAGGGCGCCGACGCGGCCGACCCCAAGAGCGACAAGGTCGGCGGGCTGAAGGACAAGGTCGAGAACTTCGTGATGCCCGGCCCGAACGGCAAGAACCTCCCGGTCTTCCTCGGCGGTTCGGACCTGGCGGTCCCGTCCAAGTCCAAGGCCAAGGACATCGCGTCCGAGTGGATCAACGCCTTCACCGGATCCCAGGGTCAGAAGGGCCTGATCGGCAAGGGCAACCTGCCGAACAACAAGACGGACCTCGGCCCGCTCAAGGCCGACCCCAAGACGGAGGTGCCGGCCACCGCGGCCGAGTCCTCCTGGTTCGTCCCGACCGCCCCCGGCTGGGGCCAGGTCGAGAAGGGCAAGGTCCTCCAGACCATGCTCCAGGACATCGGCACCGGCAAGAAGTCGGTCGAGGACGCGGCCAAGGCCGCCGACGTCGAGATCGACAAGGTCATCAACACCAAGTGACCTGAAGTGAGGGGCCCCGCCGGACCGGCGGGGCCCCGCTGCCCGTCAAGAGAGGGACCCCCGAGGAGCACGCGATGAGTGCCGCACAGACAACCACCGCCGATCTGCCGCCGGCCCGGCGGCAGGATTCCACCGGACCCGGGACGGGCAAGACCTCCGCGCCGCGACAGCGGGGCCGCAAGGGTCCCGGCGCGACCCCCTGGCTGCTGCTGGCCCCCTGCCTGGTGATCATCGTCCTCGTCATGGGGTACCCGCTGTTCCGGCTGGTGTCCCTCTCCTTCCAGAGCTTCGGCAAGTCCGAGCTCTGGGGCTTCAAGGACGCGGAGTTCATCGGGTTCGACAACTTCACCAAGGTCCTCGGCGACGGCGTGTTCTGGTCCGTCGTGCTGCGCACCATCGTCTTCGCGGCCGGCGCGGTCGTCCTGACCATGGTCATCGGCATGCTCGTAGCCCTGCTGCTCCAGAAGGTCTCCAGCTGGGTCAAGGCGCTCATCAGCGTCGCGCTGGTCGCGAGCTGGGGCATGCCCATCATCGTCGCCACCGCCATCTTCAAGTGGATATTCGACGCCGATTACGGCGTCCTCAACTACCTGATGAGCCGGCTCCCCGGCGTCGACATGATCGGCCACAACTGGTTCGCCGGCGGTCCGCAGGGCCTCGCCGTGATCATGCTGCTCGTGGTCTGGGGCGCGGTGCCCTTCGTCGTCATCACCCTCAGCGCGGGCCTGACCCAGGTGCCCAAGGAGCTGGAGGAGGCGGCGCGCCTGGACGGCGCGGGCGCCTGGGGCGTGTTCCGGCACGTCACCCTCCCCATCCTCAAGCCGATCATCGTGATGCTGACGACCCTCTCGGTCATCTGGGACATGGGTGTCTTCCCGCAGGTGTTCGTGATGCGCAACGGCAACCCCGAGGCCGAGTTCCAACTACTGACCACCTACTCGTACAAGCAGGCGTTCGTGGTCAACGACTACTCGGGCGGCTCCGCGATCGCCCTGGTGACCGTCCTGCTCCTGCTCGCGGTGGTCGCCGTCTACATGCGCCAGATGCTCAAGATCGGAGAGGTGGAGTGACCTCGACCACCGCGACCCCCAGCGCCCCCCGCTCCAAGCAGCGCAACAAGTCCCGGCTCGGCTGGAACCTCATCGGCCTGCTGGTCTTCGTCACCGCCGGGTTCCCGGTCTACTGGATGCTGAACACGGCGTTCAAACCCGCCAAGGACGCGATCGATCCGCACCCGCACTTCTTCCCGACCACCTTCACGCTGAGCAACTTCAAGCGGGCGCTGGAGATCTCCGACTTCTGGGGACCGGTCGGGCGCAGCCTGATCGTGTCGCTGACCGTGGTCGTCATCGGCATCGTCGTGGGCATGCTGGCCGCCCTCGCCATCTCCCGGTTCGCCTTCCGCGGCCGCAAGATCGTGATCGTCGGCATCCTCGCCGTCCAGATGATCCCGCTCGTCGCGATGATCATCCCGGTCTTCCTGCTCCTCAACGACCTCGGCCAGTACGACAAGCTCAGCGGCCTGATCATCACCTACCTGACCTTCATCCTGCCCTTCACCGTCTGGACGTTGCGCGGCTTCATCGTCAACATCCCCAAGGAGCTCGAAGAAGCGGCCATGGTCGACGGCTGTACGCCGACCGGCGCCTTCCTCCGCGTCGTCTTCCCGCTGCTCGCCCCGGGCATGGTCGCCACGTCCGTCTACGGCTTCATCCAGGCGTGGAACGAGTACCTGTACGCCCTGATGTTGATGAGCCAGCAGAACCAGACGGCCACCGTCTGGCTCGGCAACTTCACCACCCTGCACGGCACCGAGTTCGCCCCGATGATGGCCGGCTCCACCATGATGGCGCTCCCCATCGTGATCCTCTTCCTGATCGTCCAGCGCAAGATGGCCGCTGGCCTCACCGCCGGCGCCGTGAAGGGATAACGGCCCATGACTGTCCTCGCGCACCAGACGGACACGCTCACCCGCGATGCCCTCGCGGTCCTCCAGCCCGGCTTCGAGGGCACCACCGCCCCCGCCTGGCTGTTGCGCCGGCTCGGCGAAGGCCTGCACTCCGTCGGCCTCTTCGGCCGCAACATCACCTCCCCCGACCAGCTCGGGCGGCTCACCGCGCAGCTGCGCGCCGAGCGGGACGACGTCCTGGTCGCCATCGACGAGGAAGGCGGCGACGTCACCCGCCTGGAGGTCCGCGACGGCTCCTCCTTCCCGGGCAACCTGGCCCTGGGCTCCGTCGACGACACCGGCCTGACCCGGGACGTCGCCCGCGAGCTCGGCCGCCGGCTCGCCGCCTGCGGGGTCAACCTCAACTGGGCGCCGTCCGCCGACGTCAACTCCAACCCCGACAACCCGGTCATCGGCGTACGGTCCTTCGGCGCCGACCCGCACCTCGCCGCCCGGCACACCGCCGCCTGCGTCGAGGGCCTCCAGGCCGCCGGGGTCGCGGCCTGCACGAAGCACTTCCCCGGCCACGGCGACACCAACGTCGACTCGCACCTCGCCCTGCCGCGCATCGACGCCGACCTGGACACCCTGACGGCACGTGAACTCGTCCCGTTCAAGGCCGCCGTCGAAGCCGGCACCAAGGCCGTCATGAGCGCGCACATCGTGGTCCCCGCCCTAGACCCCACCCGCCCGGCCACGCTCAGCCCGCACATCCTGACCGGCCTGCTGCGCAAGGAACTCGGCTACGAGGGCCTCATCGTCACCGACGGCATGGAGATGAACGCCATCGCGGGGACGTACGGCATCGAGCGGGGCTCCGTGCTCGCCATCGCCGCCGGCGCCGACGCGATCTGCGTGGGCGGCGGACTCGCCGACGAGGGAGTCGTCCTGCGGCTCAGGGACGCGCTGGTCGTCGCCGTACGCGAGGGCGCGCTGTCCGAGGAGCGGCTGGCCGACGCCGCCGCCCGGGTCCGCGACCTGGCCGAATGGACCCGCGCGAAGCGGGCCGCCGCGATGCCGGGCGCGCCGGAGGGGAGCGCGCCCGGCATCGGCCTGACGGCGGCCCGCCGGGCCCTGGTGCTGACCGGCCGGGCGAGCGCCGTCGGCGCCCCGTACGTGGCCACGTTCGCCCCGCAGGCCAACATCGCGGTGGGAGACGAGACCCCGTGGGGCGTGGCCGCCGAGCTCGCTGCGCTGGTCCCCGGCACCGCGGCGGGCGTCTACCCCGAGGGGGCCGGCGCGGCGCAGGTGCTGGCCGCCGCGGGGGACCGCACGGTCGTCGCGGTGGTCCGGGACGCGCACCGCCACCCCTGGATGACCGAGGCGCTGGACGCGCTGGTCGCGGCCCGGCCGGACACCGTGGTGGTGGAGATGGGGCTGCCCCGGGCCGAGCCGCGCGGGGCCCTGCACATCGCGACCCACGGTGCCTCACGGGTGTGCGGCCGGGCGGCCGCGGAGGTCATCGCGGGCGCGTAGCACCCCGTACGCACGAAGGCCGGGCCCCGTGGAGGGGGCCCGGCCTTCTTGCCGGTGCTACAGGCCCTGCCAGGCGGGCTTGGCGGCGTAGGTCTGGCGGAAGTAGTCGGCCAGCTTCAGCTTCGAGGCGGCGGCCTCGTCCACGACCACGGTCGCGTGCCGGTGCAGCTGCAGCGCGGAGGCCGGGACGAGGGCCGATACCGGTCCCTCGACGGTCTGGGCGACGGCCTCCGCCTTTCCTTCGCCGGTGGCGAGCAGGACCAGGTGGCGGGCGTCGAGGATGGTGCCGATGCCCTGGGTGATGACGTGGTGCGGGACCTGGTCTATGTCGCCGTCGAAGAAGCGGGCGTTGTCGACGCGGGTCTGCTGGGTCAGCGTCTTGATCCGGGTGCGCGAGGCGAGCGAGGAGCAGGGCTCGTTGAAGCCGATGTGCCCGTCCGTACCGATGCCGAGCAGCTGGAGGTCCACGCCGCCGGCCTCGGCGAGGGCGCGGTCGTAGGCCTCGCAGGCGGCCACGATGTCATCGGCGGAGCCGTCGGGGCCCATGAAGGAGGCCTCGGTCAGCCCGAGGGGTTCGACCACCTCGCGCAGGACGACGGCGCGGTAGGACTCCGGGTGCCCGGCCGGCAGGCCGACGTACTCGTCCAGCTGGCAGATGCGGGCCCCGGAGACGTCGGCCTCGCCGGCCCGGACCTTGGCGGCGAGCGCCTCGTAGACGGGCAGCGGGGTGGAGCCGGTCGCCACCCCGAGCAGGGCGTCGGCCTTGCGGCGGACCAGGGCGGCCATGGCCTCCGCGATGAGCTCGCCGCCTGCCTTGGCGTTGGGGACGATGACAACTTCCAC
This sequence comes from Streptomyces sp. NPDC026522, assembly GCF_055567555.1. Taxonomy (NCBI): domain Bacteria; kingdom Bacillati; phylum Actinomycetota; class Actinomycetes; order Kitasatosporales; family Streptomycetaceae; genus Streptomyces; species Streptomyces sp. NPDC026522. The sequence goes on from NZ_JBVHQF010000002.1 coordinate 578,344, forward strand.
GCGGGGCCTGCCGATCTGGAGAGGGTGGTGTGGTATAGACCAATCTAACAGAACCGGGCCCGGGTCCGGCGGGCCTTTCGCCCTCTCTTCCATGGTGATCCGATTCCTGCCGGGTGGCCTCCCGGCGGCCCTACATCAGCGCGAGCTGGAGGCCGCCCGTCGCGTCGAGGTGCTTGCCCGTCATCCAGCGGGAGTCCGGCGAGGCCAGGAAGGCGACGATGTCCGCGACCTCCTGCGCCGTGCCGGTGCGGCCGAAGACCGAGCGGGCCGAGACGTGCGCCCGGGCCGCCGGATCCGCCAGCCAGCCCGCGTTGAGGTCGGTCTCGATGATGCCCGGGCCCACCGAGTTCACCGTGATGCCGCGGGGTGCGAGCGCGGCGGCCAGTGACACGGTCAGGGCGTTCGCGGCCCCCTTGGCCGTGATCGTCGCCAGGATCGCCGGCAGCGCGATGTCCGGCGTGCCCGTCACGTTCACGATCCGGCCGCCGTCCCGCAGCCGGGCCAGTCCGTGCTTGATCACGAAGAACGGCGCCTTCGCGTTGAGCGCGTGCGCGCGGTCGTAGGCCTCCTCGTCCGTCTCCTCGATGCCCCCGAAGGCGGCCGCCCCCGCGTTGTTGACCAGGATGTCCAGCTCCGGACCGGCCGCCGGGTGGGCGTCGTACGCGGCCCAGAGCGCCCGCGCGTCGCCCGGGACCCCGAGTTCCGCGCCGATCGCGAAGGCCCGGCCGCCCTCCGCCTCGATCGCGTCCACCGTCTCCGCCGCCGCCGCCGCGTCGTGGCCGTAGTGCACCGCGACCAGGGCCCCGTCCCGTGCCAGCCGCTGTGAAACGGCCCGGCCGATGCCCCGGCTGCCGCCCGTGACCAGTGCCGTCTTCGCCTTGAGCACGCCCATGACGCGCCCCCCTTCGCAATCTCTAGTGGTCGATACAGAAAGGACCGTATCAGATTCACTAGCGGCCGCTATAGAATGAGGGCATGGTGACCGGACAGCGCGGCAGGCCCCGATCCTTCGACCGCGACACCGCCCTGGACACGGCCATGCGGGTCTTCTGGGAGCGGGGCTACGAGGCGACCTCGATCGCCGATCTGACGCGGGAACTGGGCATCGGCGCCCCCAGCCTCTACGCGGCCTTCGGCGACAAGCGCACGCTCTTCGACGAGGCGGTCTCCGCGTACGGCGACCGGTACGGCGGCTTCGCGGCCGTCGCCCTCGCCGAGGAGCCCACCGCGGGCGCGGCCGTACGGCGGATCCTGCGCGAGGCCGCCGACATCTACACCGACCCGGCCCACCCCAAGGGCTGCATGGTCATCAGCGCGGCCGTCAACACCACCGCGGACGCGGTGGCCGAGGCCCTGCGGGAGCGGCGCAACGCCAACCTGGTGATGTTCGAGCGCCGGATCGAGGCGGACGTCGCCACCGGTGCACTGCCCGTCGACACGGACGCAGGGGCGCTGGCCCGCTACGTCGGGGCGGTGCTCCAGGGAATGTCCCAGCAAGCGCGTGACGGGGCCGGCCAGGAGGAGCTGGAAGCGATCGCGGAGACGGCGATGCGGGCCTGGCCGCGCTAGGCGACCCGTAGGAGCCCTTGTCTTCATTTCCTCTGGGCCACGGTGCAGGACGGGACCCTCAACCCGTCCGGCACCGTAGCCCGGAGTACTTACGGCCGGCGGGTGTGCGGTTCCCGGCGGCCGGTGGGAGGTGGCCTGCGCGGTCAGGGCAGAGCGCGCGGCAACCTCTATCCGTCCTCCTGTGCGGGGAGGGCGGAAGCTTAAACCATTGTGGACTAGACCAATCTGTCCTGTCCATCCAAGGACAGGGGTTGTAATCCCGTCACTTCCTCCAACAGTACGCGGCGCGGGGGCCTCCTGGATACTCCTGGGTATTCGCCGTGGGGAAAGTCATGGACGTACCCGGGGTACGCTCGGCGCGTGCCCTCCATGAACGACCTCGTACGCCAGCACACCGCTCTCAGTGAAACCGACCTGGAGTGGCTGCACCTGCTGGTCTCGGAGTGGCAGCTGCTCTCCGACCTGTCCTTCGCGGACCTCGTGCTCTGGGTTCCCACCCTGGACGGCACCCGGTACGTCTCGGTCGCGCAGATGCGTCCGAACACCGGCCCCACCTCGTACCAGGACGACATGGTCGGCCACCTGGTCCCGCGCGGCCGCCGTCCGCTCCTCGACGCGGCGCTCGACGAGGGCCGGATCGTCCGCGAGGGCGACCCGGAGTGGCGCGAGGAGGTCCCGGTACGCGTCGAGTCGATCCCCGTCCGGCGCGAGGGCCGGGTACTCGGAGTGATCGCGCGCAACACCAACCTGCTCACCGTGCGTACACCGAGCCGGCTGGAGCTCACCTACCTCCAGTCCGCCTCCGACCTGGCCCAGATGATCGCGGCGGGCTCCTTCCCCTTCCCCGGCCAGCAGGTCGACATGGACGCCTCCCCGCGCGTCGGGGACGGCCTGATCCGGCTCGACGCCGAGGGCGTGGTGACGTACGCGTCCCCGAACGCGCTCTCCGCCTACCACCGCCTCGGGCTCGCCTCCGACCTGGTCGGCCAGCACCTCGGCACCACCACCGCCGAACTGGCCCCCTCGCGGGGCCCGGTGGACGAGGCACTGGTGAAGCTGGCCAGCGGCTGGGCGCCGCGCGAGACGGAGATCGAGGGCAACGGCGGGGTCATCCAGCTGCGCGCCATCCCGCTCAAGCCCAAGGGCACCCGCATCGGTTCGCTGGTGCTCTGCCGGGACGTCACCGAACTGCGCCGTCGCGAGCGGGAACTGATCACCAAGGACGCGACCATCCGGGAGATCCACCACCGGGTGAAGAACAACCTCCAGACGGTGGCCGCGCTGCTGCGCCTCCAGTCCCGCCGGATGGATTCCGCGCAGGGGCGCGAGGCGCTGAACGAGGCCGTGCGGCGCGTCGGTTCGATCGCGATCGTGCACGAGACGCTCTCTCAGAACCTGGACGAGCGCGTGGAGTTCGACGAGATCGCCGACCGGGTCATCGCGATGGTCGCCGAGATCTCGCCCGGCAAGGTCGCGTGCCGGCGCACCGGCCGGTTCGGAATCCTGGACGCGGAGGTCGCCACCCCGCTCTCGATGGTGCTGACCGAGATCCTCCAGAACGCCCTGGAGCACGCCTTCACCCAGGGGGAGGGCGGCACGGTCGAGGTGTCCGCCACCCGCTCCGGCACGGGCCGGGCCGACGCGCGGCTGCTGATCAAGGTGCTGGACGACGGATGCGGTCTGCCCGAGGGCTTCGACCCGCAGCGGGCCGGCAACCTCGGGCTCCAGATCGTCCGCACCCTGGTCGAGGGAGAGCTCGGCGGCACGTTCGACATGGTCCGGGCCGAGCCGCACGGCACCCGGGTCGTCCTCGACATCCCGGCCAGCCCGCAGAAGTAGGGCGACCGGCGGTAACGCAGCGCAGCGACGGGTTTCTCACCCAGCGTGACGAAGGCCCGGCCTTGCGGCGCCGCGCGGGGCCCGCACAGCACTGAGCCCCGGACCGATGGTTCCCGGTCCGGGGCTCAAGAGCACGGTGCTGAGCGCTTCTCAGGGTTCTACGCGCTGCGGCTCGAGGCTCGAAAGTCGATGTCAGGCGCTGGCGTTGCGCGCCCGGTTGCGAGCGGCGCGGCGCTTCATGGCGCGGCGCTCGTCCTCGCTGAGACCGCCCCAGACGCCGGAGTCCTGACCGGACTCGAGCGCCCACTGCAGGCACTGCTCCATGACGGGGCAGCGGCGGCAGACGGCCTTGGCTTCCTCGATCTGCAGCAGCGCAGGACCGGTGTTGCCGATGGGGAAGAAGAGCTCCGGGTCTTCCTCGCGGCAAACGGCGTTGTGACGCCAGTCCATGGCTGCTCCATCTCCTTGTATTGCGGGCAGGTTGCTTGTGAATGTGAACGCTTTCACGAATCCCCCCGTGAGGGAAGGGCTGACCCCCGGAAGACGACCGGGGGAGTCCGAAGATTCGTGGTGGGGTTCTGGCGGTCTGTGTGGGTGCCGGGTTGTGCGGGCTGTCCCGATCGCCATGTAGAGATTCGCAAACCTCGGACGGGGATACAACCCCTTCCGGAAAGTTTTTTTGGATTCGTCGGTGTCGACTAGGTCACAGCCCTAGTTCCTGGGGGTGTACCGGCGTGTAAACGTTCGAGTGAAAGGACTTTGGCCCCTTCTACTCACACAATCACACGCAGTGCACGGCGAACGCCTGTGAACCGAACGCTGGTGCGCAGTCCCAGGTGGTCCCCGTCCATCTGGAACGGGAGCGGAACCTTCGAATGCAAGGTGAAGTCGGTCAGATCGTGCAGAGTCACCGCGTGCTTGCCCTGCGGACCGCGCTCAGGAGTCGAGGTCAGGAGCTGTGTGGCGTACTTGGCGACCGCCGGAGTTGACAAACGGTTCAGGGCCAGTACGTCAAGTGCGGTGTCGAAGGACGCGTCCGGGGACGCGTACAGCGGACGGTTGCCCAGGTACGTCCAGGGCGAGGTGTTGCAGACTATCGACAGCACCAGGTCCTTCACGGGATCCGCGCCGGGCCGCTCCAGGGTGACCGTCCCGTGCCGCCGGTTGGGTTCGTCGAGGAACTGGCGCACCAGCTGCCGTACGTAGAGGGCGTGCGTCGAACGCTTGCCGCGCTCGCGCTGCTGCTCGACCCGGCCCACCACCCCCGCGTCGAAACCGAAGCCCGCGCAGAACGTGAACCAGCGCGCCGGAACCGACTCGTCCTCCGTGCCGGGAGTCCCGGCCGCCAGCCCCAGGCCCACCGTGCGCTCGCGCTGCTCCCGCAGTGCGTCCAGCAGGGCGCCGGTCGCCTCGACCGCGTCGTTGGGCAGGCCGAGCGCGCGGGCGAACACGTTCGTCGACCCGCCCGGAACCACCGCCAGTCTCGGCAGCCGGTCCGGGTCGGGGCCGTCGTGCAGCAGCCCGTTGACCACTTCGTTGACCGTGCCGTCGCCGCCCAGGGCCACCACGAGGTCCAGCCCCTCGTGGGCCGCCCGGCGTCCCAGGTCGCGGGCGTGGCCCCGGTACTCGGTGGTCACCGCCTCCAGCTTCATCTCGCTGGCCAGCGCGTGGGTGAGGACGTCACGCGTACGCGCGCTCGTGGTCGTCGCTGCTGGGTTGGCCACGAGGAGTGCACGCATGAACGCCAGCCTACCCACCGGCTCGCAGGTGGCCCGTAACTGCCTGCCCCCTCCCGCCTCGGGTGCCGTCCGCCGCGGCCCCGGGCGGGGCGCGGCTACCCTGCTGGAGTGAGTGAGAAGCCGACCCCCCATGCCCCTGCCGCCGCCGCGGCCCCCGGCGGCGCGCCCGCCGCGCTGCCCGGCCGGCTGACCGTCGCCGCCGTACTCTGCGCGCTCCAGGGCCTGGCCCTGGCCGGCCTCGGCGGTTACCTGCTGTACCTCGGAGCCGCCGGACACGTCGACTCCGCGCAGCAGGCCGAGACCGGCGGTCTGACCCTGCTCGCGCTCGCCGCGCTCCCGCTGATCGCGGCGCGCGGGCTGCGCCTGGGCCGCCGGTGGAGCCGGGGTCCGGCGCTGATCACCCAACTGATGGCGCTGCCGGTGGCGTGGACGCTGTGGAGCGCCGGCGGGGCGCTGACCGCCGCCGCGGTGGCCCTGGCGGCGGCCGCGCTGGCGGTCGTGGTCCTGCTGGTGAACCCGACGGCGACCGCGGCCCTGGGCATCGGGCCTGCGGCTTAGGCGCTCACTCCTCGACGAGGAGCTTCTCTCGCAGCTGGGCCAGGGTGCGGGCCAGCAGCCGGGAGACGTGCATCTGGGAGATGCCGACCTCCTGCGCGATCTGCGACTGCGTCATGTTGCCGAAGAAACGGAGCAGCAGGATCCGCTTCTCCCGTGGCGGCAGTCCCTCCAGCAGCGGCTTGAGGGACTCGCGGTACTCGACCCCCTCCAGCGCCTCGTCCTCCGAGCCCAGGGTGTCCGCGACCGCCGGCGACTCGTCGTCCGTGTCGGGGACGTCCAGCGAGAGCGTGCTGTAAGCATTGGCCGATTCCAGCCCCTCCAACACCTCTTCCTCGGAGATCCCGAGCCGCTCGGCCAGTTCGTGGACCGTGGGGGACCGGCCGTGCTGCTGGGAGAGTTCCGCCGTGGCCGTGGTCAGCGAGAGCCGCAGCTCCTGCAGGCGCCGGGGCACCCGTACCGCCCAGCCCTTGTCGCGGAAGTGCCGCTTGATCTCACCGACGACCGTGGGCGTGGCGTACGTCGAGAACTCCACGCCCCGGTCCGGGTCGAACCGGTCCACCGACTTGATCAGGCCGATCGTCGCGACCTGCGTCAGGTCGTCGAGCGGCTCGCCGCGGTTGCGGAACCGCCGGGCCAGGTGCTCGACCAGCGGCAGGTGCATCCGGACCAGGCGGTTGCGCAGCTCGGCCCGCTCCGGCGAACCGTCGGGCAGCTCCCGCAATTCGAAGAACAGGGCCCGCGCGCCGCTGCGGTCGCGCGGATCCGGCAGTGCCGGAGCCGCCTGCGCCACGGCCGCGGGTGGCTGTGAGGATTGTGGTTCGTCGTGCTGGTTCTCGCTCATAGGGCCCGCCCGTCGCTCCGCCGAGTCCAAAAAGCCGTCTTCCGCATCCGCGTCAGCCGGGTGCGGCCGGGCGTGCTGCTGCTCCGGGATGCCGCCGTCGACCTCATGCCGTACCCGGGGCCGATCCCCGCCCCGCACCGGGATCTCCCCGCCGCTCACGCCGGGCCTGGCCCCGCGCCGCGCTGTTTGTAAAGGCTGATGCACACGGTGCGGTTCTCCTCGACCGTCGCCTCGACCTTGCCGGCCAGGGCCGACAGGACCGTCCACGCGAACGTGTCGCGCTCGGGCGCGCGGCCGTCCGTGGTCGGCGCGGAGACGGTGACCTCCAGCGAATCGTCGATCAGCCGGAACACGCAGCTGAGGACGGAGCCGGGCACGGCCTGCTGGAGCAGGATCGCGCAGGCCTCGTCGACCGCGATGCGGAGGTCCTCGATCTCGTCGAGGGTGAAGTCCAACCGTGCCGCGAGACCGGCCGTGGCCGTGCGCAGCACCGACAGGTAGGCACCCGCAGCCGGCAGCCGGACTTCGACGAAGTCCTGGGTCGCGGGCTCGCCTGCGATCTGGGACACCCTCACCTCCAAGGTGGTACGAGCTCTGTTCGCCGGTGACGCTACCGCGATCCGGGCGATCGTGTCGCGGCACCCCTCGTGGCACCCGCCGTGAGCGCCCGGGCCACCCGCCGCTGCTGCGGACGGTGACCGATGGTAAACCCATGGGTACGCACAGTGGCTAGGGGTCTGCGGGCCCAATTCGGGGGAACCGGCGGAGGGTTGACCTACCCCGCCTCAGACGATCGAACCGTCGACAAAACACCACCGCCACGTCTCGCCCGGTTCGAAGCTGCGCATCACCGGATGGCCGGTGTCGCGGTGGTGCGCCGTGGCGTGCCGGTAGGGCGAGGAGTCGCAGCAGGCCACGTATCCGCACCCCAGGCACATCCGCAGTTGCACCGGATGGCTGCCGAGTGCCAGACATTCCGGGCAGGTCAGGGCAAGCGGGACGGGCTCGGGGCGCGGCAGTTCGGCAACGTGGGTGCACTCGCTCATGATGGCCAGCGTACTGACGTGCGGGCGCACTGGACGGTTGATACCGAGGAGGATCGATCTTCGATGGAGGTATTGCAGCTGGTGGCCCTGGTGGCGGGCAGCGCGGTGGTCGCCGGGGTGGCCCGCCGCACACCGGTTCCCGCGCCGCTGCTGCTCGTCGCCGTCGGTCTGATCGCCGCGTACGTCCCGGGCGTGCCGTCGTACGCCCTCGACCCCCACATCGTGCTGCCCCTGCTGCTGCCGCCGCTGCTGTACACGGCCTCGATGGAGAGCTCGTACCTCGACCTGCGCGCCAACGTACGCCCGGTCGCGCTGCTGTCCGTGGGGTACGTTCTCTTCGCGACCGTGGCCGTGGGGTACGCGGCCTACCTGCTGGTGCCGGGCCTATCGCTGCCCGTGGCGCTGGTGCTGGGCGCGGTGATCGCGCCGCCGGACGCGGTGGCGGCGACCGCGATCGCCCGCAAGCTCGGGCTGCCGAACCGGATCACGACCATCCTCCAGGGCGAGTCGCTGGTCAACGACGCCACCGCGATCACCGCCTACAAGGTGGCGCTGGCCGCGGCCGTCGGCGTCGGCGCGGGCTGGGCGGGCGGCATCGCGGAGTTCCTGCTCGCGTCGGTGGGCGGCGTCGGGGTCGGGCTGGTGCTGATGGTGCCGATCCACCTGCTGCGCAGGCGGCTGCGGGAGCCGCTGCTGCAGAACACCCTGTCGCTGCTGATCCCCTTCGTGGCGTACGCGGCCGCCGAACGGGTGCACGCCTCGGGCGTGCTGGCCGTCGTCGTGGTCGCCCTGTACCTCGGGCACCACAACTGGCAGGTCGACTTCGCGACCCGGCTCCAGGAGGCCGCGGTGTGGAAGGTGATCTCCTTCGTGCTGGAGTCGGTGGTCTTCGCACTGATCGGGCTCCAGCTGCCCGTGGTGCTCAAGGGGCTGGCGGAGTACGAGGGCCCGCAGGCGGCCTGGTACGCGCTGGCGGTGTTCCTGGCCGTGGTGGTCGCCCGCTTCGTGTGGGTGTTCCCGGCGACGTTCGTGCCCAGGATCCTGTCCGAGCGGATCCGCAGGCGGGAACCCGAGACGAACTGGAAGGCGCCGGTCGTCGTGGGCTGGGCCGGGATGCGCGGGGTCGTCTCGCTGGCCGTCGCGTTCTCCGTGCCGATCAGCGTGCCGCACCGCAACCTGATCCTGTTCCTCACCTTCACGACGGTCATCGCGACGCTGGTGGTGCAGGGGCTGACCCTGCCGCCGCTGATCCGGCTGCTGCGGCTGCCGCCGCGCGACCTCCAGGCGGAGACGCTGGCGGAGGCCCAGGCGCAGAGCGAGGCCTCGCGGGCGGCGGAGGACCGGCTGAACGAACTGCTGGCGGAACCGCGCAACGCCCTGCCGGGGCCGCTCGCGGACCGGCTGCGGACGGTGCTGGAGCGGAGGCGCAACGCCGTGTGGGAGCGGCTCGGCGAGGTCAATCCGGTGACGGGGGAGTCGGCGGACGACATCTACCGGAGGCTGGCCGGAGAGATGATCGAGGCCGAGCGGGAGGTGTTCGTGACGCTGCGTGACCGTCGGCGGATCGACGACGAGATGCTGCGGGCCCTGCTGCGCCGGCTGGACCTGGAGGAGGCCGCGGCCTACCGGGAGGAGCCGGCCTGAGCCCCGCAGGCCGGTTCGGGGGCGCCGGTCACGACGGCGGCGAGGGTGGTGCCGTGCGGGAAGGCGCCCGACGCCGTCAGCTCCGTCAGGGCCCAGAGCAGTTTCGCCACGTAGACCCGCTCGACCGGGACGCGGTGGCGGGCCTCGAACCCGGCGGCGAAGGCCTCCAGCTCGGCGGGGACCCGGGCGTAGCCGCCGTGGTGGAACCCCTCGGCCAGCGTCCAGTGGCCCGCCGGGTCGCCGAAGGCCGCCCGCTGGAGGGAACGTATCTCCGCGTCCAGGAACCCGCCCGCCAGCACCGGGACGCCCACCGCCCGCTGACCGGGACCGAGCCCGGCCGCCAGGCCGGCCAGGGTGCCCCCGGTACCGCAGGCGACGGCCACGACGTCGGCCGCCCCGCGCAGCTCACGGCCCAGCTCGGCGCAGCCGTGCAGGGCGAGGGCGTTGCTGCCGCCCTCCGGGATCACGTACGCGTCGGCGGCGCCGGCCGCGGCGAGCAGCCCGGCCAGCACGTCCGGCTCGGCCTTGCGGCGGTACTCGGAGCGGGAGACGAAGTGCAGCCGCATCCCGTCGGCGGCGCAGCGGGCCAGCGAGGCGTTCAGCGGCCGCCCGGCCAGCTCGTCCCCGCGCACCACCCCGACGGTCCCCATCCCGAGCAGCCGCCCGGCCGCGGCGGTGGCCCGCAGGTGGTTGGAGTACGCCCCGCCGAAGGTCACCAGCCCGGCGTACCCACCGGCCACGGCGGCCCGCAGATTGGGCGCGAGCTTGCGCCACTTGTTCCCGGGCAGCGCGGGGTGCACGAGGTCGTCCCGCTTGAGCAGCAACCGCACCCCGCACCGCTCGAACGCGTCGTCACGCACCTCCTGCACCGGCGACGCCGGCCGCCCCCGCAGCACCCCGTCAAGGTCACCTGAACGATCCACCCGTCCATTGTCAGCCCGCCACCGCCCACCGGGGCATCGGCCCGCTCGTCCCGGGGGCGCGCGCGTCAGGTCAGACGGAGGTCGATGTACGGGACGGTGGCGCCCGGGAGGAGGTAGCGGTCGGTTTCGGTGAAGCCGTGGGAGAGGGCGAAGCGCAGGCCGCCGGGGTTGGCTGCCAGGACCACCGTCTCGATGGCGGCCGGGGTGAGGGCGCGGGCCTGGGCGAGGCCGTGGGCGTAGAGGGCGGTGCCCAGGCCCCGGCGGCGGTGGGCGGGGAGGATGCGGGCTATCACGGTGGCGGCCGACCCGTTGTCGGGCCTCGGCGGGCGGACGGTCATGCAGCCGACCAGGGTGTCGCCGACGTACGCGACGTCCAGCAGGTGCCGTCCGGACCGCTCGCGTACTTGTTCCGGCGTCAGCGCGTCGGGCGGAACGATGACGTTGTGGACGTGGCGCCAGTCCCGGAGGGCGGCCTCGCCGGCCGCCCGTTCGATGCGGAGTTCGGACATCGGGCCAGCCTAAGTCGGCGGCTACTTCAGGCGGTCGGCCACGCGGTCGCGGAACCAGTCCATCGTGAAGCCCTTCGGATCGATCTTGCCGGGCTGCCATTCCAGGTGGCCGATCACCGAGCGCTCGCACCAGCCGTGGACCCGGCACACCGCGGCCGCCGCCTTGGCCATCGCGTCCAGCTGGACCTGGGGCCACGGGTCGTCGCCGCTGCCGAGGTTCTCGCACTCGAAGCCGTAGAAGCAGCGGTTGCCGTCGGTGTCCGCGTGGTGGTCGGGCGGGAGGCGCTTCTCCGCGATCACCGCGGCCAGGACGTCCGAGTCGCCCGCGCCCGCGTGGTTGGCGCGGCCGTAACCGACCAGGTGGACGCGGCCGTCCTTGGTGATCACGCCGTGGCACAGGGGGCCCGGCAGCTCCTCGTCGCCGTCGCGGCAGAGCGAGACGGTGTACGCGGTACCGTGCGTGACGGTGTGGTGGATCATCACCCCGTGCACCGGGCCCCAGGGTCCCTTGTGGTTGCGGTTGTGGGTGCGCCAGGATCCGACCTCCACCACGGTCAGGCCCTCGTCCCGCAGCGCCTCGATGAACCGGTCCGCGGACATGGGTGCGGACATGGCCGCCTCCTTAAACGGTGCGCGGCGTCACCTTGCGTGCTCGCCTCGTCACTTACTGGTGTAATGGAGGCGATTCTTCCGGGCTAGTGCGTTCGTACGGCGAGCGAGCGGATCCGGCCATCCGGCTCCCGAGCCGCACCGCCACGGGCGGCCCATGAGAGTGCCCATCCCACGCACGGAGTAGTCCCACCCTTTTGTGTAATGGTCTCACTACGGACCGTCCTGAAAGCTGTACCCGCAGATCCATGGAGTGATCGAAAGGGAAATACATGTCGGTCCAGGCAGGTTCCGAGTCCGAAGCCCAGGCGCAGACTCCCCAGCGGAGTCTCGGCACCTCGGCCGCGCGGAACTTGGCAACCACGACCAAGTCCGCGCCGCAGATGCAGGAGATCACCTCGCGGTGGCTGCTGAAGATGCTCCCGTGGGTGTCGGTGCAGGGCGGCACGTACCGCGTCAACCGCCGGCTGAGCTACTCCGTCGGCAACGGCATCGTGGAATTCATCAAGACCGGGACCCAGGTCCAGGTCATCCCCGCCGAGCTCGGTGAGCTCCCGCTCCTGCGCGACTACGAGGACATCGACGTCCTCACCGAACTCGCCGCCCGCTGCCAGCAGATCGACTTCGAACCCGGCCAGGAGCTGACCTCCTTCGGCAGCTCCTCCGACAAGGTCTTCCTCCTCGCCCACGGCCGCATCGAGCAGGTCGGCCCCGGCCCCTACGGCGAGGACGCGGTGCTGCGCACCGTCGCCGACGGCGCCTTCTTCGGCGAGGACGCCCTCGTCGACGAGGAGGCGATCTGGGAGTACACCGCCCGCGCGGTCACCTCCGGAACCGCCCTCGTCCTCACCCGCCAGGACTTCCAGCTCCTCGCCGACCGGGTCGACTCCCTGCGCGCGCACGTCGACACGCAGCGCGCGCTGCCGGCCCAGCGCACCAACAAGTACGGCGAAGCCGCGATCGAGCTGTCCTCCGGCCACCAGGGCGAAGCCGTACTGCCCGGCACCTTCGTGGACTACGAGGCGCGCCCGCGCGAGTACGAACTCTCCATCGCACAAACGGTTCTCCGGGTCCACACGCGCGTCGCCGACCTGTACAACCAGCCGATGAACCAGACCGAGCAGCAGTTGCGGCTCACGGTCGAGGCGCTGCGCGAGCGCCAAGAGCACGAGATGGTCAACAACCCCGACTTCGGCCTGCTCCACAACGCCGACTACGACCAGCGCATCCAGCCGCACGACGGCGCACCCAGCCCCGACGACATGGACCAGCTGCTCAGCATGCGGCGCGGCTCGAAGCTCTTCCTGGCCCACCCCAAGGCCATCGCGGCCTTCGGGCGCGAGTGCAACAAGCGGGGCCTCTACCCCGAGTCGATCGACGTCGGCGGCCACCGCGTGCCGTCCTGGCGGGGCGTGCCGATCTTCCCGTGCAGCAAGATCCCGATCAGTGACGCCCGTACGACCTCGATCCTGTGCATGCGTACCGGCGAGGACGAGTCCGGCGTGATCGGCCTGCACCAGCCGGGCATCCCGGACGAGATCGAGCCGAGCATGTCGGTGCGCTTCATGGGCATCAGCGAGCAGGCGATCATCTCCTACCTCGTTACCGCCTACTTCTCCGCCGCGGTCCTGGTGCCGGACGCGCTCGGCATCCTGGAGAACGTCGAGATCGGCCGCTGGCGCTGAGCCGGCCGGCTCGGAGCGGCGGGGCACACGATGGCGACGGCTGAGGCGATCACCACGGGCGAGGGCCAGGAAGCGGCGGCCCTGCTCGAACGGACAAGAGAAACGGTCAACCCGCGACTGCGCCGGACGGTCGAGAGCCTGCCCGGTGCCATGCGGCGCGTGGCGATGTACCACTTCGGCTGGCAGCACGCGGACGGCACGCCCGCCGAGGGCAACGCGGGCAAGGCCATCCGCCCCGCCCTGGTCCTCGCGGCGACCCGGGCCCTGCGCGGACAGGGCGGCGGCGGGGGTGAGGCGGGCGGCGAGAAGGAGGACGGCGCCGTGCGCGCGGCGGTGGCCGTCGAGCTGGCGCACAACTTCACCCTCCTGCACGACGACGTCATCGACAAGGACGTCAGGCGGCGCGGCCGCGCCACGGCCTGGACCGTCTTCGGCATACCGGACGCGATCATCACGGGTGACGCCATGATGGCGCTCGCGCTGAAACAGTTCGCGGAGGATCCGCACCCCGCCTCGGCGGCGGCCGCCGCCCGGCTCGCGGCCTGCGTCATCGAGCTGTGCGCCGGGCAACAGGCGGACTGCGCCTTCGAGCAGCGGCCGGACGTCTCCCTCGACGAGTGCCTGACGATGGCCACGGCCAAGACCGGCGCCCTGCTGGGCTGCGCCTGCGCCCTGGGCGCCCTGTACGCGGGGGCCGGTCCGGACGAGGCCGACGCGATGGACGCCTTCGGCAGGGAGGCGGGACTGGCCTTCCAGCTGATCGACGACCTGATCGGCATCTGGGGGGACCCGGGCCACACCGGGAAGCCCGCCGGGGCCGACCTGATCGCCCGCAAGAAGTCCCTCCCGGTCGTGGCCGCCCTCACCTCGGGCACCGCGGCCGGGGCGGAGCTCGCCGAGCTGTACGCCGGCCCCATGACCGGGGACGACGTGCGCAGGGCGGCCGACGCGGTGGACCGGGCCGGCGGCCGTGACTGGGCCCAGGCGCACGCGGCGGACCGGATGGGCCGGGCGGTGCAGCAGCTGTCGCGGGCCGTACCGGACCTCGGGGCGGCGGGAGGTCTGCTGGCCCTGGCGGAATTCGTCACGCGCCGCACGAGGTGATCCAGCGAGACGTGGGGGACGGGCCTGTTCCGGCACCGCATGGTGCCGGAACAGGCCTGTCCGGGTACGGAGCCCAACCCTAGGATCACTCACGGTTGTTGGAACGTGAGCGAGGGACGGTTGCCGTGGTGCTGGAGATACGTAGGGCGGATCAGTCGGACCGGGACGCTGTCGCCCGGCTGCTGGACGAGGCGTTCCGCGACGACCCGGTGAGCAGCTGGGTCTTCCCCGACCCGGAGCACCGGGCGGCGGTGCACGGGAAGTTCCTCGGCGTGTTCGTGGACGTGGCGCTCGCGGAGGGCCGGATCGACTACGCGGCCGACGGTTCGGCGGCCGCCCTGTGGCTGCGGATCCCGGCCGGGGAGCCGGAGGGGGAGGACGAGGTCCCGGCGAAGATGCGCGCGGTGGCCGACCCGGACAACGAACGCTGCGAACTGGTCGGCCGGCTGACGGGCGAGGTGCACCCCACCGCCGAGGAGCACGAGTACCTGCTGATGATCGCGGTGGCGCCGGGGCGGCAGGGCGAGGGGCTGGGTACGGAGCTGATGCGGCCGGTGCTGGACCGGTGCGACCGCGAGGGCGTACCGGCGTACCTGGAGGCGAGCAGCGAGCGCAGCAAGGCGCTGTACGAGCGGCTCGGATGGGAATTCACGGGCTCGGCGGTGCGGCTGCCGGACGGGCCGCTGATGTGGCCGATGTGGCGCAAGCCGCAGCCGTGAGGGCTCCCGGCCCGCCGGATGCGCCGAACCGGCCTACCGTGGAGGTATGGCCGGTAGCGAGCAGCAGCGCGCGGGTGCGGCGGACGCCCCGCCGGCCGGGCACGACCTGGAGCCGTGCCCGGTCTGCGGGCGCCCCGTCGAGCGGGTGATCGTCGGGCGGCGCAAGTCCCTGGGGATCTTCGTACCGGAGTGGGGCCCGGGGCCGTGCCGCTACCCGGACTGCCCCCGGTACACCCCTTAGGCCGCCGACCGGCGCGTCAGCTCTTGGTGCCCAGGCCCGAGGCGGCCAGGCCGTTCGCCCAGAGCTGGTTCACCCGGGAGCGCTCGGTGGAGTTCGGGTAGGGATTGGTGCACGAGGTGCCCGGACCGCCGCCGGACATCAGCTCGCTGCACGGGCCGGAGTAGTGGTCCGGCAGGCCCAGCACGTGGCCGGTCTCGTGCGCGGTCACCCGGGTGGAGTCGTACTGCTGGTTCTGCGCGTAGTCGAGGAAGATGTAGCCGCGGCCGTGCCCGTCGGTGCTCGCGTACGAACCCCGCGAGTCGTTGCCCTCGTAGTACGAGAAGTTCCCGCCCGAGGACACCTCCTGGAGCTTGACGTTGGACACCGAACCGTTCCAGATCTGGGTGGAACGGGATATCACGGTGCGGAAGCTCGGCGCGTTGCGGGTGTTGTAGGTGACGGTCACGGTCTGGATGCCCGGGTTCGCGGCGCGCTGCTCCGCCACCGAGCGCTGGACGGCCTCGAAGAAGGCCCGGTTGGCGGCCTGGTTCTCCTGCGAGCGCTCGTACGCGGCGTAGCTCGCGGTGTTGCCGGCCGGGGCGGGGGCGGCGCTGGCGGAGGGCGCGACGCCGGCCAGGGCGGCGGCCAGTACGAGACCGAGGGTGGCGGCCGGAACGGCCGTGCGGGAGTGGCGCATGTGGGGGAGCTCCTACTCATCCGGTGTGGGGGGTGGGTCGTTCGAACCGGAGTCTGCGGGAGCGCCGGGGGCCGGCGGATGATGTCAGCCACCGATAACACCGGGCTATCGGTGGGTTTTCGGCAGGCCAACTTCCGTGAAATTGGCGGGATTCGGGGGGATACCGGTGGCTGGTGCGGCTGACCGGGGCCGACCTACCCTCTGGGTCATGGAGCTTGAGGTGAGGCACCTGCGCGCACTGTGCGCCATCGCCGACGCCGGCAGCCTGCACAAGGCCGCGCGGCAGCTCGGCGTGAGCCAGCCCTCCCTGACCACGCAGCTCCGCCGGATCGAACGGGCCCTGGAGGGCGAGCTGTTCCTGCGCGAACGCACCGGCTGCCGGCCCACGCCGTTCGGGCACACCGTACTGGGCCGGGCCCGTCCGCTGCTGGCCGAGATGGCCGCCCTGGTCGCCGACGCCCGCGCGGTGGCCCGCGGGCCGCGCCTGCGGATCGGCTCCACGGCCAGCCGGGCGCTGCCCGGCTGGCTGCGCAGGCTGCACCGGCGTTCGCCGGAGACGGAGACCTCGCTGCTGGTCGACGTGTCGGCCAACGCCCTGCTGCGGATGCTGGACGCGGGACGGCTGGACGTGGCGTTCGTGCACGAGGTCGAGGGGTGCCCGCTGAGGGTGCCGCCCGGGCTGGAGGTACGCGTACTGATGGAGCGGGAGCCCCAGTTCGTGTCCATGTCCCGGGACCATCCCGCCGCGCGGCGGCCGGTGGTGGAGTTACGGGAACTGGCCACCGACCGCTGGACGGTCGACCCGTCGGTGGACGGCGAGTGGGACGGCCTGCGGCGGGCCTTCGCCGACGCCGGGGTGGACCCGCCGGTGCTGCACGCCGACTACCACACCGCCGCCTCGCTGATCGTCTCCGGTGAGGCCGTCGCCCCCTGCCAGCCCACCTCCGGCCCCCGCGAGGACATGGCGATCCGGCCGCTCTCGGGCGACCCGCTCGCCGTACGGCTGCTGCTGGCGAGCCGGCCGGGCGCGCACGCCGAGGTGTACGAGGACCTGCGCGCCGCCTATCGCGAAGCCGCCCTGCGCACCCCGCCCTACCGGGCGTGGCTGCACCACCACGCGAGCCCGCTGCTGGCCGCGTAGGGCCTGTCCGGCCCCCGCTCCCCCCCCCCAACCCACCGGACTCCGTCCGGTCCTCGGGCTGCCCGCTCGAACCCCCTGGCCCGCCGCACCGGCGTGTCCGTCGCTTGACTTCACCGATCCGCGATATATCGTGTTCTCAGAAGACGCGATATGTTGCGAGCGTCGAGCCCCGTGCGCCCACGAGGAGGATCAGACCCATGACCGAGCAGATGACGTGGTCCGTCGCCGAACCGCAGAAGCTCACCTTCGAGCAGCCGGTGACGGAACTCCGCGTCCGCCTCGTCGGCGGCACCGTGAACGTCGTCGCCGCCGCCGACGCGGGCCCCGCCCGCCTGGAAGTGGCCGAGGTCAACGGGCCGCCGCTGCACGTCGTACAGGACGGCGGGACCCTCACCCTCTCCTACGAAGACCTCCCCTGGAACGGTTCCCAGGGCTTCAAGAAGTGGTTCGAGGGCAAGCCCTGGAAGGCCTGGTCCGGCTCCGCCGACGGCCGCAAGGCGTGGGAGCGCAGCGCCACCGTCACCCTCACGGTCCCCGCCGCCACCCTCGTCCAGCTGGCCACCGTCAGCGCGGCCGTCTTCGTCTCCGGCATCAGCGGCGCCACCGACGTCAACGGCGTCAGCGGCGACGCGACCCTGGTCGGGCTCTCCGGCAAGGTGAAGGCCCACACCGTGTCCGGCAGCGTCGAGGCCCAGTCCGTGAACGGCGAGCTCTCCTTCCACTCCGTCTCCGGCGGCCTGACCGTCGTCGACGGCGCGGGCGGCAGCGTACGGGCCGACTCGGTCAGCGGCGACATGCTCATCGACCTCGTGCTCGACCCGGCCGACGTGCGGCCCGTCGACATCTCCCTGAACTCCGTCTCCGGACAGGTCGCGATCCGCCTGCCGCACCCCGCCGACGCCCGCGTGGAGGCCAACACCGCCACCGGAGGCGTCTCCAACGCCTTCGAGGACCTGCGGGTCACCGGCCAGTGGGCCGCCAAGCGGATCACCGGCACCCTCGGCGCCGGCACCGGGACGCTGCGCGCCACCACCGTCTCCGGCGCCATCGCCCTGCTGCGCCGCCCGGCGGCCGACAGCCCCGACGCCGCCGCCCCGCTCGCGCTCGACAAGAAGGTGCTCTGACATGCCGCCCGTCTTCGCCCACGGACGCCTCCGCCTCTACCTCCTCAAGCTGCTGGACGAGGCCCCGCGCCACGGCTACGAGGTGATCCGCCTGCTGGAGGAGCGGTTCCAGGGGCTGTACGCCCCCTCCGCGGGCACGGTGTACCCGCGGCTGGCCAAGCTGGAGGCGGAGGGGCTCGTCACCCACGCCACCGAGGGCGGGCGCAAGGTGTACTCGATCACCGAGGCGGGCCGCGCCGAACTGGCCGACCGGGGCGGTGAGCTCGCCGACCTGGAGCTGGAGATCCGCGACTCGGTGTCCGAACTGGCCGCCGAGATCCGTGACGACGTCCGGGGCGCCGCGGGGGACCTGCGGCGCGAGATGCGGGCCGCGGCCGCCTCGGCGTCGGCCACCCAGGTCGAGGACGAGGGCTGGAAGGCGGCGAAGGAGGAGCTCCGCAAGGCCAAGGCGGAGTGGAAGGAGCAGGCGCGGCGGGCGAAGGACGAGAGCCGCCGGGCGCGCGAGGAGGCGCAGCAGGCCCGGCGCCAGGCCAAGGAGGCGCAGGAGCGGGCGCGCGAGGAGGTCCAGCGCATCGCGAGCCAGCTGCAGGAGCAGTTCGCGAAGTCGGGCGGGGTGCTGGGCAGCCTGGCCGGGGCGTGGCTGGGCCACGGGGGTGGCGGCGGTGACGGTACGAGTACGGGTACGCAGGCGGGTGCGCCGGCGGCGGGGGCGGGGGCGGCCTGGGCCGAGGACCTGACGCCGTCGGCCGATCCGGTGCGGGACCTGGACCGGCTGCTGGACCGCTTCCGCGATGACGTCCGGGACGCGGCGCGGGACCACGGGGTGTCGCCGGCGCAGCTGGCCGAGGCGCGGGCGCACCTGGCCGCGGCGGCCACCCGCCTGACGGCGGCGCTCCGCCCGGAGCGGGCGTGACCCCGGCGGGGTCGCCGTCCGGCCGGGGCCGCCAGCCTGCGAGGGCGGGCGTCGGCCCGGTGGGTGTGCCCCCTCGCTGCGCTCGGGGCTTCCTGGGGCTCCGCCCCAGACCCCGCGCCTCAAACGCCGGCGGGGCTGAAAGGCGGGGCTGCGCCCTGGCCTCCGCTTCACGGTCGGCGGGGCTGAGAGGCGGGGCTCCGCCCCAGGCTCCCGCTTCACGGTCGGCGGGGCTGAGAGGCGGGGCCCCGCCCCAGGCTCCCGCCTCAAGGCCGGCGGGGCTGAAAGGCGGGGCTGCGCCCCAGGCCCGGGGCTGAGAGGCGGGGCTCCGCCCCAGGCCTGGCGCCTCGAACGCCGGCTGGCCTGAACGGCGGGCTGCGCCCTGGCCTCCGCTTCACGGTCGGCGGGGCTGAGAGGCGGGGCTGCGCCCCAGGCTCCCGCCTCAAGGCCGGCGGGGGGCTGGGGGAGCGGGGCGAAGCCCCGGGCTGGGTTCTAGACCGTGAGGACGATCTTGCCGAAGAGGTCGCCCGAGGCGAGTTTTTCGAAGCCTTCGCGGGCGCGGTCCAGCGGGAGGACCTCGTCGATCACCGGGCGGACGCCGGTGGCCGCGCAGAACGCCAGCAGGTCCTCCAGCTCGTCCTTCGAGCCCATCGTGGAGCCGACCACCTTCAGCTCCAGGAAGAAGATCCGCGTCAGCTCCGCGTGCGCCGGCCGGTCGCCGCTCGTCGCGCCCGAGATGACCAGCGTGCCGCCCGGGCGCAGGGACTTCACCGAGTGCGACCACGTGGCCGCGCCCACCGTCTCGATGACGGCGTCCACCCGCTGCGGCAGCCGCGCCCCCGGCTCGTACGCCTCGGCCGCGCCCAGCTCCACCGCTCGCTTGCGCTTGGCCTCGTCCCGGCTGGTGGCGAAGACCCGCAGGCCGGCCGCCTTGCCGAGGACGATCGCGGCGGTGGCGACGCCGCCGCCCGCGCCCTGGACGAGGACCGAGTCCCCCGGCCGCACCCCGGCGTTGGTGAACAGCATCCGGTAGGCCGTCAGCCACGCCGTCGGCAGGCAGGCGGCCTCCTCGAAGGACAGCTCGGCGGGCTTGCGCAGCACGTTCCACGCGGGGACGGTCACCTGCTCGGCGAAGGTCCCCTGGTAGCGCTCGGTCAGGATCGACCGCGGCTCGTCCGGGCCGACCCCGTGGCCGCTCTGGCCGATCACGGAGTGCAGGACGACCTCGTTGCCGTCCTGGTCGACGCCGGCGGCGTCACAGCCGAGGATCATCGGGAGTTTGTCCTCGCCCAGGCCCACCCCGCGCAGCGACCACAGGTCGTGGTGGTTCAGGGAGGCGGCCTTGACGTTGACGGTCACCCAGCCGGGGCGGCCCCCGGGAGCCGGGCGCTCGCCCAGTTCAAGGCCGTTCAGCGGCTGGTCGCGGTCGATTCGGGCGGCATAGGCAGCGAACATGCCGCGACGCTACCGCCCGGTAGCGCGCGAGGCCACCCCTGGCCGGAGCCGGCGGGTGAGGTCTTCGTCGCAGTGGCCGCAGGACGTCACCGCCAGATCCGGGAACCGGACGGGGGAGTTTCGGCGTCTGGAACGGGCCACCCGTCGCAGCAGTGCGGAAGGAGTGGTTCGCTCCTCAACTGCCACCCGTACCAGTCGGTTTGACTGTCCATGAGGGGAAAGCGGAATGTCAGGAGTGGTCGCGATCGGGGGTAACATTCTCGCCATGCGGCGCGCTCGCCATGAGCCTGTCATCTGCGCCGCGGCTTCTCTTCGTGTGGCCGGTGCGTCGCTTTCCCGTGCGCCCGGACCCCACGACAGGCGCGGCGACCCCTCCCGGTTCGGGGGCCAGGAGGGTGCGTCCGCGGCCCGCCGTCCCTCCTGCGCGCGGCAAACGGAAGGGCCCGGCCGGATGGATCATCCGGCCGGGCCCCTGCCCGTACGTCACACGTGTGGCCGAAGCGGCGGTCAGGCCAGGCGGGCCACGCCGTCCGTCTTCGCCGCGGCGGCGACCGCGGCCGCGACGGCCTCGGCGACGCGCTCGTCGAACGGCGACGGGATCACGTAGTCGGCGGCGAGCTCGTCACCCACGACGCCCGCGATGGCGTCGGCGGCGGCGATCTTCATGCCTTCGGTGATCCGGGTCGCACGCACCTTGAGGGCGCCCGCGAAGATGCCCGGGAACGCCAGGACGTTGTTGATCTGGTTCGGGAAGTCCGACCGGCCGGTGGCCACGACCGCCGCGTACTTGTGCGCGACGTCCGGGTGGACCTCCGGGTTCGGGTTGGCCATGGCGAACACGAAGCAGTCCTTCGCCATGGTCGCCACCGCCTCCTCGGGGACCGTGCCGCCGGAGACGCCGATGAAGACGTCCGCACCGGCCAGGGCCGCTTCCAGGGGGCCGGTCTGGCCGGTCTTGTTCGTCAGGCCCGCGATCTCGGCCTTGACGTCCGTCAGGTCGGTGCGGTCCGCCGAGACGACGCCCTTGCGGTCGGTGACGCACACGTCGCCGATGCCCGCGTCCACCAGGATCTTGGCGATGGCGATGCCCGCGGCGCCCGCGCCCGAGATCACGGCGCGCAGGTCGCCGAGGGTGCGGCCGGTGAGCTTCGCCGCGTTGCGCAGGGCGGCCAGCGTCACGATGGCCGTGCCGTGCTGGTCGTCGTGGAAGATCGGGATGTCCAGGGCTTCCTGGAGCCGGCGCTCGATCTCGAAGCAGCGGGGGGCGGAGATGTCCTCCAGGTTCACCCCGCCGAAGGACGGCGCGAGACGGATGACCGTATCGATGATCTCGTCCGTGTCTTTGGTGGCGAGCGCGATCGGGACCGCGTCCACTCCACCGAACTGCTTGAACAGGATGGCCTTGCCCTCCATCACCGGGAGGGAGGCCTCGGGACCGATGTCCCCGAGGCCGAGCACGGCCGTGCCGTCGGTGACGACGGCGACCACGTTGGACTTCCACGTGTACTCGTTGACGAGTTCCGGATTCTCCGCGATGGCGCTGCAGACCTTCGCCACGCCAGGCGTGTACGCGAGGGACAGGTCGTCCTTGTCGCGGACCGGCACGGTGGCCTGCACGGCCATCTTGCCGCCCCGGTGCAGTGCGAACACCGCGTCGGGGTTGTTGTCCGTCACGCTGTCGCTGCGAGGATTGACGATCTCCGCTGCCACTTGTTTGACCCCTTAAGTCTTTGATCGTTGAGGGTGGCCACTCCTGGTTAAGGGGTGGGCGGGCACCGCGTCCGTCTCCGCATCGACGGGTTCGGCCCGCCTCCGCGGAGGGGAGGTTTCGTACGCGCGGGCGCGCCGCACACGCGCCCTGAGCCCCGGATGAGGGGTGTAAGGATCTGTTCTACCTGAAAAACGGCCGCCCGGACGAGTCGATTGCCTCACGTTCGCAGGCTTCTTGCCCCGGTTTTGCCGAAAAGTCCGGACGTTGCTGTCCGATAGGCGAGACCAACAGTAAAAACTGCGGCGAAAGTGCCTGGTGGCAGTGCATAGTGCGGCCGCGTCGCCCCTTGGCCGCAGTCCTGTTGGGAACCCCGGGTGGCCCGTTATCCGATTTTGACCTGACGACCACCCTGAATGTCGCAGTCCGAATGGCAAGATGCCGTAATCACACAGGTCGCTGCACTCGATGGTGCGTGCCCGACCGTTCTCGGATGCTTTTTTCCCCACTGCCGGAGGAACCAGCTCATGACCGCAAGCACCACCCGTCGTACGACCGCCGCACGGTCCCGGATCGCCGCGGTCGGCGCGATCGCGGTCGCCGGCGCCCTGATCCTCACCGGCTGTGGCGACCAGACCAAGAGCGGCTCCGGTGACAGCGCCTCCACGGGGACCAAGTCCAGCAGCGCCCCGCTCTTCTCGGCCCTGCCGAAGAAGATCCAGGACGCCGGTGTCATCAAGATCGGCACCGACTCGGCGTACGCCCCGATGGAATTCGTCGAGAACGGCAAGATCGTCGGCGTCGACCCCGACATCGCGGACGCGCTCGCCAAGCAGCTCGGGGTGAAGGTCCAGTTCACCGCGGGCACCTTCGACGGCCTGATCACCTCGATCTACACCGGCCGCGAGGACGCGATCATGTCCTCCATCACGGACAACAAGCAGCGCCAGGAGGGCCTGGACGACAAGGGTCAGAAGATCGGAAAGGGCATCGACTTCGTCGACTACTTCTCCTCCGGTCTCTCGCTCCTGGTCAAGAAGGGCAACCCCGAGGGCGTCAAGAGCCTGGACGACCTGTGCGGCAAGACCGTCGCCGTCCAGCGCGGAACGACGTACGAGGACGAGTTCAAGAAGCAGGCCGAGAAGTGCGGTGACAAGAAGCTCACCATCCAGGCCTTCGACACCGACGCCGAGGCGCAGACCCGCGTCAAGGCCGGCGGCGCCGTCGCCGACCTGAACGACTACCCGGTCGCCGCGTACACCGTGAAGACCTCCGGCGGCGGCAACGACTTCGAGATCGCCGGCCAGCAGACGGGCGTCGGCCTCTTCGGCATCGGCGTCAGCAAGGACAACACGCAGCTGCGCGACGCCCTCAAGCAGGCGCTGGACGCCGCCATCAAGGACGGCTCCTACGCCAAGGCCCTGGAGAAGTGGAACGTGCAGGACAGTGCCGTCAAGTCCGCCACGGTCAACGCCGGTCAGTAATTCCGCGCTCCACGCTCCACTGAAGGGCAGTCATTGTGACTGACAAGATCGACAAGGGTCCGGCCGCAACCCCGCCGGCCGGACCCGGCGCCTCGGGAACCCCGTACGAGGCGATCAAGGCAATCCCGGTACGCCACTACGGCCGCTGGATCAGCGGCGTCATCGTCGTCGCGCTCCTGGCCTGGCTCGTCTACGCCTTCTCCCAGGGCAACGTCATCTGGGCGACGGTCGGCGACAAGCTGTTCGACCCGGCCGTCCTGAGCGGCCTGTGGAACACGGTGCTCATCAGCGTCGCCGCCATGGCGCTGGGCCTCGTGCTCGGCATCGTCTTCGCGGTGATGCGCCTCTCGAACAACCCGGTGACCAGCGCCGTCTCCTGGCTCTACATCTGGTTCTTCCGCGGTACCCCGGTGTACGTCCAGCTGCTGGTGTGGTTCAACCTGTCGCTGATCTTCGAGTACATCAACCTCGGGCCGATCTACAAGAACTACACCGTCGCCGTCATGACCCCGTTCATGGTCGCCCTGCTGGGGCTGGGCCTGAACGAGGGCGCCTACATGGCGGAGATCGTCCGGGCCGGCATCCAGTCCGTCGACGAGGGACAGACCGAGGCCGCGCACGCGCTCGGCATGCCCCAGACGAAGACCATGCGCCGGATCGTGCTGCCGCAGGCGATGCGGGTGATCATCCCGCCGACCGGCAACGAGTTCATCAACATGCTGAAAACCTCCTCACTGGTTTCGGCCGTGCAGTACACGGAACTCCTACGGGCCTCGTCGAACATCGGCAACACCGCCGGTGCCATCATGGAGATGCTGTTCGTGGCATCCATCTGGTACCTGGCCCTGACCAGTGTGTTCAGCGTCGGCCAGTACTACCTGGAGCGCCGCTTCGCCCGAGGTTCCACGCGGAGCCTGCCGCCGACGCCGTTCCAGCGCCTGCGTGCCAACCTCAACATGTTCCGCCGTACGGAGGTCGCGCGATGACCGCCCAGCCGATGGTCAAGGCAGAAGGCGTCCACAAGTCGTACGGCGCCGCCCACATCCTCCGGGGCATCGACCTCGAAGTCGCCCCGCGCGAGGTCTTCTGCCTGGTCGGTCCGTCCGGCTCCGGCAAGTCGACCTTCCTGCGGTGCATCAACCACCTGGAGCGCATCAACTCCGGGCGGCTCTCGGTGGACGGGCAGCTGGTGGGCTACCGCCAGAAGGGCGACAAGCTCTACGAGCTGAAGGACAGCGAGGTCGCGGCGCAGCGCCGCGAGATCGGCATGGTCTTCCAGCGCTTCAACCTGTTCCCGCACATGACGGCCATCGAGAACGTCATGGAGGCCCCCGTCCAGGTCAAGGGCGAGAGCAAGGCGGTGGCGCGCGAGCGCGCCGTCAAGCTGCTCGACCGCGTCGGCCTCGGCGACAAGGGCGGGAACTACCCCTCGCAGCTCTCCGGCGGCCAGCAGCAGCGCGTGGCGATCGCCCGCGCGCTGGCCATGGAGCCCAAGCTGATGCTCTTCGACGAGCCCACCTCGGCGCTCGACCCGGAGCTCGTCGGCGACGTCCTGGACGTCATGCGGGACCTGGCCGAGTCGGGCATGACCATGATCGTGGTGACCCACGAGATGGGCTTCGCCCGCGAGGTCGGCGACAACCTCGTCTTCATGGACGGCGGTGTGGTGGTCGAGTCCGGCCACCCGCGCGAGGTCCTGGGCAACCCGCAGCACGACCGGACGAAGGCGTTCCTGTCCAAGGTGCTGTAGTGCTGTAGTGCCGTAGCCGCCTCCGGGCGCGCTGCGAAAGGGGCGGTACGGATTCCCGTACCGCCCCTTTCGCGTTGCCGGGCGGCAGAGCGGGAACCCTCGGCGGTCGCGGTCCGTAATACTTCCCGTACCGCACGCGAGACCGAGCCGGCCGGTGTTCCTCGCCGCGCTCACCAGCCCCTGTCGTCGTAATACCCTTGTAGCTGTCTCAGGCGTTACAGGGATCTCCATCCGCAGCCGTTAGGACTACAAGTGGAACTGGCCCATTACTCGGACTACGCCGTGCGCCTGGTCAACACCGAGGAGCCGGCCCGCAACAAGGACTCCCTCACCTCCGTGGACGCCGTACGCGCGCTCTTCGGCCCCGGGGTACAGGCCGCACGCCGGGTCACCGACGCCGACGTCACCCGCTTCCGCAACGTCCGCGGCCGGCTGCGCGCCGTCTTCGAGGCCGCCGACGGCGGCGACCACGTACTGGCCGTCGACCTGCTGAACTCGCTGCTCATGGAGTTCCCGGTCAGCCCCCAGGTGACCGGCCACGACTCGCTCGGCGAGGACGGCCGCCCGCACTGGCACATCCACCTCGCCGACCACCCCTCGAACGCCTCCGCCGGGTACGCCGCCCTCGCCTCGTTCGGGCTGGCCTTCCACCTCACCGAGCACGGCCCCGACCGCCTCGGCCTGTGCCAGGCGCCGCCGTGCCGCAACGCCTACCTCGACACGTCCACCAACCGGTCCCGGCGCTACTGCTCCGACCGCTGCGCCACCCGGGCGAACGTGGCGGCCTACCGGGCCCGCAAGCGGCTGGAGGCGGAGGAGTCCGCGCGCAGCGGGCGCAGCGCCGAAACCGCCCAGGCCAGCCGCGCCCTCAGCGAGCGCTGACCGGCGGGCAGCGGCCGCAGCCGCAGCACGGCCGTCGCCAGGACCAGCTCCTCGGGCACCGCCCCGTAGTCGGTGCTGTCGCCGGTCGTGTTGTACGGGTTGTCGCCGAGCACCCACCAGCCGCCCGGCCGCCGCTCCACGGCCCGCTTCACCACCAGCAGGTCCTGCTGGAAGGGATGGCGCAGCACCACCACGGCCCCCGGCCGCACGGCCGCCCCGTAGCGGACCAGCAACCGGTCCCCGTGCTGCAGGGTCGGGACCATCGAGGGCCCCGACACCTCGGCCAGCCCGAACTGCGTGCCCGGGCGCGTCTTCTCCACCATGTACGACCTCCTCGTCCCTCCCGCATGCTGCCGCACGCCCCCGTACGTTCGCTCACCGCCGCCGCCGCGAGGCTGGACTTTTGTCCGAAGCCCACGGGGCCGCCCGCGAATTCCGCTGTCCAAGCGAGTAATCTCGCCCTTGAGAAGACGATCACGAGGAGGACAAACTCCATGCTTTCCCGCCTCTTCGCCCCCAAGGCGAAGGTCTCCGCCCACTGTGACCTGCCGTGCGGCGTGTACGACCCGGCCCAGGCCCGCATCGAGGCCGAGTCCGTCAAGGCCGTTCAGGAGAAGTACCAGGCCAACGACGACGCCGACTTCCGCGCGCGCGCCATCACCATCAAGGAGCAGCGCGCCGAGCTGGCCAAGCACCACGTCTCGGTGCTGTGGAGCGACTACTTCAAGCCGCCGCACTTCGAGAAGTACCCGCAGCTGCACACGCTGGTCAACGACACCCTGAAGGCCCTCTCGGCCGCCAAGGCGTCGAACGACCCGGCGACCGGCCAGAAGGCCCTCGAACTCATCGCCGAGATCGACCGCATCTTCTGGGAGACCAAGGCCGCCTGATCCTGGGCGCCCGGGGGATCTCCCTGCGCTGCCGGCCAGAGCGCAGCTGCCAACGGCCCGACCGCTCCGAGCGGCCGGGCCGTTGGGCTCTGCCGGGACCGTTCGGATCCGTCGGGCACGGGCCCGGACCGTGAGCCTGCTGCCGCGTGGGGAAACGATTTCGGGCATTTTGGATCACACGCAACCGGCCCCGCCCCTACCCTGTCGGTGACGAGCTGCACGGAGAGGGGCAAGGCTGCTATGTCTACGGACGCTACCCCGGACCCGCTGGTGTTCGGTCAGAGACTCCAGATCCTCCGTGCCAGGCGCGGCCTCACCCAAGACCAGCTCGGCGGCCTCGTGGGGCGTTCCGGCTCATGGGTCAGGGCCCTTGAATCCGGCCGCTTGAAGACGCCGAAGCTGGAGGTGATCCTCCGCTTCGCCGAGGTGCTCCGCATCCGGGAGCTGGCCGACCTCACGGGGGACCAGTCCACGCGCGCCAACCTGTTCGCCGGCCCGGGCCACCCCCGGTTCGCCGCTGTCCGTGAAGCCCTCAACGCACTCCAGCTCGGCACCAGCCGCGAAGCGCCGAGTCCTGCGCACCTCACCGCCCGCCTGGCCCGAGCGTGGTCGGCCCGGCACTCCGCGCCTCGCCACCGAGACGTGATCGGCGCGCTCCTTCCCGACCTGATCTACGACGCGCAGGCAGCCGTACGGCAGTCCGTGACGGTCGCGGACCGCAAGGCTGCCCAGGCCCGCCTGGCGGAGGTCTACTTCCTCGCGCAGTTCTTCTGCGCCTATCAGCCCGACGCGCCGCTCGTCTGGCGGGTCGCCGAGCGCGGCATGATGGCCGCGCAGGACTCCGAGGACCCGCACGCGATCGGCCTCGCCGCCTGGTTGACCACCCAGGCCCACCGCGAAAGCACCCACCTGGACGCCGCGGACGCCGTCACCCTGGAGACCCTCCGGTACCTGGAGCCGCTCCTGCCGGACGCCGACGTCGACGTGCGTGCCGTGGCCGGCGCGCTTACGGTCGAAGCCGGGCTCACGGCAGCCCGACGCGGCGAGACCGGCACGGCGTGGCGGTACTGGGACGAAGCGCGCCACCTGGCCGAGACGCTGCCCGGCTCGTACTTCCACCCGGTCACCTCGTTCTCCCGCGCGGTCATGGGCGCGCACGCGGTCACCGTCGCGGTGGAGCTGCACGCGGGCCGGGAGTCGACACGGCAGGCGGCTCGTGCGGAGGCCGAGGCCATTCCCTCGCGGCCCCGCCGGGCCCGGCACCGGATCGAGCAGGCCCGCGCCTATCACCTGGACGGCCAGCCCGACGTCGCCCTGGCGACGCTGGCACAGGCCAACGAGGCGGCCCCCGAAACCGTCCAGTACAACGGCCACGCGCGCCGCATCCTCCTTGAGGAGCTGGAGGCCAAGGGCGCCCAGCGGCGGCGGCGGGCCTCCGAACTCGCGGCGCGGCTCGGGTTGCTGACGGCCTGAAAGGCGACCGCACGATCTGTGCGGTTCCCGGTCGCCGACGCCCCTACCGTCGTCTCACCATCCGGTGACGAGGCAGGGAGGGCGCCTTGAGCGTGCGCACGATGGCGGAGTGGCTGGCCGGGAGCGGTGGGCGGCCCGGAGAGGTGTACGGCGCGTGGCGGGAGCGGGGGGTGGCCGTACTGGCCGTCGGGAGCCGCTTCGACGTCGTCCGGCTCCCCGAACCGCTCGTCAGAGCCGCCGTCGAAACCGTCGGCCTCGGCCACAGCCACACCGACTTCGCGATCGGGGAACGCCTCGACGGGCCCGTCATCCACGACGGCCACGGCCGGAACCACTACGCGCTCGTCCCGCCCGGCACGGTCCACGAGTGGCGCTCCTGCGCCCCGGGCGTCGAGTGGCTCGGCCGGGGGACACACGTCGGCATCCCGGCCCCCGACCTGTTCGCGTTCGACCCGGCGCACCCGGTCTACTGGGCGGCCGTCGGGCCGATGCCGGGCTACTGCGATCCGTCGTCCGTGGCGCTCCTCGTACGCGTCGGCGCGGCGCGGCTCGCAGAGGCCGAAGCGGCGGTCGTCAGCGCCCAGGAGGCGCGGTGACGCCCGCCGCCGAGGACCCGTTGACGCCGGCGGCCGCGCAGTCCGACGCACATCCCGACGGCGCGTGCACCCGGGCACACATGCGCTGCGCCGGCTGCGGACAGCCCGCCCCCGTCGCCGTCAGGTACGGCGGCCCCGTGGCCGACTGCCGCCGTTGCTGCTACGCCTGGGCCGTCCACCACGACCCCGAGCTGTGCTGGCTCCGCAGCAACTTCTTCGACGGCCGGCCGGACGCGGAGGCGCTCGTCGCCGTCCGGGTACGTGAGGCGGCGCCCCTGCTCATCGCTGCGCGCGCCGCCCTCGGCGACATCGTCGGCATCCGCTGACCGCATGTCGGCCCGGGGCGCGCCGGGCCGTCTCCTACTCGTCGTCGTCCTCGGCGTCGTCCAGGCGCGCCAGCCAGGTCGCCAGGCGTTCCACCGGGACCTCGAAGTCCGGGTTCAGGTCGACGAAGGTGCGCAGCTGCTCGGCGAGCCACTCGAAGGTGACCTCCTCCTCGCCGCGCCGCTTCTCCAGCTCCTCGATGCCGCGATCGGTGAAGTACAAGTCCGGCTCCGTGTGACGTGGTGGTGTGATGGGGATGTTTCCCGCCAGGATAATCCGCGTATCACAGACACCTCCCGTCCTCCCCGTCCCTGGCACTAGCCTGGACCGTCCAGAGCTGAGGGGGCCAGGGCATGCCGGACGGGCGCACGGGCGGCTCCGCGCGCGCCTTCGAGCTTCTGGAACCCCTCGTCAAGGCGGCCACCGTGCGCGTCCACGCGCCCGCGGACGGGTATGGAACCCCCGGGACCGGTCCGACGTGGGGGAGCGGTTTCTTCATCGCCCCCGGCTGGGTCCTCACGTGCGCGCACGTGGTCGGTGAAGGGGGTGCTGCGGTGCGTCTGGTGGGCCGGGAGGTCGGCATCACCTTCTCCGTCGCCGGCTCCCCCGCCGAGGCGGGCGCCACCGGGACGGTCGCCGGGCGCGTGGAGTGCGTCCTGCCCGAGCGGCT
The DNA here is from genome assembly GCF_055567555.1 of Streptomyces sp. NPDC026522. Taxonomy (NCBI): domain Bacteria; kingdom Bacillati; phylum Actinomycetota; class Actinomycetes; order Kitasatosporales; family Streptomycetaceae; genus Streptomyces; species Streptomyces sp. NPDC026522. Next base: position 608,453 of record NZ_JBVHQF010000002.1, read on the forward strand.
GGAAGAGCGCCGGCCCGCCCCGCGCGCCCTGTGGGACCTGCCCGACCTCGCGCTGGTCCGGGTCCTCGCCCCCATCTCGCACGCCTGCGTCTGGCTGACCGACCGGGCCCGGCCCCGGCTCGACGAGGCCGCGTACTTCGGCGTCAGCGAGGACCTCGGCGTACGGGAGATCACCGGCCGGACCACCCGGCTGCGCGGCACCGCCGCGAACGGCGCGGCGATCCGCCTCGGCGACGACGACGAGATCGAACCCGGCATGTCCGGCGGCCCGCTCGTGGACCTGGCCCGCGGCGAGGTCATCGGGATCGTCAAGGCCCGCCGGCAGTCGGGCGGCGGCGGCATCGCCGTCTCCGTGGCGCAGCTGCGGACCCTGCCCACGGGCCCGACCGGGCAGGTCGGCCTGTACCGGCGGGTGATGCAGGGCCACGACCTGTACCACTACGACCAGCACGTCAGCGATCTCGACAGCCGCCGGACCTGGACGGACGTGCACGACGAGCTGCCCTCGGAGGACGACGACGCCGCCGGCGGACCCGAGCGCCCCACCCGGCTCAGCCGGCTGACCCGGCTCACCCCCGGCGAACGCACCACCCTGTGCGGGCTGCTCGCCGAACTGCCGCCGCCCGGCTCCTCCGAAGCCGTCCGGGCCCTCGCCGAAGCGGCCCGGGGGGAAGAGCCCGACACCGGCTTACCGGCCCCGCTGACCTGGCGCGACGGGCTGGGCCTGCTGCACGATCCGCCGTCCGCGGGCGGCGAGGCCGCCGCGATGCTCCGCTACGCCACCGACGTCAGCGTCGCCGACCACCGCGAGCCGCCCTCGCCCGGCGCGGACGAGGAACTGTGGGACTGGGTGCGGGTGACCGCGGCCCGGCTCTGGCGGCCGCTGCGGCGCGATCTGGGCGAGCGCTACGAGCGGGGCCTCGCCGAACGCGAACGGCGCCGGCGCGCCCTCGCCGGGCAGCTGGCGCACGGCCCCTTCCGGCCCGTCGCCGGGGCGGCCCCCGGACCGTCGGTGCTGCTGGAGACCTGGGCCCACGTATGGGAGGACGTCTACGACTGGCGGGTCTCCGTCCTGGCCGGCCCGGCCCGCCCGGGGGACGCCACGCCCGTGGCCTCCGGCAACCGGGTCACCCTGGCGGCCCTGCCCGAGGCGGTCCGGGCGCCGCTCGCCGAAGGGTTCCGGCGGTGCGACACCCACGAGGCGGCCGCCCTGCTGGAAGTGGTCGTGGCCGAGGAGCTGTTCGGGCTGCCGGTGGACGAGTGGACGGTGTCGGGCGGGGTCCCGGTGGGCGTCCAGCGCCCCGTCGTCCTGCGCTACCCGGGCGGCGACCCGCCCGCGGAGGCCGCCGAGCGGTGGGCGCGGGTACAAGCGGGCCCGCTGCTGGACCGGCGCGCCGACTGCTCGCGGGGGCGCAAGTGGCGCCCCGCGCCCGACTGGCTGGCCGGTCAGGTCGACCACACGGTGCCGGTGCTGTGCCGGGACCCGGGCGCGGACCCGACGCGCGGCGTCCTGCACGAGGCCCGGGACGCCGGGTACGGGGTGGTGGTGTGCCGGCGGCCCCCGGCCGACCCCAGGGCCTCCTGCGAGCCCTTCCACCGCGGCCTGCGCGAGGAACTGGCCGAGGCCGGGAGGGGAGCGGTACTGCCGGCCCGGCTCCAGACGCTGCGCGGGCGGGCGTACGGGGCCGACCCGGACGCGTACTGGGCGGTGGGGACGGCGCTGGTGTGGCAGGACGCGCAGCGGCCGCTCCCGGAGGACGAACCGCTGCAGGGGGACCTGTGAGGGGCCGGCGGCCGGACACCGCCGGATCGACGGGAGGGGCGCGCACATGACCGAGGAGTGGCTCATCTACCGGGGCGTCGGCGAGCCCCACGACGGGATCGACGCCCTGCCGGACCCGCCGCCCTGGCGGGACTTCGACGGCGGCCCCGCCGAGGACGGCCCGGCGGCCGCGGGCCCGGCCGACGGGAACGTGGCCCGCCGCCTCGGGGCGCACCGGCAGGCCGCCGAGCTGCACCGCCCCGAGCCCGAGGAACTGGAGGCCATCAATGCCGCGCTGTACCTGCGGCGGCCGCTGCTGGTGACCGGCTACCCCGGGACCGGCAAGTCCACCCTCGCGCACGCCGTCGCCCACGAACTGAAGCTCGGCCGCGTCCTGCGCTGGCCCGTCGTATCGCGCACCGTGCTCCAGGAGGGGCTCTACCGCTACGACGCCATCGCCCGGCTCCAGGACGTACAGATCGCCGCGAGCGGCGGGACCGCCGCCGCCGGGGTGCCCGGGATCGGCAAGTACATCCGGCTGGGACCGCTGGGAACGGCGCTGCTGCCCACCACCCGCCCCCGGGTGCTGCTCATCGACGAACTCGACAAGAGCGACATAGACCTGCCCAACGACCTCCTCAACGTACTGGAGGAGGGCGAGTTCACCCTCCCCGAGCTGGAACGGGTCGCGGACTCCGAACCCGAGGTGCGGGTCCTCACCGACGACGGCACCAAAGTGACCGTCCGCGACGGGCGGATCCGCTGCCGGGCCTTCCCCTTCATCATCCTGACCAGCAACGGCGAGCGGGACTTCCCGGCCGCGCTGCTCAGGCGGTGCATCCAGCTCAAGCTCGGCCAGCCCGGCGAGAAACGGCTCGCCACCATGGTCCGGGCGCACCTGGGGGAGGAGGCCGCCCAGCTGGGCGCCGAGCTGATCCGCGAGTTCCTCACCCGCTCGCAGTCCGAACTGGTCGCCGCCGACCAGCTGCTCAACGCCATCTACCTGACCCACTACGCCGCCCCGCCCACCCGGGAGGACCTCGCCGACCTGCTCATCCAGCGCCTCGACCGGCCCAGGTGAGCCCGGTGCCCGCCGCCGAGCCGATCCGGGACCTCGCCGCGCTGCTGCGGGGCGCGGGGCTCGACCCGTCCGCCGAGGAGCTCGCCGACGCGCTGTGGCTCGCCGGGCGGACCGGCGCGCCGGCCGGGGCGCCGGGCGCCGGGGACGGACCGGTCCGGGAGCCGGAGCCGGGGCCCGGGCGGCCGGCGGGCGGCGGCGCGCAGCCCCCGCGCGCGGACGGGCCCGTACGGGAGGAACCCGAACCGGATGAGCCGGTACGGCTGTACGCCGCCAGGACGGGCGGGCCGGCCGACGCCGACGCGGACCTCCCGCCCGGCGACGGGGTCCCGGTCCGGGTGCCCGGCGCGGCGGCGCTGCCCCGGATCCTGGAGATCCAGCGGGCCCTGCGCGCCCTCCAGCGGCACCGGCCGCCCGGACCGCCCACCCGGACCGTGCTCGACGAGGGCGCCACCGCCGAGGCCAGCGCCCGCGCGCTCGGCCTGGTCATCCCGGTGTTCCGGCCCGAGAGCCGGCGCGAGGCGACCGTCCGGCTCGTCATGGACGCGTCCCCGTCGATGGCGGTGTGGCACGACATGTTCGAGGAACTGCGGTCCGTGTGCGAGCGGCTCGGGGCCTTCCGCGACGTCCAGGTCTACTACCTGCACCGGCTGGCGGACGGCACCGCCGCCGTCGGCCGGGGGCCGCGCCCCACCGCCGCGCTCCGCTCCGGTGACCAGCTGCGCGACCCCACGGGCCGGGCGCTGACCATGGTGGTCTCCGACTGCGCCGGGCCCGTGTGGCGCGAGGGCCGGGCGCAGCGGCTGCTGTACCGGTGGGCCGAGTGCACCCCCTGCGCGGTGGTGCAGCCGCTGCCGCAGCGGCTGTGGAGCCGCAGCTGGCTGCCGACCGAGCGGGGGCTGCTGTCCCGCACCGAAGGCGGCGCACGCAAGCTGGAGTTCCGCGCGGACCGGCCGGCCCGCAGCGGGCGGCCCACCGGGGGGCTGACCGTGCCCGTGCTCCCGCCGAACGCCGGCGCGCTCGGCGCCTGGGCCCGCCTCGTCGCCGGACTGGGAACCGGCCCGGTACCGGCCGAGGTCGGGCGGGTCCTGGCCCGCCACCCCGCCGGGCCCGAACCGCCGCCCCGGGCCGCCCGGCCGCCGCGCGAGCTGGTGCGCCGGTTCCGCTCCTCGGCCGCGCCCGGCGCGGTGCGGCTCGCCCTGTACCTCGCGGCGGCCCCCCTCACGCTGCCCGTGATGCGGCTCGTCCAGCGCACGATGCTGCCCGACTCGGAGCCCTCGGACCTCGCCGAGGTGCTGCTCAGCGGGCTGCTGCGGCGCGCGCCGGACGCCGGGTGGTACGAGTTCGCCCCCGGGGTGCAGGACGTGCTGCTCGGCCCGCTCGGCCGGGACGAGGCGGCGCTGGTGCTCAAGCACTGCTCCGAGTACGTCCGTGCCCACTTCGGGCGGGGCGTACGGAACTTCCCCGCGCTCGCCGTCTCCCAGCTGACCGGCGCACCCCAGGAGCCCGACGGCGAACGGGTGCCCGCCGGGCGGCTCCCGCAGGCCTTCGCCCAGGTCTCGGCGAAGGTCGTACGCCGCTACCTGCCCGGGCCGCCGCCCGACGGGCCGGAGACCGAGCCGCCGCCCGCCGCGCCCGCCCGCGAGTGGGCCGTGCGCACGGCCCGGGCGCGGATCGCCGAGGGCGGCCGGCGCGGCCTGTACGAGGCCGTGGCCCTGCTGCGCCGGGCGGTGACGGCGCCGCCCGGCCCCGCCGACCCGGCGGAGCAGGCCGAGACCGAACTCGCGGGCGCGCTGCTGCGGTTGTGGGCGCTCCAGCGGGACCCGGAGCTGCTCACGGAGGCGGAGCGGGCGGTGGCGGGCCTGGGGACCCCGCCGGCCCGGGCCGCCCGGGGCCGGGTGCTGTACGAGCGGGCCCTGGCCGGGGAGGTACCGGACGCGGAGCTGCTGGCGGCGGCCGAGCGGGAGTTCGCGGCGGTCGGCGCCGCGCCCGGCCTCGACCGGGAGCTGCGGCTCGACTGCGTCGTACGGCGGACCCGGGCCCTGGTCCGGCTGGGCGAGCTGCGCGGCGACCCCGGGCCGCTGCTGGAGGCGCGGGCCGCGCTGGAGGCCGCCGGGGAGGGCGAGCCCGCCGTCGTCGGCCCGGTCCTCGGGCGGGTCCTGCTCGCCCTGCTGCCCCACACCGCGGACCCGGCGGAACGCGCCGCCCTGGCCGCCCTGGCCGCCGACCGGCTCGGCGCGGACCCGGATGCGGGCGCGGAGGAGCGGGCCCGGGCCCGGGTGGAGCGGGCCGCGGCGCTGCGGTACCTGCCCGCCCGGCTGGAGGAGGCGGCCGCAGAGCTGGCCCTAGCCCTGGAGGAGGCCGAGGGGGCCGCCGGGGAGCCGCAGCTGCGGCCGGCGGCGCTGGTCTGCCTGGCCCGGGTGCACCGGGCGCGGTACGCGCGGGACGCCGACCCGGCGGCCCTGGACGACGCGGCCGCCGCGTACGAGCGGGCCCGCAGGCTGGTCTCCCGGGACGGCGACGCCTACGGGGAGCTGCTGCCCGAGTGGGGCGACGTCCTCCTGGACCGGGCGGCGGCCGCCGGCGCCGACGGGCGGCGGTACGCGTCCACCGCCGTACGGGTGCTGCGCGAGAGCCGGGCGGCGGTCCCGCAGGCGGACCCCCGCTCGGCCCGGCGGCTGCTGCGGCTGGCGGCGGGGCTGCGGCTGCGGCACTCCTACGAGGGGGACCTGGTGGACCTGCGGGAGGCCGAACACCTGCTGGAGCTGGCCGCCCGGCAGAGCCGCAGCCCGCTGGAGCAGGCGCGGGCCTGGCGGGAGCACGGGGACGTGCAGCAGGAGATCCACGCCCACACGCGGGGCGCGGACCGGCTCGACCGGGCCGCCGACTCCTACCGCCGGGCCTGGCGCGCGGCCCTGGCCGCGGGGGGCGAGGACCTGGAGCGGGTGGCGGTGGAACTGGCCGCGCGGGTGCAGGAGCTGCGCGGCGAGGTACTGGAGCGGCTGGACCGGCCGAGGGGCGCGCTGGAGGCATACCGGGCGGCGCTGGAACTGTGGCTGCGGGCGGGCGGCGCGCAGGCTCGCGCGGCCGCGGTGGGGGAGCGGATCCGGGCACTGGAGGCGGGCCCGTGACCGGCAGCCGCAACCGCCCCCGCCCGTACCGGCCGTTTCCGGCGGGCACGGGAAGGGAAAGGGCAGTTGACCATTCGGGCAAGAGGGGGACGGGCAACACATGGTGACTCGGGATCAGCAAGTGCCGAAGGCCGGGCGGGAGTGCGGCGGGCGGTTGCCGGACCTGTCCGGACTGGATCTGGCCGAGCTGCGCGGAATCGGGCACCCGGTACTCGCCGAGGTGATCGAAGGCCTGGTCGAGCGGGTCACGCACCCCGCGGAGATCCTCAACGCCTTCGACTCAGGGGTGATGTGAACGACCGGAGTTGACCATTTTCCGCCGTTAGTCCGGCTCGTCCGCCGGGCAGGGATGGACCGTCCGCCGGGCTACCTCCCGGGGAGGCGGCGGGGGAGGGAGGCACAGGCCGATGACCCGAGCGATCACGAGCGACGCCGTGCTGCCCGCGCACCGGCCGCCTCCGGCCGGAGCGGACACCGCCGATCCGCACCCGAGCCACGCGCCCGCGCACCGGGCCCCGGCCGGAGCGGACACCGCCGATCCGCACCCGGGCCACGCGCCCGCGCACCGGGCCCCGGCCGGAACGGACACCGCCGATCCGCACCTGCGGCACGCACCCTGGCCCTACGCCCGGCTCGACGTGGCCGCGCTGCGCGCCGCCGGCCACCGCGCCTCCCCCGTCCGGCAGTTCGTACTGAAGACGCACAGCCGGTGCAACCTGGCCTGCACCTACTGCTACGTCTACGAAATGGCCGACCAGTCCTGGCGCGAGCGCCCCGCCGTGATGTCCGCCGCCACCGTCCGCCGGGCCGCCGGCCGGATCGCCGAACACGCCGCCGCCCACCGGCTGACCCGGGTCGACCTCGTCCTGCACGGCGGCGAGCCGCTGCTGACCGGCCCCGCCGCGCTCGCCGCGCCCGTCGAGGCGGTACGGGCCGCCGTCGCCCCCGGCACCCGGGTCACCGCGACCGTCCAGACCAACGCCACCCTGCTCACCCCGGGCCGGCTCGGCGCGCTGGCCGCCGCCGGGATCCGGGTCGGCGTCAGCCTCGACGGCGGGCTGCCCGCGCACAACACCCGCCGAGCCGACCACGCGGGGCGCCCCGGCTTCGGGGCCGCGGCGCGCGGGTTGCGGCTGCTCGCCCGCAACCCCGAGAGCTACGCGGGCGTGCTCTGCGTCGTCGACCTCGCCCAGGACCCCGTCGAGGTGTACGAGTCGCTGCTCGGGTTCGCCCCGCCCGCCATCGGCCTGCTGCTGCCCCTGGCCAACTGGAGCGCCCCGCCGCCCGGCCACGGCGGCGCGCACCCGACCCCGTACGCCGACTGGCTGCTCGCCGTCTTCGAACGCTGGTGGCACGACGGCGCGCGGCGCACCCGGATACGGATCTTCGAGGAGGTCATCGCCCTGCTGCTCGGGCTGCCCACCGCCACCGAAACCCTGGGACTGGCTCCCGCCACCACCGCCGTCGTCGAGACCGACGGCAGCATCGAACAGGCCGATTCGCTGAAATCCGCCTACGAGGGCGCCGCCGCCACCGGCCTCCACATCGACACCGACGGCTTCGACCGGCTGCTGGACCACCCCGGCTTCGCCGCCCGCCAGCTCGGGCGGGACGCACTCGCCCCCGCCTGCCGCGCCTGCGAACTCGTCGCGGTCTGCGGCGGCGGCCACTACCCGCACCGCTACCGCGCCGGCGAAGGGTTCCGCCGGCCCTCCGTGTACTGCGCCGACCTCCAGGCCCTCATCCGGCACATCGCGCGGGCCCTGCACGCGGCCGCGAGCACCGGGACGGCCGCCTCATGAGCGAAGCCCCGCCGGTCCCCGCCCCGTTCGCCGTCAGCTCCCCGACCCTGCGCGCCCTCGCCTCCACCGAACCCTCCCCGGAAGGCACCAGGCTCGTACGCGACGTACGCCGCTCCAAACGGCTGCTCCTGCTGCGCGCCCTGCTCGACCGGGCCCCCGGCGCCGAGACCGCCGAGCACTGGGCGCTGCTGGAGGAAGCCGAACGCCGCGACCCCGGCGCGGTGCGGGACGTCCTGCACTACCCCGCCACCGGGGTGTGGGCCGAGGAGACCCTGCGCCGGCTGCACGCGCCGGACGGGCCCCCCGCCGACCTCGGGCACCTCGGGGCGCTCGCCGCCGCCGCCGCGCTGCGCGCCGGGATCACCTTCAAGGTCACCCTGCGCCCCGCGGGCGGCCGGCTGGTCCTGCCCACCCTCGGACTGCTGCGGCCCGACCGGCCCGGCCTCCTCACCGTCACCGAGCGGACCTGGGCCACCGCCCCCGACCGGCTGCCGCTGCACGCCCTGCCCGGCGGCCGTACCGCCCTCGACGACCTCGACCCCTACCGGGCCCCCGCCGCCGACGAGCCCGCCCAGGTGCGCCCCGCCCGGCGGCTCACCCCCAAGGGGCACAAGCGCTGGGACACCCAGTGGTCCGGCGCCCTGACCCTGCTGCGGCGCTACGACTCCGCCCGCGCGGACGAGATCGGCCGCCTGCTGCGCACGGTCGTCCCGCTGGCCGGCGGCTCCCGCTCCAGCGGCGCGACCCTGCCCGCGGCTGCCGGCTCCGTCCTCGCCCGGGCACAGGCCCCGCCCGCCCTGGCCGCCACCCTCGTCCACGAGGTCCAGCACGGCAAGCTCACCGCCCTCGCCGACGTACTGACCCTGCACACCGCCGACCGCACGCCCCGCCACTGGGCCCCCTGGCGCAGCGACCCCCGGCCGCTCGACGGGCTGCTGCACGGCGCGTACGCCCACCTGGCCCTCGCCGGCTACTGGCAGCGCGCCGCCCTCTACGGGGCGCGCGGCGCGTGGGCCCGGCACGCCCGGCTGCGCGCCCAGGTGGCGGCCGTCCTGCCCGCCATCCGCGCCCACCCGCAACTCACCTCCGCCGGAGCGGAGTTCGCCGAGGCGATGGCCGCCGCCGAGCGGGCCATGGACGAACTCCCGCCGCCCGGCGACCAGCACGCCACCGCCCGCCGGGCCCTGGAACGCGACCGCCGCGCCTGGTGCGAGAAGCACCCCGAACTCGCCGGGTCCGCCGGTTGCTGAGGGGTCCTGACGGACCGTCCGTTGCGGTACCTTTCAATCCCGTCCACCGCCCGGTTCCAGGGAGACGGCCGCATGACCACCGGTATTCGGCAGGACCGTGACGGAGCGGCGCAGCCGCCGCAGCGCTTCGTCATCAGCTTCGCGGGGTTCAACCGGCCCTGGGCCGTGTGGATCGCGCACCGCCTGGAGGAGCACGGCCACCGGGTCGCCCTCCAGCGCTGGGACCCGCAGACCAGCCCCGGCATCACCGAAGCCCTCGACGACCTGGCCCGGGCCGGCGGGAAGGTCCTCGTCGTCCTCAGCGAGCGCTACTTCTCCGCCGGCACCCACACCGAGGAGGAGTGGAACGCGGCCCTGCGCACCGTCACCGAACACCACCCCGACCGGTTCGCCGCCGTCTGCCTCACCGACGCCCCGCTGCCGAGCGCCGTCGCCGCCCTGGAGAAGACCGACCTGTGGGGGCTGGACGCCTACGAGGCCGAGTACCGGGTGCTGCGCCGGCTGGAGCTGCCCACCGACCGCATCGGCATCGAGAGCGGCCGCCGCGGGCCCCGCTTCCCCAACGACCCGCCCGAGATCTGGGGCCGGGTACCGCGCCGCAACCCGCGCTTCACCGGCCGCAACGACGTCATCGGCCGGCTGCGCGCCGCCCTCACCGAGGCACCGCCCGGCGCGTCCACCGTGACGCTGCTCGGCCTGTCCGGGGTGGGCAAGACGCAGGTCGCCACCGAGTACGCCTACCGTTTCGCCTCCGAGTACGACGTGGTGTGGTGGGTCCCGGCCGAGGACCGGCCCACCCTGCGCGAGCGGCTCGCTGACCTGGCCCCCGCGCTCGGCCTGCCGCGCGGCGCAGGGAGCTACGGCGAGCAGATCCGGGCCGTGCTCGAAGCGCTGCGGCGCGGGAACCCGTACTACCGCTGGCTGCTGGTGTTCGACGGCTGCGACAACCCCGACGACCTCACCGACCTGCTGCCCGCCGGCGCCGGCGACGTGATCATCACCTCCCGCAACCGGGAGTGGGCCGCCCGCCACACCAGCCTCGTCGAAGTCCCGCTGTACGCGCGCCCCGAGTCCGTGACCTTCATCCGCCGCCGCGCCCAGCGGCTGACCGGGGCCGAGGCCGACCAGCTCGCCGAGGCACTGGAGGACTACCCGCTCGCCCTCGACCAGACCGCCGGCTGGCTCGCCGACTCCCCGATCGGCGTCGGCGAGTACCTGCACCTGCTGCAGAGCCGGCTCGACTCGCACGAGGCCGTCACCCTCTCCGACGACTATCCGCTGCCTTTCCCCACCGCGCTCGCGATACTCCTCAACAACGTACGGGAGAACTTCCCCGACGCCCTCGCGCTGCTGCGGCTGTTCGTCTTCTTCGCCCCCGGCCGGGTCCCGCTGCGGCTGCTGAGCGAGTTCCCCGCGGACGACGTGCCCGAGCAGCTGGCCGGGCTGATCAACGACCAGATCCGCTGGAACGCCGCCCTCAACAAACTCGTCCAGTTCTCCGTCGTCCGGCTGGAGTACTCCGACCTGGCGGTCGAGGAGGGCGGCGGCCTGGAGACCGTGCAGCTGCACCGCATGGTCCACAACATCGTCCGCGGCAACCTCGGCGACGACGAGTCCGAGGAGCTGTCCCGCGTCGTCCGCCAGGTCCTCGCCGCCGCCGACCCCGGCCGGCCCTCCGACTCCCGGCTCTGGCCCCGCTACGCCGAACTCATCCCGCACCTGGAACCCGCCGGGGTGCTGCGCAGCTCCAACCCGCGCATCCAGAACTTCCTGCTGCACTGCCTGCGCTACCTGATGCTGGCCGGGGAGTACCGCACCTGCCTGCGGCTGGCCGAGGAGACCGACGGCATCTGGCGGGCCATGCTCGGCGAGGACCACGACCAGGTCCGCGAGCTCAGCTACCACCACGGCGGCGCCCTGCGGATGCTCGGGCACTTCCGCCAGGCGGAGACCCTCGCCAGGGCGCGGGCGGAGCGGCTGGTGGCCGAACGCGGTCCGCGCGACCTCGAATCCCTGCGCGCCACCAGCTCGTACGCGGGAGTACTGCTCAGCACCGCCAAGTTCGAGCAGGCCCGCGAACTGCTCGAACACGCCTTCACCAGCTACCGCGAGCTGCTCGGGGAGGACGACTCCACCACCCTCAACGCGCAGAACAACGTGGCCGTCGCGCTGCGCCTGCTCGGGCGCTACCAGGAGGCCTACGACACCGACCTCGACACCCTGCGGCGCCGCGAACGGGTGCTGCGGGTACGGCACATCGCCACGCTGTCCTCCGGGATCGGCTGCGCGATGGGCCTGCGTCTGATGGGCCGCTACCGGGAGGCGCTGGCCCGCCAGGAACAAGGCCTCAAGATCAACGCCCAGGTCCTCGGCGCCAACCACCCGCAGACCCTGCGCGCCGAACACAACCTGGGCCTGTGCCTGCGCCGCTCCGGGGACATCCCCGGTGCGGGGGCCCGGCTGCGCAGCGTACTGGAGCGCTCGACGCGGGTGTTCGGGGCGGAATTCCCCTGGACGCTGATGGTCGCCTCCGACTACGCGACCTACCTGCGCGAGTACGGCGACGTGGACGAGGCCCGACGCATCTCGGAGGACGTCGTACGCGGCTACCAGTCGCAGCTGGGCCTGGCCCACCCGTACAGCATCGGCACGGTGGGCAACCTCGGGCTGGTGCTGCGGGCGCAGGGCGAGCGGGTGGAGGCGCTGAGCCTGGCGGAGCAGGCGCTGGTGGGGATGCGGGGGGCGCTGGGCGACCGGCACCCGTGGACGCTGGGCTGCGCGCTGAACGCCACCGGACACCGGAACATCACCGGACGGCTGGAGGACGCGGTGGAACTGAGCCGGGAGACGCTGCGGGGGGCGGAGCAGGTGCTGGGGCCGGACCACCCGATGACGCTGAGCGCGCAGATCGCGCTGGCCGCGGACCTGAGGGCGGTGCGGGAGGACGCGGAGGCGGCGAAGCACGAAGACGCGGGCCTCAAGGCGCTGACGCGCACCCTGGGCCCGCAACACGTCCACACGGTCTCGGCCCGCCAACAGACCCGCCCGTACTGGGACTTCGAACCCCAACCGTAGCCCGGTGCCCGGCGGAGCCGGGTTTCCTGGGGCTCCGCCCCAGACCCCGCGCCTCGGACGCCGGCGAGGTTGGATTTGGCCGCGCCTCGGACGCCGGCGAGGTTGGATTTGGCCGGCGTCGCCGGAAGTAGCCCGAGGTGGCCGGAAGGCCCGGCCCCCGATCGGGGGCCGGGCCTTCCGGGTGGTGCGGGTCGGCGGGGCGGTTAGGCCTCGAAGACCTCGTTCAGGAGGAGCTGCTGCTCCGCCTGGTGGCGCTTCGCCGAGCCCACCGCCGGCGACGACCCGTGCGGCCGCGAGATGCGCCGCAGGCGCTCGCCCGCCGGGATGTCCGCGCCGACCGCCAGGTCGAGGTGGTCGATCAGGTTCAGCGCGATGAACGGCCACGCACCCTGGTTCGCCGGCTCCTCCTGCGCCCAGATGTACTTCGCCGCGTTCGGGAACTTCGCGATCTCCGCCTGGAGCTCCGCACCCGGCAGCGGGTACAGCCGCTCGATGCGGATGATCGCCGTGTCCGTGATGCCGCGCTTCTCCCGCTCGGCCTCCAGGTCGTAGTAGACCTTGCCCGCGCAGAAGACGACCTTGCGGACCGCGTTCGGGTCCACCGTGCTGTCGCCGATGACCGGACGGAACGAACCCGTCGTGAACTCCTCCGCCTTCGACGCCGCCGCCTTCAGACGCAGCATCGACTTCGGCGTGAAGACGATCAGCGGCTTGTGGTGCGGGTTGTGGACCTGCCAGCGCAGCAGGTGGAAGTAGTTCGACGGCAGGGTCGGCATCGCAACCGTCATGTTGTCCTGCGCGCACATCTGCAGGAAGCGCTCGGGACGTGCGGACGAGTGGTCCGGGCCCTGGCCCTCGTAGCCGTGCGGCAGGAGCAGCGTGACGCCGGAGGTCTGGCCCCACTTCTGCTCGGCCGAGGAGATGAACTCGTCCACGACGGTCTGCGCGCCGTTGACGAAGTCACCGAACTGGGCCTCCCAGAGGACGAGCGCGTCCGGACGGGCCAGCGAGTAGCCGTACTCGAAGCCCATGGCCGCGTACTCGGAGAGCAGCGAGTCGTAGACGTTGTAGCGGGCCTGGTCGTCGGACAGGTACTGCAGCGGGGTGTAGTCCTCGCCCGTCTCCCGGTCGATGAGGACCGCGTGCCGCTGGCCGAACGTGCCGCGGCGGGAGTCCTGGCCCGACAGCCGGACCGGGGTGCCCTCCATCAGCAGGGAACCGAAGGCGAGGGTCTCGCCCATGCCCCAGTCGATGGTGCCCTCGTCGATCATCGCAGCGCGGCGCTGGAGCTGCGGCAGCAGACGCGGGTGGACGGTGACGTTCTCCGGGATGTTGACCTGAGCCTCGGCGATCCGCTTGACGACCTCCTGGGAGACCGCGGTGTTCACGGGCACCGGGAACTGCGCCTGCTCGGCCGGGGCCGGGGTGCCGATCGCGGGCTGCGTGGCGGCCTCGCGGACCTCCGCGAAGACCTTCTCCAGCTGGCCCTGGAAGTCCTGGAGCGCCTGCTCGGCCTCTTCCAGCGTGATGTCGCCGCGACCGATGAGGGACTCGGTGTACAGCTTGCGCACCGAGCGCTTCTTGTCGATCAGGTCGTACATCAGCGGCTGCGTGAACGCCGGGTTGTCGGACTCGTTGTGGCCGCGGCGCCGGTAGCAGATGAGGTCGATGACCACGTCCTTGTTGAACGCCTGGCGGAACTCGAAGGCGAGCCGCGCGACGCGGACCACGGCCTCCGGGTCGTCGCCGTTCACGTGGAAGATCGGCGCCTCGATCATGCGGGCCACGTCGGTCGCGTACATGGACGAACGCGAGGACTCCGGGGCGGCGGTGAAGCCGACCTGGTTGTTGATGACCACGTGGACGGTACCGCCGGTGCGGTAGCCGCGCAGCTGCGACATGTTCAGCGTCTCGGCGACGACGCCCTGGCCGGCGAAGGCCGCGTCGCCGTGCAGCGCCAGGGGCAGGACCGTGAAGTCCGTGCCGCCCTTGTTGATGACGTCCTGCTTGGCGCGGGCGACGCCCTCCAGGACCGGGTCGACCGCCTCCAGGTGCGAGGGGTTCGCGACGAGCGAGACCTTGATCTGCTCCCCGTCCAGGCCCGTGAAGGTGCCCTCGGCGCCCAGGTGGTACTTGACGTCGCCGGAGCCGTGCATCGACTTCGGGTCGAGGTTGCCCTCGAACTCGCGGAAGATCTGCGCGTAGGACTTGCCGACGATGTTCGCGAGGACGTTCAGGCGGCCGCGGTGGGCCATGCCGATGACGACCTCTTCGAGGCGGGCCTCGGCGGCCGAGTCGATGACGGCGTCCAGCAGCGGGATGACGGACTCGCCGCCCTCCAGGGAGAACCGCTTCTGGCCGACGTACTTCGTCTGCAGGAACGTCTCGAAGGCCTCCGCCGCGTTCAGCCGGCGCAGGATGCGCAGCTGCTCCTCGCGCTCCGGCTTGGAGTGCGGGCGCTCGATGCGGTCCTGGATCCACTTGCGCTGCTTGGGGTCCTGGATGTGCATGAACTCGACGCCGGTGGTGCGGCAGTACGAGTCGCGCAGCACACCGAGGATGTCGCGCAGCTTCATCATCGACTTGCCGGAGAAGCCGCCGACCGCGAACTCGCGCTCCAGGTCCCACAGGGTGAGGCCGTGCTCGGTGATGTCGAGGTCGGGGTGCTTGCGCTGCTTGTACTCCAGCGGGTCGGTGTCGGCCATGACGTGGCCGCGGACCCGGTAGGAGTGGATCAGCTCGAAGACGCGCGCGGCCTTGGTGACGTCGTCGTCGTGGGAGGCGTCGATGTCCCGGAGCCAGCGGACCGGCTCGTACGGGATGCGCAGCGCCTCGAAGACGTCGTCGTAGAAGCCGTTCTCGCCGAGCAGCAGGTTCGCGACGATGCGCAGGAACTCGCCGGAGGCCGCGCCCTGGATGACCCGGTGGTCGTAGGTCGAGGTCAGGGTCATGACCTTGGAGATGCCCAGCTTGTTCAGGGTGTCCTGCGAGGTGCCCTGGAACTCGGCGGGGTAGTCCATCGAGCCGACGCCCATGATGACCGACTGACCGGGCATCAGACGCGGCACGGAGTGGACGGTGCCCAGGCCGCCGGGGTTGGTCAGCGAGACGGTGACGCCCGTGAAGTCGTCCATCGTCAGCTTGCCGACGCGGGCGCGGCGGACGATGTCCTCGTACGCCTGCCAGAACTCGAAGAAGTTGAGGGTCTCGGCCTTCTTGATGCCCGCGACGACGAGCTGCCGGTCACCGTTGGCCTTCACCAGGTCGATCGCCAGGCCGAAGTTCACGTGCTCCGGCTTGACCAGGGTCGGCTTGCCGTCCTTCTCCGCGAAGGAGTAGTTCATCGACGGCATGGCCTTGATGGCCTGCACCATCGCGTAGCCGATCAGGTGCGTGAAGGAGATCTTCCCGCCCCGGGCGCGCTTGAGGTGGTTGTTGATGACGATGCGGTTGTCGAACAGCAGCTTCACCGGGACGGCGCGGACGGACGTGGCCGTCGGGACGTCCAGCGAGGCGTTCATGTTCTTGGCTACGGCGGCGGCCGGACCGCGGAGCGTCACCAGCTCGGGCCCGGCGGGGGCCTCGGCGGTGGGCGCGGACTTCTGCGGGGCAACCGGAGCGGCCTGAGGGGCGGGCGCGGCCGGTGCGGCGGCCGGGGCCTGGGAGGTGACAGTCACAGCAGGGGCACCAGAGGGGGTGGCAGGAGCAGGGGCAGGAGCTGACACGGGCGCGGCGGCGGCAGAGGCTCCGTTGGAGCCGGTGTCCGCCACGGGAGGTGCGGCGCTCGCCGCCCCCGTGGCGGCTGCGACGCTGGCCCGCGGAACCTCGGCGGTGACGGTGGCGGCGGCCTGTGCGGAGGCGCCGTCCGTCGTCGTGGACTTCTCGGGACCATCCGCCTTCACGGGAGCGGCAGCGCCCCCCGGCTTGTAGTCGGCGAAGAAGTCCCACCAGGCCCGGTCGACCGAATTGGGGTCCTGGAGGTACTGCTGGTAGATCTCGTCGACGAGCCACTCGTTGGCACCGAAGCCTGAGGCAGGGGTCTTCCCGCCCTCTGCTGCTTCGGTCGTGGTGCTCGGGTTACTGGGGGACTGTGGCGACACGGCGGCAACCGCCCTCTTCCGCTTCACAAGGTATGGACAGCGGGAATAAAGGCTACGCCTCCCGGAGGGGGTGATGCAGGCCGGGCGGGACTTACGTCGCGCAGGTCACATCGAACGGCGGGTTTCACCGCCGGGAATGGCGGGAAACAAGCGTGGTTCGGGTAGGGGGCACCCAGGTTGCGGCCCCCTTGGCTACGCACCCCTTACGACCCCTGCCGGGTGTGGCCGAGATCATTTCCTTTCCCACTCGAACCCTACGTCAACGCGGCGCCCGCGAGCTTCCCGGAAGCGTGACGAGGATGCGGCAGCCCCGTGACGATTCGGCCACGCGGATGTCCCCTCCGTGCAGGCCCACGGCCCAGCGGGCGATCGCCAGGCCCAGCCCGGTACCGCCGTCACCACCGCCCGCGCTGCCCCGGTTGAAGCGCTCGAAGACCCTGTGGCGTTCCTCTTCCGGGATTCCAGGGCCTTCGTCCCGGACCTCGACCACCAGGCTGCCGGGGGTGTCACCGGCCCGGGCGCGGACCGTGACCCGGCCGTGCGGCGGGCTGTGCTTGACCGCGTTGTCGATCAGGTTCGCCACCACCTGGTGCAGCCGCTCCGCGTCCGCGTACGCCGTCAGGCCGGACGGGTGCACGTCCAGGTGGAGGTGGACGTCGTTGCGGGTGTGGCCGCCCGACCCGGTGGCCAGCCCCGGCCGCCCCGCCGCCGCCAGCCCCGACTCCTTGAGCACCCCCGACAGGTACGGCCACACCTCGAAGCGGCGTGCCCGCAGCGGCACCACACCGTTGTCCAGCCGGGACAGGTCCAGCAGGGTCTCCACGAGCCGGCCCAGCCGCTCGGTCTGCTTGAGCGCGGTCCGCATGGTTTCCGGATCGGCCTGCGAGACCCCGTCCACCACGTTCTCCAGCACCGCGCGCAGCGCCGCGATCGGCGTGCGCAGCTCGTGCGAGACGTTGGCGACGAGCTCCTTGCGGTGCCGGTCCACCGCCTCCAGGTCGTCCGCCATCACATTGATCGTCGAGGCCAGGTCGCCCAGCTCGTCGCGGCGCCCCGCCCCGCGCACCCGGCGCGTGTAGTCGCCGCGGGAGATCGCCCCGGCCACTCTCGTCATGTCGTCCAGCGGCGCCGTCAGGCTGTGCGCCACGAACTGCGTGATCAGCATCGAGGCGATCACCGAGAACACGGTGATGAACCGCAGCTCCGTATCCGTGCGCAGGGCCACCATCAGCAGCCCCGTCGTGATGAACACGGACACCACGACGAGCGAGCCCAGCTTCGTCTTGATCGAGAACGGCGAGAACGGGCGCAGCCCCCCGGCCCGCTCACCGGCGCCACCGGTACGGCCCGCGCCGCGCCCCCGGCCGGGACGGGCGCCGCTCACGGCTGGGCCGGGGTCTCCAGGGCGTACCCGACGCCGTGGACCGTACGGATCCGCTCGGCGCCGATCTTCCGGCGCAGCGCCTTGATGTGGCTGTCGACCGTACGGGTCCCCGACGCGTCCGCCCAGTCCCACACCTCGGCCAGCAGCTGCTCCCGCGAGAGCACCGCGCGCGGCGTCCCGGCCAGGCACACCAACAGGTCGAACTCGGTCGGCGTCAGGTGCACGTCCTCCGCCTGCACCCGCACCCGGCGCTGCGCGTGGTCGATCTCCAGGTCCCCCAGCCGCAGCGTGGCCCCGCGCGGGGCGGTCGCCGCCTGAGTGGCCCGCTCCACCCGGCGCAGCAGGACGTGCACCCGCGCGGCCAGCTCCCGCATCGAGAACGGCTTCGTCATGTAGTCGTCGGCGCCGACCCCGAGCCCGACCAGCATGTCCGTCTCGTCGTCGCGGGCGGTCAGCATCAGCACCGGCACCGGCCGCTGCGCCTGGACGCGGCGGCAGACCTCCAGCCCGTCGAAGCCGGGCAGCATGACGTCCAGCACCAGCAGCTCGGGCAGCCAGCTCTCGGCCGCGGCGACCGCGGCCGGACCGTCGTACGCCGTCTGCACCTGGAACCCCTCGGCGCGCAGCCGGGCCGAAATGGCGTCGGCGATGGTGCGGTCGTCCTCGACCACGAGCACGCGCCGCTGGGCACCTGGAGTGGCCGCGGCGCCGCCGTGGGTGGTGTGTGTCTGTTCCATGTCCCGCCCCTGAAGATCCCGCGTGATGGGGTGCAGCGTAGAGGAGGCACCGGCCCGCGGCCATGTGGGGTTCGGACGGACCGCCGCGGGCGTCCGGAACCCGCTCAGGAGGAGTCGGGCGGATCACGGCCGGGCCCGGCCGTGATCCGCTAGCCCTCGAACGGCGGCAGCGCGTCCAGCAGCTTCGTCAACTCCGCTGGCACCGAACCGTCGTTGGTGACCACCTTGAGCGGGCCCCGCACGAAGGTGTACGTGAACCCGTCGAAGACCGTTCCGCCGGTCTTGGCGGGCCGGGGCAGGTGCGCGAAGTCCGCCGCCTCGACCGCCGAGCGAAGCCTGCCGAGCTGGGCCGGCGAGAGCCGGCCCGCGCCCTCCGGTTCGGCGCGCGCGCCCCGGCGGGTCCACGCGCCGTCGGACGCGACGGCCAGGGTGTGCGTCCGGCCGGCGAAGCCGCCGCTGCGGGTGACCGTGACCAGGCTCCCGGCGGCGGCGGGCGGTGGGGAGGGCGCCCCCGGCTCGGGCGCGGGGGACGGGGGGTCCTGCGGCGCGGGCGGACTCCCGCCGGGCGTCGCCTCCGCGGTGAAGGTGACCAGAGCGTGGTCAGGCCGGGCCAGGCCGCATCCGCTCAGGACCACCGCGCCCAGCAGCGCCGCCGCCATCGCCCGGAACGCTCGCACAACCCACCTCCGCTGGAACGGGGGCCGACCCGAACCCCGAGTATGGAGTCCGCACCACTCGCACGGAAGCACCCGGAGGCCGACATCAGCCGCACAGCCCTGTGGCGCGGGCTGCCGCCGCTCCTCGCCGTCGTCCTCGGCCTCTGGGGCCTGGAACGCGGTCCCGGCGGCGGCAGCATGTGGCGCGACGAATCCGTCACCGTCCAGGTGGCGCACCGCCCGCTCGCCGCCCTCGCGGAGCTCCTCGGGCGGGTCGACGCCGTCCACGGCCTGTACTACCTGCTGCTGCACGGGGTCTACGCCCTCTGGGACGGCGGCCTGTGGGCGCTGCGCCTGCCCTCCGTCGCCGCCACCGCGCTGGCCGCCGCCGGAGTGGCCGCGGTGGCGCACCGGCTCGCGGGGACCCGGGCCGCGGTGCTCGCCGGAAGCGCCTACGCCCTGCTGCCGCCGGTGCAGATGTACGCCCAGGAGGGGCGCTCGTACGCCCTCGTCGCCTGCGCCGTGGTCTGGGCCACGTACCTGATGCTGGCCGAGCGGTGGGCGGCGTACGCCGCGGTGCTGCTGGCCGGCTGCTGCCTGCACGAGTTCGCGGTACTGGCCCTGCTCGCGCACGGCTGCGCCGCCTGGCGCTCGCGCGGCTGGCGGTGGAGCGCCGCGGCCGTCGTCGCCGCACTGGCCCCGCTGGCCTTCGTCAGCGCCCGGCAGGCGCAGCAGCAGCTCGGCTGGCTCGGCCGGCCGGGCTGGCAGGACTGGACGGCCTACGGGGTGCTCGCGCTCGCGGTGCTGCTGCTCGCCCGCGGCCTGCGCGACGCGCCGCACGCCCTGCGGGTCGCCGTACCGCTCGCGCTGCTGCCGCCCGGGCTGCTGCTGGCCGTATCCCTGGTCCACCCCTGGTACGTCGACCGCTACGTGCTCTACGCGCTGGCCGGGCTCGCGCTGCTGATCGGACTGCGGCTCGCGCGGGCCGAGGGGGTGCGGGCGCGCGCGGTGGGGCCGTGGGTACTGGCCGGGGCGCTGCTGGCGCCGTGGGCGTGGTGGTCGGGGTGGCTGCGGACCCCCGACAGCCGCAAGGACGACGTCCTGGCGGTGGCCGCCGCCGTCCGCGAGCGGGCCCGGCCCGGGGACGCCGTGCTGTTCATGCCGGCGCGGCGGCGCGAGTGGCTGCTGTCCTCACCGGGGACGTACGCACCCCTGTACGACCTCGCCCTGGCCCGGACCCCGGTGGCCTCGCACAGCCTGTGGGGGACCGAGCTGCCCGCCGGGGAGATACGGGCGCGGCTGGCCGGGACACCGCGGGTGCTGGCGCTGCTCGACCCGCCGGGGCAGCCGCTGGACCCGTACCCGGCCGAGGCCGCGAAGCGGGAGGCGCTCGCAGCCGGCTTCCGGCTGTGCTCGGTGACGGACGTACGCGGCGCGCGGATCGCGGTGTACGGCCGGGCGGCGGCCGACTGCGGCTGAAGGTGCCGCCCGGGCGCGGTGGTTGGATGGGCCGGTCGACCCTGCCGGAGGACCCGTATGAACGACCACGAACGCCCCTTCGGCCCCCTGATCGGGGCCGAGCAGCTCGCCGCCCGCCTCGCCGAGCCCGGCGTGGTGGTCTTCGACGCCTCCGTCGGCGCACTGCGCGGCGCGGGCAGGCGGATCCCGGGGGCCCGCCCCTTCGACCTCGACGGGGCGCTGTCGGACCACGGCGCACCCCTCCCGCACACCATGCCCGCCGCCGCGCCGTTCCAGGAGGCGGTGCGCGCCCTCGGGCTCGACGACCGGGACACCGTGGTCGTCTACGACGGCGCCGGGATCTACTCCAGCGCCCGGGCCTGGTGGATGCTGCGCGCGATGGGCTTCGACCGGGCCGCCGTGCTGGACGGCGGGCTGCCCGCCTGGAGCGCCGCCGGACTGCCGCTGGAGGACACCGCCCCGGCGTACGGGAGCCCGCGCGGCTCCTTCACCGCCCGGCCGCGCCCCGGGCTGTTCGTGGACGCCGACACGGTGGCCGCGGCCCTGGCGGATCCGGCCGCCGCGGTGCTCGACGCCCGCACCCGGGAGCGGTTCGCGGGCACCGCCCCGGAGCCGCGGCCGGGGCTGCGCGGCGGCCACATGCCGGGCGCGGCCGGCCTCCCCTTCACGGAACTCCAGACCCCGGACGGCCTGATGCGGCTGCCGGGAGAGCTGCGGGAGGCGTTCCGGGCGGTGGCCGGGGACCGCGAGCGGCTCTACTTCAGCTGCGGCTCCGGGGTGACGGCCTGCGTCCTCGCACTGGGCGCCGAGCTGGCCGGCTACCGGCAGACCGCCGTCTACGACGGCTCGTGGAGCGAATGGGGCCTGCCCGGCTCCTCCCCGGACCGCCCGGTGGTGACGGGCGACTGACGGCTCCCGCAGCTTCTTGGCCCCCACCTGCGCCGACTCCGGCCGGTCGGCCGGGTCCTGCGCCAGCAGGGCGCGCAGCTGCCAGGCGTCGGCGTTCCGGCGCTCGTACGACACGGAGGTCGCCCACCACCCGGCCGGCAGACCCCTGCCGGACCCGCCGGAACCCTCACCCGCAGGGTGGCCCTGCGACCGCGGCGCAGGCTCCGACCGCGGCTGCGGCACCGAGGCCGGCGCCGCACCGCCCGCGCCTGAGCGCGATGAGCCCGCCTACCGCCCGCTGCAACCCGAAGAGGGAGAGGCCGTCGCACACCGGCCGGGCCGGCCGCCGCTCCGCCGGTGTTCGCCCCGGGCGAACTCAGGTTGGGGAACATCGGCGGGCTCCGGGACATTGAGTCGGCATAGCTCAACTTCACTGCCGGAGGGAAGATCATGGCTTCGACGTCCGTAACGCTCACCCTGCCCGTGCTGCCGCTCGATGACGAGGTCGTGCTGCCCGGAATGGTGGTACCGCTGGACCTGTCCGACGCCGAGGTGCGCGGAGCCGTGGAGGCCGCCCAGGCCGCCGCGGGCAGCGGGAAGCCGCGGGTGCTGCTCGTACCGCGGGTCGACGGGAAGTACGCCGGGACCGGGGTGCTCGGGACCGTCGAGCAGGTGGGACGGCTCTCCGACGGCGACCCCGGGGCGCTGATCCGCGGCCGCGGCCGCGTCCGCATCGGCGCCGGGACCACCGGCCCCGGGGCCGCGCTGTGGGTGGAGGGGGAAACCGTCGACGAGCAGGTGCCCGACCCGCTGCCCGGGGCCGTCGCCGAACTCGTCAAGGAGTACAAGGCCCTCGCCACCAGCTGGCTCAAGAAGCGCGGGGCCTGGCAGGTCGTGGACCGGGTCCAGCAGATCGAAGGGGTCTCGGCGCTCGCCGACAACTCCGGGTACTCGCCGTTCCTGACCGTGGCCCAGAAGGTCGAGCTGCTGGAGACGGCCGACCCCGTCGCCCGGCTCAAGCTCGCCATCAAGGCGCTCAGCGACCACCTCGCCGAACAGGACGTCGCCGAATCCATCGCCAAGGACGTCCAGGACGGCGTCGACAAGCAGCAGCGCGAGTTCCTGCTCCGCCGCCAGCTGGAGGCCGTCCGCAAGGAACTGCGCGAACTGAACGGCGAGAAGGAGGGCGAGGAGTCCGACGACTACCGGGCCCGCGTCGAGGCCGCCGACCTGCCCGAGAAGGTACGGGAGGCGGCGCTCAAGGAAGTCGAGAAGCTGGAGCGCTCCAGCGACCAGTCGCCCGAGGGCTCCTGGATCCGCACCTGGCTCGACACCGTGCTGGAACTGCCCTGGAACGAGCGCACCGAGGACGAGTACGACATCCGCGGCGCCCGCGCGGTGCTCGACGCCGAACACGCCGGGCTCAGCGACGTCAAGGACCGGATCACCGAGTACCTCGCCGTGCGCAAGCGGCGCTCCGAGCGCGGCATGGGCGTCATCGGCGGCCGCCGCGGCGGCGCCGTACTGGCCCTGGTCGGACCGCCCGGCGTCGGAAAGACCTCCCTCGGGGAATCGGTCGCGCACGCCATGGGCCGCAAGTTCGTCCGGGTCGCGCTGGGCGGCGTACGGGACGAGGCCGAGATCCGCGGCCACCGGCGGACGTACGTCGGCGCGCTGCCCGGCCGGATCGTGCGCGCCATCAAGGAGGCCGGGTCCATGAACCCGGTCGTGCTGCTGGACGAGATCGACAAGGTCGGCTCCGACTTCCGCGGGGACCCGGCCGCCGCCCTGCTGGAGGTGCTGGACCCGGCGCAGAACCACACCTTCCGGGACCACTACCTGGAGGTGGAGCTGGACCTGAGCGACGTGGTGTTCCTGGCCACGGCGAACGTGCTCGAAGCGATCCCCGAGGCGCTCGCCGACCGGATGGAGCTCGTCCGGCTCGACGGCTACACCGAGGACGAGAAGATCGTCATCGCCCGCGACCACCTGCTGCCGCGCCAGCTGGAGCGGGCCGGCCTCGCGGCCGACGAGGTGGTCCTGGAAGAGGGGGCGCTGCGCAAGCTGGCGGGGGAGTACACCCGGGAAGCGGGCGTGCGCACCCTGGAGCGGTCCCTGGCGCGGCTGCTGCGCAAGGTCGCCTCGCAGCACGAGCTGGACGAGCGGGACCTGCCCTTCACCATCGGCGCCGACGACCTGCGGGCGCTCATCGGGCGGCCGCACCACGTCCCGGAGTCCGCGCAGGACCCGGCCGAGCGGCGCACCGCCGTACCGGGCGTGGCCACCGGCCTCGCCGTGACGGGAGCGGGCGGCGACGTGCTGTTCGTGGAGGCGTCGCTGGCCGATCCGGAGACCGGGGCGGCCGGGCTGACGCTGACCGGGCAGCTGGGTGACGTGATGAAGGAGTCGGCGCAGATCGCGCTCAGCTTCCTGCGCTCGCACGGCGCGGAGCTGGAGCTGCCGGTCGCCGACCTCAAGGACCGGGGCGTGCACATCCACTTCCCGGCGGGAGCGGTGCCGAAGGACGGCCCGAGTGCGGGCATCACGATGACGACCGCGCTGGCCTCGCTGCTGTCGGGGCGGCAGGTGCGGACGGACGTGGCCATGACCGGTGAAGTCTCGCTGACCGGGCGGGTCCTGCCGATCGGCGGGGTCAAGCAGAAGCTGCTCGCCGCGCACCGGGCGGGGCTGACCACGGTGATCATCCCGAAGCGGAACGAAGCGGACCTGGACGATGTGCCGGCGGAGGTGCTGGAGGGGCTGGAGGTGCACCCGGTGACGGATGTGCGGCAGGTCCTGGAGCTGGCCCTCGCGGAGGCGGAGGTGGCCGCCGTGACGGCTGCCGCCTGAGGTTCGGGGCGACGGGGGCGTCCTGCCCGGCGGGGCCGAGGAACCCGGCTGCGCCGGGCACCGGGCTCCGCCCGGACCTGCGCCTCAAGCGCCGGCGGGGCCGGAGGCGGCGGGGTTGAGGTGGCGGGGCTGCGCCGCAAGCGCCGGCGGGCCTGACGACACCCCCGCGGGGCTGGAAGTGTGGGGGCGCTGCGAAATAATGGGTGTACGCAGCGTGAGAACACCACCGACGGGAGCCGGACGTGCACGGGAGAGAAGACCAGGAGTTCCTTGCCCTGGAGCGGGAGCTGTCCGTCTTCCTCCGGCGCGCCCGCGCCTCCTCCGGGGAGATGGCCCGGGCTCTCCACCCCGAGCTGGAGCCGGCCGCGTACGGGCTGCTCGTCCGGCTGGAGGCCGCCGGGCGGCAGCGGGCCACCGAGCTCGCCGGCTACTTCGGCGTCGGCAAGGCCACCATGAGCCGCCAGCTGCGCGCCCTGGAACTGCTCGGCCTGGTCGCCCGGGAGCCGGACCCCGCCGACGGCCGGGCCTTCCTCGTCGGGCTCACCGAAGAGGGCCGGGCCCGGTTCCTGCGGGTCCGGGGCGCCCGGCGCGAGCAGTACATGCGGAAGCTGGCCGACTGGGACCGGGGCGAGGTCGCCGAACTGGCCCGGCTGCTGCACCAGCTCAACCAGGGCGCCGAATAGCGGGCCCCGCCGCCCGTTCAGCCGCTCAGAGTTCCGCGTACACCGCCGACGCGTCGTCGTGGCGCTTGTAGCGGGCCGACGGGCGGGCCGGGTCGGACTCGACCGCCCGGACCCGGCCGATCAGGCCCTCGGCGCCCTCCTTCCGCAGCACCGCCATGCAGGCCGCCCAGTCGCCTTCCCGGAACGTGTCGGTCCACCGGCTGGCCCCGTCCGTGAGCGCGGCCACCGCCCGCACCTGCGTCCTCGGCGTCCGCCCGGTCACCGCCCGGGCCGCCACCGCCGGGTCAGCGGCCGCCGTGAAGAAGCCGCCCTCCGCGTTGCGCAGCGCGTCCGCCGTGGCCGCCGAGCGCAGCGCCGCCCGCGGGACCCGGTCCAGCCGGTCGTCCAGGACGGCCGTGACCTCGCCCCCGGGCGCCTGGAGGAGCAGGACGGAGTCCGACAGCACCAGGTGCTCCACGTGGGTCTCGTCCCAGCGGGCCATCACCACCGTCGCCTGCGGGGTGCGCACGTGAGAAAGGTCACAGTCGCCGCCGTGCGCTCCGGCCGTCGCCTCGATGGCCTCCGCGAGGATCCGCTCCAGCGGCATGTCCTGCCGCGAGCCCGACAGTTCGGTCAACCGGCCGCCGAGCCGGGCCGCGAACCACGGCACCCCGTGCACGCACCCGTCGTCGCCGCGCGGCGGCGTGACTCCGTCCAGAACCACCACAACTCCGCCGCCCACCGCGGGTATCGCAGCTGACACCCAGTCCTCGTTGGGGCGTTCCGGGCTGCCGGCCACCGAGGCCAAGTCGATGCGCATGCGGACATTCTGCCCCGCGCCGCTGCCGCGGTCCCAACCCCGCGCCAGAGCAGGTCCGTACC
The DNA here is from genome assembly GCF_055567555.1 of Streptomyces sp. NPDC026522. Lineage (NCBI taxonomy): Bacteria > Bacillati > Actinomycetota > Actinomycetes > Kitasatosporales > Streptomycetaceae > Streptomyces > Streptomyces sp. NPDC026522. The sequence goes on from NZ_JBVHQF010000002.1 coordinate 634,189, forward strand.
AAACCGGGAGGGGTGGGACGGCCCCGCAGGCGGCACCGGGGTCACGAGGGCGGGGCATCTTGCCAAAGCGCGCCGCGAACTTTCAACCGCCGGTCCACGGAGGGCACCTGGCGCGCGCCGCCCGAGTTGGTCGGCCACTCCTCCGTGATGTTCACTCCTTCGAGTGGCGGGGTGGGCGATGTGCGGCTCTGTTCCCATCGCACTGCGAAGGTCTGAGGCGGTACGAGGGGGCAGGAGGCGTTTACTTGTTGACCGGCCGTTACCTCGGCCACACGAGTAGACGAGCACGAGCACACGTACAGGATTGCGAGCACCGGTGCAGAAGAAGCGGTCTCGGAAGAACGGCACCGCCAGCGCAGACGGACCCGCCATCGCAGGACGTCGCGTCCGCGTGCGCAGCAGGCTGGTGGTCGGCGTGGCCGTCGCGGGCCTCACCGTCCTCGCGGCAGGCGCTCCCGCCGTCGTCTCCGCAACCAGAGAACTGAGCGACTCCCAGCGACTGGTCACCCTCGCCGAACAGGCGCAGGCGAGCCTCACCCTGGCGCACCTGCTCGGCGACGAGCGGGACGCCGTGGTCGAGTACGCCGCCAAGGGCCGTCCCAGCGGCGCCAAGACCCCCGTGCAGGAACGTGTCGCGGGTACCGACCGGCAGCTGTCCGAGGTCCAGGCCGACGCGGACGAGCAACTCGCGGGCGTCCTCGGGCGGATCCGGCCCGTACGCACCGAGGCCGTCGACGGCAAGGGCAGCCCCCTCGCCGCGTACCAGGCCTACACCGCCGTCATCGCGGAACTCCTCGCGCCGGGCGACCGGCTCGCCGAACTGACCCCGCCGCGCGCCGAGGCCGCCCTGGCCACCACCCGCCCGCTGGCCCCCCTCGGCCAGGCCGTCGAACAGGCCTCGGCGACCCGCGGGCTGCTGCTCGCCGCGCTGGCCGTCCCCCGCGCCGAGCAGTCCGCCGGCTCGGCCGCCGCCGACGAACTCACCGCTGCCGCCCAGCGCTCCCGGGTACGGGAACAGGCCGCCCTGGACGACTTCGCCCGGGCCGCGCGGCCCGACGTACGGCAGACGCTGACCGCCACCGTCACCGGTCCCGAGGTCAAGACGGCCGACGACTACCTCAAGCGCCTCACCGAGCGGCCGACGCTGTCCGCGAACGACCGCAAGGCCGACGCCGGTTCCGTCGGCTCCGCCCTCACCGCCCGGATCGACCGGATGCGCTCGGTGGAGTCCACCCTGGCGAGCCGGCGCTCCACCGCGCTCGCCACCCTGCGCGACGACGACGTCCAGCGGCTGGAACTGCTCGTCGCCTTCCTCGGCGTGCTGTTCCTGTTCGTCGTGGGCGTCTCCACGGCCGTCGCCCGCTCCCTGACCCGGCCGCTGTCGGTGCTGCGCCGGGGCGCGGAACGGCTGGCGACGCCGGAGGGCTCGGTGGAGCCGGTCCGGTTCACCGGCCGCAACGACGAGTTCGCCCAGGTCGTGGGCCACCTGAACGCGGTGCGGGACCAGACCGTCGCCCTGCACACCAAGATCGCCGGACTCGATGCCGACCGGCGCCGCCTCATCGGCCGCAACGAGGCGCTGTCCTCGGGCCGGGGCGCGCTGGAGACGGAGCTCAAGGAGGTCCGCGCCCGGCTGGAGGCGGAACTCGCGCAGCTCCGGGCCGGGCTGGAGGAGCACCGGCGCATCATGTCGACGACCTCCGTCTCCCTGTCGCTGCGGACCCTCGGCCTGGTGGAGCGGCAGCTGGCGGTCATCGAGGAACTGGAGTCCAAGGAGCAGGACCCCGAGCGGCTCGCGACCCTGTTCAAGCTGGACCACCTGGCGACGGTGATGCGCCGCCACAACGAGAACCTGCTCGTGCTGGCCGGGCAGGAGCACGGCCACGGGCAGGCGCTGCCGGTGCCGCTGGTCGACGTCATGCGGGCGGCGGTCAGCGAGATCGAGCGCTACGAGCGGGTCGACCTGGCGGCGCTGCCGTCGTACACGCAGGTCGCCGGGCACGCCGCCGACGACATCTCGCACCTCCTCGCCGAACTCCTGGAGAACGCGACGACGTTCTCGCCGCCGGACGCCAAGGTGAAGGTCTCGGGCCGGCTGCTGGACTCCGGCGAAGTGGTGCTGTCCGTGCTGGACCAGGGCATCGGCGTCACCGCCGACCGGCTGGAGTCGCTGAACGCCCGGCTGGCCGCGCCGGAGGCCTACGACGAGGAGCCCGAGGCGGAACACGGGCTCGGGCTCGGCCTGTACGTGGCCGGCCGCCTGGCCGCCCGGCACGGGGTCACCGCGGAGCTGCGGGCCGGCCGGCACGGCGGGACGGAGGCCCTGGTGGTCGTCCCGGCCGCGCTGCTGCCGACCGCGCCGCCCAGCTCGCCCGTGCACGCGCTGGCCACGCCGGGGCTGCCGGAGTTCCGGCTGCCCGGGGTGATCGCCGAGGCGAACGAGAACACGCTGCCCCCGCGCATGCCTGCGGCCGCCGAACCGGCCGAGGGCGCCGCCGTCACCGGCCGGGACGCCGCACCCGAGGTGCCCGCGGGCGCCGGCGCGGAACCGGCCCCGGGCCGCGGAGCGCAGGAGTTCCCGGCCGCGGAGTCCGACGGCCCGGCCGACGGGTCCCTCCCGGACACCGGCCAGGAGGTGCGGGCCGCCGCCCAGCAGGGGCCGGCGGCCGGGGGCGCGGCCGACGCGGGCCGGGCCGAGCCCGCCGAGGAGCTGCTGGCCCGGGTCGTGCCCGAGGCCGTCGAAGGGGCCTTCGGTGCTCCCGCCGGGCAGCTGCCCCCCGCCGAGCAGGTGTTCACGGCGGCGGCCCCCGCCGCCGGGGCGCCGGGCGGGGCGGGTCCCGAGGAGGACCTCCTCGCGCGGGTCGTGCCCGCGCCGGACCCGGCGGCCTTCGGGGTGCCGGAGCCCGCCCGGGAAGGCGCCGAGCCGCTGTCCGAGACCGCGCCCGGGGCCGTCGTACAACAGGAAACGGCGTCCGGGCCCGCGCGGCCCGACGCCGCACCGGCGGAGCCCGATCCGCACGGCCGGGCCACCGCCGAGGACAACTGGCTCCCGCGCCAGGGCAACCACGGCCACCCCGAGGAAGCCGTCACCGGCAAGGGCCTGCCCAAGCGGACCCGGCGCCCCGCGGCCCCGGGCGCGCCGGCCGGCCGGACCGCCGACGCGCGGCCCGAACCGCGCCGGGTGGACGCCGACGAGCTGCGCCGCCGGCTCGGCGGCTTCTACCAGGGCTCCCAGGACGGGCGGCGCGTCGCGGCCGCCGAACTCGCCCGGAACCAGGGGCCGGACCGGGACCACGACCAGGACCCGGACCACGACCAGGGCCCGGACCGGGGCCAGGGCCGGGACCAAGGGCAGACCGACCGGGGGGACACCGCACAGGAGGCACGCACATGACCGCGCCCAGTACGTACGGACTGAGCACCCAGGCCCGCAACCTGCAATGGCTGCTGACCGACCTGGTCGAGGAGGTGCCGGGCGTCAACTCCGTCGCCGTCGTCTCCTCGGACGGGCTGCTGCTGCTCTCCTCGGAGCCGGTGGGCCCGGCGGATACGGACCGGCCCAAGGGCCCCCGGGGGGCCTCGGCCGACCTCGCCACCATCGTCTCCGGGCTCGGCAGCCTCACCAGCGGCGCAGCCGAGCTCATGGAGTTCGGCACCGTGAAGCAGACCATGGTGGCGATGGAGCACGGCTCCGTGTTCGTCATGGTCATCAGTGACGGCTCGCTGCTGGGCGTGCACGCCACCCCCGACTGCGACATGAGCGTCGTCGCCTACCACATGGCCCTGTTCGTGGGCCGGGCCGGGCACGTCCTGACCCCCGAAGTCCGCAGCGAGCTGCGCCAGTCGATGGAGAACACCCCGTGAGGAGTCCGGCCTCCGACCGGCTGCCCATACGCGGCGCCGACCGCCGCCCCGCCCGGGTCCGGCCCTACTCCCTCACCGGTGGCCGGACCCGCTTCGCGCAGGTCCTGCTGGTGGAGACCTTCGTCGCCGCCCTCGACACCGGACCGGCCGAGAAGGCCGACCGGATGCCGGAGATGCCGGCCATCGTCGAGGTGTGCCGCCGCATGCGCACGATCGCCGAGATAGCCGCGCTGCTGAAACTGCCGCTCGGCGTGGTCCGCGTCCTGGTCAGCGACCTCGCCGACCAGGGACGGGTCCGCGTCTACGGCACGGGACACGGCACCGGCCGTCCCGACCGCGCGCTGCTGGAAAGGGTGCTCAGTGGCCTTCGCCGTCTCTGATCCGGACCTGGCCGCGGCCGAGCCCGTCCAGCCGTGGCAGTACGACCGTTCGCGCGCCCCCGTCGCCGTGAAGGTGCTGGTCGCGGGCGGCTTCGGCGTCGGCAAGACCACCTTCGTGTCGTCCGTCTCCGAGATCACCCCGCTGCGCACCGAGGCGGTGATGACCCAGGCCGGTGCGGCCACCGACGACCTGTCCGCGACCCCGGACAAGGGCACCACCACCGTCGCCATGGACTTCGGCCGGGTCACGCTCGCGGACGACCTCGTCCTGTACGTGTACGGGACCCCGGGCCAGGAGCGGTTCTGGTTCATGTGGGACGACCTGGTGCGGGGCGCGATCGGCGGGCTGGTGCTCGCCGACACGCGCCGGCTGCGCGACTGCTTCCCGGCCCTGGACTACTTCGAGAGCTGTGGGCTGCCGTACGCGGTCGCGGTCAACCACTTCGAGGGCTCGCCGGAGTACGAGGAGGCGGACGTGCGCGAGGCGCTCGGCATCCCGGCGCGGGTCCCCGTCGTGACCATGGACGCACGGCGCCGGGATTCGGTCGTCGAGTCCCTGCTCACCCTGGTCTCGCACGCCCTGGACGTCACCCCCGAATAGCGCGAAGCGCAGCACCCCGCAGCACCGTCGACCCCGAATCGAGAACGTGAGATGCGCAAGATACTCGTCGTGGGGGCCGGCCAGTCCGGTCTCCAGCTCGCCCTCGGACTCCAGTCGAAGGGGTACGAGGTCACCCTCATGTCCAACCGGACGGCGGATGAGATCCGCACCGGGCGGGTCATGTCCACGCAGTGCATGTTCGACACGGCGCTCCAGCACGAGCGTGACCTCCAGCTGGCCTTCTGGGAGCGGCAGGCCCCGAAGATCGAGGGCGTCGGCGTCTCGGTCGCCGGCCCCGACGGCGGGCGCGCCGTCGACTGGCTCGGCCGGCTGAAGGGCTTCGCCCAGTCCGTCGACCAGCGCGTGAAGATGGCGGGCTGGACCGACACGTTCGTGCAGCGGGGCGGCCAGCTGGTCGTCCACGGCGCGTCCGTCGCCGACCTGGACTTCTTCTCCCGCACCTACGACCTGGTGCTCGTCGCCGCCGGCAAGGGCGAACTGGTGTCGATGTTCGGCCGGGACGCGGCGCGCTCCCCGTTCGACGCGCCGCAGCGCGCGCTGGCGGTCTCGTACGTGCACGGGCTCGGGCCGCGCCCCGAGCACCCGGACACCGAGGCGGTGCGCTGCAACCTGGTGCCGGGCGTCGGCGAGCTGTTCGTCATGCCGACCCTGACCACCTCGGGGCGGGCGGACATCCTGTTCTGGGAGGGCCTGCCGGGCGGTCCGGTGGACGCCTTCAAGGGGATCAAGGACCCCTCGGAGCACCTGGCGCTGACCCTGGAACTGATGGAGAAGTTCACGCCCTGGGAGTACGCGCGGGCCACCAAGGTGGACCTGACGGACGCGGGCGCCACCCTCGCCGGCCGGTACGCGCCCGTCGTCCGCAACCCGATCGGACGGCTGCCGAGCGGTGGCCTGGTGCTGGGCGTCGCCGACGTGGTCGTGGCGAACGACCCGATCACCGGGCAGGGTTCGAACTCCGCCGCGAAGTGCGCGGCCTCGTACCTCTCGTCGATCCTCATGCACGGCGACAAGCCGTTCGACGAGGCGTGGATGAAGGCGACCTTCGACAAGTACTGGTTCACGACGGGCAAGCCGGTGACCCAGTGGACGAACGCGATGCTGGGCGTGCCGCCGGAGCACGTGCTGAACCTGATCGGGGCGGCCGGGGAGCTGGCGCCGGTGGCGGATCGATTCGCCAACGGCTTCGACAACCCGGCCGACTTCGACGCGTACTTCTACGACCCCGAGGACGCGGCGGACTACCTGGCGGAGGTCGCGGCTCCGGTGTCGGCGTCGGGCCCGGCCCCGGAGTAGCCCGTGTCGTCCCCCGCCGTGGCCGAATCGGGCAGCGGCGGGAGGGTGAACGAGGCGAGCGGGATCCCGGCGGGGTCGGGGCGGACGGCGCCCAGCACCGGGTTCGCGGCGATCGGCGACACCTTGACGGTGCTTCCCGGGCGGGGCGCCTGGATGACCTTGCCGTCGCCGATGTACAGGGCGACGTGGGTGGCGGTGGGGAAGTACACCACCAGGTCCCCGGGGCGCAGCCGGTCCAGCGGCACCTTCGGCAGCTGCGCCCACTGCTCCTGGCTGGTACGGGGGATGGCGCGCCCGGCGTGCTCCCAGGCCCGGGAGGTGAGCCCGGAGCAGTCGAAGGAGGCCGGACCCTCGGCGCCCCAGACGTACGGCTTGCCGATCTGGGCCGCCGCGTAGGCGAGGGCCGCGCCGCCCGCGGCGGTGGGGGTGGCGGTGGGTACGGAGACTGCGGGGGCGGCGGCCCGGCCGGCGGGGGCTGAGGGGACGCCGGGGGCGGAGGGGGCGCCGGGGGCGCCCGCCCGGCCGAGGCGGCCCGAATCGAGCAGCTCCCGTTGCGCTTCGGCGGTGACCGCCGTCTCGCGGGCGTCCAGCCGGGCGAGCTGGTCGGCGGTCAGGGAGGCCAGGAGCCGCTCGACCTCCTTGAGCCGGCCGGTGACCTCCTCCTTGTGCCGCTTCCGCTCGGCGGTCAGGTTCCGCTGGGCGTCCGCGGCCTTGCGGGCGGCGCCGGCGAGGGTCCCGGCCCGCTGCTCGCCGTGTTCGAGGCGGGCGAGGAGGCCGGCGGTGCGGGCGCCCTGGAGGGTGGTGAGCCGGCGCTGGTCGGAGGCGTGCCGGAGGTCGCCGGACAGCAGCATCCGCAGGTAGGGGGAGAGCCCGCCGCGCGAGCCCTGGTACTGCTCCCGGGCCAGCCGCCCGGCGCGGGCCCGCGCGGTGCTGAGGGCGGTGCGGGCCGTGCCGAGCTCGGTGGTGAGCCGGCGCTCCTCGGCCTGGCGGGCCTTGAGGGCGACTTCGGTGGCGTTGTAGGCCTCGGAGGCCTGCTCCGCCTTCTGGTACAGGTCCTGGAGGCGGGTCAGCAGCACCCCGACGGACTCGGTGGCGGCCGGCCGGCCGGCGGGGGGCGGCGCGGCGGCCGGCCCGGCGGCCCCGGGCCGGGGGGCCGCGGCGGGTTCCGTCGCGGGGAGGGGTTCGGCGCGGGCGGTGGCGGGCGGACCGGCGGCCGCGAGCAGGACGGCGGCGGCGATGCAGACGGTGTGGACAAGGCGTGGTCGGTTTGTCATGTAATCACCTCCGGGGTGGCCGATGCTGCCACGTCCGGTATGACGAATGGCCCAGCGAAGACGGCGGGGTGAGGCGGCGTCACCTGTTCGGCGGGTTCGCGGCGGTGGGATCCGGCCGCCACCGCGGCTCGCGATCGCCGCGTATTCCGACCGTTTGTGGCGACTCTTCGGCGCACTGTGACATAAGCGGACATAGTGTTCCGGGGCTTGCTACGTTCGCCCCATGACCGCTCTGACGGCGAAGGTGACGGAGCCCGCCCCGCCCCCGCCTCCCGACGCCCGGACCCCCAAGGGCCGGGGCATCGAGCTGACCCTGCTGACCGGGGCGGTCCTGATCTCCGTACTCGGCCACCTCTACGTCGGCCTCGCCGCCACCGGCCACCTCCCCGACGCCGTCACCCGCCGCACCGCGGGGCTCGCCGCCGCCGCCCTGATCGCGCACCTCGCCGTGCGGCTGCGCGCCCCGTACGCCGACCCGCTCGTACTGCCGATCGCCGTCCTGCTCAACGGACTCGGCCTCGTCCTGATCGAGCGGCTCGACCTCGCCACCCCCGGCCACCCCACCGCCGACGAGCAACTGCGCTGGTCGGGCCTCGGGCTGGGGCTGTTCGTGCTGGTCGTCGCCGTGCTGCGGGACCACCGCGTGCTCCAGCGGTACGCGTACCTCTCCGTCGCCGCAGCGCTCGCGCTGATGCTCGTCCCCGTCTTCTTCCCGGCCGTCAACGGCGCCCACATCTGGATCCGGTTCGCCGGGTACTCCTTCCAGCCGGGGGAGTTCGCCAAGATCCTGCTCGCCGTCTTCTTCGCCGCCTACCTCGCCGCGAACCGCACCGCCCTGGCCCTCACCGGGCGCCGGCTGCTGTGGAAACTGCGCCTGCTGCCCGGCCGGGTCCTCGGCCCGATCCTCACGATCTGGCTGCTCAGCGTCGGCGTACTGGTCCTGGAACGGGACCTCGGCACGTCCCTGCTCTTCTTCGGCCTGTTCGTGATCATGCTGTTCACCGCCACCGGGCGGATCGGCTGGATCGCGATCGGACTGCTGCTCGCGGCCCTCGGCGCGTACGCCGTGGGGACGTTCGAACCGCACGTGCACAGCCGGGTCGAGGACTGGCTGAATCCTTTCGCCTCCATCGCACGGGGCGACGGCCCCGGCCAGCTCGCCCAGTCCCTCTTCGCCTTCGGCGCCGGCGGCCTGCTCGGCGCCGGCCTCGGCCACGGCCAGTCCTTCCTGATCGGCTTCGCCGCCAAGTCCGACTTCGTCCTGGCCACCGCCGGAGAGGAACTCGGGCTCGTCGGCCTGACCGCGATCCTGCTGCTCTACGGGCTCCTCGTGGACCGGGGCTTCCGCGCCGCACTCGCGCTGCGCGACCCCTTCGGGCGCCTCCTCGCCACCGGGCTCGCCTCGATCCTCGCCCTCCAGGTGTTCGTCATCGCCGGCGGCGTCACCGGACTGATCCCGCTCACCGGCATGGCCATGCCGTTCCTGGCGCAGGGCGGCTCGTCCGTCGTCACCAACTGGATCATCGTCGCCCTGCTGATCCGGCTCGGGGACAGCGCCCGCAGGCCGGTGCCGGCCGGAGAGGCGGGTCCCGGGTGATCCGCTACATCCGCTGGTGCGCGTACTTCTGCGCGCTCCTGCTCGCCGCCCTGCTGGTCAACACGGGCCGGGTGCAGGTCTGGGAGGCCGCCGCCTACGGCGCGAACCCGGCCAACAAACGCGCCGCCGTCGAGCGGTACGCGAAGCCCCGCGGGGACATCCTGGTCGACGGCAGGCCCGTCACCGGATCCCGCGACAGCGGCCAACTTCTGCGCTACGAGCGCACCTACGCCAACGGCCCGCTCTACGCGCCCGTCACCGGGTTCTCCTCCCAGACGTACGGGACCAGCTTCGTGGAACGGGCCGAGGACGCCGTCCTCGCGGGCACCGACCCGGGCCTGTCCGCCTTCCCGCTCTGGTACGACCTCGCGCGCGGCCACCCGCCCGGCGGGAACGCGGTGACGACGATCCGGGCCGCGGTGCAGCGCGCCGCGTACACGGGGCTGGCCGGCAAGCGGGGCGCGGTCGCGGCCCTGGAGCCGGCCACCGGGCGGATCCTCGCCCTGGTCAGCAGTCCCTCTTACGATCCGGCGGAGCTCTCGGGGACCGGCGCGCGGGTCAAGGACGCGTGGACGCGGCTCAACGCGGACCCCGCCAAGCCGATGCTCAACCGGGCGCTGCGCGAGACGTACCCGCCCGGCTCCACCTTCAAGATCGTGACGGCGGCGGCCGCGCTCGACGCCGGGGTGGTCAAGGACGTGGACGCCCCGACCCGGACCCCCGACCCGTACCCGCTCCCGGGAACCAGCACCCTGCTGCCGAACGAGGCCACCGGCTGCGAGGACGCCTCGATGGCCGAGGCGGTGCAGTGGTCCTGCAACACGGTGATGGCCAAGATCGGCGTACAGGTGGGCCTGGCCCGCATGGTCGACGCGGCGCGGCGCTTCGGATTCAACGACGACGGGCTGCGCGTGCCGTCCTGGGTGTCGCCGTCGGCCTTCGACACCGACATGAGCCCCGACCAGCTGGCGCTTTCCTCGATCGGGCAGTTCAACACCAAGGCCACCCCGCTCCAGATGGCGATGGTGGCGGCGGCGGTCGCCAATGGCGGGGAGCTGAAACGCCCGTACCTGGTGGAGCGGACGACCCAGGACGACGGGAGTCAGGTGCGCCGCGGCGAACAGCGGACGCTGGGACGGGCGATGAGCCTCGCGACGGCGCTGCGCGTGCAGGACCTCATGGTCAAGGTGGTGGAGAACGGTACGGGACGCAACGCGGCCGTCCCGGGCGCGGTGGTCGGCGGCAAGACCGGCACCGCGCAGCACGGCGTCGGCAACGCGGGTACGCCGTACGCCTGGTTCATCGCCTGGGCCCGGGGGCGGGACGCGCCGCTGCCGGCGGTCGCCGTCGCGGTGGTCGTCGAGGACGGGGCGGCGGAGCGCGGCGACATCAGCGGCAACAGCGCGGCGGCCCCGATCGCGCGCGCGGTGATGGCGGCGGCGCTGGCGGCGAAGCCGCCGGCACCGTGAGCCGGGTGCCGGGGCACTCGGGCACTCGGGCACTCGGGCGCTCAGATGCTCAGGCGCTCAGGCGCTCAGGCGCTGGGGCCGGCGCTCCGCGCGCCTTCCTCGATCGCGGCCCGGACCTCCGCCACCCGGTCGCGTTCCTCGGCTGCGAACCGCTCCCGGTCCAGCGCCTCGGCGATCTCCTCGTCCTCGCTCATCAGCAGGTCCAGGTTGGAGTTGCCCATCTCGAAGACGCCCATCTCCAGGTACGCCCGCTGAAGCCGGTCGCCCCACAGTCCGATGTCCTTCACGCAGGGCACGATCCGGCTGAACAGCAGCCTGCGGAACAGGTGCAGGAACTCCGACTGCTCGCTGAACTCCTCGGCCTCCTTCCTCGGGATGCCGAAGTTCTCCAGCACCTCCACCCCGCGCAGCCGGTCCCGCATCAGGTAGCAGCCCTCGATCACGAACTCCTCGCGCTCGCGCAGCTCGGCGTCCGTCAGCTGCTTGTAGTAGTCCCGCAGCGCCATCCGGCCGAACGCCACGTGCCGGGCTTCGTCGTGCATCACGTACGCCAGGATCTGCTTGGGCAGCGGCTTGTCGGTCGTGTCGCGGATCATCCCGAAGGCCGCCAGTGCCAGCCCCTCGATCAGCACCTGCATGCCCAGGTACGGCATGTCCCAGCGGGAGTCGCGCAAGGTGTCGCCGAGGAGCCCCTGGAGGCTGTCGTTGATCGGATAGAGCATCCCGACCTTCTCGTGCAGGAAGCGCCCGAAGACCTCCGCGTGCCGGGCCTCGTCCATGGTCTGGGTGGCCGAGTAGAACTTCGCGTCCAGGTCCGGCACCGATTCCACGATGCGCGCCGCGCACACCATGGCGCCCTGCTCCCCGTGCAGGAACTGGCTGAAGTTCCATGCCGCGTAATGGCGGCGCAGCTCGCCCTTGTCCTTGTCGGTGAGCTTGGCCCAGTAGCGGGTGCCGTAGAGCGTCAGCACCTCGTCGGGGGTGCCGAGCGGATCGTACGGGTCCACCTCCAGGTCCCACGCGATGCGCTTGGCGCCGTCCCACTGCTTGTCCTTGCCCTTCTGGTACAGGGCGAGCAGCCGCTCCCGGCCCCCGTCGTACTCCCAGCTGAAGCGGGCGGCGCCGGAAGCCGGAACCTGCCAGACGCCCTCGCCCGGGTCCTTGGTGTAGAGCTCGTGCGTCGACACTGACGCCCCCTTGCCTCGGGTACTCGCCTACAGGAGTGGACAGTTGGCCACCGCTCGCAGCGTCACACGTTGGTAGACGCGGGGTCAACAACTCGCGCCAGGGGGATTGACGGTCTTGCTGACAGGCAGTCTCATAAGCGGTGACCGCCGGTAACTCGACGAGCGAGGTGTCCGAAGCCATGACGACCGTGACCGATCGAGCAGCGCCGAGGGACGCCCTCGGCCTCCTCAAGGACCGCGAGGAGACGGCCGAGCGGCTGCTCGAATCTTCGGCCAAGCACTCCTTCGACCCCGACCGGGAACTCGACTGGGACGCCCCGCCGATCGACGGCAAGTACTACTGGCCGCCCGAACTGCTCTCGCTCTACGACACGCCGTTGTGGAAGAAGATGGGCGAGGAGCAGCGCATCGACCTCTCCCGCCACGAGGCGGCCGCGCTCGGCTCCCTCGGCATCTGGTTCGAGATCATCCTGATGCAGCTGCTCGTCCGGCACATCTACGACAAGTCGCTGGTCAGCAACCACGTCCGCTACGCGCTCACCGAAATCGCCGACGAATGCCGGCACTCCATGATGTTCGCCCGCATGATCCGCAAGGCGGACACCCCCGCCTACCCGGTCTCGCGCACCCACCACAACCTCGCCCGCGTCCTCAAGACGGTCTCCACCACCCCCGGCTCCTTCGCCTGCACCCTCCTCGGCGAGGAGATCCTCGACTGGATGCAGCGCCTGACCTTCCCGGACGAGCGCATCCAGCCGCTGGTGCGCGGGGTCACCCGCATCCACGTCATCGAAGAGGCCCGGCACGTCCGTTACGCCCGCGAGGAACTGCGCCGCCAGATGCTGACCGCCCCGCGCTGGGAGCAGGAACTCACCCGGATCAGCTGCGGCGAGGCCGCCCGCGTCTTCTCGCTGGCCTTCGTCAACCCGCAGGTCTACGAGAACATCGGCCTGGACCGGCGCGAAGCCGTCGCGCAGGTCAAGGCCAGCGGCCACCGGCGGGAGGTCATGCAGACCGGCGCCAAGCGGCTGACGGACTTCCTCGACGACATCGGCGTGCTGCGCGGCGTCGGCCGCAGGCTGTGGCGGAGCTCGGGACTCCTCGCCTGAGCGGCCGCCCGCGGGGTTACCCTGCGGGCATGACGACCGTACGGGCGTACCGCAGGCTGAGCGTCGAGGAGCGGCGGGCCCAACTCCTCGACGCGGCCCTGTCGCTGTTCGCGCACCGGGCACCGGAGGAGGTCTCCCTCGACGACGTCGCCGAGGCCGCCGGGGTCTCGCGCCCGCTGGTCTACCGCTACTTCCCGGGCGGCAAGCAGCAGCTGTACGAGGCGGCCCTGCGCTCGGCGGCGGAGCTGCTGGAGCAGTGCTTCGCGCAGCCCCAGGCCGGTCCGCTGACCCAGCGGCTGTCCCGGGCCCTGGACCGCTACCTGACCTTCGTGGACGAGCACGACACCGGCTTCGCGGCGCTGCTCCAGGGCGGCAGCGTCGTGGAGACCTCCCGTACGACGGCGACGGTGGACGGCATCCGCCGCGCCGCGGCCGAACAGATCCTCCTCCACCTGGCCGTCCCGGACCCGGGTCCGCGGCTGCGGATGATGGTGCGGACCTGGATCACGGCGGTGGAAGGGGCCTCGCTGATCTGGATCGACGAGGGGAAGCAGCCGGAGGTCGGCTCGCTGCGGGACTGGCTGGTGGACCAGTTCATCGCCCTCCTGACCGCGACGGCCGCCACCGACCCGGAAACGGCCGCGGCGGCGCGGGCGGCGCTGGCCCTGGAATCGGCGGAGGGCCCGGTCGGGGTGCTGGCCCGGCGGGTGATCCCGGTGGTCTCCGAGGCGGCGCACCTGCTGTGACACTGGAGGGGTGAGAAGCGAAGTCACCCCCTTCGAGGGCGGCCCGATGGACGGCCGGTCCCTGCCGGTCCTGGTGGGCCCGACCGGCCACCCGCCGAAGTGGTACGAGATCCCGGTCCCGGACCCGGGGGGCGCGGCCCCGACGGTCCTGCTGTACGAACGGGTCCCGGCGGGCCAGACGAAACGCCTGGGGCTCCAGAAGGGCTGGAAGTACGCGTTCCGCCCGGAGGGCACCCGCCCGCGGGTGCGCTGGCCGTGGCCCTGGCCGGGTCGTTAGGCGGGCCGGTCCGGGTCGCCCGTGCCGCCGGGCGGGTCGGTTTCGCCTCAAGCGCCGGAGGGGCCGGTGCCCTGGCCGGGTCGTTGGGCGTCTCCCGCTGGGGTTGCCCGTGCCGCCGGGCGGGTCGGTTTCGCCTCAAGCGCCGGCGGGACTGGGGGGTGGGGCCCCGGCCCGGTGGATGGGAACGTGAACCGTGTCGCCCCCGGGCCACATAGTGATGCCCGTCGGTGCCCGTTCACCGACCCGCCCGGGCGAGGCCTGACGGCCTGCCCAGCCCTACCAGACCTACGGAGCGGCCCTGCCCCGGCGGCCCTGGCCACCATGCCGGGCCGGGGAGGCGGTCTTACCCCCGGCGGCGCCGGGCAACTTGCCGGGCCGCGAGGCGGACTTGGCCTCCGGAGGGCCGGAGAGCGTGCCGGGCCGGGGGATAGAGGTGGCCTCCCCCGCCCAGGCGCAGCCAACCCAGCCCGCCGGCGTTTGAGGCGCCCGGCGAAGCCGGGACCGCTTCGCGCAACGGCGCGCCAGCCGAACCCGGCCCCCGCACCGCCCGGTCAGGGCTAGGGCAACCGCAGTACCGCCTCCGCCCCGCCACCCTCCGCCTGGCGGAACTCCAGCCGCGCCCCGATCACCCCCGCCTGGCCGGCCGCGATGGTCAGCCCCAGGCCGTGCCCCTTCCCGGCCCGGGACCCCGCCCCCGCGCTGCGGAACCGCTGCGGCCCCTGCTCCAGCAGGTACTCCGGGAACCCGTCCCCGTGATCGCGTACCGTCACCACCGGCCCGTCCACCGTCAGGACGACCGGCTCCCGCCCGTGCCCGTGGGCGTTCGCCACCAGGTTCCCGAGCACCCGCTCCAGCCGCCGCCGGTCCGTCTCCACCAGCGCGTCCCGCACCACGACCACCTCCGTCGGCGTCCCCGTCGCCCGCACCACCCGCCGGGCCAGCCGCGCCAGCTGGTGCAGGTCCGTCTCCACCACCTCCCGGCCCGAGTCCAGCCGGGAGATCTCCAGCAGGTCCTCCGTCAGCTCCCGCATCGTCCGCACCCGCTCCCGTACCAGCTCCGTCGCCCGCCCCTCCGGCAGCAGCTCCGAAGCGGCCTGCAACCCGGTCAGCGGTGTCCGCAGCTCATGCGCGACGTCCGCCGTGAACCGCTGTTCGCGCTCCAGCTTCCCCTGGAGGGTGGCCGCCATCGTGTCCAGCGCGCCCGCCACCGTCGCGACCTCGTCCTGGTGCCGCGAGGGGTCCTTCGTCCGCGGGTCGCCCACCCGCGCGTCGAGGTCCCCCTGGGAGATCCGCCGGGCGACCGTCGCCGTCTGGTGCAGCCGCCGCGTCACCCGCGTCACCGCGAACGCGCCCACCAGCAGCGTGCCGCCGATCGCCAGCAGCGAGGAGCCGATGATCGCGTGGTCCAGCCCGCTGATCGTGCGGGCCGCCTGGCTGTAGTCCACCGCCGTGGCCAGGGCCCGGCCGTCCGCCGGGCCGGCCGCCCACATGACCTGCCGCCCGCGGAAGTCGGCCACGACCGTACCCCGCCGTCCGCCCAGCGCCAGCTTCCGCAGCGGCCCCGGCAGGCCCGCCGGATCGAGCGCCGAGCGCGGCGGCAGCGCCTCGCCCGCCTCGTACGACCGCGTCGCGTCGGCCAGCTTCTCCAGGGCCCGGTCGCGCGCGTTGTCCACCGTCTGCCGGGTGACCTCCACGTGCACGAGCGCGCCCAGCGCCGCCGCCAGCGAACAGCACATGACCACGATGAAGCACGCCGCCTTCCAGGTGAGCGTGGCGGTCCACGCGGGCAGCCGGGCCCTCATGGCGTCCGCGGGCGCGCCGGCGCCCGTACGATCTGCTCGCGCGTCGCCAGCATGCTCCGCTGCTTCTCGTCCCACGACCAGGTGCTGATCAGTTCGTACCCGGCATGCCCGCTCGGCACGTGCACGACCACGTTCTCCCCGGCCAGCTCGACGCCGATGACGGTCTCGGTGGTCGCCATGATCCGGTTGAGCCGCCCGTCGGGGTCGGCCGTGTAGGCGCGTACGGACATCACGCTGCCGGGCAGTTCGATCCCGACGACGACCTCGTCCTTCCCGTTCCCCGTGAGGTCCCGGTAGTACGGGGCGAGCACCGGGCACTTCTCCGAGGTCTCCGTCCCGCAGGCCCGGATCGCGTCGGCGGTCTCCTTCGGCATGCCGTCCGCACCGGTCACGGCGCCGAGGTGGGCGCGCAGCTCCGCCTGGACCAGGGCCACCGCGTCCACCTCGTGCACGTTCTGGTCGTGCACCAGCGGCAGACCCTGTACGTACACCGGCGGCACGCCCCCGGGCGGTGCGGGCGGTACGTCGGCCCCCTTGCGCCACGGCCACAGGCGTACGGGTCCGCGCGCCGTCGGGGTCGGCCCGGCGGCGGCCAGCCCGCCCGGGTCGCCGCACGCCGACAGCAGCGGCATCAGGCAGGCCGACACGAGCAGCCCGGTACCCGCGCGGAAGAGGAGCGTGCGCACAGCGGTGGGCCTCCTCTAAGCGGTGCCGGGGTGACGGGCGGTTTCCCGCCAACCTTAGGCCGACCCGGTCCGGTTCCGCCCGCACACCTGGGCGACGCCCCGGCGACGGGGGAGCGACGCGCGGGTGCCGTGGAGGTGGCCGGGCGCGCGGCGTCAGGCGCCCGTACGGCCGCGCCGCAGCATCGCGAAGCCCAGCCCGGCGGCGCCGACGGCCGCGATCCCGCCGCCCGCGCCGAGCAGCAACGCCCCGTGGCCGGCCGGAGCCTGCCCGTCCGGCCCGGGGGCGGTGGCCCCGGCCCAGGACGAGAGCCGGCCGTCGGCCGTGGTCCGCGTACCGGCGGCCGGGGCGGCCGGCATCCCTTCGGCGAGCGCGGCGGCGACGGGCACGGCGAGCAGAGCGCCGGCGCACGCGGTCACGGCGGCGGCACGAACGAGGGTGCGGCGACTGACGGTGGTCACGGAAGTCCTCTGCGGTGGGGCTCGGCCTGGGACGTCCCACCGTAGGGGCGCGCCGTTGCGGTAGGGCGATGGCCTTGTAACGGTGAGCCGACGGCGTTCCCTCGGAGTCGTCACACCTCGCGCCGTCCGGGGGATTGCCGGGCGGCGCACCGCCTGCTCCCATGGACGCCGGGGGTGAGGGTGATGAGCGGACTGATGGTGCTGCCGAGCGGTCGGCCCGGCCGCGGCCGGCTGTTCGTCAACCTGCCGGACGGCCGGGCGGTGGCCTGGTACGACCGGCGGACCAACCGGGTCAGCCTGCTGGAGGAGGCCCGCCGGGAGGCGGTGCTGGCGGTCCTGCGCCCGTACCTGAGCGGTGAGGTGGCCGTCGGCCCGCCGCCGGTGCCCACGCCCGTCGAGCGGCTCCGGCTGGCCCTTCCCCCGGACCGGGACCTGGCGCCGAACCGCCCGGGTGAACCGCTGCTGGGGGAGTTGGTCCACGGCGCGCCGGGCACCCGGGCCCGGCACCGGCTGCGCCGCGAGATCGGGGCCCTGGAGGCGGTGGGGGCGGAGCTGGAGGCCCTCGAAGCGCTGGACTGGCGGGTCCTGCACGCCGTGCCGCTGCCGGGCGGCGGGCTGATCGACCACCTGCTGATCGGGCCGGCCGGGGTGTTCTGCGTGGCCACGGTGGCGGGGCGGCGCCAACGGGTCCAGGCGGGGGACCTGCTGCTCACGGTGGGCCGCGCCGGCCCGCGCCCCGACGTGCGCCGCATCCGCCGCGCGGCGGCCCACGCCGCCCGCGCCCTGCGGGCTCCGGCGACCCCGGTGCTGACGGTGGCCGACGCCTCGACCGTCGAGGTGGCCCCGACCCTGCGCGACGTCCGCGTCCTCCAACCGGCCACGGCGGCCCCCTTCTTCACGACGGCCACCCCCACCCTCAAACCCCCGGACACCGAAGCCCTCTTCGCCCTGGCCCGCGACACCCACACCTGGCTGACCTCCCCACCCACCGGACCCCGGCCCCCCAGCCCTGCCGGCGCTTGAGGCAACCGGCCCCGCCCGACGGCACGGGCAGCCGCGCGGCCCCCGCTCCCCGCCCGGCCCGGGCAGCAGGCGGCACGGGCATCCGGTACGGGACCTCCTCACCGCCCGGCCGGGGCACCGTCACGCCGAGCGCCGCTTGCGCCCCGCCGCGGCCTTCTTCCCCGACGCCGACGCCGTCTTCTTCGCGGCCGCCGAAGTGGACTTGGTCCCGCTCGACTTCCCCCCGCCCGACCCCGTCTTCTTCGCGGATGCCGACCCCGCGCCCGACCCCGCCGCCGACCTCGACCCCGCCGCCGACGTGGACTTCCGCCCGGCCGCCGCCGTCTTCTTCGCCGCCCCCGTCCCGGAGGCCGCCGTGGACTTCTTCCCGCCCACCGCCTTCGGTGCGGCCGCCGTCTTCCGCCGGATCGGCGTCACCTCCCCCTCCGCCGCCACCCCCTCGGCCCCGCCGCCGCCCTCGCCCCGCGAGGCCTTCGCCGCCTGCACGCTCCGCTCCAGCGCCGCCATCAGGTCGATCACCTGACCCCCGGCCGGTTCCGTCACGGCCTCCGCGGGCTCGTACGCCCCACCCGCCTTCGCCGCGATCATCTCCTCCACGGCCTCGCGGTAGTCGTCGTGCAGCGAGTCGATGTCCACTTCCCCCAGCGTCGCCATCAGCGCGTCCGCCAGGTCCAGTTCGGCATCCCGCACCGTCACCGACGTCTCCGGCGCGACCCCCTCGGGCCGCCGGATCTCGTCCGGCCAGAGCAGTCCGTGCATCGCGATGACGTCGTCCACGACCCGCAGCATCCCCAGCCGCTCCCGCCCCCGCAGCGCGAACTTGGCGATCGCCACCTTCCGGCTCCGCTTGAGCGCCTCCCGCAGCAGCGTGTACGGCTTGGCCGCCGTCGCCCCGTTCGCCGCGAGGTAGTACGCCGCGTCCATCTGGAGCGGATCGATCTCCTCGGCCGGTACGAAGGACACGATCTCGATCGTCTTCGCCGTGGCGATCGGCAGCTGCGCCAAGTCCTCGTCCGTGATCGGGATGATCGAGCCGTCCGCCTCCTCGTACCCCTTGCCGATCTCGGCCGCCGGCACCTCCTCGCCGTCCAGCTCGCACACCTTGCGGTACCGGACCCGTCCGCCGTCGGTCACGTGGATCTGGCGGAAGGAGATCGAATGGCTCTCGGTGGCGTTCACGAGCTTGATCGGGATGCTGACCAAGCCGAAGGAAATCGCCCCGTTCCAGATGGATCGCACAGTTCCTCCCGTTTCATGGCAATCTCATCGTATGACGCCGATCACCGTGGTGGAGGGGCGGCGCATCGCGCTCAGCAACCTGGACAAGGTCATCTATCCGGAGACCGGCTTCACCAAGGGCGAGGTGCTGCACTACTACGCCACCGTCGCGCAGCCCCTGCTGGCCCACGTCCACAACCGGCCGGTGTCGTTCCTGCGCTACCCCGACGGCCCCGATGGGCAGCTCTTCTTCACCAAGAACCCGCCGCCCGGTACCCCCGACTGGGTGAGGACCAGCCCCGTCCCGCGCTCGGAGGACCCGTCCGCCGAACAGGTGGTCATCGCCGACATGCCCACCCTCATGTGGGCCGCCAACCTCGTCGTGGAGTTCCACGTCCACCAGTGGACGGCGGGCAGCCCCGCCGTCGCCGACCGGCTGATCCTCGACCTCGACCCCGGGCCGCCCGCCACCGTCGTGGAGTGCTGCGCCGCCGCCCTGTGGCTGCGCGACCGGCTGGCCGCCGACGGCCTGCACGCCTACCCCAAGACCTCCGGCGCCAAGGGCCTCCACCTGTCCGCGCCGCTGGAGCCCACCGCGTCGGCGCGGGTGTCCGCGTACGCGAAGAAGCTCGCCCAGGAGGCCGAACGGGAACTCCCCGAGCTCGTCGTGCACCGGATGGCCAAGGCGCTGCGGCCCGGCAAGGTCTTCGTCGACCACAGTCAGAACGCCGCCGCCAAGACCACCGCCGCCCCCTACACGCTGCGCGCCCGGGCCCGCCAGACCGTCTCCGCGCCCGTCTCGTGGGCAGAGGTGGCCGCCTGCGCGAACCCCGCCGACCTGGTGTTCCTCGCCGACGACATCGCGCCCCGGCTGGCCCGCTCCGGCGACCTCTTCGCCCCGCTCACCGACCCGGGGCGGGCGGGGGCGCTGCCATGAGCAGGGTCCAGGTCGCGCTCGCCGCCACCGTACGGACCCTCCCGCGGGCGGCGGGCCTGGCGTACGAGCCGAAGTTCGACGGTCACCGGCTCGTCATCCTGCGCACCGCGGACGGAGTGGTGCTCCAGGCCCGCTCCGGCCGGATCGTGACCGGCGCGTTCCCCGATCTGGCCCTGGCCGCGCAGCTGCTCCCCGCCGGGACCGTGCTCGACGGCGAGGTCGTGGTCTGGCACGACGGCCGGACCGACTTCGCCCTCGTACAGCGGCGGGCGGCGGCCACGGCGGCCCGCGCACCGGTGCTCGCGCAGAGCCTGCCGGCCTCGTACGCGGCGTTCGACGTCCTGGAGCTGGCCGGGGTCGACGTGCGCGGCCGCCCGTACGAACGGCGCCGGGCGCTCCTGGTGGACCTGCTGCTCCCGCTCGGGCCGCCCCTCCAGCCGGTGCCGATGACGACCGACCCGGAGCTCGCCGAGACCTGGTACGAGACGCTGCCCGCCAGCGGCATCGAGGGCCTGGTCGTCAAGCGGCTGGACCAGCCCTACCCGGCGGGCCGGCGCGCCTGGCAGAAGCTGCGGCACACCGACGTACGGGACGCGGCGGTGATCGGCTACACCGGCACGCCGCGCCGGCCGGCGGCGCTGGTGCTGGTCGTGCCGGGTGACGACGAGGCCCCGCTGGTGTCGAGCCCGCTCTCGGCGCCGCTGCGCAGGGAGCTGTCCCAGACGCTGGCCGCCCGTCCGGGCGGGGCCCCGGCCGGGGCGGGCGCGGTGGCGACCGTCACGGCCATCGGGCTCGGGGAAGTGGCCTACCGGCCGCTCGACCCGCCCCTTGCGGCGGAGGTCAGGCACACCTCGCTGCGCCATCCGCCGCCGGAGGTGCTGCGCCTGCGAACGGACCTCTGACGAGTGGCGTCGGAGGCCCGTTCGGCGGTCCCGGTGGCGTCAGCTGTGGTCCGTCCCCCCGTGCGGCGGGGCGACCGGCGGCTCCGGCGGGGTCGGCGGGGCGGCCGGCGGGGGCTCGGTGACCTCGGAGGACGGGCGCTCGCCGGCGTGCGGGTGCGAGTGCTGGTACCCGGATTCGCGGGCCGCACGGACGTCGTCCGGGTGGGTGGAGGTGGTGGACCCGAAGTTGCCGAAGCCCTGCATCTCGTGCGGGCGCAGGCCGCTCTCGGGGAACTCCACGGCGTCCCGCTCCTCGCGCACCTCGTACACCGCGCCGCCGTCGGGCAGGTGCGGCTGGCTCTCCGGAGCGGGCGGCGGCGGCTCCTTGGCGCGCACCCGCTGGCCCAGCTTGAAGGCGGCGAGGAGGAACGCGACGATGACCAGGCCGACGAAGATGAACCAAACGGCATTGTGCGCGTCTTCCAACGCGATCGTGTTCATACGTACTATTTTCCCGCATTCGGTACGTATTCACCCGATCTGTTCGCCCAACGCGGGGACGCAGCCGGGCACGGTCCGGAAGCCGCCCACGAGCCCACGAGGGCTCCTGCGCCCGCCCGCCGGAGCCCTCCCGCGAAGCCACTACCCCCGCACCGGCCCCTCGGAGTCCCGCAGCCCCCCGCCGTCCCGGCCGCCCAGCACCCCGAGGATCTCCGCGCAGATGGCCAGGGCCGTCTCCGGCGGGGTCCGCGCCCCGAGATCGAGGCCGATCGGCCCGTGCACCCGGGCCAGCTCGGCCTCCGTCACCCCGGCCGCCAGCAGCCCCTCGCGGCGCCGGGTGGTGGTCCGCCGGGAGCCGAGCGCACCGACGTACGGGATGCCCAGCGCGAGCGCGGTGCGCAGGGCCGGCACGTCGAACTCCGGGTCATGGCTGAGGAGCACCAGGCAGGCGGCGTCCCGGTGGGCGGCCAGCACCTTCTCCGCCTCGGCCGCCGACCCGACCGTCACCGCGTCCCACTCCAGCAGCTCGGCCTGCCGCGCGATGAGCTCCGCGAGCTCACCGGCCCCGCCGATCACCACCTGCGGCGCGGACGGGTACGCCTCCACCAGCACCAGCCCCGAGCCCCCGTACAGGGCGTCCCGCCCCGGCCGCCGCGTGCGCAGCAGCTCACCCGCCCGCCGCGCGGCGTCGTCGGCCGGGGCGTCGGCGGCCCGTACGACCTCGCTCACCGCCCGGTCCGCGGCCTCGTTCAGCCGGGTCACCAGCGCCACCCCGTGCCCCGCGCCGAGCAGCTCCCACCACTCCGCCGGGACCGTCGCCAACGGCTGGAGCAGCACCTCCGCCTGGCCGCCACAGGTCAGCTTCGCCTGCGTCGCCTCCCCGGCGCCGACGGAGACCTCGCACACCCGCGCGGTGTCCGCGGGCCCCATCGCGCGCGCCTCCGCGACGAGTTCGGCGTCGAACACCCCCCGGTACAGCGCCCCCACGCATTCCCCCCGGGCGTCCACGAGCACCGAGCCCGCCGGGTCCCGCGGCCCGAACCCCTGCTCGGTGACGGGCCGGGCCAGGTACCCGTCCCGCCCCTCGGCCACCCACTGCCGCGCCGTCTGCACCAGCTCACGCATCGCGTCCGCCCCATCCTCGTCGTCAGAGCCCACCGCAAAGCACCTGGTCAGCGGCGCCGCGGCGGTTTCCCGTCAACCTACGCACACCGCCTACGCCTACCCATCCCCCAAAACCCACAGACCCGGCGCCTCCGCCTTCGTACTTCGTACGAGTTGCGCGACGGCGCCGCGGGGCGTTGGTTCGAAGGGTGCTGTTCACCGACCGCGACGACGCCGGCCGCCGCCTGGCCGAGGCCCTGCGCCCCTACGGACCCCGCCACCCGGTGGTGCTCGGCCTGCCCCGGGGCGGGGTCCCGGTGGCGTTCCACGTGGCCCGGGCGCTCGACGCCCCGCTCGACGTGATCGTCGTACGCAAGCTGGGCGTGCCGGGCCACCGCGAGCTGGCGTTCGGCGCCCTCGGTGAAGGCGGCGTACGGGTGATCAACGAGGATGTCGTCCGCCGCGCCCGGCTCCGCCCCGAGGACATGGCGGCGGTCGAAGACGCGGAGCGGGCCGCGCTCACCGCCCAGGCCCACCGCTTCCGCGCGGGCCGCCCCCGGCTGCCCGTCGCGGGCCGCACGGCGATCCTGGTCGACGACGGCATCGCCACCGGCGCCACGGCGGCCGCCGCCTGCGAGGTCGTCCGCGCCCAGGGCGCGACCCACGTCGTCATGGCCGCCCCGGTGGCCCCACCGGACGCCGCCGCCCGCCTCTCCACCTCGGCGGACGCCCTGGTCTGCCTCTCCACCCCACCGGCCTTCTCCTCGGTGGGCCAGTGGTACGCGGACTTCTCCCAAACCCCGGACACCCAGGTCATCACCCTCCTGACCCCACCCCCGCCGTAGCCAACGCCCTTTCCCAGGACCGACACTGGCCGACGCGGCAAACCCCCTGACCCACAAGTGGACCGGGCAACAGGTCACATGGGGCCCTGACCGCACATACGCGAAGACCCCGTCCTCAGCGCTGGCGCTGATGGCGGGGTCTTTGGGCACTCCTTGCGAAGTGCCCCCGGCAGGATTCGAACCTGCGCACACGGCTCCGGAGGCCGTTGCTCTATCCCCTGAGCTACGGGGGCGTGTCGTTCGCGTTGCGGCGACGGGTTGAACCCTACCAGCTCGCGGGCGGTGATCAGAAACGGTTTGGCGGGGGCGGGAGGGGCGGGTCGCCCGGAGGGGGTGGAAGTGGGGAAAACCCGGACGCGGAGGCTTAGGCGGACCTACTCTCGAGTTGTGCCAGGCGCCTCGGGCCGGGTGCTTGTTGTCGACGACAACAAGGTCATCCGGCAGCTGATCAAGGTCAATCTCGAGCTGGAGGGCTTCGAGGTCGTGACCGCGAACGATGGTGCCGAGTGCCTGGACATCGTCCACCGCGTGTGTCCCGACGTGATCACCCTCGATGTGGTCATGCCCCGGCTGGACGGGTTCGGGACCGCCGCGCGGCTGCGGGCCGATCCGCGGACGCGGGACGTGCCGCTCGCCATGGTCAGCGCCTGTACGCAGCACGAGATGGAGGCCGGGGTCACCGCCGGGGTCGACGCCTTCCTCGCGAAGCCGTTCGAGCCCGCCGAGCTGGTCCGGGTCGTACGGCGGCTGGTCGAGCGCCGCGACCGGCGCGAGCGGGAAGGGGCCCCCGCCGGGACCGGGCGGGGGTAGAGGGGTGTCCGCCGGCAGCGCTGTTCACATGGCGAAACCCTTCACATGACGCGGGAGGTTCTCCCCTAGGCTGGTCCCGTGACCCCCGCCGACCTCTCCCGTACCGTCGCGCGCGCCGTGCGCGGCGCCGTCGAGGACGGGGAGCTGCCCGCCGGGGCGGAGCCGCCGCAGCGGGTGGTCGTCGACCGGACCCGGCCCGGCGGGGTGGGGGAGTACGCCACCGCCGTCGCCTTCCCCCTCGCCAAGAGCGCCGGACGGGCCCCCGCGGACGTCGCCCGCGTGCTCGCCCGCCGGCTGGCGCAGGCGCCCGGGATCGAGAAGGTCGAGGTCACCGGCGCCGGGTTCCTGAACTTCGTCATGGGACGGCCGTCCGCCGAAGCCCTCGTACGGGACGTGCGCACCCGCGGCCCCCGGTACGGGTGCCCCCCGCAGGCCGTCACGGTCACGGCCGCCGGGACCCGGGCCGATGTCGTGCGGGAGGCCGTCCGGCGGCTCGGCGGGGACCCCGACCAGGGCGTACCGCGGATCGCCCCCGTGCCCGAGAAGGAAGGGGACGTCTTCGCCGGCTACGGCGCCGACGCCGCCCGCTGGGCCATGCTCGCCGTCCCGGCGCACGAGACCCCCTCCTTCTCCGGTCGGCTCCTCGTCCAGGACGAGTCGAGCGAGTTCTTCCGGGTGCGCTACGGATACGCCCGCACCCGGGCCCTGCTGCGCAACGCCGCCCGCCTCGGCTTCCAGCCGGAGCCGGGGGCCGTCGACGGCGCAGGCGCCGACGCGCTGCTGCGCGCCCTCGCCGACCACCCCCTCGCCCTCGAAGCCGCCGCCCACCACCGCGCGCCCGAGCGGCTCGTGCGCCAGCTCGTCCGGATGGCCGACGCCCTGCTCGACTTCCAGTACGACGTGCTCCCCAAGGGAGACGAGAAACCCTCGGCCGCCCACCGCGCCCGGCTGGCCCTCGCCGAAGCCGCCGGGACGGTGCTGGCCGGCGGCCTGTCCCTGCTCGGCATAGCTGCCCCCGAACGCCTGTGACCTGCGAAGAGAGATTCCGATGAGCCGTTCCGCGCACCCCGCCGGGCCCCGCCACGCCGACGTCCTGCCCGAGGGCCACTACGCGCCGCCGCCCGCCGACCTCAACGTCCTCGACGAGAAGGTCTGGTCGCGCACCGTCACCCGCAACGCCGACGGCGTCGTGACCGTGGGCGGGATCGAAGTCACCGAGCTGGCCGCGGAGTTCGGCACCCCCGCCTACTTCCTCGACGAAGAGGACTTCCGCGAGCGCTGCCGCGCCTGGGCGCACGCCTTCGGCGCCGACGCCGACGTGTTCTACGCGGGCAAGGCGTTCCTCTCCAAGGCCGTCGTGAAGTGGCTGCGGGAAGAAGGGCTCAACCTCGACGTGTGCTCCGGGGGCGAGCTCACCACCGCGCTCGCCGCCGGGATGCCCGCCGAGCGGATCGCGTTCCACGGCAACAACAAGTCCGTCGCGGAGATCACCCGCGCCGTCGAGGCCCGGGTCGGACGCATCGTGCTCGACTCCTTCCAGGAGATCGCCCGCGTCGCGCACATCGCCGCCGGCCTGGGCGTGCGCCAGCCGGTGCAGATCCGCGTCACCGTCGGCGTCGAAGCGCACACGCACGAGTTCATCGCCACGGCGCACGAGGACCAGAAGTTCGGCATCGCGGTGGCCGACGGGTCCGCCGCCGAGGCCGTCCGCCGGGCGCTCGGGCACGACTCGCTGGAGCTCCTCGGCGTCCACTCCCACATCGGTTCGCAGATCTTCGACATGGCCGGTTTCGAGGTGTCCGCGAAGCGGGTCGTGCGGCTGCTCGCCGCCGTCCGCGACGAGCACGGCGTCGAGCTGCCCGAGATCGACCTCGGCGGCGGCCTCGGCATCGCCTACACCTCCGCCGACGACCCCCGCGAGCCGCACGAGATCGCCAAGGCCCTGCACGAGATCGTGGCGCGGGAGTGCGAGGCGGCGGGGCTGCGCGCCCCCAGGATCTCCGTCGAGCCCGGCCGCGCGATCGTCGGCCCGACCGCCTTCACCCTGTACGAGGTCGGCACCATCAAGCCGCTGGAGGGGCTGCGGACGTACGTCAGCGTCGACGGCGGGATGTCGGACAACATCCGCACCGCCCTCTACGACGCCGAGTACGCGGTGACGCTCGTCTCCCGCGTCTCGGACGCCGAGCCGATGCTGGTGCGCGTCGTCGGCAAGCACTGCGAGAGCGGCGACATCGTGGTCAAGGACGCCTTCCTCCCGGCGGACCTCGCCCCCGGCGACCTGATCGCGGTCCCGGCCACCGGCGCGTACTGCCGCTCGATGGCCAGCAACTACAACCACGCGCTGCGCCCGCCCGTGGTCGCCGTGCGCGACGGACAGGCCCGGGTGATCGTCCGGCGCGAGACGGAGGAAGATCTCCTGCGTCTCGACCTCGGATGACGGCGCTATTTCTGGCGCGGGCCCCCGGGCCCCCAAAATGGACGTCTCACTCAATGGACCGAGGATGGAAACTACTGTCCATTGCGTGAGACTGGTCAGACCTGGCACGCAAACCGCGTGCCGGGTGGCGATGAAAGATCGAAAGGCGTAGGTCGAATGATGCGTACGCGTCCGCTGAAGGTGGCGCTGCTGGGCTGTGGTGTGGTCGGCTCAGAGGTGGCGCGCATCATGACGACGCACGCCGCAGACCTGACGGCCAGGATCGGCGCGCCCGTCGAACTGGCCGGCGTCGCCGTGCGCCGCCCCTCCAAGGTCCGCGAGGGCATCGACCCCGCCCTGATCACCACCGATGCGACCGCCCTGCTCAAACGCGGCGACATCGACATCGCCATCGAGGTCATCGGCGGCATCGAGCCGGCCCGCGGCCTGATCACCACCGCTTTCGAGCACGGCATCTCCGTCGTCTCCGCGAACAAGGCGCTGCTCGCCCAGGACGGCGCCGCGCTGCACGCCGCGGCGGACGAGGCCGGGCTGGACCTGTACTACGAGGCCGCCGTGGCCGGCGCGATCCCGCTGGTCCGCCCGATGCGCGAGTCCCTCGCGGGCGACAAGATCAACCGGGTCATGGGCATCGTCAACGGCACGACCAACTTCATCCTGGACAAGATGGACTCGACGGGCGCCGGCTACCAGGAGGCGCTGGACGAGGCCACCGCCCTCGGTTACGCCGAGGCCGACCCCACCGCCGACGTCGAGGGCTACGACGCCGCAGCCAAGGCCGCGATCCTGGCCGGTATCGCCTTCCACACCCGGGTCCGGCTGGACGACGTCTACCGCGAGGGCATGACCGAGGTCAGCGCCGCCGACTTCGCCTCCGCCAAGCGCATGGGCTGCACCATCAAGCTCCTCGCCATCCTGGAGCGGGCCGCCGACGGCCAGTCGGTGACCGCGCGCGTGCACCCGGCGATGATCCCGCTCAGCCACCCGCTGGCGTCGGTCCGCGAGGCGTACAACGCGGTCTTCGTGGAGGCCGAGGCCGCCGGGCGGCTGATGTTCTACGGCCCCGGCGCGGGCGGCTCGCCGACCGCCTCCGCGGTCCTCGGCGACCTCGTCGCCGTCTGCCGCAACAAGCTCGCCGAGGCAACGGGGCCCGGCGAGTCGGCGTACACCCAGCTGCCGGTCAGCCCCATGGGGGACGTCGTCACGCGCTACCACATCAGCCTCGATGTGGCCGACAAGCCGGGCGTCCTCGCCCAGGTCGCGACGACCTTCGCGGAGCACGGAGTGTCCATCGACACGGTCCGCCAGCAGGGAAAGGACGGCGAGGCCTCCCTCGTCGTCGTCACTCACCGGGCTCCCGACGCCGCCCTCTCCGGGACCGTCGAGGCGCTGCGGAAGCTGGACACCGTGCGCGGTGTCGCCAGCATCATGCGTGTTGAAGGGGAGTAAGGACCCATGAGCAGCAATCGCACCCACCAGTGGCGCGGCATCATCGAGGAGTACCGGGACCGCCTGCCGGTGACGGACGCGACGCCCGTGGTCACGCTCCGCGAGGGCGGCACTCCCCTCGTACCGGCCCAGGTGCTCTCCGAGCGCACGGGCTGTGAGGTCCACCTGAAGGTCGAGGGCGCGAACCCCACCGGGTCCTTCAAGGACCGCGGCATGACGATGGCGATCACCAAGGCCAAGGAGGAGGGCGCCAAGGCGGTCATCTGCGCCTCCACGGGCAACACCTCCGCCTCCGCCGCCGCGTACGCGGTGCGCGCCGGGATGGTCTCGGCCGTCCTCGTGCCCCGCGGCAAGATCGCGCTCGGCAAGATGGGCCAGGCCCTGGTGCACGGCGCCAAGATCCTCCAGGTGGACGGCAACTTCGACGACTGCCTGGACCTGGCCCGCGCGCTCTCCGACAACTACCCGGTGGCCCTGGTCAATTCCGTCAACCCGGTCCGGATCGAGGGCCAGAAGACGGCCGCGTTCGAGATCGTCGACGCGCTGGGCGACGCCCCGGACATCCACGTGCTGCCGGTCGGCAACGCGGGCAACATCACCGCGTACTGGAAGGGCTTCAAGGAGTACAAGGCCGACGGCCTGGCCTCCCGTACGCCCCGCGTGTGGGGCTTCCAGGCGTCCGGTTCCGCGCCCATCGTGCGCGGCGAGGTCGTCAAGGAGCCGCACACCATCGCGACGGCGATCCGCATCGGCAACCCGGCCTCCTGGGAGTTCGCCCTCGCGGCGCGCGAGGAGTCCGGCGGCTTCATCGACGAGGTGACGGACCGACAGATCCTGGCCGCGTACCGGCTGTTGGCCGCGCAGGAGGGCGTGTTCGTGGAGCCCGCCTCCGCCGCGTCGGTGGCCGGACTGCTCAAGGCCGCCGAGGCCGGCCTGGTCGACCCCGGCCAGACGATCGTGTGCACGGTCACCGGCAACGGCCTCAAGGACCCCGACTGGGCGGTCGCCGGCGCCCCGCAGCCGGTCACCGTCCCGGTGGACGCCGAGGCCGCGGCCGTCCGGCTCGGCCTGATCTGACCCGGAGCCCGCCCCGCGCGGGCTCCACGCCGTGTCGCCGGATTCCGGGAACCCCGGAATCCGGCAACTCGGTCCGTACGGCACGAAAAGTCCGGCAGGAACCGACAGGAACCGACTGGAACCGACGGAAGTCCGCGACACGCATCGTGCGCCTCCTGTGCGCCCTATGTCGCGAGGGAACCTTCCTTCGATAGGCTGTACTTACATCCGCCACCGCGCATATGACCGCGGTGCTGCCCCGAGGGCCTTCGGGTGTCGTACGTTCTCCAGTACATTCGCAGCGAAGATCCCGCCAAGCACCAGATCTCGCACAGTCACAAGGAGTGTCATCGACCGATGGCAGGTCCAGCGTTCCGCGCCGCCGCAGTACGAGTGCGCGTCCCCGCCAGCAGTGCCAACCTCGGCCCCGGCTTCGATGCCCTCGGCCTGGCCCTGGGGCTCTACGACGACGTGGTCGTCCGGGTCGCCGACTCCGGCCTGAACATCGACATCGCCGGTGAGGGCGCCGAAAACCTCCCGCGCGACGAGAGCCACCTCCTCGTACGCTCCATGCGCACCGCCTTCGACCTGCTGGGCGGGCAGCCGCGCGGCCTGGAGGTCGTCTGCGCCAACCGCATCCCGCACGGTCGCGGGCTCGGCTCCTCCTCCGCCGCGATCTGCGCCGGCATCGTCGCCGCCCGCGCGGTGACCATAGGCGCGGAGGCCAGGCTCGACGACGCGGCGTTGCTGGAACTCGCCACCGAGATCGAGGGGCACCCCGACAACGTCGCCGCGTGCCTGCTCGGCGGTTTCACCCTCGCCTGGATGGACGGCGGCAGCGCCAAGGCGATCCGGATGGACCCCGCCGATTCCATCGTTCCGGTGGTCTTCGTGCCTTCCAAGCCGGTCCTCACGGAGACGGCGCGCGGCCTGCTGCCGCGCACCGTCCCGCATGTGGACGCGGCCGTCAACGCGGGTCGCGCGGCCCTGCTCGTCGAAGCCCTGACCAGGCGTCCCGAGTTGCTGCTGCCCGCCACCGAGGACCGGCTCCACCAGGAGTACAGGTCTCCGGCGATGCCCGAGAGCGTGGCTCTCGTGGCCCGGCTGCGGGCGGACGGGATCCCCGCGGTCATCTCCGGCGCGGGCCCCACGGTCCTCGCGCTGGTCGACAACGGTGCGGCCGACAAGGTCGCGCAGCTCGCGGGCGAGGGGTGGGCGGCCAACCGGCTGGCCCTCGACGTCCCGGGCGCGAGCGTTCTTCCGCTGGGCACCCAGGGCGGCTAGGCCCACGGGCCCGGCCGGCCAGGGTGCCGGTGCGGCGGCTGGGCAGGCCGACCGCGCGGAAGGCGTGATTGCCGGTGATTGAGAGGGGGAATGTCTGTTGGATCCGGTAGTGTTAATCTCAAGTGCGCATCCGAAGCCGCCATGGCTCGGTGCTCAGTGTCCCCATTCGGGACCACCTTTCTTCCGGGAGCCTCCCCGACTGCTCTGATCGCTTCCAGCAGTTTCGAGCACGCTCCGGAATCGGCGTGACATTCCCACGCTTCCAGCTCGGGGGCTTCTCGCCGGAACCAGCACGCA
Source organism: Streptomyces sp. NPDC026522 (assembly GCF_055567555.1). Taxonomy (NCBI): domain Bacteria; kingdom Bacillati; phylum Actinomycetota; class Actinomycetes; order Kitasatosporales; family Streptomycetaceae; genus Streptomyces; species Streptomyces sp. NPDC026522. The sequence goes on from NZ_JBVHQF010000002.1 coordinate 664,802, forward strand.
CGTTTCTCTCCGCCGTATTTCTACCGGCGGACCACCGCCCCGGCTGCAGTCCACGCCCCATCAGGTCACGGACTGTCGTCGGACAGCACAACCGGTCGCCGAGCCAGACAGGCCGACGTCCGCTCCAGGGAAGGACCCTTCGTGAGCGACACCACCGATCTGATGGGCGCTGCCGACACCAACGTCGACACCAGTGCCCCCGCCGCGGGTGCCGCGGCTGCCACTGCCGGACGGCGGCGCCGCTCCGGCACCGGCCTTGACGGCATGGTCCTGGCCGAGCTCCAGCAGGTCGCGTCGGGCCTCGGTATCAGGGGCACCGCGCGGATGCGCAAGAGCCAGCTGATCGAGGTCATCAAGGAGGCGCAGGCGGGCGGAAGCGCCCCCAAGGCCGCCGCCTCCGCCGCGGACACCGCCGAGGCCAAGCCGAAGCGCCGCGCCACCAGCAAGGCCCGCACGGGTGAGGCCGCCGCCGAGGCGCCCGCCGAGAAGCCTGCCGCGCAGGCTCAGATCGAGATCCCCGGCCAGCCGGCCAGCGACGACGCCCCGGTCGGCGAGCGCCGCCGCCGTCGGGCCACCGCCCCCTCCGGCAGCCCGGAGTCCACGGCGCCCGTCGCCGTCCAGGTCGAGCAGAAGACCGACACCGCCCCCGCCGCCCAGACCGAGGTCAAGGTGGAGGCCGCGACCGCCGTCTCCGCGCAGGGCCAGGGGCAGACGCAGCTCCAGGAGGCCGGCGAGGGCCGCGGCCGCCGGGACCGCCGCGACCGTGACCGGGGCGAGCGCGGCGAGCGCCAGCGCGACCGCCGCGAGCGCGGTGCCAAGACCGACGAGCAGGGCCAGGGCGGCCAGGCCCAGGGCGGCCAGGCCCAGGGCCAGGGTGGTCAGGGCGGCCGTCAGGACCGGCAGGACCGCGGCGACCGTCAGCAGCAGGGCGGCCGCGGCCAGGGTCAGCAGGGCCAGCAGGGCCGTCAGGACAACGGTCCGCAGGACGACTTCGACTCCGAGGACGGCCGGCGCGGCCGGCGCGGCCGCTACCGCGACCGCCGTGGCCGTCGCGGGCGCGACGAGTTCGCCCCGAGCGAGCCGCAGGTCGCCGACGACGACGTCCTGATCCCCGTCGCGGGCATCCTCGACATCCTCGACAACTACGCGTTCATCCGGACCTCCGGCTACCTGCCCGGCCCGAACGACGTGTACGTCTCGCTCGCCCAGGTCCGCAAGGCGGGGCTGCGCAAGGGCGACCACACCACCGGCGCGGTGCGCCAGCCCAAGGACGGCGAGCGCCGCGAGAAGTTCAACGCCCTCGTGCGCCTGGACTCGGTGAACGGCATGGCGCCCGAATCGGGCCGCGGCCGCCCGGAGTTCCAGAAGCTGACCCCCCTGTACCCGCAGGACCGGCTCCGTCTGGAGACCGACCCGGGCGTGCTGACCACCCGGATCATCGACCTCGTGTCGCCGATCGGCAAGGGCCAGCGCGGTCTGATCGTGGCCCCGCCGAAGACCGGCAAGACCATGATCATGCAGGCGATCGCGAACGCGATCACCACGAACAACCCCGAGTGCCACCTGATGGTCGTCCTGGTCGACGAGCGTCCGGAAGAGGTCACCGATATGCAGCGGTCGGTCAAGGGCGAGGTCATCTCCTCGACCTTCGACCGTCCGGCCGAGGACCACACCACCGTCGCCGAGCTGGCCATCGAGCGCGCCAAGCGGCTCGTCGAGCTGGGTCACGACGTGGTCGTCCTGCTGGACTCCATCACCCGCCTGGGCCGCGCGTACAACCTCGCCGCCCCCGCCTCCGGCCGCATCCTGTCCGGTGGTGTCGACTCGACCGCGCTGTACCCGCCGAAGCGCTTCTTCGGTGCCGCGCGCAACATCGAGGACGGCGGCTCGCTGACCATCCTGGCCACCGCGCTGGTCGACACCGGCTCGCGCATGGACGAGGTGATCTTCGAGGAGTTCAAGGGCACCGGCAACATGGAGCTCAAGCTCGACCGCAAGCTCGCCGACAAGCGCATCTTCCCGGCCGTCGACGTCGACCCGTCGGGCACGCGCAAGGAGGAGATCCTCCTCAACGCGGAGGAGCTCGCCATCGTCTGGAAGCTGCGCCGGGTGCTGCACGCGCTCGACTCGCAGCAGGCGATCGAGCTGCTCCTCGACAAGATGAAGCAGACGAAGTCGAACGCCGAGTTCCTGATGCAGATCGCCAAGACGACCCCGGCGGGCAAGAACGACGACTGACCGTCGCCGTAGCCGGACCGTCTTACGGGACCGCCCCCGTCGCAGCCGCGACGGGGGCGGTCCCGTTGCGTGCGCGTGCTGCGACCTTCGCCACACCGCCGCCCGGCCGGCGGGCGCCCCCGCCATCCCTTTCGTCCGCGTTCGGCGTACGGGCGGTAAGCGCGGCGTCACACCCCGTCGCCCCCGCGCCGGGCCGTCCGCGCACCGCGTTCGGCGCCCGGCCGGGCCCGTGGAACCCTGGTAGGCGTTCCTCCGTCTGTGTCAGAGAACAGCGGGGGTCGCAGACAGGCCGGACGGGTCGCGGAAGCGGGCCGGGGACCGAGGAGAGCATGAGCGAGGACACGAGGGGCCGCGGCCGCCGCGCCGCGGGCAGCCGGCGCCGAAGGAAAGCGCCGAAGCGCCGCAAGGGCCTCACCGTCGTCGCGTGGACGGCCGCCGGCGTGGTGGTGCTGGGCGGCGCGGGCGTGGGCTACTTCTACTTCAAGTTCAACGGGAACCTGAAGACGGTCGACATCGACGCGGCGCTCGGCAAGGACCGCCCCCAGAACGTGGACAACGGCTCGATGGACATCCTCGTCCTCGGCTCGGACTCCCGCGGCGGGGCGAACGCCGAGTACGGCCGGGACGACGGCGGGTCCGCCCGCTCCGACACGGCGATGATCGTCCACCTCTACGAGGGCCACCACAAGGCCAGCGTCATCTCGATCCCGCGCGACACCATGGTCAACCGCCCCGCCTGCCAGACGGCGAACGGGAAGACCGACCGGGGCAGCTCGCGCTCCCAGTTCAACGAGTCGTTCACCATCGGCGGGGCCGCCTGCGCGGTCAAGACCGTCGAGAAGATGTCGGGGATCCGCATGGACCACTACATCGAGGTCGACTTCACGGGCTTCAAGAAGATCATCGACAACCTCGGCGGTGTCGAGGTGACCACCACCAAGCCGATCAAGGACGGTTCCAGCCACCTCGATCTGCCCGCGGGCCCCAACAAGCTGAACGGCGAACAGGCCCTCGGTCTCGTCCGTACCCGCAAGAGCGTCGGCGACGGCAGCGACCTCGGCCGAATACAGCTCCAGCAGGCCTTCATGAAGGCGCTGATCAAGCAGGTCAAGGGGATCGGCGTGTTCGACAACCCCAAGCGGCTGCTCGACCTCGCCGACACCGGAACCAAGGCGCTCACCACCGACAAGCAGCTCGGCGACGTGAAGTCGCTCCTGGGCTTCGCCCAGAGCCTGCGCGGCATCGACTCCCAGGGCCTCCAGATGATCACCATGCCGGTGACCGAGGACGCCCTCGACCACGACCGGGTCGCCCCGCTCGCCAAGGAATCCAAGATGGTCTGGGACGCCCTGCTCGCGGACCAGCCGATCCCCGCCGACGCGACGGCCGCCTCCATGGGTGACAAGGGCTCCGCCGGCGGCATCGTCCAGTCGCAGTAGGACCGGAAAAGCCTGGTCGCGGGGGTTTCCCTGCCGGGTGGAATAGATGCCCACCCCCTCCCGTTGAGGAGGGTGTCCTCAGAATTTTGACAGGCGGCCCGGTCCTGGCAGACTGGTCTGTCGGCCCCGGTTCACGCAGCGCGCAATTCGGCCCCTGCGACCCGGCGCCCTCCCGAATCTAGGAGACACCTTGAAGCGCGATGTTCACCCCGAGTACGTCGAGACCCAGGTCAGCTGCACCTGTGGCGCGTCGTTCACCACCCGTAGCACCCTGACCGACGGCACCATCCGTGCCGAGGTCTGCTCCGAGTGCCACCCGTTCTACACGGGCAAGCAGAAGATCCTCGACACCGGTGGCCGTGTGGCCCGCTTCGAGGCCCGCTTCGGCAAGGCTGCCGGCTCGAAGTAGCGAGCCTCCGGCGCCGGACCCCGGCTGCACCGCGTCACGCGCGGGCAGCCGGGCCCGGCGCCTTTCTCGTCCCGCAGCCCTTTCTTCACTTTCACCACAGGAGCCCCCGATGTTCGAGGCGGTCGAGGAACTGGTCGGCGAGCACGCCGACCTTGAGAAGAAGCTCGCCGACCCTTCGGTCCACTCGGATCAGGCCAACGCGCGCAAGCTCAACAAGCGCTACGCGGAGCTGACCCCGATCGTCGCGACCTTCCGCGCCTGGAAGCAGTCCGCCGAGGACATCGAGACGGCCAAGGAGTTCGCGGCCGTCGACCCCGACTTCGCCGCCGAGGTCAAGGAACTGAGCGCCCAGCGCGAAGAGCTCACCGAGAAGCTCCGCCTGCTGCTCGTCCCGCGCGACCCCAGCGACGACAAGGACGTGCTCCTGGAGGTCAAGGCGGGCGCGGGCGGCGACGAGTCCGCCCTGTTCGCCGGCGACCTGCTGCGCATGTACCTGCGCTACGCCGAGCGCGTGGGCTGGAAGACCGAGATCATCGACGCCACCGAGTCCGAACTCGGCGGCTACAAGGACGTCCAGGTCTCCGTCCGCACCAAGGGCGGCAACGGTGCCACCGAGCCCGGCCAGGGCGTCTGGGCCCGCCTCAAGTACGAGGGCGGCGTGCACCGCGTCCAGCGGGTTCCGGCCACCGAGTCCCAGGGCCGCATCCACACCTCCGCCGCGGGCGTGCTCGTCACCCCGGAGGCCGAGGAGGTCGAGGTCGAGATCAACATGAACGACCTCCGCATCGACGTGTACCGCTCGTCGGGCCCCGGCGGCCAGTCCGTCAACACCACCGACTCGGCCGTGCGCATCACGCACATCCCGACCGGTGTGGTCGCCTCCTGCCAGAACGAGAAGAGCCAGCTCCAGAACAAGGAGCAGGCGATGCGCATCCTGCGGTCCAGGCTGCTCGCCGCGGCCCAGGAAGCCGCCGAGCAGGAAGCCTCCGACGTGCGCCGCAGCCAGGTGCGCTCCGTGGACCGCTCCGAGAAGATCCGCACGTACAACTACCCGGAAAACCGGATCTCGGACCACCGGACCGGCTTCAAGGCGTACAACTTGGACCAGGTGCTCGACGGAGACCTCGACGCGGTCATCCAGGCCTGCGTCGACACGGACTCCGCCGCCAAGCTCGCGGCCGCGCACTGAACCGCGGCCGCCTGACCGCGGCGCCTGCCTGACCCCCCGCTCCACCCCCGTACGACAGCAGCCCGGAGGACCAGCGTGAACTTGCTGCTTGCCGAGGTGGCCCAGGCCACCCAGCGGCTGGCCGCCGCCGGCGTGCCCTCACCGCGCTTCGACGCGGAGGAACTCGCGGCCTTCGTGCACGGCGTCAAGCGGGGGGAACTGCACCACGTCAAGGACGCGGACTTCGACGCCCGCTACTGGGAGGCCGTCGCCCGCCGCGAGGCGCGCGAGCCGCTCCAGCACATCACCGGGCGCGCCTTCTTCCGGTACCTGGAGCTCCAGGTCGGGCCCGGGGTCTTCGTACCCCGGCCCGAGACCGAGTCGGTCGTGGACTGGGCCATACACGCCGTCCGGGCCATGGACGTGGTCGAGCCGCTGATCGTGGACCTCTGCGCGGGCTCCGGCGCCATCGCGCTGGCCATGGCGCAGGAGGTGCCGCGCTCGCGCGTCCACGCGGTCGAGCTGTCCGAGGAAGCCCTGCGGTGGACCCGTAAGAACGCCGAGGGCTCCCGGGTCACCGTCCACCAGGGCGACGCGCTCAGCGCGCTGCCGGAGCTGGACGGCCAGGTCGACCTCGTCATCTCCAATCCGCCGTACATCCCGCTCACCGAGTGGGAGTACGTCGCCCCCGAGGCCCGCGACCACGACCCGGAGATGGCGCTGTTCTCCGGCGAGGACGGCCTGGACACCATCCGGGGCATCGAGCGCACCGCGCACCGGCTGCTGCGGCCCGGCGGCATCGTCGTCATCGAGCACGCCGACACGCAGGGCGGCCAGGTCCCGTGGATCTTCGCCGAGGAGCGGGGCTGGGCCGACGCCGCCGACCACCCCGACCTCAACAACCGCCCGCGCTTCGCGACCGCCCGCAAGGCCATGCCGTGATCCGCGCGACCCCACTCCCGGAAAACGTCACCACCCCGCTGCTTGAGGAGGCCCGCTGATGGCCCGGCGATACGACTGCAACGATGCCACGGACCGCAAGACGGGCCTGCGTGAAGCCGCATCCGCAGTGCGCCGCGGCGAGCTCGTCGTGCTGCCCACCGACACCCTGTACGGGATCGGCGCGGACGCCTTCAGCGCGGAGGCGGTCGGTGACCTGCTCGCCGCCAAGGGGCGCGGCCGCAACATGCCCACCCCCGTCCTCATCGGGTCCCCGAACACCCTGCACGGCCTCGTCACGGACTTCTCCGAGCAGGCGTGGGAGCTGGTCGACGCGTTCTGGCCGGGCGCGCTGACCCTCGTCGCCAAGCACCAGCCCTCGCTGGCCTGGGACCTGGGGGAGACCCGCGGGACCGTCGCCGTACGCATGCCGCTGCACCCCGTGGCGATCGAGCTGCTGACCGAGGTCGGCCCGATGGCCGTCTCCTCGGCGAACCTGACCGGCCACCCGGCGCCGGAGGACTGCGACGCCGCGCGCGCGATGCTGGGCGACGCGGTGTCGGTGTACCTGGACGGCGGCCCCACCCCGGGGATCCAGCCGTCCTCGATCGTCGACGTCACGGGGAAGGTTCCCCTGTTGCTGCGCGAGGGTGCACTGACCGCCGAGCAGCTGCGGGAGGTCGTACCCGACCTCGAGGTGGCCCCGTGAGCCCTCAGGGGCGTGGCATAGCAACGGGGCGTCTTCCGGCGGAGGCTGGTGGAGATGTCTTCCGCATACTCCACGTCAGCACCGGGAACGTGTGCCGCTCGCCGATCACCGAGCGGCTGACGCGGCACGCCCTGGCGCACCGGCTGGGCGGTCTCGTCAGCGGGGACCTCATCGTGGAGAGCGCCGGCACGTGGGGCCACGAGGGCGCCCCGATGGAGGCCAACGCGGCGGCCGTGCTGGCGGACTTCGGGGCGGACGCCTCCGGCTTCACGGGGCGGGAGCTGCTGGACGAGCACGTCATCCGGGCCGACCTGGTGCTGACGGCCACCCGGGACCACCGGGCGCAGGTCATCTCCATGGGGCACTCCGCGGGATTGCGGACCTTCACGCTGAAGGAGTTCACCCGGCTGGTTCGGGCGATAGACCCGGCCACGCTGCCGCCGCTGGACGACGGCATGGCGGAGCGCGCGCGGGCCCTGGTCCGGGCGGCCGCGGCGCTGCGCGGGTGGCTGCTGGCGCCGTCCGCCGACGCGGACGAGGTGTACGACCCGTACGGGGCCCCGATCACCTTCTTCCGCTCGATCGGCGACGAGATCAACCAGGCGCTGGACCCCGTGGTCACGGCCCTGACGGGCGTTACCGCTTCCCGCTGACGGCCCGGCGGCCGGAGGCTGGCGCAGCGGCGCGATGCCCGGGAGGTCCTCCGGGGTCGAGTGGTGCGAGGGGCGCGTTGAGGGTGGGGTTCATCCAGGCGCTGGACCCCGTGGTCACGGCCCTGACGGGTGTTACCGCTTCCCGCTGACGGCCCGGCGGCCGGAGGCCGGCGCAGCGGCGCGATGCCCGGGAGGCCCTCCGGGGCCGAGTGGTGCGAGGGGCGCGAGGGGCCCGTTCGGGGAGGTCTCGGGGGCCCGGCGCGGCCGGGGCGGCGTCCGGGGGCGCGATCGCGGGGGCGGGCCTACAGTGGCCGTATCCGGGACAGCACCAGGAGCCGCGCCATGAGCGTCATCACCCCGCCCACGGACCTGCTGCGGCGGCAGGATCCGGAGATGGCCGACGTGCTCGCGGGGGAGGCCCAGCGGCAGGCCGGCTCCCTCCAGCTGATCGCCGCCGAGAACTTCTGCTCGCCCGCCGTGCTCGCGGCGCTCGGCTCCGCGCTCGCCAACAAGTACGCCGAGGGCTACCCGGGCGCCCGCCACCACGGCGGCTGCGAGTACGCGGACCTCGCCGAACGCGTCGCCGTGGAGCGGGCCATGGCCCTCTTCGGCGCCGAGCACGCCAACGTGCAGCCGCACTCCGGATCCTCCGCCGTGCTGGCCGCGTACGCCGCGCTGCTGCGCCCCGGTGACACGGTCCTCGCGATGGGCCTGTCCTACGGCGGCCACCTCACCCACGGCTCTCCCGCCAACTTCTCCGGCCGCTGGTTCGACTTCGTCGGCTACGGCGTGGACGCCGAGACGGGCCTGATCGACTACGAGCAGGTGCAGGAACTGGCCCGCGCGCACCGGCCCAAGGCCATCGTCTGCGGCTCGATCTGCTACCCCCGCCACCCCGAGTACTCCGTCTTCCGGGAGGTCGCCGACGAGGTCGGGGCGTACCTGATCGCCGACGCCGCGCACCCGATCGGGCTCGTCGCCGGCGGGGCCGCCCCCAGCCCCGTCCCGTACGCGGACATCGTCTGCGCGACCACCCACAAGGTGCTGCGCGGCCCCCGCGGCGGGATGGTCCTGTGCACCGCCGAACTGGCCGAGCGCGTCGACCGGGCGGTCTTCCCCTTCACCCAGGGCGGCGCCCAGATGCACACGATCGCCGCCAAGGCCGTGGCCTTCGGCGAGGCCGCCGGAGCCGGGTTCACCACGTACGCCCACCGGGTCGTCGCCAACGCCCGGACGCTGGCCGAAGCGCTGGAGGCGGCCGGTTTCGCCGTCACTACGGGCGGTACCGACACCCACCTCATCTGCGCCGACCCGGCCCCCCTCGGCATCGACGGTCCGACCGCCCGCGGCCGGCTCGCGGCCGCCGGGATCGTGCTGGACACCTGCGCCCTGCCGTACGGGGACCAGCGCGGGATCCGGCTGGGCACCGCGGCGGTGACCACCCAGGGCATGGGGGAGCCGGAGATGATCCGGATCGCCGGGCTGTTCGGGGCCGCGCTGCGCGGGGAAACGGCGCATACCCGTACGGAGGTCGCAGAGCTGGCCAGTGGATTTCCTCCTTATGGGGCGTAACACGGACGAGCCGGACGTACCGCAACCGGGGTAGGGACCCCGCGCGTCCTCGGTAGCGGTGACATCGCGGCTAATGTGTGGGGCTGAGATGGCCGGCGATACATCTGGGGCTGCCAGTGCGTGAATACCTGCTGACGCTGTGCGTCACGGTCGCGGTGACCTACCTGCTGACCGGGCCCGTGCGGAAGTTCGCGATCGCGGTCGGGGCCATGCCGGAGATCCGCGCCCGTGACGTGCACCGGGAACCGACTCCGCGGCTCGGCGGGATCGCGATGTTCGGCGGTCTGTGCGCGGGGCTGCTGGTGGCCGACCACCTGCGGAACCTGAACGGGGTGTTCACCGGCTCGAACGAGCCCCGGGCGCTGCTGTCCGGCGCTGCGCTGATCTGGTTGATCGGCGTGCTGGACGACAAGTTCGAGATCGACGCCCTGATCAAGCTCGGCGCCCAGATGATCGCCGCAGGTGTGATGGTCATCCAGGGTCTGACCATCCTGTGGATCCCGGTGCCCTTCATGGGCACGGTCGCGGTCACCCCCTGGCAGGGCAACCTGCTGACGGTGGCCCTCGTGGTGCTCACCATCAACGCGGTGAACTTCGTGGACGGCCTCGACGGACTGGCGGCCGGCACGGTCTGCATCGCCGCCGCGGCGTTCTTCCTGTACGCGTACCGCATCTGGTACGGCTACGGGATCGAGTCGGCGGCGCCGGCGACGCTGTTCGCCGCCATCCTGATGGGCATGTGCCTGGGCTTCCTGCCGCACAACATGCACCCCGCCCGGATCTTCATGGGGGACTCGGGGTCGATGCTGATCGGCCTGGTGCTGGCGGCCGGCGCGATCTCCATCACCGGGCAGGTGGACCCGGACACACTGAAGCTCTTCGCGGGTGGTGAGCGCAACGCGACGCACGCGATGCTGCCGGTCTTCATCCCGCTGGTGCTGCCGCTGACGATCATCGCGATCCCGATGGCGGACCTGTTCCTGGCCATCGTCCGGCGCACCTGGAACGGCCAGTCACCCTTCGCGGCCGACCGCGGGCACCTGCACCACCGGCTGCTGGAGCTCGGGCACTCCCACAGCCGCGCCGTACTGATCATGTACTTCTGGTCGGGCCTGATCGCCTTCGGGGCGGTGGCCTACTCGGTGCACTCCACCTCGATGTGGATCGTGCTCGGCATCGCGTCGCTGAGCGCCCTGGGCCTCGTGCTGCTCCTCCTGCCGCGGTTCACCCCGCGCGCCCCGCGGTGGGCGCAGGCACTGGTCCCGCCGCGCTACCGGTACGCGGAACGGGCGGCGGAGGCGGCCGCGCTGGATGTCTCGGGTACGGAGCCGGAGCCGGCCAGGCCGATCGCGGTGGGCGTCTCCGGCGTCAACGGGGCGACCGCCATTGGCCCCCGTTCGCGCTTCCCCGACCGGCGTAAGGCGGGATCGTCGCGCTGACGCCCCGAGCGCATGTCCGACATGAACGCCCTTTACCAGACAAGGTGCCCCGTTGTCCTGCACACACGGGCGGGTTAGCCCTCATGTGTGACAGTCAGCACACTCCCCGGGTAAAGCTCTCATCAAATACTTTGTGATACCGTTCACTAAACCCGGCGACAGAGCCGAAGGACCGTAGTGCGACGGTCCATTGGCCCGAGGCGCTGCCTCGGACCGGGCTTACGCTCGTCCCCGTACGAGTCCCGTACGAGTCCGTGCCCCCACCACCACGCGGAGCAAACCGCCATGCGGTCAGATGACGTCCGATCCCTCCTGCAAACCGCCGTACCCACGGCCGTCGCCGGCGCTGTAGCCGCTGCGATCAGTGGTGCGATCGTCGGCGGCAAGGGTGCGGTCGGAGCGGTCATCGCGACGGTCGTGGTGATCCTGTTCATGGGTCTCGGGTTCCTGATCCTGCAGCGCACGGCGAAATCACTGCCACATCTGTTCCAGGCGATGGGCCTCATGCTCTACGCGGCTCAGATCCTGCTGCTCTTCGTCTTTCTCGCCGTGTTCAAGAACACGACACTGTTCCACCCCCGGGCGTTCGCGATCACGCTCGTCGCCACCACCCTCGTGTGGATCGGTGCGCAGACGCGGGCCCACATGAAGGCCAAGATTCTTTACGTCGAACCCGATTCCACGAAGGGCGACAAGCCCGGAAATCCGGGGTCGAAGCCGTGAGGGGTAGGGCCGGGATAAGTGTGCGTTCGAGATGCTGCTATCGTCCGGTTCAAACTGCGGCACTGCGGGCGCGGGCATCTGAGCTGACGCCTGTTCCATCGCGAGGCTCGATGCCTGACCGCCGCCCCCACATCCGTTACACCAGTCCAGTGCCGAACCGCGGCTGCGCGCCGCGCCGACACAACGAGGTTGCCGTACCCATGCGCCACGCTGAAGGAGCCCGCGGTGAGTCCTGACCCGACGCAGGTGCTCGCTTTCGAGACCGACTGTCACATCTTCGAAGGATGTGGCTTCCCCGGCCCGGGCCTGCACTCGTTCCTCTTCGAGCCGCTGTGGGGCAAAGCCGGCCTGACCAACGCGTACTTCAACAAGCCGATGCTGCTGGCCCTGCTGGGCAGCATCATCATCGTGGCTTTCTTCTGGGCTGCTTTCGGCAAGCCGAAGGTCGTCCCCGGCAAGCTGCAGATGGTCGCCGAATCCGGTTACGACTTCGTGCGCCGCGGCATCGTCTACGAGACGCTGGGCAAGAAGGAGGGCGAGAAGTACGTCCCCTTCATGGTCTCGCTGTTCTTCTTCGTCTGGATCCTGAACGTCTGGTCGATCGTTCCGGTGGCGCAGTTCCCGGTGACCTCGATCATCGCCTACCCGGCGATTCTGGCCCTCCTGGTCTATCTCACCTGGATGTCGGTCACCTTCAAGCGCCACGGCTTCGTCGGCGGCCTGAAGAACCTGACCGGCTACGACAAGAGCCTCGGCGGCGTCCTGCCGCTGGTGATGGTCATCGAGTTCTTCTCGAACGTCCTGGTGCGTCCGTTCACCCATGCGGTCCGACTGTTCGCGAACATGTTCGCCGGTCACACCCTGCTGCTGCTCTTCACGATCGCCAGCTGGTACCTGCTGAACGGGATCGGCATCGCCTACGCGGGTGTCTCGTTCGTGATGGTGCTCGTGATGACCGCCTTCGAGCTCTTCATCCAGGCTGTCCAGGCGTACGTCTTCGTCCTCCTGGCCTGCAGCTACCTCCAGGGCGCGCTCGCCGAGCACCACTGAGCCAGACCCGCCCCGCTCAGCCCCCCATTTCGTCCGGTGGCCAACCCCCACCGGTCCGTGAAAGAGAAGGAAGAACTGGCATGTCCCAGACCCTTGCCGCCGTCACCGGCTCCCTCAGCTCCGTTGGTTACGGTCTCGCGGCCATCGGCCCCGGCGTCGGCGTCGGCATCATCTTCGGCAACGGCACCCAGGCCCTCGCCCGTCAGCCCGAGGCTGCCGGCCTGATCCGCGCCAACCAGATCCTCGGCTTCGCCTTCTGTGAGGCGCTCGCCCTGATCGGTCTGGTCATGCCGTTCGTCTACCCGACCTCCTGATCCTCGGTCTCGACGAACAGCCCATTAGACGAAAGGCACTGATGTGAACCTCCTGGTTCTCGCGGCAGAGACGGAAAACCCGCTCTTTCCGCCGATCCCCGAGCTCGTCATCGGTCTGATCGCCTTCGTCATCGTCTTCGGCTTCCTCGCGAAGAAGCTCCTCCCGAACATCAACAAGGTTCTGGACGAGCGTCGCGAGGCGATCGAGGGCGGTATCGAGAAGGCTGAGGCCGCTCAGACCGAGGCCCAGAGCGTGCTGGAGCAGTACAAGGCCCAGCTCGCCGAAGCCCGGCACGAGGCCGCGCGCCTGCGCCAGGAAGCGCTGGAGCAGGGCACTGCGCTCAAGGAAGAACTGCGCGCAGAGGGCCAGCGGCAGCGTGAGGAGATCATCGCTGCCGGCCACGCCCAGATCGCGGCCGACCGCAAGGCCGCTTCGCAGGCGCTCCGTCAGGACGTGGGCAAGCTCGCCACCGACCTGGCCGGAAAGCTCGTCGGCGAGTCCCTCGAGGACACCGCCCGGCAGAGCCGCACGATCGACCGTTTCCTCAGCGAGCTCGAGGAGAAGGCCGAGGCCGCCCGATGAACGGAGCGAGCCGCGAGGCGCTGGCCGCCGCGCGCGAGCGCCTCGACGCGCTGACGGACAACACGTCCGTCGACGCGGCGAAGCTCGCCGACGAGCTGGCCTCCGTCACCGCGCTGCTCGACCGCGAGGTCTCGCTGCGTCGGGTCATCACGGACCCGGCGCAGGCCGGCGAGGCCAAGGCCGAGCTGGTGGGCCGCCTGCTGGGCGGCCAGGTGAGCGGGGAAACCCTCGACCTGGTCTCCGGCATGGCCCGGTCCCGCTGGTCGCAGTCGCGTGACCTGGTCGACTCGCTGGAGGAGCTGGCGGCCACCGCCGACCTCACGGCGGCCCAGCGTGCGGGTGCGCTCGACAACGTCGAGGACGAGGTGTTCCGGTTCGGCCGGATCGTCTCCTCGAGCACCGAGCTGCGCTCCGCGCTGACCGACCGTGCGGCGACCGCCTCCGCCAAGAGCGAGCTGCTGCGCAGCCTGCTCGGCGGCAAGGTGAACGCCGTCACGGAGCGTCTGGTCATCCGTCTCGTCACGCACCCGCGTGGACGTAGCCTGGAAGCGGGACTCGAGTCCCTCTCCAAGCTCGCCGCCGAGCGCCGTGACCGCATGGTCGCCACCGTGACCAGCGCGGTTCCGCTCAGCGACGTGCAGAAGCAGCGTCTCGGCGCGGTGCTGGCCAAGCTGTACGGCCGCCAGATGCACCTGAACCTCGACGTGGACCCCGCGGTCCTCGGCGGGATCTCGGTGCGAGTCGGCGACGAGGTCATCGACGGCACCATCGCGGACCGCCTCGCCGAGGCGTCCCGCCGCATGGCCGGCTGACCAGCCACCAATAGAACAACGCATTCCTAGCGGCCCGGTTGGGCCGTGCAGAACTTGCAGAAGATTCCTGGGGGTCGCCCCCAGACCCCTAAGAAGCTTCAGGCCCAACAAGGAGAGCAGGGAACCCAGATGGCGGAGCTCACGATCCGGCCGGAGGAGATCCGGGACGCACTGGAGAACTTTGTCCAGTCGTACCAGCCGGACGCGGCCTCGCGCGAGGAGGTCGGAACGGTCAGCGTTGCCGGCGACGGCATCGCGAAGGTGGAGGGTCTGCCCTCCGCCATGGCGAACGAGCTGCTGAAGTTCGAGGACGGCACCCTCGGTCTCGCCCTCAACCTCGAGGAGCGCGAGATCGGTGCGATCGTCCTCGGCGAATTCAGCGGTATCGAGGAGGGCCAGCCGGTGCAGCGCACCGGTGAGGTTCTCTCCGTAGGTGTCGGCGAGGGCTACCTCGGCCGCGTTGTCGACCCGCTCGGCAACCCGATCGACGGCCTCGGCGAGATCGCGACCGAGGGCCGCCGCGCCCTCGAGCTGCAGGCCCCGGGCGTCATGGTCCGTAAGTCGGTGCACGAGCCCATGCAGACCGGCTACAAGGCCGTCGACGCGATGGTGCCGATCGGCCGTGGCCAGCGTCAGCTGATCATCGGTGACCGTCAGACCGGCAAGACCGCTCTTGCCGTCGACACGATCATCAACCAGCGCGACAACTGGCGCTCGGGCGACGTGAACAAGCAGGTCCGCTGCATCTACGTCGCCATCGGCCAGAAGGGCTCGACCATCGCGTCCGTTCGCGGCGCCCTGGAAGAGGCCGGCGCGCTCGAGTACACGACGATCGTCGCCGCCCCGGCGTCCGACCCGGCCGGCTTCAAGTACCTGGCGCCGTACACCGGCTCCGCCATCGGCCAGCACTGGATGTACGCCGGCAAGCACGTCCTGATCATCTTCGACGACCTGTCGAAGCAGGCCGACGCCTACCGCGCCGTCTCGCTGCTGCTGCGCCGCCCGCCGGGCCGTGAGGCCTACCCGGGTGACGTCTTCTACCTGCACTCGCGTCTGCTGGAGCGCTGCGCGAAGCTCTCCGACGAGATGGGTGCCGGTTCGATGACCGGTCTGCCGATCGTCGAGACCAAGGCGAACGACGTGTCGGCGTTCATCCCGACCAACGTCATCTCCATCACCGACGGCCAGTGCTTCCTGGAGTCCGACCTGTTCAACGCGGGCCAGCGCCCGGCGCTGAACGTCGGTATCTCGGTCTCCCGCGTCGGTGGTTCCGCGCAGCACAAGGCCATGAAGCAGGTTTCCGGCCGACTGCGCGTCGACCTCGCCCAGTACCGCGAGCTGGAGGCGTTCGCCGCCTTCGGTTCCGACCTGGACGCCGCGTCGAAGGCTTCGCTGGAGCGCGGCAAGCGCATGGTCGAGCTGCTCAAGCAGGGCCAGTACCAGCCGATGCCCGTCGAGGAGCAGGTCGTCTCCGTCTGGGCCGGCACCACCGGCAAGATGGACGACGTCCCGGTCAACGACATCCGTCGCTTCGAGTCCGAGCTGCTGGAGCACCTGCGCCGCGAGCGCAAGGACCTCCTCACCTCGATCGCCGAGGGCGGCAAGATGTCGGACGACACCCTGACGTCGATCGCGGACGCCATCGCTGCCTTCAAGCAGCAGTTCGAGACGTCTGACGGCAAGCTCCTGGGCGAGGACGCTCCGGCCGTCAACGTCTCCAAGTGACGACGGAAGGGACCTGACTCATGGGAGCGCAGCTCCGGGTCTACAAGCGTCGCATCCGTGCCGTCACGGCGACCAAGAAGATCACCAAGGCGATGGAGATGATCGCCGCCTCGCGCATCGTCAAGGCGCAGCGCAAGGTGGCGGCATCGATGCCGTACGCGACCGAGCTCACCCGTGCGGTGACCGCGGTGGCGACCGGTTCGAACACCAAGCACGCCCTGACCACCGAGGTCGAGGCGCCGACCCGCGCCGCGGTGCTGCTCATCACGAGCGACCGCGGTCTGGCCGGCGGCTACTCCTCGAACGCCATCAAGCAGGCGGAGCGGCTCACCGAGCGGCTGCGCGCTGAGGGCAAGGACGTCGATGCCTACATCGTCGGCCGCAAGGGTGTCGCCTACTACGGCTTCCGCGAGCGCAAGATCGCGGACTCGTGGACCGGCTTCACCGACAGCCCGGCTTACGCGGACGCCAAGCGCGTCGCCGCGCCGCTGATCGAGGCCATCCAGACGGAGACGGCCGAGGGCGGCGTGGACGAGCTGCACATCGTCTACACGGAATTCGTGTCGATGATGACGCAGAACGCCGTGGACGGCCGGATGCTGCCGCTCAGCCTCGCGGAGACATCCGCTGGGGCTCAGGACGAGGGCGGTGCGAAGGGCGAGATCCTTCCGCTGTTCGAGTTCGAGCCGTCGGCGGAGGACGTCCTCGACGCCCTGCTGCCGCGCTACGTCGAGAGCCGGATCTACAACGCGCTGCTGCAGTCGGCCGCTTCCGAGCACGCCGCCCGCCGCCGCGCGATGAAGTCGGCCACCGACAACGCCGGGGACCTCATCAAGAGTCTTTCCCGGCTTGCCAACGCGGCCCGCCAGGCCGAAATCACCCAGGAAATCAGCGAGATCGTCGGTGGCGCGAGCGCCATGGCTGACGCGACCGCGGGGAGTGACAAGTAATGACGACCACTGTTGAGACGGCCGCCGCCACGGGCCGCGTCGCCCGGGTCATCGGCCCGGTCGTCGACGTGGAGTTCCCCGTCGACGCCATGCCCGAGATCTACAACGCCCTCAAGGTCCAGGTCGCCGACCCGGCCGAGGACGGCAAGCTCAAGACCCTGACCCTCGAGGTCGCGCAGCACCTGGGTGACGGCCTCGTCCGTACCATCTCGATGCAGCCGACCGACGGCCTGGTCCGCCAGGCCGCGGTGACCGACACGGGCGAGGGCATCACCGTCCCCGTCGGTGACTTCACCAAGGGCAAGGTCTTCAACACCCTGGGTGAGGTGCTCAACTACCCGGAGGCCAACTCCGAGGTGACCGAGCGCTGGCCGATCCACCGCAAGGCGCCGAGCTTCGACGAGCTCGAGTCGAAGACCGAGATGTTCGAGACCGGCGTCAAGGTCATCGACCTCCTCACCCCGTACGTCAAGGGTGGAAAGATCGGTCTGTTCGGTGGTGCCGGTGTCGGCAAGACCGTTCTGATCCAGGAAATGATCTACCGCGTCGCCAACAACCACGACGGTGTGTCGGTCTTCGCGGGCGTCGGTGAGCGTACCCGTGAGGGCAACGACCTCATCGAGGAAATGGGCGACTCGGGCGTCATCGACAAGACGGCGCTCGTCTTCGGCCAGATGGACGAGCCCCCGGGCACCCGTCTGCGGGTCGCGCTCGCCGGTCTGACCATGGCGGAGTACTTCCGCGATGTGCAGAAGCAGGACGTGCTCTTCTTCATCGACAACATCTTCCGTTACACCCAGGCCGGTTCCGAGGTCTCCACGCTGCTCGGCCGTATGCCGTCCGCGGTGGGTTACCAGCCGAACCTGGCTGACGAGATGGGTCTGCTGCAGGAGCGCATCACCTCGACCCGCGGTCACTCGATCACCTCGATGCAGGCGATCTACGTCCCCGCGGACGACCTGACCGACCCGGCGCCGGCCACCACCTTCGCCCACCTCGACGCGACGACGGTGCTTTCCCGTCCGATCTCCGAGAAGGGCATCTACCCGGCCGTGGACCCGCTGGACTCGACGTCCCGCATCCTCGACCCGCGGTACATCGCGGCGGACCACTACGCGGCCGCCATGCGTGTCAAGGGGATCCTGCAGAAGTACAAGGACCTCCAGGACATCATCGCGATCCTCGGTATCGACGAGCTGGGCGAGGAGGACAAGCTCGTTGTCCACCGTGCCCGTCGCGTCGAGCGCTTCCTGTCGCAGAACACCCACGTCGCCAAGCAGTTCACCGGCGTGGACGGTTCGGACGTTCCGCTCGACGAGTCGATCACCGCGTTCAACGCGATCTGCGACGGTGACTACGACCACTTCCCCGAGCAGGCGTTCTTCATGTGCGGTGGCATCGAGGACCTGAAGGCCAACGCCAAGGAGCTGGGCGTCTCCTGAAGCCCCGCTCCTCGCGAGCAGAGCTGATTCACGGAGAGGGGCGGGGTACGTCCCGCCCCTCTCCCCACGCCCATTAGAATTTGACCCAACACCCGGCAGACCCGCCGGGTGGTGACCCGAGGAGCCACCTTGGCTGCTGAGCTGCACGTCGAGCTGGTCGCGGCGGACCGCAATGTCTGGTCCGGCGAGGCCACCCTTGTTGTCGCGCGCACCACGTCGGGCGACATCGGCGTCATGCCCGGTCACCAGCCGCTTCTCGGTGTGCTGGAATCGGGCCCGGTGACCATCCGCACCAGCGACGGCAACACCGTCGTCGTCGCGGTGCACGGCGGATTCATCTCGTTCGCGGACAACAAGCTGTCCTTGCTGGCCGAGATCGCCGAGCTCGCGGACGAGATTGACGTCCAGCGGGCGGAGCGGGCACTGGAGCGCGCGAAGGCGGAGGCCGATGCGGCCGCCGAGCGTCGCGCCGATGTCCGGCTGCGCGCGGTAACGGGGCACTGAGCCCCGTACCGAATAGTGTGCGTCCTCAGCCGCGGTCCGCTCCGGAGTTTTCCGGAGCGGGTCGCGGCTGAGGCGATGCGGATCAGTTTTTCGTGTGCTGTATTCGATGAGCGAGGAGGTCGGTGAAGATGCTCCTCGCTCTGCTTGTGAGCGGCCTGGTCGTAGCCCTGGTGGTGATCGGGCTCTTTGTCTTCGGGCTGCGCCGCAGACTCATCCAGCGGTCCGGCGGGACCTTCGACTGCAGCCTGCGCTGGGGCGTGACCGAGGAGCCCGACGTCTCCGGCAAGGGCTGGGTGTACGGGGTCGCCCGCTACAGCGGTGACCGGATCGAATGGTTCCGCGTGTTCAGCTACTCGCCGCGGCCGCGTCGGCTGCTGGAGCGTTCCTCCATCGAGGTGCTGGCCCGGCGCGCCCCGGAGGGCGAGGAGGAGCTGGCGCTGCTGTCCGACGCCATCGTGCTCGGCTGTTCCCACCGGGGGACGCGCCTGGAGCTGGCGATGAGCGAGGACGCGCTGACCGGCTTCCTGGCCTGGCTGGAGGCGGCGCCGCCGGGGCAGCGGGTGAACGTGGCCTGAGGGCCTCCGGAGCCGGATCGCCTCGCCGGACGGAGTCTCCCCCGGCTACCTCCCCCGGACTCCGTAGGGGGACCCCCAGAGGTGACCCCAGCGCAGCGGCGCGACGTCGGGGAGGCCCCCGGGGCCGAGCCGTGCGAGTGGTGCGTCAGGAAACAGAAGCCGGGGAGAAGGGGGCGGACCCTTCTCCCCGGCCTCGTCTTGCACCGGCTCCTGCGTGGGGGTTACTGGAGACCGGCGTGGATGGCGCTCGCGAGTTCACCGTTCGCGGTGTCGCCGCTGAACTCCCAGAAGAAGGCGCCCCTCAGACCCTGCTGCTTGGTCCAGGCCATCTTTCCGGCGATCGTGGCGGGGGTGTCGTAGCTCCACCAGTTGCTGCCGCACTTGGCGTAGGCGGTGCCGGCGATGGTGCCGGTGGCCGGGCAGCTGCCCTTGAGCACCTTGTAGTCCTCGATGCCCTGCTCGTACGTGCCGGGCGCCGGGCCGGTGGCGGCGCCGCCGGGGGCGTCCTGGGTGACGCCGGTCCAGCCGCGCCCGTAGAAGCCGATGCCCAGGTTGAGCTTGGAGCCGGCGATGCCCTTGCCCTTGAGTTTGGTGATCGCGGCCTCGGAGTTGAACCCGGCGATCGGGATGCCCGCGTAGGAGGTGAGCGGGGAGTGCGGGGCGGTCGGGCCCTTGGCGTCCCAGGCGCCGAAGAAGTCGTAGGTCATGACGTTGTAGAAGTCGACGTACTGGGCCGCGCCCGCGTAGTCGGCGAGGTCGAGCTTGCCGCCGTTGGAGCCGTCGGCGGAGATGGCCGCGGTGATCAGGTTGCTGCCGCCGAACTTGGCGCGGAGTGCGGAGAGCAGGTTCTTGAGGGAGGCCGCGCCGCTGGTGTCGCAGGACAGGCCGCAGGCGTTCGGGTACTCCCAGTCGATGTCGATGCCGTCGAAGACGTCCGCCCAGCGGGGGTCCTCGACCAGGCTGTAGCAGGAGTCGGCGAACGCGGCCGGGTTGGCCGCGGCCTGGCCGAAGCCGCCGGACCAGGTCCAGCCGCCGAAGGACCACAGCACCTTGATGCCGGGGTACTTCTTCTTCAGCTCGCGGAGCTGGTTGATGTTGCCGGCGACGGGCTGGTCCCAGGTGTCGGCGGTGCCGTCGACGCTCGACGCGGCGTCGTACGTCTTCTGGTAGTCGGCGTAGGCGTCGCCGATCGCGCACTTGCCGCCGGTGACGTTGCCGAAGGCGTAGTTGATGTGCGTGATCTTCGCGGCGGTGCCGGAGGTGACCAGGTTCTTCACGTGGTAGTTGCGCTGGTAGACGCCCCAGTCGGTGAAGTAGCCGAGCTTGACCGGGCCGCCGGCGGGCGGGGGCGTGGTGCCGCCGCCGGTCGTGGTGACGGAGAGGGCGCCGGAGGAGGGGCCGGTCTGGTCGGCGGTGTCACGGGCCGTGACGCTGTAGCTGTAGGTGGTGCCCTTGGTCAGGCCGGAGTCGGTGTAGCTGGTGCCGGTGACCGTCGCGACCTTGGCTCCGCCGCGGAAGACGTCGTAGTTCTTGACGCCCTTGTCGTCGGTGGCGGCGCTCCACCCGAGGGTCAGGGAGGTGTCGGTGACCCCGCTGGCGGTGGGGGTGCCGGGGGCCGAGGGCGGGGAGTCGGTGGGGGTCGATCCGCCGTCGCAGGAGGCGCCGTTGATCTTGCAGCCGCTGGGCGCGCCGGGTCCGGCGCCGTTGAACCCGAAGCTGATGGTCGCGCCGGGGGAGAGGGTGCCGTTCCAGCCGACGTTCTTGCCCGTCCAGTGGGTGCCGGAGCTGGTGACGGTGGCGTCCCAGGCGGAGGTGACCGTGGTGCCGGAGGGGTAGTCCCACTCCACGGTCCAGCTGGTCAGGGTGGTGGTGCCGGTGTTCTTCACCGTCCACTTGCCCTCGAAGCCGGAGCCCCAGTCGGAGACCTTCGTGTACGTCGCGGTCGCGGAGCCGGCGGCCTGGGCGGGGCCGGCCAGGGCGACGAGTCCCGCTGCCGGCAGGGCGAAGGCGGCCACCGTTGCGGCGAGCCTCCTGAAGAGACGGGTGCGGGGTGGGGGTGCTGTGCTCAAGGTCGTCCTCCGTAGGTCCGTCGAAGTCGCGGGGCCGACTTCGGCATGGGGGTGGGACCTGCGCCGCCCGTGAGCCTGCTTGTTATGGCATGCTCACCACAGTTCCGGTGAGCGTAGAAAGGTCTGGACCAACCGTCAAGAGGTCCAGACCTCCCGGCCGGTGCGCCGTCAGAGGCCCAACTCCCGTGCCAGCACGGCCGCTTGCGCCCGGCTGCGGAGTTCCAGCTTCCCCAGCAGCCTGCTGACGTGCGTCTTCACCGTCGCCTCGGCCATCCCCAGCCGCCCCGCGATCTCCGCGTTCGAGAGGCCCTCCCCGAGGCGCCCCAGCACCTCCCGTTCGCGCCGGGTCAGCGATTCCACCGCCGCCGCGGTCCGCTCGGGCACCGGGGCCCGTACCGGCCGGGGCGCCGCGAACTCGGCGATCAGGCGGCGCGTCACCGCCGGGGCGATCAGCCCCTGCCCGCCCGCCACCGTCCGGACCGCCCCGATCAGCTCGGCGGCCTCCGCGTTCTTCAGCAGGAAGCCCGCCGCGCCCGCGCGCAGCGCCCCGAACACGTACTCGTCCAGGTCGAAGGTGGTCAGGACCAGTACGTCCGCCAGGCCCTCGGCCACCACCTGGCGGGTGGCCGACACCCCGTCCAGACGCGGCATCTGTACGTCCATCAGCACCAGATCCGGCCGAAGTTCCCGGGCCAGCCGGACCGCCTCCTCGCCGTCCGCCGCCTCACCGCACACCTCGATGTCGCCCGCGCTGCGCAGGATCAGCACCAACCCGGCGCGCACCGCACTCTGGTCCTCCGCCACCACGACCCGGATGGTCATCCGTCCACCGCCCTCTCCTCGGCGGGCAGGGCCGCCCGCACCCGCCATACCGGGCCCGTCGGGCCCGCCGTGAATTCCCCGCCGAGCAGCTCCGCGCGCTCGCGCATCCCGGTCAGGCCCGCGCCCGAGCCGGGGGCGCGCGGGCCCGGCCGGTCCCCGTGCGGCGAGTCCACGCCCACGGTCACCAGGCCGTCCGTGCGGGCCAGGCGCACGGTGACCGTGCCCGGGCAGGCGTGCTTGAGGGCGTTGGTCAGTGACTCCTGCACGATCCGGTACGCCGCCAGCTCCACCGGCGCCGGCAGCGGCCCGGCCGGCCCGCGCTCGTCGCGGAGTACGAATTCCAGCCCGCTCGCGGCGCCGTTCGCCCGGGCCAGGCCGACCAGCGCCGCCAGCCCGTCCAGCGAGGGCGTGGCCATGGCCTCCTCCTCGGCGCCGGCCTCGCGCAGCAGCCCGATCAGGCGGCGCATCTCGGCCAGCCCCTGGACGCTGTTCTCCCGGATCACCCCGAGGGCCTCGCGGCTCGTGGCGGGGGAGTCGATGGACAGCGCGGCGGTGGAGTGGATGGCGATGGCCGACAGGTGGTTGGCCACCATGTCGTGCAGCTCCCGGGCCATCCGGGCCCGCTCCGCGACGACCGCCTGGGCCCGGTCCATTTCGGCCAGCAGCGCCGTCTGCGCGGCGCGCAGCCGGGCCGCCCCGGCGGCCTCCCGGTGGTTGCGCAGGGTGGCGCCGGTCAGGGCGGGGGCGAAGCTGACGATCCCGGTGACCACCCCGATCAGCAGGGCCTGCGGGGTGCGCAGCCAGGCCACCGCCGTGATGGTGACGGCCACCGTGAGCAGGCCGGTGCTCACCGGGAGCCGCCGGGCGAGGGCCGGGCTGCCGTAGACCACGGCGGCGTACATGAGATCCGTGAAGATCAGCACCGACGCCAGGCTGCCCACGGTGAACTGGTCGGCGACGATCGCCGCCGTGCCGATGAACAGCGCGGCCCGCGGGCGGGTGCGGCGCACCAGTTCCAGCGCGCCGAGGACCAGCAGCGGGACCAGCGCCGCCCACGCGGGGAAGAGGTGCCGGCCGCCATTGGAATACACGCCCAGGCACCACAGGGCGAGTCCGGCCAGCACGCTCACGGTGCAGAGCAGCACGTCGTCGCGGTGGGGGTGCGAGCTCTTCGGGATCACGGTCCCATCCAACACGGCCGCCCCGGCCCGGACATCGGCGCGGGGGCGGAGGACGGGGGCCGCCGCGCTGCACCGAAGGATGCAGCCGAGGTTGGTCACCGGTGAGGACGCGGACGCGCGGATCCGGCGGAAGCATGGGGTCGAAGCGGAGCTCCGGAAGGTCCGGGCCCGGACCTCCGGCCGCACCAGCGAAAGCGAGAGGCCCGTGCTCGTCTCCTTGATCGTCGCGTGCGAAATCGGTTTCTGGGTGCTGCTGGCCGGGGGGCTGGCCCTGCGCCACCTCGCGGGGCTGCCCCGGCTGGGGATGGCGGTCCTGCTGTGCGAGCCGCTGCTGGAGCTGCTCCTGCTGGGGGCCGCCGCCGTGGACCTGCGCGCGGGCCGGGAACCGGACTGGACGCACGGCCTGGCGGCCCTCTACCTCGGCTACACCGCCGGATACGGGCACTACACCGTCAAGTGGCTCGACCGGCACGCCGCGCACCGGTTCGGCGGGGGGCCGAAGCCGCCCGGCCCGCGGTACGGCAAGGACCGGGCCCGGCACGAGTGGCGGCTGTGGCTACGGACCCTGGTCGCGGCCGTCGTCGCGCTCGGGCTGCTCCAGGCCGTGGCCGCGTACGCCGGCGGCGCGGCCGGCACCGGCGCCGTCCGCGCCTGGCAGTTCGCCGTCCTGCGGGTGTTCGCCGTCCACACCGTGGTCGCCGCGACCTACACGCTCTTCCCCCGCAAGGCCCCGGCGCCCGGGTCGGACACCCCCTAGCGCTCGCCGCCCGGCACCCAGAGGACGTCGCCGACCTCCTTGTTGGCGGTGCGGGCCAGGATGAAGAGCAGGTCCGAGAGGCGGTTGAGGTAGGTGGCCGTCAGCGGGTTCATCACCGCGCCGTGCTCCTCCAGCGCCGCCCAGGTCGAGCGCTCGGCGCGCCGGACCACCGTGCAGGCCTGGTGCAGGAGGGCCGCTCCGGGGGTGCCGCCGGGCAGGATGAAGCTGCGCAGTTTCTCCAGCTCCTCGTTGAAGCGGTCGCAGTCCGCCTCCAGCTTGTCGATGTAGAACTGCTCGACGCGCAGCGGAGGGTACTGCGGGTCCTCGACGACCGGGGTGCTCAGGTCGGCCCCGACGTCGAACAGGTCGTTCTGCACCCGGACCAGGACCTTCACCACGTCCTCGGGCAGGGCGCCGAGCGCGATCGCCGTGCCGATGACCGCGTTGGCCTCGTTGGCGTCGGCGTACGCGGAGATCCGCAGGTCCGTCTTGTGCGTGCGGCTCATGTCGCCGAGGGCGGTCGTGCCCTTGTCGCCGGTGCGGGTGTAGATGCGCGTGAGGTTCACCATGCGTCCAGCCTAGTGACCGGGCGGCGGTCCGGCCCCGGGAGGAAGGCGCGTACCGGGACAAAGGTGCGCGCGGGCCAACTGCGGTGCCCTGGTGCGGCGCTGGGCCGTATCGGTGTGATGTCCGTCAGCTGAGACGTGACGCGTGTTACTTCGCGGTCACACGGTCCCTCACGGACGCTAGTCTCCGCCGGAGAGGCTACGAGACTGGGCCGTAGCGGGAACGAGGGGTGTGCAGTGGCTGGGAAGCTCGCCGTCATCGGTGCCGGACTGATGGGTTCCGGGATCGCGCAGGTCTCCGCTCAGGCGGGGTGGGACGTCGTCTTGCGCGATGTCACCGATGCCGCGCTGACCCGCGGTACGGACGGGATCAAGGCCTCGTACGACAAGTTCGTCTCCAAGGGCAAGCTGACCGCCGAGGACGCCGCGGCGGCGCTCACCCGGATCACCACGACCACCGACCTCGACGCGGTCGCGGACGCGGACATCGTCGTGGAGGCCGTCTTCGAGAAGCTCGAAGTCAAGCACGAGATCTTCCGCGCGCTCGACAAGCTGGTGCGGGACGACGCGATCCTGGCGTCCAACACCTCCGCCATCCCGATCACCAAGATCGCGGCGGTGACGGAGCGCCCCGAGCGGGTCGTCGGCGCGCACTTCTTCTCGCCCGTCCCGATGATGCAGTTGTGCGAACTGGTCCGCGGTTACAAGACCAGCGACGAGACCCTCGCCACGACCCGGGCGTTCGCCGAGTCCGTGGGCAAGACCTGCATCGTCGTCAACCGCGACGTGGCCGGCTTCGTGACGACCCGTCTGATCTCCGCACTGGTCGTCGAGGCCGCCAAGCTCTACGAATCGGGCGTCGCCACCGCCGAGGACATCGACATCGCCTGCAAGCTGGGCTTCGGGCACGCGATGGGGCCGCTGGCCACCGCCGACCTCACGGGCGTCGACATCCTGCTGCACGCCACCAGCAACATCTACACCGAGTCGCAGGACGAGAAGTTCGCGCCGCCGGAGCTGATGCGCCGCATGGTGGACGCGGGTGACATCGGCCGCAAGAGCGGGCAGGGCTTCTACAAGCACTGAGCGCCATCGTTCGAACGCCTTCACCCGTTGGTGTGAATGAGAGTATCGGTTCGCTCACAGTCGGCAACTTCACCGCCCCCGGGGCAGTCAGTTCCAGTGAGAGTTGCCGACCACGGACCAGTCGGACCATACGTACGCGGCACGTACGCGGGACTGCGGGAGCACATATGCACATCAGGGGCGACCACGCCGAACTCGTTGTCGGGGGCCGCCTCGACGTGCGCAGCGCGGCGGACGCCCGTACGGCCCTCCACACGGCCCTCGACCGCGGCCACGGCGACCTCGTGCTCGACCTCACCGCGCTCGACTCGTGGGACGCGACCGGCCTCGGCGTCATCATGGGCGCCCACCGGCGGGCGGGCCGCTCCGGGCGCCGCCTCGTCCTGCGCGGGGTGCCCGCGCAGATGCAGCGGCTGCTCGTGGCGACCCGGCTGCACCGGATCCTCGCCATCGAGGGCGGACTGGAAGCGGAATCCCTGCCGAGGGTCTGACGGCGGGCCGCTCTTTCCTGCGGAAACGTAACGTTCCGGTGGTGAAGGCCCCCCAGCGGTTCCCGCGCGACCGGCCACGAACTAGGCTCCGGGCGGAAACCGGACCAGTAGCGACAGCGGCGTGTGCGTGCGAAGGCCGGGCGGTACGACGGCGGCAGCGGCGCAGCGCGCGACGCGATCGGGGGACTTGGTCATGGACCGTACTCAGGGGCAGTCCGGCGCGGACTCGGGACGTCAGGCCGCGGGGTCCAAGGGCGCCGGGTCCCAGGGCGTCGGGTCCGCGCAGCCGGGCCCCGGGCCCTCGGGCCACGGCGCCAAGGGGGCCGGCGTGACCGGCACCGCCGGAACCGGGACGCCCGGAGCGGCCCCCGGTGCGGCTTCCGCCGGCGGCGTCGCCCGCGTCGTCACCCTGACCGCCGGGGACTTCGCCCTCACCGTCAACCCCGTCGACGGCAGCGAGATAGAACCGCTGCGCCCCGGCACCGAGACGCCCCGCCCCGCCAAGCGGGGTCCGGCCTCCCGCGCCGCGCGGGAGGCCGCCGCCCGGCCGCCCGCCCTCCCCGGCCCCGCCGCCCCCGCCCGCCCGCTGCTCCAGCGCGAGGAGGAACGGGAACGGCTCGAACGGCTGCTGGGCCGCGGCCGCTCGGTACGGCTGACCGGTCCGGCCGGTTCGGGCCGGTCCGTCCTGCTCGACTCGGTCGCCGCCGCGTGCGCCGGGCTCGCGCCCGACGGGGTCGTCCGGCTCAGCGGATACGGTCAGCAGCAGCCGCTGGAACTGCTGCACGCACTGCACGCGGCCGTCTACGAGACCTCCGACGAACGGCCCGACCGGGCTGAACTCCTCGCGCGGGTACGGGACATCGGCGCCATCGTCCTCATCGACGACCTGGAACTGGGCGGAGCCGCGCTCGACGAACTCCTGCGGGCCACGCCCGAGTGCGCCTACCTGCTGGCCGCCACCCCTGACACCAAGGCCCCGTCCGACAACTCCCACTTGGAGGAGGTCTTCCTCGGTGGTCTCGGCCGGGCCGAATGCGTCCTGCTCCTGGAGGCCCTCACCGGACGGCCCCTGACGGAGGAGGAGACGGCCTGGGCGGGGGACCTGCGGTTCGCCGCCGAGGGGCTGCCCCTGCGCTTCGTACAGGCGGCCGCGCTGCTGCGCCGGCGCGACGAGCTGAACCACCGCGACGAGCGGGACGACGAGGACGAGCCCGGCGTCTTCGAGGGGCGGCCGCGCGAGGCCGCCCACGTACCGCTGCCCACGCTGGCCGAGGGCGCGGCGCCCGCGGAGCTGCTGGCCTCCCGGGTGAGCGAGTCGGCGCGGGCCGCCCTGCGCATCGCCTGCGCGCTCGGCGGCGAGCTGCCGCACCATGCGCACCTGCCGGCCCTGGTGGGGGACACGCACGCCGACGCGGCGGTCGCGGAACTGCTGGACTGCGGGCTGCTGACCCCCGTCGGCCCGCGCTACCGGCTGGCCCACGGGGTCGCGCGGCAGCTGGAGGAGGCCGGGTACGGGGACAGCGCGGCCGAGGAGGCCCGTACCGCCGCCCGGCACTACGCCTGGTGGACCGGACACGCCTCGGTGACCCCCGAGCGGGTCGCGGCGGAGGCGGACGCGGTGCTGGCGGCGCTGGCGGGGGCCGACGTGGTGGCCGCCGTCATGCTCGCCCGCACGGCGGCTCCGGCCCTGGCGGCGTCCTTGCACTGGGAGGCGTGGGAGCGGGTGCTGCGCGCGGGCGCGGAGGCCGCCCGCAAGGCGGGGGAGGTGGCGGAGCAGGCGTACTTCCACCACGAGCTGGGCGTGCTCGCGCTGTGCGAGGGGCGGCTGGAGCGGTCGCGGGCCGAGCTGGAGGCCTCGATCGGGCTGCGGGGCGCGCTCGCGGACAAGCGCGGCACGGTCGCGGGGCGGCGAGCGCTGGCGCTCGTCACCGACCGGGAGGCGGCGGGGGTGGAGGTGTCGCCGCCGCTGCGGCTGGAGGCTCCGGCGGCCCCGCCGGTGGCGGCGCCCGTGCCCCGTCCCCTGGCCCCGCCGGCGGCCCCGGCGGCGGCTGCGCCGGTGACCCGTCCCCTGGCCCGGCCGGTGGTTCCTGCCGTGGCTCCCGCGGTGGCGCCGGCCGCCTCAGAGGCGGTGACCCAGGTGGTGTCGGCGGTCCGGCGGCCGGAGGCGCCCACGACGCCGACGACCCTGTCCGAGGTGTTCGAGAAGGCCTTCCCGCCCGCTCCGGAGCAGGGGCCGGTGACGGCGCCGGTGCTGATGACGGGCCGCGGTCCGGCGCCCGCGCCGGGTCGGCCGGTCGCGGGGGAGCCGGGGTCGAGGCGCAGGACGGCGTTCCTCGCCGCGGCCGGAGCCCTGACGGTGGCCGTGATCGGGACCGTGGTGGGCCTGGCGGTGTCCGGCTCGGACCCGCATGCCCCGAAGGATCCGGCGGTGTCGTCGACGCCCGACGCCGACCTGAGTACCGGGACCGGCGGGAGCGACCCCGCCGCCGCGCCGGAGCCGGCCACCTCCGACCCGTCGTCGGCGGCCGCGTCCGGCCCGGCGGAGTCCGGGCCGGACGAGCCGGTGGCGGAGCCGCAACCCGGTACCACCCCGGGCCCGCGGCCCACGTCGACGGGTCGGACCCCGTCGACGCACAAGCCCGCGCCGCCCGCGCCGGGCACCAAGACGCCGAGCTCCCCGAAGCAGCCGGTCGGCGACCCGCCGGCCACCTCGACGACCCAGCCGACCCCGTCGACGGACCCGACCACGGACCCCGGCACCACCGGGTCAGCTTCCGAGTCGGCCCCGTCGTCCACGCAGTGACGACGGAGCCCGCGGGTCAGAACAGGCGGAGCTTGTCGTCCTCGATGCCGCGCATCGCGTTGTAGTCCAGCACCACGCAGTCCATGCCGCGGTCCGTCGCCAGCACCCGGGCCTGCGGCTTGATCTCCTGGGCGGCGAAGACGCCGCGGACCGGCGCGAGGTGCGGGTCGCGGTTGAGGAGCTCCAGGTAGCGGGTGAGCTGTTCCACGCCGTCGATCTCGCCGCGCCGCTTGATCTCCACGGCCACGGTCGCCCCCGAGGCGTCGCGGCACAGGATGTCCACCGGCCCGATCGCCGTCATGTACTCGCGGCGGATCAGCGTGTAGCCGTCGCCCAGCGTCTCGATGCGGTCGGCGAGCAGCTCCTGGAGGTGGGCTTCCACGCCGTCCTTGATCAGGCCCGGGTCGACGCCCAGCTCGTGGGAGGAGTCGTGCAGCACCTCCTCCATGGTGATGATGAGCTTCTCGCCCGCCTTGTTGACGACGGTCCAGACGCCCTCCTCGGCGCCGCTCCCCTCCTTGAGGGTGCACGGAGGAGACATCCAGTTGAGCGGTTTGTACGCCCGGTCGTCCGCGTGGATCGAGACACTCCCGTCGGCTTTCACGAGGATCAGACGGGGTGCGGAGGGCAGATGGGCGGTGAGCCGGCCCGCGTAGTCGACGGAGCAGCGGGCAATGACGAGACGCATGGTCGGCAACGCTACTCGACCGACGGGCCTCCACGCGATTCGCCCGCGAAAGCCCCCTTCGTCGATGGCGCGTTGTATGCGCATTCTCCTGGTGCGGCAACCCGGGGGCGCCTACCGTGGTGAGCGGGTGGTCGTCGAACGTGCACGCTGCGTCGCGGCCGCCTTCCCTGCCCGTAGGACTCCGGACACCAAATCGGCCGGGGTCACGAGAGGAGAACCCATGTCGCTCGACGTCTCACCGGCCCTACTCGAACAGGCCGAGCGAGGCGAGGTCGACGAAGCCGCTTTCGTCGACTGCGTCCGGACCTCCCTGCCTTACGCATGGGAGATGGTCAGCTCGCTGGTGGCCCAGCTGGAGGTTGAGGGCGGAGAATTCGCCGACAACCAGACGCCGCCGCCGGACGAGCAGGCGCGCGGGCAGCTGCTGCGCGCGCTCGCGAGTGACGCGATACGCGGTGCCCTGCAGCGGCACTTCGGGGTGCGCCTGGCATTCCAGAACTGTCACCGCGTAGCGGTGTTCCCGCTGGACCCCGCGGTGGACGACCGGCTCGCCAAGTTCACCTCGATCCGCGGCCAGCTGCTCAACCAGTCGCCGGAACTGCGGGACTGCTAGGTCCTGACGACAGGGCCCAGCCTTCGGGAGTTCCCGCTGCCGCTCCGTGTCGCAGGAGGCGCGACCGGCCGGAGCGGCAGCCCGGGTCCGGGGCTCAGCCGAGGCGGGGCAGGACCTCGGCGCCGATGCGCCGTACGTTCTCCTCCGTCGCGGCGAGGTCGCCGGAACCTTCGGTCAGCAGGGCGAAGCGGGTGATCCCGGTGCGCTCCGAGGTGGCCGCGAGGCGGTCCGCCGCGAACCGCGGGGTTCCGACGGGGTGCAGCTCGCACAGCAGCTCCGTGTAGGCCACCGGGTCCCGCATCGCGCGCTCCCGGCCGTCCACGGTCACGTGGGCGTCCAGGCCCTGGCGCAGCCAGCCCGGCATCGCCTTCACCAGCGTTTCCCGGGCGTCCGCCGTGCGGTCCGCGAGCTGGCAGACCCCGGCCGACACGTGGGCCGCGTCCGGCGGGTGCCCGGCGGCCCGGGCGGTGCGCCGCCACAGCGCGACCATCTCCGCCTTGTCCTCGTCCCCGCAGTGCATGCCCAGCAGCATCGGCAGACCGCGCTCCGCGGCCAGCCGTACGGATGTCGCGGAGGTGCAGGCGACGATCACTTCCGGCCCCTTCCCGTCACCGTCCAGCGCCTCCGCGGGACGCGGTACGACGGCCACCTCGCGGAAGCCGTAGCGCTCGCCGGCCGCTCCCACCCGGGCTTCGGTCAGCCAGCGCCGCAGCAGGTCCAGGGCTTCCGGGAAGCCGGTCTCGTACGCCTCCAGGCCCCCGCCGAACACCTCCAGGTCGACCCAGGGGCCGCCCCGGCCGACGCCCAGCATGAAGCGGCCGCCGGAGGTCAGGTGCAGCAGCGCCGCCTGTTCGCCCAGGGCCACCGGGTGCGTGTTCGGCAGTACGCTCACGGCGGTGCCCACGCGCAGCCGCTCGGTCCGCCCGAGCAGCAGGGCCGCCAGGGTCACCGCGGAGGGGCAGACCCCGTACGGCACGAAGTGGTGCTCGGCGAGCCAGACCGCATCCAGTCCGGCCTCCTCGGCCACATCGGCGGTCCGCACCGCCCGGTGCAGCGCCTCCCCCGGTCCCTGGCCCGGGAACTGGGCCCCCACTACAAACGCTCCTACGCGCATCGCGCTTAGCCTCCTCGCGGCTGACGCGGCCTCCCCAGGTGGACCGGCTTTCCGACGTTCATGACATCAACGTCTGATGGCAACAACGTCCGACACGTGCCAAAGGCACGGCCCGGCAGCAAAGTTATTGGGATTGTCAGGCCAGTGCTCGTGGACGAGCCCTCTCCTCGGACACACTGCTGGTACCCGGGCTCGCTGCGCGTAGTCTGGGAGAAAGTCACTGCCGTCCGCGCATCCGTGAGGTATACGTGTCACCGCGCCACAACCGCCCCAGGGGCGGCGGGAATCCAGCCGACCGTTCGGGTACGGGGTCCGGGTCCGGTTCGGGGGGTCTGGACCGGTTCGGTCTGGAGCAGACCGAGGAGTACCTCGGCGAGGAGTGGAAGGTCCGGCACGTCGCGGGCGCGAGCGCGGCGGGCAAGCGCTACCGCTGCCCCGGCTGCGACCAGGAGATCCCCTCGGGCACCCCGCACCTGGTGGCCTGGCCCGAGTACGGCGGCGTGGACGACCGCCGGCACTGGCACAAGGCCTGCTGGAACGCGAAGGACCGCCGCACCTCGCGGGTGCAGCGGTCCAGGAACGCGCCGAGGTACTGAGTCCGGCGGTCGGCCGGGCCCCGTCACACGTCGCGGCGGCCGACCACCACGTAGGAGGCCGCCACCGCGGCGCCCGTCACCAGCAGCATCAGCGCCATCTGCGTGAGGTCGGCCGGCATCGCCTGGGGCGAGCCGGAGGGGCTGGTGCCCGCCGGCATCCCGAACAGCTGCATCAGGGCGACCGGCGCGTTGTGCTGGAGCACCACCCGCCCCACCGGAGCCGAGGCCTCCCAGATGCTGAGCATCGCCCCGGCCACCGGCGGCAGGGTCACGACGCCGATCATGACGGCGACCGCCCCGGCCGAGTGCCGCACCAGGGCCCCGATCGCCAGCGCGAGCAGCCCGAGGAGGGTGACGTAGAAGCTGCCGGCGAGCGCCCCGCCCCATTCGCCCGCCGAGTGGCTCCCGGCGGCGGGGCCGTTGTGGGCGATGGCCGCCGCCGTGCCGACCACGAAGACGGAGCCCGCGCAGGTGAGGAAGGCCGTGAGGCCGAAGACCAGGTACTTGGCGGTGAGCACCCGGTACCGGTCGGGCGCGGCGGTGAAGGTGGTGCGCACCAGGCCCGTGCCGTGCTCGGAGGTGATCGTGAGCACGCCGAGCACCATCACCGCGAGCTGTCCGACGAGCAGGCCGATCAGGGCCGGGGTGGTGAAGGGGATGCTCGCGTAGTCGCCCGAGGAGGTCTGGGCGATGAAGAGGATGCCGATGCCGACGACCACCACCACGAGGGAGCCGAGCGTCCACAGGGTGGAGCGGACGGAGACGAGCTTGGTCCACTCCGAAGCCAGCGCGTGCCCCAGGTGCGGGCGCCGGTGCTCCAGCGGGGAGTGGTGGGCCGTGCTCGCGGCAGCGGTCCGGAGGTCGGTCTGCGCGCCGGTCATCGGGAGGCCTCGGGGTTGTTCTGGGCGGAGGCGGCGAGCTCGCCGGGTTCGCCGGGCATCAGGAACGCCGCGCCGCCCTTGCCGGGCGGCGGGGGTGCGAAGAAGCCGGGCTGTGGGACGTCGGGGGCCGCCGGGCCGTCCGGCCACTCCGGGAGCGCCAGCGGATCGGGCTCCCACAGCTGGGCCCGGGGGTCCTCGGTTGAGGTGTACTCGACGGAGGAGCGGGTCATCCGCATGTACGCCTCCTCCAGCGAGGCCCGGTGCGGGGACAGCTCCCACAGCCGCAGACCGCCCTCGTGGGCCAGGTCGGAGATCCGGGGCAGCTCCAGGCCGGTCACGCGCAGGGCGCCGTCCGGCTCCTGGAGGACGCGGGCGCCGTCCTTGCGGAGGAGCTCCGCGAACCCGTCCCGGGTACCGGGGTCCGGGCCGGCCACGCGCACCCGGGCGAATCCGGCCGAATTGTGCGTGATGAACTCCTGGGTGCTCATGTCGGCCAGCAGCCGGCCCCGCCCGATCACGATCAGGTGGTCCGCGGTCAGGGCCATCTCGCTCATCAGGTGCGAGGAGACGAAGACGGTGCGGCCCTCGGCGGCGAGCTGGCGCATCAGGTTCCGGACCCAGAGGATGCCCTCCGGGTCGAGGCCGTTGACGGGCTCGTCGAACAGCAGCACCTGGGGGTCGCCGAGCAGGGCGGTGGCGATGCCGAGCCGCTGGCCCATGCCGAGGGAGAACCCTTTCGTCCGCTGCCGGGCGGCGTCCTGGAGCCCGACGACCGCCAGCACCTCGTCCACCCGCTTCTCCGGGATGCCCGAGAGCTGGGCGATGGACAGCAGGTGGGTGCGGGCCCGGCGGCCGCCGTGCACGGCTTTCGCGTCGAGCAGGGCGCCGACGTGCCGCTGTGCGTTGGGCAGCTCCCGGAAGGGGAGTCCGTTGATCGTCACATGGCCGGCGGTGGGCCGGTCGAGTCCGAGGACCATGCGCATGGTGGTGGATTTCCCCGACCCGTTGGGCCCGAGGAATCCGGTGACGTGACCAGGCCTGACCTGGAAGGACAGCTGGTCGACGGCGGTCTTGGCGCCGAAGCGCTTGGTCAGGCCGACTGCCTCGATCATGGTTCTGCCCCTCGACAGGCCGGCAGGCCCGGGACGGCTCTCGCCCCTGTAAGGGTTAAGAGGATATCGAGTGGCCTACGGTTCCGTCCCGTCCCGGATCCCTGATCTCCCCCTGATCCGGCCCCCGGTTTCCCCGTACGACTTCCGGTGTCCGTCCCGCGACGGACACCGGAGCGCCGGGCTCCCGCTACGCGTCCCGCTTCTTCAGCACCAGGTAGCCACCGGCCACGGCGGCCAGCGCCCACAGCACCATGATCCCGAAGCCGCCCCAGGGGCCGTAGGGCGGCGCCTCGCGGCCCATGGCGTCGGGGACGACCCGCATGACCGCGGAGCCGGCCTGGTCCGGGAAGTACTGGGCCACCTTCCGGGTCGCGTCGACGAAGCCGAGGATGTTCGAGATCAGGAAGAAGAACGGCATCAGGATGCCGAGGGAGAGCATCGAGCTGCGCAGCATCGTGGCGATGCCCATGGAGAACAGGGCGATCACGGCCATGTAGAGCCCGGCGCCGATCACCGCGCGCAGTACGTTCGGCTCACCGATGCCGATGCTCCGCTCGCCCAGGATCGCCTGTCCCAGGAAGAAGGACAGGAAGCTGGTGACCAGTCCGACCACCAGGGCCAGGCCGGTCGCCACGACGAGCTTGCCGAAGAGGAACTCGGCGCGGCGCGGCACGGCCGCCAGTGAGGTGCGGATCATGCCCGAGCTGTACTCGGTGCCCACCACCAGGACGCCGAAGACGATCATCGCCAGCTGTCCGAGGTTCATCCCGGCGAAGCTGGCCAGCGTCGGGTCGAAGGTCGCCTGCTCCTGGGGCGGCATGTCGCCGAAGGTGGCGCTGGCGACCGCGCACAGGCCGGCGCTGATGCCGACGGTGACGACCAGGGCCGCCACGAGGGTCCAGACCGTGGAGGAGACCGTACGGATCTTCGTCCACTCGGAGGTGAGAACGGCGGGCAGGGCCACGGTCACTCACCGCCCTTGCGGGTCGCGTCGAAACCGGCGCCCCAGGCGGGGACATCGGCCGGCCGCGCCGGATTGTCGGTGCCCGGCGGGATGCCGGGCATCCCCATCGCGTGGGCGTGGTACTCGACGGAGTCCGCCGTCATGCGCATGAACGCTTCTTCCAGTGAAGCCCGTTGCGGGCTGAGTTCGTGCAGCACGATCTGGTGCTGGGCGGCCAGTTCGCCGAGCCGCTCCGGCCCCACGCCGTCGATCTCCAGGGTGCCGGTGGCGGGAACGCTGACGGCGTTGATGCCGGCCTCGTGCAGGACGTCCTTGAGCCGCTCCTGCTGCGGCGAGCGCAGGCGGACGTAGCTGCGTGAGTTCTGGTGGATGAAATCGGCCATCGACAAGTCGGCGAGCAGTCTGCCCTGCCCGATGACGATCAAATGGTCTGCGGTCAGGGCCATTTCACTCATCAAGTGCGAGGAAACGAAGATCGTCCTGCCTTCTGACGCCAGCCTCTTCATCAGATTGCGGATCCAGTGAATTCCCTCCGGGTCCAGACCATTGACGGGTTCGTCGAACATCAGGATCTCCGGATCGCCGAGCAGCGCGGAGGCGATTCCCAGCCGCTGCCCCATGCCGAGCGAAAATCCTTTCGACTTCTTCCGTGCCACCGGCGTCAGCCCGACGAGGTCCAGCACCTCGGACACCCGGTGCTCGGGGATCCGGTTCGCCTGGGCCAGGCACAGGAGGTTGTTGTAGGCGCTGCGTCCGCCGTGCATGGACTTGGCGTCCAGCAGCGCCCCGATGTGTTTCAGCGGTTCCGGCAGGTCCCGGTAGTGCTTGCCGTCGATCCGGACCGTGCCGCTGGTCGGGTTGTCGAGGTCGAGCATCATGCGCATGGTCGTGGACTTGCCCGCCCCGTTGGGGCCGAGGAAGCCGGTCACCACCCCCGGTCTGACCTGGAAGCTGAGGTTGTCCACGGCGGTCTTGGCGCCGAATCGTTTGGTAAGTCCCTCGAGCTCGATCATGCGGCCACGCTAGAACGCCCGAGGGCCCTACGCCACCTCGAAAGGTGACACAGGGCCCTCGTCGTGCTCGCGCCGCGAGCCGCGGTCCGACCGGCGAGTATCGGGGGTGTACGCGCCGGGCCCCGCGACCGGGTTCAGCGGGTCTGCTGCGCCGGGACGCCGCGGGTGACCGGCTCGTCGTCGATCGGGGAGCCGGCGGCGGCAACGGCGGCACCGGTCAGCGTCGCCAGCATCTCGCGGACGTTGGTCAGCTGGGCGTTGATGGAGTCGCGGCGGTTGGTGAGCGCCGCCAGCTCGCGCTCGGATTCGCTGCGGATCCGGTCGGCCTTGGCATTGGCGTCGGCCACGATGTCCTCGGCCTGGCGCTGCGCGGTCTCCACGGTCTGGCGGGCGCGGCGCTCGGCGTCCGTGCGCAGCTTCTCGGCCTCCAGGCGCAGCTGCTCCGCGCGGTGCTCGATCTCCGCGAGCCGCTTCTCGGCCTTGGCCTGACGGGAGGCCAGGTCCCGCTCGGACTGCTCGCGGCGCTTGGCCAGGTTGGTCTCGAAGTCGGCGGCGGCCTGGGCGGCCTTGGCGCGGGTCTCCTCGAAGAGCGCGTCCGCCTCCTCGCGCTTGGAGGCCGCGTCCTTCTGGGCCTCGGCGCGCAGGGTCGTCGCGTCGCCCTTGGCCTTCTCGACGATGCGGACGCCCTCGTCCTCCGCCTTCGCCTTGCGGTCGGCCGCGAACGACTCGGCGTCGTTGCGCACTTGCTGGGCAGCCGACTCGGCCAGCTCACGGTGCTGCTCGGCCGCGCGACGGGCCTCCTCGCGCAGGTCCTTCGCCTCCTCCTCGGCCAGGCGCAGGATCTTCTCGACCCGGGCGCCCAGACCCGCGTACGACGGCTCCGCGTCGCTCACCTGGGCCTGGGCGTTCTGCGTTTCGAGGTGCAGTTCCTCGATCCGCTTTTCCAGAGAGTTGATACGTCCAAGGGCGCTGTCGCGGTCGGAGACCAGCTTGGTGATGCGGTCGTCCACCTGACCGCGGTCGTAACCACGCCGCACGAGCTCGAAGCCGAAGGGGGAGGAAGTGTCGCTCATGGGGTTCCTGTCGAATGAGACCGATGAGGTGCTACGTGAGGTGTTAGGGGAATCCTAGGCGCCCAGGCGGCGTGTCATCGAGTCAATCCAGGTTTGATCTGGACAATGACACCCCTTTTGAGTGGCAAGGCGACAGAATGCTTGTCACCCGTTCGGATGAACCTTCATCAGGAGCACACATTCCTTCACACTGACTAGCCCTCTGACGACTTACCACCCGAACGAGTGGAACCCGCTGTCGCTCCGGCCTTCACGCCCCCCGCGCCCTGGCCGCCGACCGCCGGCTTTCCGCCGCCCGAAGGCGCCTCGAATGATTCCAACGCCTCAAGAACGTCCTGGACACGGGAGATCTCCGCCTGAATGTCCTCCCGCCTGCGCACGAGGACTTCCAGCTCACGGCGGCCCTCGTCGACGAGCCGCTCCGCCTCGGCCTTGGCCTCCGCGAGCGCCTGCTCCGCCTGGCGCGCCAGGTCGGCCTTCTTCTGCTCGGCCTCCTTGAGCAGCGCCTCCGCCTTGCGGACGGCGGCGATCCGGACCTTGCTCGCCTCGCTGCTCGCGTCGGACAGCATCGCCTTGGCCTTCGCCTCGGCCTCGACGCTCTGCTCCGTCGCCGCGCGCACCAGCTTGTCCACGCGCTCGCCGGCCGACTTCATCTGCTCGGCCGACTCCCGGCGGGCCCGCTCGTGCAGCTCCTCCACCTCGGACTCCACCCGGGCGCGCAGCTCCTCCGCCCGTTCCCTTATGGCGGCCGCGTCCGTACGCGCCCCCACGAGCAGCTCGTCCGCGTCCGTCCGGGCCTTCTCCACCGTGGAGTTGCCCTCGACGGTCGCCTCCGAGGCGATCCGTGCCGCCTCCTTGCGGGCCGCGTCGACCATCGCGTCGGCCTGTTCCTCGGCGGCCGTGGTCGCCGCCAGGGCCTGCTGCGCCGCGTCGGCCGTGAGCTTGTCGGCTTCCGCCGCCGCCTCGGTGATGAGCCGGTCCACCTGCTCGGCGGCCTCGGTACGCCGCTTGTTGGCCTCTTCGCGGGCCTCGTCGAGCAGCCGCTCCGACTCGGCTCGGGCCTCGGCGCGGACGCGCTCGGCTTCGCCCGCCGCCTGCGCCTTGACCCGCTCGGCCTCCGACCGGGTGCGGGCCGCGTGCTCCTGCGCCGAGGACAGCGCCTCGGTGGCCTCGGCGCGCAGCCGCTCGGCCTCCGTCGCGGCCTCGCCGACCGTGCGCTCGTTGTCCTTGCGGGTCTGCTCGATGAGCTTGTCGGCTTCCGCCGCCGCCTCGGTGATGAGCCGGTCCACCTGCTCGGCGGCCTCGGTACGGCGCCGGCCGGCCTCCTCGCGGGCCTCGTCCAGCAACCGCTCGGACTCCCGCTCGGCGCTCGCCAGTGTCTCCGCCGCCGCGGCCGTCACCCGCTCGGCCTCCGCGGTGGCCTCGCCGATGACCCGGCCGCCCTCCGCGCGCGCCTCCTCCAGGGTCCGCGCCGCGTCCGTGCGCAGCCGCTCGGCCTCCGTCGCGGCCTCGCCGACCGTGGCCTCGTTGGCCGCCCGGGTCTCCTCGACCAGCCGGTCGCCCTCGGTACGGGCGTCGACCAGGACGCGCGCCGCGTCCCGTTCGGCCGCGGCCAGGGTGTCGGCCGCCTGCGTGGTGAGCCGCTCGGCCTTCGCCGTCGCCTCGGCCAGCGCCGCCTCGGTGGCCGCGCGGGTCTCCTCCGTGAGCCGCTCCGCCTCGGAGATCGCCTCCGTGAGCAGCCGGTCCGCCTGCTCCGCGGCTTCGGTACGCAGCCGGCCGGCCTCCACCCGGGCCTCGTCCAGCGTGCCCGCCGCCTCGGCGCGGGTCTCCTCCGCCGCCGCCTCGGCCTCGGCGCGCAGCCGCTCGGCCTCCGCGGTGGCCTCGGCGACCGTCGCCGAGTTGGCCGCCAGGGTCTCCTCGGTGAGCCGCTCGGCCTCCGCCGTCGCCTCCGCGACGATCCGGGCGCCCTCGGCGCGCGCGGCCTCCAGGGACTCCGCCGCCTCGCCGCGGATCCGGTTCGCGTCGTCCCGGGCGTCCGCCCGGGTCCGGGACGCGTCGCGCTCCGAGGCGGCCAGTGCGTCCGTCGCCTCCGTACGCACCCGCTGCGCGTACTCGGCGGTGTCGGCGCGCAACTGCTCGGCCTCGGCGATCGCGTCGCCGACCGTGCGCTCCGCCAGCGCCTTCGCCGCGTCCGTCTCCGCCCGGGCCTCGCTGCGCAGGCGGGCGGCGTCCTCGGCGGCCCGCTCCCGCTCCGCGTGGGCGTCGGCGCGGATCCGGTCGGCCTGGGCCTCCGACTCCGTCCGGGTGCGCTCCGCCGCGTGCTCGGCCGCGCTGCGCAGCCCGGCGACCTCTTCCTCGGCCTGCTCGTGCAGTCCGGCCACGGCGTCGCGGACCTGCTGGGCGGTGGCTTCCGCCGCCGCCACCAGCTCCGACGCGCGCCGCTCCGCCTCCTCGGTGAGCCGGGCCGCCTCGGCCTGCGCCTCCTCCGAGCGCTTGCGGGCCTGCGCCAGCAGCTCCTCGCTCTGCTCGCGGGCCTGCGCCCGCTCGTTGTCGGCGTCCGTACGGGCCGACGTGAGGGTCTCCTCCGCCTCCCGGCGGCGCCGGGCGGCTTCCTCCGCGGCGGCCGACAGCGCCTCCGCGGCCTCCTCGGAAACCCGCTCGGCGGCGGCCTTCGCCTCCGCGCGCAGCCGGTCCGCCGTCTCCTGCGCCTCCGTGCGCA
Organism: Streptomyces sp. NPDC026522; assembly: GCF_055567555.1. NCBI lineage: Bacteria > Bacillati > Actinomycetota > Actinomycetes > Kitasatosporales > Streptomycetaceae > Streptomyces > Streptomyces sp. NPDC026522. The sequence goes on from NZ_JBVHQF010000002.1 coordinate 704,594, forward strand.
CCCGCTCGGCCTCGGCCTCGGCATCGCCGCGCAGCCGTACCGCGACCTGCTCGGCCTCCGCCCGGACCCGGCCGGCGTCCTGCGCCGCCTCCGTGCGCAGCTGCTCGGCCTCGGCCTCCGACTGCGCCTGCAGGGTGCGGATCCGCTCCGCCGACTCGGCGCGCAGCCGGTCGCTCTCCTCCGTCGTCTCCCGGCGGATGTTCTCCGCCGCCGTGCGGGCGTCACGCAGCGTCAGCTCGGCCGTGGTCAGCCGGTTCTCCGCGTCCGAGTGCAGCCGGACCAGTTCCTCGTCGGCCTCCGCCCGCTTGGCGGCGAGGGCCTGCTCGGTCTCCTCGCGCCGGGCCAGGGCCGCGGCCTCGGCCTCGGCGCGTACCGCCTCGGCCTGCTCCTCGGCCTCGGCGCGCAGCCGTTCGGCCTCCGCGCGGGTGCGCTCCAGTGTCTCCTCGGCCTGCTTGCGCAGCGTGGTGGCCCGCTCCACGGCCTCCGCGCGGACCCGCTCGCTCTCGGCGGCGGCCCCGCCGCGCAGTTCGTCCGCATCGGCCTTGGCCTTGCCCAGCAGCCCCTCGGCGGTCCGGGCCGCCTCCTCGATCTGCTGGACCGCCTCGCGGCGGGCCTCGCCGCGGATCCGCTCGCCCTCGGCGACGGCCTCCGCGCGCAGCTGCTCGGCCTCGCCGCGCAGCCGCCGGGCCTCTTCCTGGAGTTCGACCGTACGGGCCCGGTACTCCTCGGTGTCGTCCTTCGCGGCGCCCTTGAGCTCATCGGCCGTGGCCGCGGCCTGGACGCGCAGCCGCTCGGCCTCCGCCTCGGCCTCGCGGCGGATCCGCTCGGCTTCCTCGGAGGCGGCGCGGGTGGTGGCCCGGGCGTCTTCCGAAGCCTTGTTCAGTACGTCCTCGGCGGTGCGGGCGGCCTTGGCCAGCTGCGCCGCCATCTCCTCCGCGGCGGCCGTACGGGCCTGCGCGCCGGCCTCGGTGCGCAGCCGCTCCGCCTCCGCGCGGGCGTCGGCCAGGGCCTGCTCGGCCTCGGCCTTGAGCACCTCGGCCTCCTTGGAGGCCTCGCCGACCAGCCGGGCGACCTGCTCCTTGGCGGTGCGGGTGCGCTGCTCGTTGACCGACTCCGCCGAGGCGAGCTGGCGGGCGGCGCTCTCCTTGGCCTCCGCGAGCAGCTTCTCGGCCTCGGCGCGCGCCGTGCGCAGCGCGTTGTCGGCCTCATGGACCCGGGACTCGGCGACCCGGCCCAGGTCGAGGGTCTGCTGCCGGGTCTGCTCGGCCTCGGCGGTGGTGCTCGTACGCAGCCGCTCCGCGTGCTCGGTGGCCTCCTGCGCCTGCGCGGAGGCGGCGGCCAGCAGCCGCTCGGCCTCCTTGCGGGCGCGCAGCAGCGTCGCCTCGGCCTCGGCGCGGGTGGCCTCGGCCTCGGCGGCGAGCCGGCGGGTGGCCTCGGCGGCGTGCCGGGCGGCCTCGGCGCGCGCGGCGTTCAGGGCCTGTTCGGCCTCGGCGCGGGACTCGTCCATGAGCCGGCGGGCCTGGGATTCGGTGCGCGCCCGCAGCTGTTCCGCCCAGGCGACGTTCTCGTTGACGTGCGCCTCGACCGTCTGGCGGCGCTCGTTGAGTTCCTGGTCCAGCCGCTGGCGCCGGTTGACGGCCTCGGCGTGCAGTTCGGCCTGGAGGCGCGCCTGGTGCTCCGCGTGCTCCTGGAGGATGCGCTGGGTCTGCGCCCGGGCGTCGCGCAGTTCGCGCTCGGCGTCGGAGCGCATCTGGTCGGCCTGGATCTGGGCGTTGCGCAGCAGTTGCTCCGCCTGGTAGCCCATGTCCGCACCGTCGTAGGCGGGGCGGGACGCGAGATTGCGGCGTACCTCATGGAGCTTGGCGCGCAGCACCTCTACCTGGTACCCCAGGTCTTCGGCGTGCTGGACGGCCTTCCCGCGCTCCTTCTTCAGCCGCTCCATCTCGGCCTCGAAGCGCGAGAGATGGTCGGCCTCGGCCTGATGGCTCTCCTGGCTTTCGTAGCCCCGCACAGCGCGGTCCCATCCGTCCCCTGGTCGCAAGCTCACTCCCAATTGAGCATCGCTCGCCCGCTGAACGACGCCCCCGGGGAATGGTGTCAGATACCGGGGCAGGGGTCACAGGCCCCGACCCCGTCTCCGCACCGAACCCCGGCCGAGCCATGGCCACTCTACCTGTGGCCTGCCGCATGGCCCGGCCGTCACCGTGAGGACCGCTCAGGACCGGGGCGCGGTGCGGGGCGCGGGTTGTGCCGGAAGCCGGCCCGGCACGCGGTGCACAGGCCGCCGCGGCCGTGCCGGTTTCACCATTTGAGGGCATTTGGCGGTGCGGGTCCGGCGGCCGGGGAAGCGGAGGATCAGTGCTCCGGGTTGGCGGTGACCAGTTCGGTCAGCACTCCGTGGCAGTCCTTGGGGTGCAGGAAGGTGATCCGGGAGCCCATCGAGCCGATGCGGGGCTCGTCGTACAGGACGCGGACGCCCTTGCCGCGGATGGCCTCCGCGTCGCCGTCGACGTCGGCGGTGCCGAAGGCGATGTGGTGGACGCCCTCACCGTTCTTGGCCAGCCACTTGCCGACCGCCGAGTCCTCGCGGGTGGGTTCCAGGAGCTGGAGGTACGAGGCTCCGCCGTCGGAGGTCCCGTTGATCTTGAGCATGGCCTCGCGCACACCCTGCTCCTCGTTGACCTCGGTGTGGAACACCTCGAAGCCGTACGTGGCACGGTAGAACTCGACGGTCTTGTCGAGGTCGAAGCAGGCGATCCCGATGTGGTCGATTCTTGTCAGCATGGGAACAGTGCACAGCTGAGGAGGGTGGTCACGCAACGTGCCAGCGATCACACCGACAGCCCGGTGACGGGGCGGGTACCGCTCAGTACATTCGGGTAAACCCTCGTTCACTCCTCTCATCCAAGGGGCTGTGCCTCATGTCCGGAACGAACAACACCACGTCCGTGATCGTCGCCGGGGCCCGCACGCCCATGGGACGGCTGCTCGGTTCGCTGAAGTCCTTCTCGGGCGCCGACCTCGGCGGCTTCGCCATCAAGTCCGCGCTGGAACGGGCCGGGATCTCCGGCGACCAGGTCCAGTACGTGATCATGGGCCAGGTGCTCCAGGCCGGCGCGGGCCAGATCCCCGCCCGCCAGGCCGCCGTCAAGGCCGGCATCCCCATGAACGTGCCCGCGCTCACGATCAACAAGGTGTGTCTCTCGGGCCTCGACGCCATCGCGCTCGCGGACCAGCTGATCCGCGCCGGGGAGTTCGACATCGTGGTCGCCGGCGGCCAGGAGTCGATGACCAACGCCCCGCACCTGCTGCCGAAGTCCCGCGAGGGATTCAAGTACGGCGCCATCGAGATGCTCGACGCGATGGCCTACGACGGCCTCACCGACGCGTTCGAGAACATCGCGATGGGCGAGTCCACCGAGAAGCACAACACCCGCCTGGGCATCGAGCGCGCCCCGCAGGACGAGTTCGCCGCCGCCTCCCACCAGCGGGCCGCGGCCGCCCAGAAGAACGGCGTCTTCGAGGCCGAGATCACCCCGGTCGAGATCCCGCAGCGCAAGGGCGACCCGGTGATCTTCGCGCACGACGAGGGCATCCGCCCGGAGACCACCACCGAGTCCCTCGGCAAGCTGCGCCCCGCCTTCGCCAAGGACGGCACGATCACCGCCGGGACCTCCTCGCAGATCAGCGACGGCGCCGCCGCCGTGGTCGTGATGAGCAAGACCAAGGCCGAGGAGCTGGGCCTGGAGTGGATCGCCGAGATCGGCGCCCACGGCAACGTGGCCGGACCGGACAACTCGCTCCAGTCGCAGCCCTCGAACGCCATCCTGCACGCCCTCAAGAAGGAGGGCCTGGAGGTCGCCGACCTCGACCTGATCGAGATCAACGAGGCGTTCGCGGCGGTCGCCGTCCAGTCAATGAAGGACCTCGGCGTGACCCCGGAAAAGGTGAACGTCAACGGCGGCGCCATCGCCCTGGGACACCCGATCGGCATGTCCGGCGCCCGCGTGGTGCTGCACCTGGCCCTGGAGCTGGCCCGGCGCGGCGGCGGGGTCGGCGCGGCCGCCCTGTGCGGCGGCGGCGGCCAGGGCGACGCCCTGATCGTCCGGGTGCCCGGCAACGGCACGAAGGCGTAGGTAGCACGAGGATGACGACGGTGGACGTCCCCACGCTGGTGGCCCAGGCCCGAGAAGGCCGCCCGCGGGCCGTGGCCCGGCTGATCTCCCTGGTCGAGGGGGCGTCCCCGCACCTGCGCGAGGTGATGGCCGCCCTGGCCCCGCTGACCGGCGGGGCGTACGTGGTGGGCCTCACGGGCTCCCCGGGCGTGGGCAAGTCCACGTCCACATCGGCCCTGGTCTCCGCCTACCGCAAGGCCGGCAAGCGGGTCGGCGTACTCGCGGTGGACCCGTCCTCGCCGTTCAGCGGGGGCGCCCTGCTCGGCGACCGGGTGCGCATGTCGGACCACGCCTCCGACCCGGGCGTCTACATCCGGTCCATGGCCACGCGCGGGCACCTGGGCGGTCTCGCCTGGGCGGCGCCGCAGGCGATCCGGGTGCTGGACGCGGCCGGCTGCGAGGTGATCCTGGTCGAGACGGTCGGGGTCGGGCAGTCGGAGGTGGAGATCGCCTCGCAGGCCGACACCTCGGTGGTGCTGCTGGCGCCGGGCATGGGCGACGGGATCCAGGCCGCGAAGGCGGGCATCCTGGAGATCGGCGACGTGTACGTGGTCAACAAGGCCGACCGGGACGGCGCCGACGCGACCGCCCGCGAGCTGAACCACATGCTCGGCCTCGGGGAGTCCCGCGGGCCGGGCGACTGGCGGCCGCCGATCGTCAAGACGGTCGCCGCCCGGGGCCAGGGCATCGACGAGCTGGTCGAGGTGCTGGAGAAGCACCGGGCGTGGATGGACGAGCGGGGCGTACTGGCCGAGCGGCGGGCCGCCCGGGCCGCCCGGGAGGTGGAGACCATCGCGGTGACCGCCCTGCGGGCCCGGATGGCGGACCTGCACGGCGACGCGCACCTCGGCGGCCTCGCCGCCAAGGTCGCCGCGGGCGAGCTGGACCCGTACGCGGCCTCCGACGCCTTGCTGGCCACCCTCACCGATTCGGAGGCGCCGGCCCCCGCCCAGCCCTAAGCTGGCCGCGTCCGGTATGCCTCGAAAGGCGCCCCGGCGGTTTCGGGGTGCCCCGCGAAGGGAGTGGCGTCATGGCCAAGCGCGGCAACAAGAAGCGGGCCCGCAAGAAGAAGAAGGCGAACCACGGCAAGCGTCCCAACGCCTGACCGGTCCGCCCGTGAACCACGCGAGCCGCGCCCCCGCCGTACGGGGGGCGCGGTTCCGTGTGTCAGACCTTGCCGCGCTGGTCGCGCAGGTGGTCGGCCACCGGTCCCAGGGAGGCGCGCAGCGCCGCGAGGTCCTGCGGGCTGAGCAGGTCGATGAAGTGCTGCCGTACGGACGCCACGTGGTGCGGGGCGACCTTGCGCATGGTCTCCATGCCCTCGTCGGTGAGCACCGCGTACAGGCCGCGGCGGTCGGACTCGCAGTTCACCCGGGTGACCAGGCCGGCCGCCTCCATCCGGGTGATCTGGTGGGAGAGCCGGCTCTTGGACTGGAGGGTCGCGGTGGCGAGGTCGCTCATCCGCATCCGGTGGTGCTCCGACTCCGAGAGGTTCACCAGGATCTCGTAGTCGTTGTTGGTCAGTCCGAAGGGCTGGAGATCCTTTTCCAGCTGGTGCATCAGCAGTCTGCTGACGTCCAGGTGAGTGCGCCAGGCGCACTGCTCCGCGTCGGTAAGCCAGCGCGTGGCCGTCTCGGTCTCCATGGTCTCCATGACTGAACTCTACCTAAGAAGTTGAATTACGTACAAAAATAGGACGATCGTGGAAGACGCTCCGGCCCGGCGGCCGCCGGAAGCCGCCCCGGGCCGTCACAGCCCGAAGCGGCGCTGCAGATCACCCAGCTGCCCGGGCATCCGCGGTACGCCCAATTGTCCCAGCGGTCCCTGGCCCGCCCCGGGGACGCCCTGGTTCTGGCCGTCGGCGGCGCCGGTGCCCACGGCCCCGACCGCCTGCTCGGCCATCAGCGTCTCCGACGACTGCAGCAGCACCGTCCCGGCCCCGACGAACTCGAACTGGTGCTCCTCGCCCGAGGAGCCCCCGATGCCCGTCAGCGAGCGCAGGCCCCCGATCACCCCGGACATGTACTTGTGGTCGTAGTGGTGGCACGGCGAGGGGCAGTCCGCCCAGCCCACCAGCGCCTGCGGGTCCACCCGCAGCGGCGGCTCCATGAACACCACCGGCCCGTTGGACGCCGCCACGAACTTCCCGGTTCCGATCAGGGTCAGGAAGCCGGGGACGATCGACTGCTTGAGGGCGAGGGTGGGCTGGTAGGCCAGCAGGTTCCCGGACCGGATCGTCAGGTTCCCGTCGTCCAGGTCGTACGAGTTCACGTCGAAGGCCCGGTCGGCCAGCAGCAGCTTGCCCTGGCCCTCGGCCACCACCCAGTCGCTCGCGTGCATCGGCGAGTGGAAGCTCGTGCGCAGCAGCCGGTCGAAGCGGCCGTTGCCCACGCCGTTGAACTCGATGCTCCCGTAGTACGAGATCATCTTGCCCTTCTGCAGGAACCACTGGCTGCCCTTGAGTTCCACGCAGAAGGTGTACGCGTTCACGTTGTCGTCGGAGGGCAGGGTGTACGGGTCGAAGACCGTCGGGCCGCCGGGGCCGCCGGTCACGGGGCCGAAGCTCACAGTTTCTCCTCCGAAGCCTGTACGTATACCGCGCCCTGGCCGGACAGCTCCAGCTGGAACGCCTCACCCGAACCGCGGCCGACCATGTCCCGCCAGCCGAGTGCCGTGGACAGCTTGTTGCGCACGTCCCCGTGGTGGGCGACGTACGCCTGCGGGTCCACGTGGACCGGCCGCTGGGGCGTGATGGGCAGCTCGATGACTCCGCCGTGCGCCATCACGGCGACCGAGCCGTGGCCCTTGAGGGTGGTGGTGAACAGGCCCTGGCCGGTCACCTGGCCGCGCACCATGCCCATGACACCGCCCTGCGAGCCCATGAACATGGTGCCCTGCTGGAGGGTTCCGTCGAAGGCGAGCAGTCGGTCCGCCTCGACGTACAGGGTCTCGCCGGACAGGTTGATCACCTGGATGTGGTGGCCGCCGTGGCCGAACAGCACGGTGCCGCTGCCCTCGACCGTCATCAGCGGGGTCTGCTCGTTCGCCACCCGGCGCCCGATCATGCCCATGACCCCGCCCTGGCCGCCGGTCACGCTCGGGGTGAAGGAGACCTCGCCGCGGTAGGCGAGCATCGCCCCGCGCTGGCTGTACATCGTCTGCCCGGGCACCACCTGCGCCTCGACCATCTTCGAGTTGATCTCGCGGAACGGCATCAGAGGTCACCGCCGATGGTGTTGCGCTCGCTGGGCTGCACGTACACCAGGCCCTCACCCTCGAAGCGGATCTGGAAGGACTCGCCCGAGCCCTCGCCGATCAGCGTGCGGAAGTTGATCCCCGACTGGAACGACTGCCGGAGGTTGCCGGTGTGCGCGACGTACGCCCCCGGGTCCACGGAGAGCGGGTACTGGGCGCTGACCCGCAGCACCACCGCCGGGCCGTCCGACATGATGGCCGCCTGGCCGGAACCCTCGACGGTGGTGGTGAACAGGCCGTTGCCCGTCGCCCCGCCGCGCAGCCCGGTGAAGGTGGTGCCGGTGCGCAGCCCGGCGTCGGTGGCCAGCAGGTTGCTGGCCTCGACGTGGAGCTTCTCGCCGCGCAGGCTGACCAGGTTGATCTCGCTCGCCCGGTCGGCGAAGAAGCAGGTGCCGTGCCCCTGCACCTCCATCACGGACATCTGTTCGCCGGTCAGCCGGCGGGTCACCATGCCGCGCAGGCCTTCGCCGCCGCCGGTCATCTTCTTGAAGGCCATCTGGCCGTCGTACGCGACCATGGAGCCGTTTTTCGCTTTCACGGCGTCCCCGGTCAGGTCGACGGCGAGCACCTTGCTGCCTTGGAGTCGGAACTGAGCCACGGAGAGAAGGTATCCGCACCGGGCCGGGGCGAACAGGGCGCCCTGCCCGATATCCGCCAACCGGGCCGTCTCCCGGGTGGCTGGGGGCCGGACGGCCAGGGGCCCGGTCAAGATCTCCCCGGTCGGCTGAGACACTGGCTCGGACCATGCCTCGACCCCCCCGAAGGTTCCCCGTGGACATCAAGACCGCCTCCGCCCTGCACCGGCTGCGCCTCGTCTCCGTACCGGAGGCGCTCTCGTTCCCGGCCCTGCTGATCTTCGGCTCGCTGCTCAGCCGGATCTCGGACATCAACCTGGTGATGCCGCTGGGCGCCCTGCACGGCATCCTCTTCGTCCTGTACGTGATCTTCCTGCTGGACGTGTGGAACCGGGCCAAGTGGCCCCTGAAGAAGGCCGCGATCTTCTTCCTGCTGGCCCTGGTGCCCTTCGGCGGTCTCTACGGCGACCGGATCCTCAAGCGCGACGAGGCCGAGAGCGTGGTCGCGGCCCGGGCGCGCGAGGCGGCGCAGGCATGATCGTCGCGTTCTCGGTGACGCCGCTGGGCGTGGGGGAGGAAGTCGGCGAGTACGTCGCCGACGCGGTCCGCGTCGTACGGGAATCCGGCCTGCCGAACCGGACCGACGCCATGTTCACCACCGTCGAGGGGGACTGGGACGAGGTGATGGACGTGGTCAGGCGCGCCGTCGCGGCCGTGGAGGCACGCGCGCCCCGGGTCTCCTTCATCCTGAAGGCCGACGTCCGCCCCGGGGTCACCGACGGCATGACCTCCAAGGTGGAGACGGTCGAACGGCACCTCGCCGAGGGCTGATCCCGCCTCCGCCCCGCTGCTCGCGCCCACGCCCCCGGCCCGCCGGCCGGGGGCGTTCGCATGCCCGCGCGCCGCCCGCGCCGGTGGCCGCGGCCGCACTGCTGCTCTACCTGGTCTGGCCCACCCACTGGACCGTCCGCGAGGGCGGCGAGCGCCGGCTGGTCGGCCTCGACGCGGTGATGCCCGGCCCCATCGGGCTGATCATGCTGTTCGCGCTGGTCAACGTGGTGTCGGTCGCCCACGCCACGATGGCCGCCCGGGACCCGGTCCGGGGACCCGCCGAACCCGGCACCCGCGTCGCGTTCCGGACGACGTACGTCCGCGGCAAGGAGCCGCTGGAGAGGGTGCGGGCCACCCTCCGCGGCGCGGTGCGCGTCCGCCACGACGGGCCGCTGGACGTCTGGCGGCTGGACGAGGGGGACGACCCCGAGGTCAAGGCGCTCTAAACAACGCGGTGCGGATCAGCGCCCGGCGCCAGATCGGCGGGCTCTACGACGCCATCACCGAGGGCTGGCTCAACTGCACCCCAATGCCCCTCTACTACCCCATGACGGCCGTCAACTGGCTGCTCGGCACCTCAGCTGCGTGCTGTTCCTGTGGTTCGGCGCCTCCGGCACCGGCGTGTCCTCCGAGGTGTGGCTGATGCTCTACACCGACACGGCGGCCCTCCAGGTGGGCCTGTGCCCGTGGAACCGGCGGCACAACGTCTCCCCGCACGAGCCCGCGGCGGCGGTGGCCGACGGAGCGGAGCCGGAACGCTCGGGCGGCGCGGGCTCGGGCCGGGCCCCCGGGGTGCTGCCCGTAGCCGGGCGCGCTGGCGCGGGGGCGGGTGCTGCGTCGACGGCCTGGCATCCGGCGGCTTCCTCGGGGCGAAGGGTGGGCAGCGGACCGGGCACAACACCAGGGCCGCGACACTTGCGCCGCCGATCAGGTCGGACCGCCTCCCGCCAGGGCGATGGCCAGGGGGGTGCGTTCGTAGAGCACCTGCCGGCCGTGGCGGGCCGCGATCAGCAGGCCCGCCGCCCGCAGGGTCCCGAGATGCTCGGAGACGGTGGACGGGGCCAGGCCCAGCCGGGCGGCGAGGGCCGTCGTGGAGGCGGGTTCGGTGAGGGCGCACAGGATGTCGGCCCGCACCCGGCCGAGCAGGGCGGCCAAGGGGCTCGGGGTGACCTCCGTCGGGGCCGCCCACAGCGCGCCGATCCCGCGGGCGGGGTAGACCAGCGTCGGCTGCCACGGCGGGTCGTAGCCGCCGACGACTTCCGGCCAGACGAACGCGCTCGGCATCAGCAACAGGCCCTGCCCGTCCAGGCGGCGTTCGTGGTGCACGGCGTGCTCGACGGTGAGGGTGTCCTCCGCCCAGCTCAGGTCGGGGTGCAGTCCGTCAAAGAGCGCCTCCAGGCCGCCCGCCGCCAGCCGCCGCGAGTGGAAGAGGACGTCGGCCTCCAACAGGGCCCGCAGCCGCGGCCAGTGCGGGGCGATCAGTGCCTCCCAGGCCCGCTCGTGCAGGTCGGCCAGCTCCTGTACGGCCCGCGCGGGATCCTCCAGCATCCGCCGCCCGAGCTCGCTGTCCAGGGCCCCCGGGGTGCAGGCGAGGGAGCGCCGCAGCTCCTCGCCCGCCGCCCCGGGATCGGCGGCGCGGACCCGGGCCAGCTCCTCCCCGATGGTGACCGAGGGGCCGAGCGGGGGCGGGCTGAGGAAGTCCGGATGGTGTCCCTTGCGGGGCATCAGCAGCCACAGCGGCCGTAGGTCCAGCGCGTCCGCCGCTGCCCGGATCCGCCGCAGCCAAGGCAGGTGGTACGCCTGGCGGCGCGCGTCGCGCAGCACTCGCACCGCCTCCTGCGTCTCCCAGCGGGGGGAGAGCGAGAAGCGGCAGCGCAGCAGGTCCACGGGGTCGAAGCGGAAGCGGTAGGCCATCCGCCCAGTGTCCGGTTCCCTCCCCGGGGCGCGCACAGGATTCGGGCCCGGGCGAATCCCTGCCGGCGCGGGGCGCCACCGGCCAGGGTGTGCGTATGGCATCCGTCGACCAGACCACCGCCCCCGGCTACCGCTCCGTCCTCGCGGGCGGGGAGTTCCGCGCCGTCTTCGCCGCGCACCTGATGTCCGTACTCGGCCTCGTCGTCGCCGAGATCTCGCTGACCGTCCTCGTCTACCGCGTCACCGGCTCACCCCTGATGAGCGCGCTCACCTTCGCGCTCGGCTTCCTCCCCTACGTCCTCGGCGGCACCCTGCTCGCCGGGATCGCCGACCGCCACCCCGCCCGGCGCGTGCTCGTCACCTGCGACCTCGTCTGCGCGGCCTGCGCGGCCGCCATGGTCCTGCCGGGGACCCCGGTCGCGGGGCTGCTCGTGCTGCGCTGCGCCATGGCCTTCGTCGCACCGCTGTTCCAGGGCACCCGCAACGCCTCCCTCGCCGACGTCCTCGGACCCGGCGAAGCGTTCGTACTCGGCCGCTCGCTGCTGCGCATGGTGGCGCAGAGCGCGCAGCTCGCCGGCTTCGGGCTCGGCGGGCTCCTGCTCACCGTGCTCGCTCCGCGCGGCGCGCTCGCCCTCACCGCCGCCGGACTGCTGGCCTCCGCGCTGCTGCTGCGCTTCGGCACCGCGGACCGGCCCGCCCGCACCGGTGCGGGTACCGCCCGCAGTACGCCGCTCGCCGGATTCGGCGCCGTCTTCGGGGACCGCCGCAGGCGGGCGCTGATCCTGCTGTTCTGGCTGCCGCCCGTCTTCGCCGTCGTCCCCGAGGCACTGCTCGCCCCCTACGCCGACGGCATCGGCGCCGGCCCGGCACTGCTCGGGCTGATGCTGTGCGCGCTGCCGGTCGGCACCATCGCCGGTGAACTGTGGGCGGGCTCCGCCCTCACCGCCCGAACGCGTTCGCGGATCATGGCCCCGCTCGCCTCCGTCGGGCTGCTGCCGCTGCTCGGGTACGCGCTGCGGCCGGGGGTGCCGGGCGTCCTGGTGGCGCTGCTGCTGGCCGGCCTGGCGCACGCGTACACCCTCGGCCTCGACCGGATGTACCTCGACGCCGTGCCCGAGGAGCTGCGCGGCCGGGCGATGACCCTGCTCAGCACGGGGCTGATGACCCTCCAGGGCGTGGGCATGGCCCTGGCCGGGGTGGCCGCCGAGTTCTGGCCGGTGCACGTCGTCGTCACCGGCTCGGGCGTGCTCGGCACCGCCGTGGTCCTGTTGCTCCTCGCCCGGCTGCGGGCCACGGCGGAACCCGTGCGGGGGCCGAAGCGTGAGACGGGGCTGACCGCCAAATGACCGCCCGGTAGGGTCTGCTGGGTGTCCAAACCGCTCAGCCTTCCCTTCGACCCCATCGCCCGCGCCGACGAGCTCTGGCAGCAGCGCTGGGGGCCGGTGCCCTCGATGGCCGCCATCACCTCGATCATGCGGGCGCACCAGATCCTGCTCGGCGAGGTCGACGCCAAGGTGAAGCCGTACGGCCTGACCTTCGCCCGCTACGAGGCGCTGGTGCTGCTCACCTTCTCGCAGGCGGGCGAGCTGCCGATGTCGAAGATCGGCGAGCGCCTGATGGTCCACCCGACCTCGGTGACGAACACCGTCGACCGACTGGTGCGCTCGGGGCTGGTGGACAAGCGCCCGAACCCGAACGACGGCCGCGGGACGCTCGCCTCGATCACCGAGAAGGGCCGCGAGGTCGTCGAGGCCGCCACCCGGGACCTGATGGAGATCGACTTCGGGCTCGGCGCGTACGACGCCGAGGAGTGCGCCGAGATCTTCGCACTGCTGCGGCCGCTGCGGGTGGCGGCCGGGGACTTCGACGAGAAATGAGACCGCGCGGGGTGCGCGGTGTCACAGCGCGGGCACCGGGCCCCCGGTCAAGATCGCGCATATCGGACGGCTAGTCTCGGTGGCATGAAAAAGAGCGTGCTGACCCGGTACCGGGTGATGGCCTTCGCCACTGCCGTCATGCTGCTGGTGCTCTGCACCTGCATGATCTTCAAGTACGGATTCGACAAGGGCGCGGACCTGACCCTGGTGGTCTCCCAGATCCACGGCGTGCTCTTCATGATCTACCTGGTCTTCGCCTTCGACCTGAGCTCCAAGGCGAAGTGGCCCTTCGGCAAGATGATCTGGGTCCTGGCCAGCGGCACCATCCCGCTCGCCGCGTTCTTCGTCGAGCGCAAGGTCCGCGCGGAGATCGAGCCGCTGGTCACCGACGGCCTCGCCACCGCCCGCGCCTAGGGCCGCCCCGGACTGCCCGCGCCCAGCGCACCGCTCGCGCCACGACCGATCCAGCAGATCCCCGGGAGGACTCCCGGGGGTTTGCCATCGACATTTACTAGGACGTCCTAGTAAATTCATGGGTATGGACGCTGACGCCATCGAGGAGGGCCGCCGCCGCTGGCAGGCCCGGTACGACAAGGCCCGCAAGCGCGAGGCCGATTTCACGACGCTCTCCGGAGATGACGTCGACCCCGTCTACGGGCCCCGCCCCGGCGACTCGTACGAGGGGTTCGAGCGCATCGGCTGGCCGGGGGAGTACCCCTTCACCCGCGGCCTGCACGCCACCGGCTACCGCGGCCGGACCTGGACCATCCGGCAGTTCGCCGGGTTCGGGAACGCCGAGCAGACCAACGAGCGCTACAAGATGATCCTGGCCGCCGGCGGCGGCGGGCTCTCCGTCGCCTTCGACATGCCGACCCTGATGGGGCGCGACTCCGACGACCCCCGCGCGCTGGGCGAGGTCGGCCACTGCGGGGTCGCCATAGACTCCGCCGCCGACATGGAGGTCCTGTTCAAGGACATCCCGCTGGGCGACGTCACCACGTCCATGACCATCAGCGGACCGGCCGTGCCCGCGTTCTGCATGTACCTGGTCGCCGCCGAGCGGCAGGGCGTCGACCCCGCCCTGCTCAACGGCACGCTCCAGACCGACATCTTCAAGGAGTACATCGCCCAGAAGGAGTGGCTCTTCGAACCGGAGCCGCACCTCCGCCTCATCGGCGACCTCATGGAGTACTGCGCGAACGGCATCCCGGCCTACAAGCCGCTGTCGGTGTCCGGCTACCACATCCGCGAGGCCGGGGCGACGGCCGCGCAGGAGCTGGCGTACACCCTCGCCGACGGCTTCGGGTACGTGGAGCTGGGCCTCTCCCGCGGGCTGGACGTGGACCACTTCGCGTCCGGGCTCTCCTTCTTCTTCGACGCGCACCTCGACTTCTTCGAGGAGATCGCCAAGTTCCGCGCCGCCCGCCGGATCTGGGCCCGCTGGATGAAGGAGGTGTACGGGGCGAAGTCCGAGAAGGCGATGTGGCTGCGCTTCCACACCCAGACCGCCGGCGTCTCCCTCACCGCCCAGCAGCCCTACAACAACGTCGTACGGACCGCCGTCGAAGCCCTCGCGGCCGTCCTCGGGGGCACCAACTCGCTGCACACCAACGCCCTCGACGAGACCCTCGCGCTGCCCAGCGAGCAGGCCGCCGAGATCGCCCTGCGCACGCAGCAGGTGCTGATGGAGGAGACCGGGGTCGCCAACGTGGCGGACCCGCTGGGCGGTTCCTGGTACGTCGAGCAGCTCACCGACCGCATCGAGGCCGACGCGGAGAAGATCTTCGAGCAGATCAAGGAACGCGGCCTGCGCGCCCACCCGGACGGGCAGCACCCGATCGGGCCGATCACCTCGGGCATCCTGCGCGGCATCGAGGACGGCTGGTTCACCGGCGAGATCGCCGAGTCGGCGTTCCAGTACCAGCGGGCGCTGGAGAAGGGCGACAAACGGGTCGTCGGCGTCAACGTCCACCACGGCTCGGTCACCGGCGACCTGGAGATCCTCCGGGTCAGCCACGAGGTCGAGCGGGTCCAGGTGCGCGAGCTGGCGGAGCGCAAGGAGCGGCGCGACGCGGCGAAGGTCGAGCGGTCGCTCCAGGCCATGCTGGCCGCCGCGCGGGACGGCTCGAACATGATCCCGGCGATGCTGGACGCGGTGCGCGCCGAGGCCACGCTGGGCGAGATCTGCAACGCCTTGCGGGACGAGTGGGGCACGTACACCGAGCCGCCCGGCTTCTGAGGCGGGCGGGCCCGGACCCCGGGCCCGCTCGCAAAGGTGTGGAACGGCCGGTCGTGATCGCCCTACGGTGGCGGGCATGACCGGCCTTCCTGTTCCCGTACGGGGTGTCAGCGCGCGCGTGGTGATGAACAAGGGCGGCTGCGGGGGGTACTACGCGTACCTCCGGGCCGACTTCGAGCCGCCCGGCCCGGACGGCCGGACGGAGGTGCTGAACCTGGTTCCGGAGAAACGGCTGCCCGCGGAGTTCCTTCCGGCAGTCCGGGCGGGCATCGAGCTGGGGCTGGACGGGGTCGCGGCTGCGGTGCTGCTCACGGACGGCGGCGTGTACGAGGTGGACGCCTGGGACATCGGCTACCGGACGGCCGGTGCGGAAGCGGCCCGGGGCGCCCTCATCGCGGCCGGGCTGCGGCCCGCCGCGGAGGCGGACGCCCTGCGCTGGGCGACCTGGCCCGGCCGACGGCGGCCCTGGCCCGGGCACAACCCGCGGTCGCAGGAGCTGTCCGAGCGGATCCGCCGGGCGGGACCCCGCTGAGGGAAATGGCGGCCCGGGCGGGGCGGTCAGCCGCCGAACGGGCCGCGCAGGCCGTGCATCAGCAGGGTGGTGAAGGTGGCCACCCAGAGTTCGTCCACCGGTTCGCAGCTGACCAGCGCCCGGTGTACCACCGTGCCCGCGATCACGTCGAATATCAGGTCGGTGGTGTGCCCGGTGAGGGACTCGTCCTCCTCGTACGGGAGTTCCCCACGGGCCTGCGCGCGTTCGCGGCCCAGTACGACGAGACGTTTCTGCCGGTCGACGATCGCCGACCGGATCCGGTCGCGCAGCGCCGGGTCCCGGGTGGACTCGGCGACCACCGCCATCAGGGCGGTCCGGGCCTCCGGGCGCCGCAGCAGCTCCGCGAACTGGAGCACCACGTACTCGATGTCGGCTTCGAGCGAACCCCGGTCGGGGAGTTCGAGCGCGTCGAAGAGCTCCGCGACCGCGTCCACCACCAGCTCGTTCTTGCCCGCCCAGCGCCGGTAGAGGGTGGTCTTCGCGACCCCGGCCCGGGCCGAGACGTCCCCCATGGTCAGCTTCGACCAGCCCAGCTCCACCAGCGCGTCCCGGGTCGCCGCCAGGATCGCGGCGTCCGCCGCCGCGCTGCGGGGGCGGCCGGTGCGGCCGGGCGGGGAGCTGGTGCCGGGGCTGGGGTTGCGCATGGCCGAGACCATACCCGCCAGTAGGCAAGAGCCCGGGACCCCGATCGCTGTGGTTCAGATCACGGCCCCGGGGCAGTCAGGAGAAGGGAGCGGGGAGTTACGCTACGGCTCGTAGCGTAAGAGCGACAACCACGCGAAGCTACAGGCGCCAGGTGGGGACCCGGCGCCGCACGGGGTACACCGGCGCGGGAATTTCCGGGCCGGCTTGTCCGATCTTTTTCGTCGGCGCGCGCACACGGGGGAGGATGTACGCATGCAGCCCAGAAACATGTCCATGAGCGGCGTCGTAGACCTCGCCGCGGTGAAGGCGGCCGCCGACGCCAAGGCGAAGGCCGAGCAGGCGCGCGCCGAGGCGGCCCGGCAGGGTGGCGGCGCGGGCGCCGCGACCGCCGGCGCCGTACCGCCCTCCGCACTCGTCATCGACGTAGACGAGGCCGCCTTCGACGACACCGTCATCCGCCTCTCCGACCAGGTTCCGGTCGTCCTCGACTTCTGGGCCGAGTGGTGCGAGCCGTGCAAGCAGCTCGGCCCGCTGCTGGAGCGGCTGACCGTCGAGGCGAACGGCCGGCTCGTGCTGGCCAAGATCGACGTCGACGCCAACCAGATGCTGATGCAGCAGTTCGGCATCCAGGGCATCCCGGCGGTCTTCGCCGTGGTGGCCGGCCAGGTGCTGCCGCTGTTCCAGGGCGCGGCCCCGGAGCAGGAGATCCGGGCGACGCTGGCCCAGCTGGTCCAGGTCGCCGAGGAGCGCTTCGGTCTGCTCGGCCTCCAGGTGGACCCGGCCGCCGAGGGCGCCCCGGCTGCCGCGGCGGCCGCCGACCGGCCCGCCGCCGGTCCGTACGACGCGCTGCTGGAGGCGGCGGTCGTGGCGCTGGACGCCGGTGACCTGGCCGGAGCGGTGCAGGCGTACAAGAACGTACTGGTCGACGACCCGGGCAACACCGAGGCGAAGCTGGGCCTGGCCCAGGCCGAACTGCTCTCCCGGGTCCAGCACATGGACCCGCAGGCGGTGCGCGCGGCGGCGGCCGAGAACCCGAAGGACCCGCAGGCGCAGATCGCCGCCGCGGATCTCGACCTGGTCGGCGGGCACGTGGAGGACGCGTTCGGCCGTCTGGTGGACACCGTCCGGGTCACGTTCGGTGATGACCGGGACGCCGTACGGCTGCGGCTGCTGGAGCTGTTCGAGGTCATCGGCGCGGACGACCCGCGGGTGTCGGCGGCCCGGACGGCGCTGGCCCGGGTGCTCTTCTAGGCGGGCCGCCGTCGGCGGTACGCCACCGGCGATTTGTTGACACGGAGATAAACAGCGGCCGCACTTTACCAAAACTTGGTAAAAGCGGCTGCTGTTACTCCGAGTAAATCGAACCCCGCGATCTGTCCGGTTGGTTCTCTTTCCTCCTCATTGTCGTGGCCCTGGGTAACACCCTGTGTTGCTGCCCGACGACGGCGTGCCGCACTGCGGTTATCCAGCCGTTACCCGCCAGTAACGAACCCCCTTGTGTACCGGCCTGGAATGGACCACGATCGGCGACGCTCGGTCCTTCCCGCAGAACCGCTCATCCGGAGCCGCGGTGCAGGGTCCCCACCGAGCCGGCCGGTGGCAGTGGCACCGGCCGTAGGACAGGGGGGTCTTCGCCGCACCGGCGGAGCCTGTCCTCCTGGTTGCGCGAACGCGTGGCCCAGTGGTTGTCGCTCGGGGGTGAACGCCGGTGTACGCGACGCGGCTCCGCCGCGGCTCGGCCGCTTGCGCTCCTTCCCGAGGACGTAGCACTTCTCCCATCCCAGGACGGGCACGGCCCGGACCGGAGATGTACGTCCGAGAAGGAGGAACAAGATGAGTTCTCAGGTTCGTGGCGGGACCAGATGGAAGCGCTTCGCGCTCGTCATGGTGCCGAGCATCGCGGCCACGGCCGCGGTCGGTGTGGGTCTGGCGCAGGGCGCCCTGGCGGCGTCCTTCAGCGTCTCCGGCCAGGACTTCAAGGTCTCGGCCGACAAGCTGGACGGTGACGACCTGCTGCAGTACGGCAGCGTCGCCAAGGGCAAGGGCCTGGACGGCAAGGACGCGGCGCACCCGGTCACCATCTCCGGGTTCCGGCACGCCGAGATCACCAACATGTGCCAGTCGCTGGTCACGCCGATCCCCGGCCTCGGCGCCATCACGATGAAGCTCCAGACCGGCAACAAGGGCAAGCCGGCGGTCGCGGAGAACATCTACCTGGACGTCGCCGAGCTCGACACCGACGCCACGTTCACCAACCTCGACATCGGTGTCGCGGTGGACGCGGCGGCCGACGCCGCCCACCCCACCGCGCCGCAGGCCGGCACGGTGGCGAACGGCGCCCTGTTCTCGCAGCGCGCCAAGAAGGCCGTGCTGACGAACGTGCGCCAGAAGGCGTGGGCGACGACGGCGGGCACCTTCACGCTGCCCGACCTCAAGCTGCGTCTGCTCAGCGGTGACCAGCCGTGCTACCAGGACGAGAAGTAGTCACTCCTGGCAGGTAGCCGGTAGAGGCGGGCGGTGGCTGCCGTCGCCGCCCGTCCCGCCGAGCACCACAGAGTTTTCCGTACCACCGTTTCCAGGGAGCTGTTGTCCATGAACCCCCAGGCCCCGGTTCGCGCCGCAGACGACGCTTGGCTCACCGTGGTGTACTACCGCTTCCGCGCCTGGAGGGGTGGCCGGCCCTTCTGGGCGGGCCTCTTCACTCTCATCGGCGGTTTTCCCATCGCGTACTTCCCCTACGCGGACCTCCGGCTGGGCAACATCACCATCGCCATGGCGACCACCGCGGGCGCGGGTTCGCTGATCATCGGCATCCTGCTGATGACCCTCGGCGTGGCCCTCTGGTTCCAGCAGGGCATCCGGGTCTTCGCCGGAGTGGCGTCGATCCTGCTCGCCCTGGTGTCCCTGCCGGTGTCCAACCTCGGCGGCTTCTTCATCGGCTTCCTGTTCTCGCTGCTCGGCGGCGCGCTCGCGCTCTCGTGGGCGCCGGGCAGGCCGGAGGAAACCGAGGCGGACGGCGCGGCGGACCACGCGCAGGCGTACGCGGACGCCCCCGTGGGCGGCGTCCCCGGCCCCCGCGGCATGGAAACGGCTTACCAGAGCGAGACGACTGCCCACGCCGATGGCGGGAGGAACAGTGCGGGGTGACGAGACGCAGCAGGGCGTGGCCCCTGGCGCGGAGTCCCGCGAAAGAAGGGGTCCGCGGCACGCGGCGCCCCGGAAGTCGCTGCTGAACAAGATCCAGATACCCGTCGGCAAGACGATGGCGCTGGCGGCGATGCCGACGGCCGTGTTCGTCGGCATGGGGCTCGCCCCCAAGCTGGCCCTGGCCGACGACAAGGACATCCCCTTCGCGCCCGGCCCGTGCGTGACCCGCTCCGACGAGCCCACGCCCTCGGAGTCCCCGTCGCCGTCCGGCTCGCCCTCCGCCTCCGCCTCCGCCTCGCCCTCGCCGGGCGCGTCCGCCTCGCCCGGCGCGAGCGCGGCACCGAAGCCCGGGCCGACCCCGTCGGCGTCGAAGCCGGCCACCCAGCCGGCGAAGCCCGCGACGAAGCAGAGCCCGGCGCCGGCCGCCTCCGCCTCGCCCACGGCCTCCGCGCCGGCGGCGAAGCCCAAGAACCCGCTGGACCCGCTGGGTGTCGGCGACGCCCTCTCGGGCCTGGTCGGAGGGCTCACCAAGCCCCTCCAAGACGCGACGAAGCCGGCCACCCCGACGACTCCCGCGCCCGCCAAGACCGCCACGCCCACCCCGGACCCTTCCGCGGACGCGATCCGCGAGGCGGCCAAGAAGGCGGGCGCCTCGGTCCAGGAACTGCCGCAGGACGTCAAGGACACCGCCAGGACGCCGAAGGACGAGACGGGCAAGACGGGCAAGACGGCCGACGACGAACCGACGTCCTCGCCCTCCCCGTCCGGATCTCCCTCGGCGACGAAGGACGCGGACGGCAAGCAGCCCTTCCCCTGTCCGACCTACGACGCCAAGGCCCTCGCCGACGCCTCCCTGGAACAGGGCATCCCGCTCCTGCCGGACGAGCCGTGGTACCTCGACAGCTCCCTGTTGACCCTCTACGGCCTCTACTACGCGGGCATCGTGGAGGTGAAGACGGCCGGCGGCAAGACCAAGAAGGTCCTCAAGTTCACGGCGAACTCCCTGGACATCAAGGACCTCTACCAGACGGTCGGCAAGACGGGCAACGTCGCCCACCTCAAGTCCCGCCCGGGTTCCACCTCCACGATCCGCGGCGGCACGGTGACGATGTACACCGAGAGCCTCAAGGGGAACCTCTTCGGGCTGATCCCGATCGAGTTCACCCCGAACTCCCCGCCGCCCCTGAACGTCCCCTTCGCGTTCTTCACGAACGTCAAGGTCGTCCAGGCCGGCCAGTTCGGCGGCAACCTCACGGTCCCGGGCCTGCACAACTACGTGGGCCCGCCGGAGTAGCCCGCCCCGTATACGACCGCTGGTTTTCCGCCCCCCCCCCCAAGGGGGGCGGGGCCCGCGGTCGTATCCAGGACCCCAGCCCACCGTGGCCCCCCCCCCCCCCCCAAAGCA